>JAZUIZ010000001.1:0-32269 GCA_045642525.1 Erysipelotrichaceae bacterium
CGGATACACTTACAACACTAAAGAAGAATTATTAACTGCTATGAAAGAATATATTACTTATTACAATAACGAAAGAATCAACATTAAAAGAAAAGGACTAAGTCCATTAGCTTATAGACTTGAGTCCTTAAATCAGCTATCATTAGCTTAAATATTTGTGTCCAACTTTATGGGGACACTACATTTGATACATGCCTTTAACAGATATTGTTTAATACTAATTAATTAGTTCAAACCAGCTAAATACTTGATTGTTCTTACCATTTGAGATGTATAAGAATTTTCATTATCATACCAAGCAACTACTTGTACTTCAAATAAACCATCAGCAATCTTAGCTACCATTGTTTGATTAGCATCAAATAATGAACCAAATTTCATTCCAATAATATCAGAAGATACTAGTTTTTCTTCTGTATATCCAAATGATTCATTAGCTTGAGCTTTCATTGCAGCATTGATTTCTTCAACTGTAACATTGTCTTTCTTAACTACTGCATGAAGAATTGTTGTTGAGCCTGTGCAAGTAGGAACTCTTTGTGCAGCGCCGATTAATTTACCATTTAATTCAGGAATAACTAAACCAATAGCTTTAGCAGCACCTGTTGAGTTTGGAACAATATTCATTGCACCAGCTCTAGCTCTTTGTACATCGCCTTTTCTTTGAGGTCCATCAAGAATCATTTGATCACCTGTATAAGCGTGAACAGTTGTCATGATACCTGATTGAATTGGAGCATAATCGTTTAGAGCCTTTGTCATAGGTGCTAAACAGTTTGTTGTACAAGATGCAGCAGAGATAATCTTGTCATCTTTTGTTAATGTGTTGTGGTTTACATTGTAAACGATAGTTGGAAGATCATTTCCTGCAGGAGCAGAAATAACAACCTTCTTTGCACCAGCTGTGATGTGAGCTTCAGCTTTTGCTTTTGATGCGAAGAATCCAGTACATTCTAGAACTACATCAACACCTAATTTGCCCCAAGGCAAATCTTCTGGTTTTGGCATAGCATAAATTGTGATTTCCTTGCCATCAACAATGATTGAACCAGGAACTTTTACTGTCTTACCATCTTCTTCATATACTGCTTCTTTGAAATCAACTGTGTGTTTGTTTTCACCAAACTTTCCACAATATCCACCTTGAGCAGAATCATACTTTAATAATGTAGCTAACATCTTTGGTGATGTTAAATCATTAATTGCTACTACTTCGTAACCTTCAGCACCAAACATTTGTCTAAATGCTAAACGTCCAATACGGCCAAAACCGTTAATTGCAACTTTTACTGCCATAATATTTTTCCTCCTATGTTTATATGACTACTTTATTATTATATCTTTTTTACATAACCTTTTGTACAAAATTTCACAAATTATTCAAACTTTTTTTGTATGGCAAATTAAAAGGAACCCTTTATTGAAAGGGTTCCCAAATTACTGCATTGTCTAATGAAACTAGTGTTTTACAACTTCGATGATACGAGCTTGAGGACCTTCATACCAGTACAAGAATGATGTTAAATCAATTACATCTCCAGCTGCTAAAGCTGCAACAGCGTTAGCAACATCTGATCCTTCTGGTGTTAAATATCTTCTTACCACAAATGTAATTGCTGTACCGTTTGCATCAGTTACATTTAAATATCCATCAGAATCACTAGTCATAGCATCGTAACTTACAACTGTTAAATTCTTAAATGCTGCTTTTGCATTCATATGTTTAGCCAATTCATCATTGTTTCCAATTAATGAAGTTAAGTCTTCTGCATCATAAACTTTGCCATCATATGCACCAACGATAATTTCACATGTTGCATCAACAAGTTCAATTTCGCCAGACCACTCGCTCTTATATCCTTTTACTCTAATTAGTGTACCAGGAGTCAATGCGTTAGCAGTTGCTTCATCAGCTAACATTTCATAAACCAAATATCCTCCATTATCATCTTGAGCATAAACAGTAACTTTGCCATCCCACCAAGATTCATGAGCTTGGACAGACATTAATAGTTCAAGTTCTGTATCATTTGCTGCAGCAACGAAATCAGCATATGTGTTTGCAGCTGTTGGTGGTTCTGGAATCAATTGTTCTTGATTGTTAGCGTTTGTGTTAGAAGAATTATTATTTTCTTCCTTTTTTCCACAACCAACTAAAGAAAACA
Organism: Erysipelotrichaceae bacterium; assembly: GCA_045642525.1. Lineage (GTDB taxonomy): Bacteria > Bacillota_I > Bacilli_A > Erysipelotrichales > Erysipelotrichaceae > Colivicinus. Next base: position 2,166 of record JAZUIZ010000001.1, read on the forward strand.
ACATCAATACACCTAATAAAATTGTTAATAGTTTTTTCATTTTTTTACCCTCCATTGAACAACTATATTATATAAAAAAACAAAGCGTTAAATACAAATGATTAATAAGTTGACCAAAATTTATCTATATTGTGAGCCAATTCAACTGCATTTGGATTATGAACATAATCGGTCTCATCGTTTTCTAGTACTAATTTTGCCTCATATCCTTCAGATTCAAGGTTGTACAACTTCCACAAAACATTATTTAAAAGATATAAATTGTTGCAAAAATTAGTTCCGTGAATTCCACCTGTTTCTTTTTCACCTGAACCTATGCAATCATTTAAGTGAATAATGAAATGGCTAGATTTAAATTTATCAATAGCTTCAGAAAAAGATAATTCATCATATTTAAAAGACATTTCTGACATCATCAAATGACATGTGTCCAAAAGTGAATATACTCTTTCAAGTCCAATTCTTGCTCTAATATATCTTCTTATTTGAATGGCTTCTATCGCACCAATGTTGCGATAACAATTTTCAATATACACAACTATTCCACTCTCTTTTATAAAATCACAAAATGCATCAACATCTTTAGAAGCCATTACTTCATAGTATTTAGATTCAGCGTGTAAAACTAATCCAACATTTAATTTTTTACATACTTCAAATACTTTTTGCGCATAATCACTTTTAAACTCTTTAGCGATATCAATAATGTCACATCTGTCTAATGGATAATGAATTGAATAAACTGGTTTTGCCATTTTATCTATTAATGAAAAATCATCATTTTCATTGCCTTGTAAATGAATTTCATAACCGTCAATAAAATCTAGAGTATTTTTATAATTTATTTGTTCTAAATCTAATGCACACTTCAAAGCTTTTTTCATACATTTGAAATTATAGCATAATCAAAAATAGTTTCTATTTATTGCCTTTTTTCTTTAACATAAAGAAACGAATTCCTATGAGCATCCAAATACCGACTAAACTGATAAGAAATACTTTTGATTGAATTGGAAGTGGCCCCAAATCTTTTTGACCAGATATACTGTTTATTTGGTCTAAACGATTTAGTGAATTAATATTTTCATATAATTCGTCTACAAACTTACTATCAATATTTTTTCCTCTTCTTGCGCCTTTACATGTCTCTTCAACCAATTGACCAGCGGCATTTCTTAATGAAGCAGAGCCATTAAAAACAGGTGTTACAAAAGTGTTATCTGTATTTTCTAACAATAATTTTGTTGCAGCAATCTTAATATCATAATGTTCATTATTGTCTATTCCTGCATTATTTAAATACTCTACATATTCTTTTGAATTCTGTGCCTTGCTAGTAACAGGAACATATCCTTCCGTTTTGGAGTATGCACATTGTACGGAATCAGTCAATAAATATTGAGCAAATATCCATGATGCCAACACTTCTTGGCTATCATCTTTGTTAAAAACGCAGATTGAAGGCCCTTGTGAAATCATCTTGATATTATTTGTATCATATTGTGGAATTGGTCTAATTACAGTTTCAAAATCAACTAGCTCTTCTTCAGGAATATCAATTAAAGGTGCATTTGACCCCATCCATGTTGAGCCAGCTGTCGAATCAACAGCAAAAATACATTGACCTGCATTTAAAAAATTTGCTGGATATGATGAAATCTTAAATGTTGAAAAAGCTTTTAATGTAGAATATTCTCCAATTGTAAGCAAAATATCTTTTGTATCTTCATTAAACATAAGCACTTTTCCGCTTTCATCAGAATATGGGATATTCTTTTGTTTCAACATAGATATCATCATGTTATCCGTTGATTTATAGATAAACGGAATAAATGTTTTTTGACCATTTATAACAAAGTTTCCATCATTATCCTTTGCTATAGCTTTTTTTGAAACTTCAAAAACAAAATCCCAAGTTAAAACATCTGGTACATCATATCCTAATTTATTCAACATTGTTTTATTAATGTATAATGCCTCAGTAGATCTCATATATGGAAGAGCATAGTATTTTTCATTCACTATACATTCATTTAAAAACTCAGGTATTATATCTTTTCTTGTAGGACCATCATATTTTAAATCGCTACCACCAAAACCATACTTTTCATTTGACATCAATTCTTCTAAATTTACCATCGTATTTGCACCAGTTAAATATGTAGCAATATGGTCTGGGTATGTAATACATACATTTGGTGTAGTATCAGTCGCAATATTTGTGATTACATCATTATATATAACTGTGTAATCTGTATATAGTTTCATTGATACTTTTATATTTGGATATAACTTTTCAAAATCTTCAATAGCTCTTTTATATACATTGATTTGATTGATATTATTATCATTTTTAGCCCAAAAAGTAATTTCATATGTTTTATCCATATCAAAATCACTTGGGACAGTAAAAATTAAACTATCTTCTTTCTTCCCATGACACCCACATAAAGAAAAAACAATCACAATTATAGAAAAGATACTTAATATTTTTTTCATTAACCTTTGATACCTCCTCTAGATACACCTTCCATTATTTTTTTGTGGAAGATCAAGAAAAGTATAATTAAAGGAACGGAAATCACAACAACAGCAGCCATCATTGCTGGAATATTTTCTCTTCCAAACCCGGACTCTCTTATTGTTTGAATTGCATTTGAAACCAAAAAATAATTTTCATCGTCAGTAATTAATCTTGGCCACACATATGAATTCCAACATTCAATAACTTTTAAAATAATAACTGTAATTATTGTCGGTTTACATATAGGCACCATAATTTTAATTAAATATTTAAAATCACTTGCACCATCAACCTTTGCAGCTTTATATAATTCATCAGGGATTGCTTCAAAATTTTCCTTTAACAAATATATATAGAAAACACTTGTTATAGAAGGAAGTATTAAACCTAAAAATGTATTTCTTAAATTTAAATCAGTAATAGTAACAAAGTTTGTAATAATAACTAATTCGTTTGGAATCATCATCAAAGATAGTAACAAAGTAAACAAAACATTTTTTCCTTTGAATTCTAATCTTGAAAAAGCAAATGCTGCAAGAATTGTTACTACCAACATTATTGTTGTAGTCAAAATAGTAAATATGACAGTATTTAACAAATACTTGCCTAATGAAACTGAAGTAAAAGCATTAAAATAGTTTTCTAATGTTGGCGATAGGGTAAAGAATTTAGGAATGTATTCACTATTGTATGCTCCATATGATTTTAAGGAAGTTAAAATCATCCAATAAAATGGGAACAATACAATAATTGCCCAAATACTCAATAGCACATATTTCACAACATTCAAAAATTTGTTTTTCATTTCAACTATGAATTACTTTCTTTTTAGAATAAAGCAAATTAATAACCGTTATTGTTAGTACAATTGCAAACAATATAAGTGCAGCAGCAGATGCAAATGAAGGATATCCACCAGATGTTCCATACAACATATCATATACATATCCAACGATAGTATTCATTCCAGCTGCATTTAAATCAATTCCAAATAATGCAACAACATCAGAATATGCCTTAAAAGCGCCAATAAAACCTGTAATGATTAAATAAAATATCATCGGAGAAATCATTGGCAATGTTATCTTAAAGAATATTCTTGTTTTTGATGTTCCATCTATTTTTGCTGCATCATAATAGTTTTTATTTACAGAAGCCAAAGCGTTTGTAAGAATTAATATTTTGAAAGGTAAAACAATCCAAATAGTATAAAAACACAAAACAAACATCTTAGCCCAATATGGACCTTCAATAAAATCAATAGGACTAATGCCCACAACGCTTAACAACAAATTAATTAAACCATCAGAGTACGATGTTTTTTTGAATAGAATCATAAAAACTAGTCCAACAGCTAAAGTATTAGTAACATAAGGCAAAAAGAAAATCGTTTGAAATAATTCTTTAAATTTTTTAATTGAATTTAGACCTAATGATATCAATAATGCTAATCCAGTTGAAATAGGAACTGTTATAAATACTAGTACAAAAGTATTTTTAATTGCTTGCAAAAAATACGGATCATGTAATACATACGAGTAATTATATAAACCAATGCCAAAATAACTTTTTGAAGCAAAATTATAGCCTTCTTCAAATGAATACATTAATACATCAAACAATGGAAAAACTAAAAAAATTCCAATAAGTATTATTGCAGGCAACAAATATAACCATGCTTTCTTGTTATTAGATTTGAACATTAGATAGCCTTTTCATCAGTTTTCGAAAATAAATAAGTTCTATTTTCTTTTAAAGTAAATCTAATTAATCCATTACTTAATTTATCGACACAATCGCTTGATACAATGGCCCTAATAGTATTCGAAGAAATCAAACTCTTATGATGGCATAAAACCGTAGTATCTCTTCCTTGAGATTCAACTCTATCAAACTCGCAAGTAAATGGCCCATTTTCATCAATAATAAATGCTTCTGGCCTAATACCAACATATACATCTTGATCTAAACAATCTTTTCTAACATTCATTATTTTTTCACCACCGATATATAGTTGATGATCCTTTATCGTTCCATCGAAAACATTAATTGCAGGTGTTCCTAAAAATTTTGCTACAAATAGATTGACAGGATTATCATATACGTCTTGGGGAATACCTACTTGTTGTATAATTCCCTCCTTCATCACAATAATCAAATCAGAGATAGACATTGCTTCATCTTGATCATGTGTAACAAATATTGTGGTAATATTTGTTTCTTTTTGTATTCTTCTAATTTCTTCTCTTGTTTGAAGTCTCAATCTAGCATCCAAATTTGACAAAGGTTCATCAAGCAATAATACACCAGGTTTTTTTACAAGAGCTCTAGCAATTGCGACTCTTTGCTGCTGACCACCAGATAGTTCTGATGGTTTTCTATCCAATAAATCTTCTAGTTGAACAAGTTTTGCTGCTTCTACCACTTTTTCAAGCATTATTTCTTTACTGAGTTTTTTATCTCCTTTAAAGTTTTCTAAAGGAAACATTATATTTTGTTTAATAGTTAAATGTGGGTATAAAGCATAATTTTGAAATACCATTCCTATGCCTCTTTTTTCAGGTGGATAATCAGTTACATCTTCTTCACCAAAAAAAACTTTTCCTTCGGTTGGAGCTTCTAAACCACTAATTAAATTTAGACATGTTGATTTGCCACAGCCAGAAGGTCCAAGCAAAGCAACAAGTTTTCCATCAGGGATTTCAACATTGAAATTATTAACGGCGATTACATATTTTTTTGAATTATTACGATCTACGAATCTTTTCGTTAATTCTTTTAGTACAATTTTCATATAATTATCCCTCTATATAATCATTATACTAAAAACTATTATGTATATTTTATTAATATTTTAACAACTAGTTTTTAATCATTTATTAAAGATCAAAATAAAATTTACAATATTCGCCTTTTTTGGACTCAACACCATAATCTATATTATGCGCTATTAATAATTGCTTTGATAAAGCTAGGCCAATACCAGAACCAATGTGTTGACGTTTGTGTTCTTTATCAACCTTATAATATCTATCCCATATATTATTTATATCTTTTTCATCTATTCCATCACCATTGTCATAAACATAAACTCTGTTTTTACCATTATATTTTTCACAACCCAATATAATAATTTGGTTTTTCTTCTCATTATAATTAAGAGAATTATTGATGAAGTTGTATAAAACTTGTTGGATTCTACGAACATCAATATTGACAATAGCGTCACTTGCAACTTTAAGCTCAAAAGTAACACTTTGAGATTCGCAATATTTTTCATATTGGTGATATACGCCTGCCAACAATTCGTTTATACTAATTTCTTCTTTATGAATTTCAACATTATTGGATTCAAATTTAGAAATGTCGATTAGGTCATCAACCAATGCAGACAAACGTTTTGCCTCATCTATAATTACATTAATATTTTCTTCATTATTCTCTTCTGGCAAATCTCTAATCATTTCGCCATAACCAACTATCATTGTTAAAGGGGTTCTAAGATCATGAGATACATTTCCTAGCAATTCCCTTTTTGCTTCATCAGCTTTTAAAATATCCTTATTAGCATTCGACAATGTTGAATTCAATTCCTCGAATTCTTTTGAAATAGGATCAATTTTTTCACCATCATATTTACCAATTGGCAAATTTTTTGATTCGTTATTAATTTTATTTATTGGTTTGATAATAAAATGAGACAAGCATAAAGCAAGTACTATTGCCATAATAATTACAACTATAGCAATAATTACATATTGTGATTTAATCGTTGATAGTGTTGCGCCTAGAGGTGTAATTAAAGAAGACACTAACACCATAGTGTAATTATTTTTAGATTCTACCATCTTAGCAAAAATGTAAACATCATCTCGTTTCATATCTTTTCTTTGATATGAAAAGATATCAAATAATTTTGTGCCTCCATTATTTACAGTGTCTACTGCAATCTTATTAATTAACTGACCATCTAAAGACTGTAAAGTACAAGGCTTAACAATATTCTTGTTTGGTTCACTTGAAACCACTCTAACACATACTTCACTAGACATTGATAATTCGTTTATGTAATCATCAAGATCATTAGAATAAAGATTATCACTTATTTTACTCGCAATTTCTTCAAGAGACTTAGTTTTTGATTTCTTATAAAAAACATCTAGAAGAGTTGTTTGACAAACATATGTTATTAACAAAATGCCAAAAACAAACATGATAAGAATAAAAATTAATTGTGTTCTTATGCTATATTTCTTTTTCAAATCTGTATCCTACGCCTCTAATAGTAACAATATATTTGCCATATTCTCTTAAATCCTTACGAAGTAACTTCATATGAGTATCTAAAGTTCTATCATCAGAATCATATTCATATCCCCAAACTCTAGTGATAATTGTTTGTCTTGTTAGTGCTTTTCCAATATTTTTTAATAATAACAATAATAATTCATATTCTTTGTTTGCTAAATTTATTCTTTCATCTCTTATTGTTACAATATGAGCGTTTTCATCAACTGAAAGTTCTCCAATAACTATTTTTTCTGAATAATTATTGTTCCTTTTCAATATTACCTTTATTCTCATCATTAATTCTTTTAAAGAAAACGGCTTTGTAACGTAATCTTCTGCGCCAACATCAAAGCCGTAGACTCTATCGTATTCTTGTCCCAAGGCTGTCAAAAATATACAATGAACATCTTTCATTTCCTTCATTTTTGTCAGTACTTGATACCCATCCATTTTTGGCATCATAACATCAAGTATTACAACATCAAAATTATCATTTGAAAATTTATTTAGTGCATCTTTGCCATCACACGCTAGTACAACATCATAGCCTTCATGAGATGCATACTTGCCAATCATTTCACGTATTTTTTCTTCATCATCAACAATTAATAATTTTGCCATAATTTAATGTTACAGTAGTAATGTGAATTTAAGATGAATTACCTATAATTGATTTATATTATATAATATTGATGTTTTGATGCGGATTAGCCAAGCGGTAAGGCAGCGGACTCTGAATCCGCCATTTCGAAGGTTCGAATCCTTCATCCGCAGCCAAAAAAAATAAAACGACTCAATGTCGTTTTTTAATATATAAATGTTACTAGACAAGTATATGCAATCATTAAAATCATTGAAAAAATTACTGTAAAACGTGTAAAAAATAATTTACTAGAAATACCATTTGATTTTGACTGTTGAATATTTATTTTTTGATATTTTCCGGTAAAAATCAAATATATTGCAAGAATACATATTGCAGCTAGTCCATATGCAGTGTATTTAATTATTGATTGTGGTAACACACATAATCCATATATAAATACATTAAATAAAATGTGAATTACAATTGTTGGCTGAATTGATTTATATCTTAGTGCAGTTTTGCCCAGAGCAACACCCATAGCAAAAGCCGGGATCATTTCTGCAAAATTATTATGAGCTAATGCAAAAATCAAAGCAGATGAATATAATGCAAATTTTTTTCCATATCTTGATAATCCACTTAACAACACGCCTCTAAATGCATACTCTTCTATGATCGCAGACACAATCAGCAACATAAAAATATATATATAATTATTTAGATTTTCTTCATCATAATTAAGTCCAATCCCAGCAATTAATCTTCCTTCTAAACCAATATTATTTATCAAAATGTTAGATACATATGTTAAAGCAACACAAATCGTGAAAAAAACAATTGTTTGCACGAATAAATCAACAAATGTTGCATTGACTGGCCTAACTATTTTTTTAAGTTTAATATTAGAAAATTTTCTCAATACAAAAAACGGAAATACTGTTCCAACCAACAAAAACAAGAAATAAATACCATAATACATTATTTCGTCTTTTAAAATGTTAGAATCCGTTATATCCATATAGTATTTAAAAGTATATGGAATAATCATAGTAAAAAAGACATATAAAACTAAAATGAGTCCCACGGTACTAAAATTCTTTTTTACCTTTTTTTGTGATATCTTTTTGTGGCTTTCTAGATCCATATTAAAATTATATCTTAATTGTAAAATTCAGCACAAATTCACAATATTGTTTTATCATATAAATGAGGTGATATTTAATGAAATTAAATTTTAAAACATTATTAATTATATTCCTAGTTGCTTTACTTGGAGCTGGACTAGGTACATTTGGTGTCATCAATATATACCAAAATGATAAAAAACAAATTAAACAAGAAACAACAAATAATCCCATACAAATTAGCCAAGTAACATATGATTCAAAAAAAGAAACAGATTATACACAAGCAATTGATAAAGCATATAACAGCGTTGTTGAAATTTCTTGTACAATCAAATCTACTTATTCATCTAATTATTTCTTTTTTGATAATGGTTCATCATATTCTACATCAGCAGGCTCTGGTGTCATCATTAGCGATGATGGATATATAGTTACAAATAATCATGTTGTAGAAGGTATTAGCAGCGATGAAGACATTGAAGTAAAGTTATATACTGGCGAAACATATAATGCCAAATTAATAGGAAGCGATTCTAGAACAGACATAGCAGTATTAAAAATCGATGAAACAAATTTACCATATTCAATATTTGCTGATTCATCAAAACTTGTTTTGGGTGAAGATGTAATTGCGATAGGAAATCCTTTGGGTACTGGAATTGCATGTTCTAACGGAATCATCTCCGCACCAGAAAAAGAAATTTACATAAATAAAGTTTATCTAACTGTTATTCAAACAAATGCTGCAGTAAATGCTGGAAACTCCGGTGGTGGACTATTTGATTTAAATGGCAATATTGTCGGAATAGTAAATGCAAAAAAATCAGCAAATTATTCAGAAACATCAATTGAAGGTATGGGATATGCAATACCATCGAATACCGTTATTAAAATTGTTGATGAATTAATTGAGAATGGATATGTTAAAGATAGAGCTTCACTAGGCATTAAAGTATATACTGGATCATCATATTATTATGCTAATGGCGTAATTGTTACAGATGTTATTAAAGGTGGAGGTGCTGAAGAAGCTGGAATTGAAATCAACGACATTATTATTAAAGTTAATGATATTGATGTTCAATCATATGCAGACTTAAGTAAAATACTCGATACAAAAATTGTTGGTGATGTTGTGACGGTTACCGTTCAAAGAAATAATGAAGAAAAAAGTTTCAAAGTCACACTTCAACAATCTGTTGCAAATTAAAGGACGTTTAAACGCCCTTTTCTTTTACGCTATATGTTTTAACAAGGTTTTCTTTTCCTTTTAATTTCAAATCTCCTATATATTCATAATCAAAACGATTGCCAAGTTTATTTTTGACATTTTCGCTTATTAACAATTGATTTGCATCTGCATTGCTTTCTAAACGCGAGGCTGTATTAACAGTATCTCCAATAGCTGTATAATCCATATGTTTTTTTGAACCTATATTTCCAACAATGGCATTTCCACAATTGATGCCAATACCAAGTTGATATTTTACATTGTTTTCCTTACAAACCTTAATGATTTCTAATCCACAGCACACACTCTTATACAAATAATCTTCTAAATCTATAGGGGAATTAAAAACAGCCATAATCGCATCGCCAATATATTTATCTAATGTTCCACCCCATTTTTGAATAATATTTGTAGCATACTCAAAATAAACGTTTAATTCTTTCACAACAACTTCAGGACTATTTTTCTCTGTAAAAGAAGTAAAGCCTCTAACATCAATAAACATAACAGCAATTTCCTTGTTGCTTGTACTTCTGGTCATTTTCATCTCTTCTACTTTGGACAATTCTTCAACAACATTTGAATCAACATACATATTCAAAGCTTTTTCAGTTTTTTTGTTTTTTAATTTGCTAAGAATTACTTCTTGAATCATAAATACAGTAAACATAATCGAAAAACAAACTAATAATCCAAAAAAATGAAAATGATATCCTGAAAGAGCAAAAATGATAATACAAGAATATGACGCAACAAGCAAAACAATATTAATTATCGTGCTTAATCTTTTTTCATGATAGTTCAATAATATATATGTACAAAAAATACACAATCCATATGTAGAAGATTCTAACCATAAAGGAATCATTCTTTTTTGATTATTTGTTAATAAAACAACTAGAAGATTATCTGTAACATCAAAAACTTTGTATACAGTCAGCAATATGGTTAGACTCAACAATATCAATGCAAATACAATAGTAAAAAACTTCTTTTGTTTTAAATGCACTTTTTTAATTCTTAAATCTTTTAATGTTTCATCATTTTTGCCTTGATAAAACAACATATATAAAGAAAATATTATAATCATTAATCCAAAAACACATCCAACTATTCCATTAATTTTTGTATCAAATTGTTTAAAAATTGTGTTAATTAATGCAAATACAAAAACATAACAAGAAGAAATAGTAGCAAGAAGAATAATCGCATTAGACGTAAACTTTAATACAGTTTTATTTTTATAACTAGAAACCGAATTAACAATAAAATATAAAAAGAAAAATATAAAAAAGAAAGATGAAATAATTAAAACATGCAATGGGATATTATAATTTATTTCTTTTTCGAGCATTTGCACTGTTGTAATTATTATTAACAAGCCAAAAGGCAATAGTAAACTTCCAAATCTACGACATTTATATAGAGATCTTTTATAAACATAATCTTCATCACTATTGTTATCTTTATTTTTTTTATCAAATAACATAAGCTCTATCTTTAAAAGAGTTAGCAATATAAAAAATATTCCAATCACAAATATGCTTTGTATTTTAGAAAAATACCCAAACAAAAAGGAACATATTGCATACACTATACAAAATATTTCATAAATGTATTTTCTTTCAATAAAATTTATCATAATATTTATCAAAACCATTATAAAAAAGTCCTTTAGCATTTACAACTAAAGGACTATATCGTTCTAATATTTTTAAATATTAATCTACATCAATTTCTTTCTTATTAGCAGCTGTAGCCGCTACAACTTTATCTGTAACACTTTGAGGAGCTTGTTCATATCTATCAAAATCAATTACATATGAACCACTACCTTTAGTCATTGAACGCAACTCAGTAGCATATTTTAACATTTCTGCCATCGGAACCTCTGCTTCAACAATTACATCGCCATCAGGTGTTGATGTAGTATTCATAATCATTCCACGTCTCTTGTTAAAATCGCCAATGATATCGCCAGTATATTCTTCAGGACAAACAACTTCAACTTTGCCAATTGGTTCAAGTAATATTGGGTTTGCCTTTGGAATTCCAGCTTTAAATGCTAATCTAGCAGCTGCTTCAAATGAATTAGGTTTAGAATCAACTGGATGATATGAACCATCATATAAGGTTGCTTTCACATTGACAACTTTACATCCAGCAAGTGGGCCACAAGCCATACACGCACGCAATCCAGCTTCGACAGATGGGAAGAAATTCTTTGGAACTGCTCCACCAAATACTTCTTCAGCAAATACCATTTCTTCTGAATCTGGATTTGGTTCAAATCTTACCCAAACATCTCCATATTGCCCAGCACCACCATTTTGTTTTTTATACTTACCTTGAACTTCGGATTTTCCTCTTATCGTTTCACGATATTGTACTTTTGGCTCTTTTGTGTCAATTTCGATTTTATATCTAGTCTTAAGTTTAGACATCACAACATCAATTTGTTGGTCGCCGACTACATATAACACTTGTTCGCCTGTTTCATTATTTCTTACAAAGTTCAATGACTTATCTTCAATTAATACTTTCTTTAAAGCATCAGACATCTTGTCTTCGTCATCTTTTGTCTTTGGAGAAATAGCCAATCCTAGCATTGGTCTTGGGAATTCAATCTGTTCAGCAATTACTTTATTGTCTTTAGTGCACAATGTATCATTAGTTTCTGTTGTTTGAAGTTTAACGATTGTTCCAATATCACCACAATTTAATACTTGCACTGGAATTTGAGTCTTTCCCTTTAAAATATTAATTCCAGCACCTTTTTCAGCAACATCTTTATTCGCATTATATAGTGGTGTATCAGCTTTCAATAATCCTGACAACACTTTAACATAAGATATTTTTCCAACAAATGGATCCATAGTAGTTTTAAATACTAGTGCAGAAAAAGGATCATTTTCTTTTGAATTATGTTCAACATATGAAGGTAAATATTTAACACATGCATTTAATAATGCTTCAATGCCATCTCCATTAAGTGCACTTCCAAATATAACTGGTTTTAATTTCCCTAACTTTATAGATGCCTTTATTCCGTTTGATAATTCTTCTTCTGTAAATGCTTTACCATCAAAAAATTTGTCCATCAATGCATCATCTGATTCAGCAACAGTTTCATTAATACTATTAAAATATTCAGAAGCATAATCTGGAAGATTTTCATTCTTTACAACATCCAATACACCACCTTTGCCATCTGGAACAGAGAAAGGAACAATGCTGTTTCCAAAATTCTCTCTTAGAGCAGCTACCGTTTTGTCAAAATGAGCATTTTCGTCGTCTAGTTTATTAACAAAGAAAATTGTTGGAATTTGTTTTTTATTGATTTGTTTCATTGCTTTTAGCGTTCCGGTTTCAACTCCTTCTTTAGCAGAAACCACTAATATCGCCGCATCAGCAACTGCAAGTCCCGCAACTTCTTCGCCTTCATAATCTAAATATCCAGGAGTATCAATAAAATTTATTTTTGTATTTTTCCATTCAATTGGAGCCAAAGCTGTAAATATTGATAAACCTCTTTTAGCTTCTTCTGGATCATAATCCATAGTTGATGAACCGTCTGTAGTTTTCCCCAAACGATCAATAACCTTTGTAGCCAACAAAGAAGCTTCTACTAAAGTTGTTTTTCCAGAACCGGAATGTCCAACTAACGCAACATTTCTAATATCCTTTGATAAGTATTCTTTCATTTCTTCCCCCCTATTGTTTCAACACATTTTTTATTTCGTCATCTGCAGTATTAGGAAGATAATCATATGCTATTCTTCCTGAATTATCCTTTAATGTTTTATCAGCTCCATGATTTAATAAATAAATAACTAAATCAGTATATCCACCGTAACTTGCTCTCATTAAACAAGTACATCCTTCATTATCTTTTTTATTTACATCTGCATTTTTACCTAACAAATAATTAATTACATCCACTTTTGAAGTATTAACAGCATCCATCAAAGCAGTTCTTCCTTTTGCATCTGTAGCATTAACATCAGCTCCAGAATCAATCAAAAATTCAACAACTGAAACTTCTCCTAGTAATGCAGCTCTCATCAATGAAGTACGTCCATCATTGTCGTGAGCATTAACATCACTTCCCTTTTCAACCAACTTCTTGCATATTTCAAGATGTCCATGTTTTGCAGCGCCCATCAAAGCAGTGTCGTTATTTTTATCTCTAACATTTACACCAGCACCACATTCAAGTAATTTGTCTACAATGTCATCAAATCCTCTTTTTGCAGATTTCATTAAGCCGGTGCGTCCATCACCATTCATACAACTTGGATTAGCACCTTTTGAAATTAATTCATTTACTAATTCCAAATTACCTGCACTACAAGCTTCTAATAATTGACTGTTTAAATCTTGATTCATTTTTATCTTCCTCCTTCATCAAGTATTAATAAAAAAGTGGACGCAATATATGTCCACCTTAAAAACCTAATTTTTGTTTAACTCAAGCAAAGAGTTTTTTGCCCCTAATTTCTGTTGTCTCTCCAATGATGATTTCATTATTTCGCAAGCCTTATCTATACTCTAATTGTAAACGCTTACTTTTTTTATTTCAATATTATTTTTAATGAAAATATTTACATTAATTTAAGCACTTTATCAGCATCCTTATAATCAGGCATATTATTGGACACTATATCATAAAATCTCTTTGAATGATTGGGAATGATTAGATGTGTCATCTCATGCACAATTATGTATTCTAAACATTTTTCTGGATAGTGTATTAAATATGAACTAATACTGATTTTATTCTTTTTTGTATAACATACACCCCATCTGCTTGTCATTATATGAGCATTTATTAAAGGAATACTCTTATATCCGTAATCTAATAATAATTCTCTATGGATTTCAAAATAGTCATTAGCCTTCTTTAATAACATTTTATCTAGTTCTTTATACAATGACTTAATACTTTCTTGGCTATCATCCTTATATGTGAAATATATTGTATTATTAACAATGCTAACTTTTTTTCTGCCTAGAGATCTTATAAAAATATAATCTTCTCCAAAAATCTTAAAAGTATCTCCACCTCTATATAAATATGTATTATTAAGCTTAAATTGATTATATAAATACACCTTATATACCCAATTCTTTTTAGATTCTATAAACTTATATACTTCATAATCCTGAACGTGGTATGGGCAAGTTGCAACAATAATATTATCCCTAATTCTTAAATAAGTGTTTTTAATTCTCTTTTTCTCTATTATTACATCAAATTTTATACCTTTTACTTCTACCATATTTACTATTCTAGCATTGCTAAAAACAAAAAAATAAAGTAAAATAACAAAGCGCATGGCGGTTGTGGTGAAGTTGGTTAACACACTAGATTGTGGCTCTAGCATTCGTGGGTTCGAGTCCCATCAATCGCCCCACTAAAATATGAAAGTCCTATGAAGGACTTTTTTTAGTTTTTATTATTTTTATTTATTCTAACAATATTAATTATCGCATATACTATAAAGAACATTCCAAATACAAACAATACAATACATACTGTATTACGTATTTTAGTAAATCCGTTATCTATTAAAGATACAAAATGATAAAACAATATACTAATGATATTAAGCAATAATCCAACACCCAATACGCCTAAAACTGAAGTAGTGTCATTTCTATCAAATTTCATTTAATGCATCCTTTTGTGTTTTAAAAATTGGATTGTAACAATTGAAGCTGTTAAAGCAATTAATACAATAATCAAAAATTGATGAACATTATTCTCAAAAGGCACTATACCTGCGATATTCATTCCAAATGCATCAAAAATAATACTTGGAATTGCTATTACGACAGAAGCCATGGCCAAGAATTTTTGTACAACATTCATATTATTTGAAATAACCGAAGCATAGGCATCCATCGTTCCATTAATAACTCCACTATAGATATCAGCCATTTCTGATGCCTGCTTATTTTCGATTAATACATCGTCCATCAAATCTTCATCTTCTTCATATTTTTTTATTGATTGAAATTTAGTAAGCTTTTCAAGAACAGAAGTATTTGCTTTTAAAGAAGTATTGAAATACAACAAACTCTTGCCTAACTCCATCAATTCAAGAAGTACTGGATTTTCAATAGACATGTGCAGTTTTTCTTCTAAAATTTCTGTTTGCTTGTTTATTTGACGCAAATATTTCAAATACAATTTTGCATTTTCAAGAAGCATTGTCAAAACCATTCTCGTTTTGAATTTAGTATCAATATCTGGTTTATTCTTTTTTGTGAAATTTAATACTTGTGTGTTTTCTAGACAAATCGTTATTAAAACATCCTTATGAACAATTACACCCAAAGGTATTGTCACAAAACGATTCTTACCATTTTTTTCTTCAATAGTAGGAATATCTACTAACAAAATTGTATAATCATCTTCTTTTGTTATACGCGATGTCTCTTCATCATCTAGCGCCGCTCTTAAATCATCAGGATCTATTGAATATTTTTCTTCAATATCTTGACATTCTTTTTCTGTAGGGTGGACCATATTAATCCAACATCCTTTTTCATCGTTATCGATATTTTCAAGTACACCCTTTTTTGTTATGTAATACTTTATCATTTCGATTCCCCTTTCTTTTGACATATAACTAGCCAAAAGAAAAAGGCATCGTTATATGTTTAATGTTTTAATTCTTTTAAATAACTACTTCGATTCGGACCAGCGTCCATATCATTACCTCCTTCTATTATCTTTTTATATTTTACTTATTAATTGAATATGAAGCAATAAATTACTCATATTTTATTTTTATTTCTATCGGCTGAAATTTTGTAGACCACTTGCCCCATGTATCAATAGGACTAGAAGAATATGCATATCCTATCACCAAATCTTCTTCCTTGTTTATGTGGCCGTTGCACATCTTAGATATACCCATATTATGTGCATATTCATGAATTCCATCTTCAATATTTAAAGATTTTTCAAATTCAACTCCATCTTCAGATTCGAAAACTGCTATACTTGAATTTTCTAAAAATCTTGATTCAACACAGAATGCCAAAAACTTATTGTGAACATCATCATATACAACATCACACGAATCCTGACCATTTTCTTTAACAATCACTATACCTTCATCTGATAATTGTAATGGCCAATCATCTTCTAAATTACTTATAGCTAATTTTGTAAATGAGCCTTCTGCACAAATCAAAGTGTAATAACAATAGAGTTTTTCATTATTTATTACAAAGCTTACTTCGCCAACACCCCAATAGCCATCATTATTGTCATAACTAATAATTGGGCTTGGTTTGCCTCCCCATTTTTCTCCATCCCATTTTTCAAAAGGACCATTCGGGTTTTCACTTCTAGCAACATATATGCAATTTTCAACACCACCATTTGTGGCATTGCTAGTTGATGAATACGCTAAATAATAGTATCCATTAAAATATATAACTCCAGGATCACATGTTGAATAATGATCTAAGCCATTACTAGTAGGTCTTAAAACAATTTCTTCACTTTGCCAAACATCCCCATCGAAGTGTCTATATCTAATCCAATCCCATTCTTTATTGTTGCCATTTGAAGCAAACCACGCATCCATTGTTCCATCCTCATAATATATAATGGATGGGCCATAACGATATCCAATTTTTTTTGGAACATATATGTCATATCCATCATCTAATACATTTATTTCTAAATGAGGTTTTGCATGAGTAACTTGCAAAGCATCAATTGAAAAAATATCCTTAACATTTTGAAGATTATTATTTATTGAATAAAGATTATCACCTTTTTTAGAAATTGATATTACAAACACGATAAATGTAATACTTGCAATAATAGCATAACCAAATATTCCTTTTCTTCTACTCATAAAATTTACTCAAGTAAGGTTATTATACTATGATATTTTGTAAGATTTATTATTCAAATATTTCAATCAGTAACACAAATTCATTTACCATCTGCAAGCATCTATTTTAACTACCTCGAATTGCACACGATAAAATAAAAAGGTGAGAAGCCTTCCCACCGAATAGGTTGGACCTGGGTCTTACGACCAGCCCACTATCTGCTTATATGCTAACAAAGTATGTATTTTTTAAATGGTCCGGGTTAAGGAACCACTATATTTAAATCAATACTCTATAAACTCCTTTATTTAAAGTGTTTATTTATATTTTGAAATCATCTTAGTTGGAATAGATTTGTTTGAACATTCTATATTGTTTTCTAAACAATAATCTAATGCTTTATTACGGATTTCAGTTGCTTTAGGTTGTCCGCAATATCTAAGTTTCATAATCTCTTTTTAGGAAAAAGAATAAGAGATTGTCGAGAAGCTAAGGAATTATCTATAGAAGCTTTTGCTATGGAATTAGGTAAAAGTTATGAATATGTTGTTGCATATGAAAATGATAGAAGAAATCCAAAAGAAGATACATTAGAAGAAATGGCAAAAATATTAGGAACTAGTCCTGATTATTTGAAATATGGATTTATCAGAAGAAGTTTTGTTTCTGATGATAAGATGTACGAATTTGAATATAGAGATTTAGCTTCAAACGAAACTAGTCCAAAAGATAACATAAGTAAAATTAATGAATACATTGATTTTATGAAAAATATAAAAAATATGAACGTGTTAATTATCTTCAAATATTAGAAGATTTTGCTGAATACTTATATTGTGATTCAATGACTGACGCATACAAAGTTGTACCCGAAGAATTCGATGATATAGTAGATCTAATTTCATTAGATGAATTCAAAGAAACTCTTAAGAAAAAATAGAACCAGGAAATTCCTGATTTTGTTTAATATGACTCTTAGATTGTTTTCTCTAATATCAATAATTAAGTATTCAAAAATAAAAACAAACATCTATTTTTTTATTAGTTTATAAAAACTGGTTCTTTTCATTCCGGTAAGGTCCATAGCTTGTTTTGCAGTAATCTTACCAGCTTTCCAATCTTTTATTACTTCATTCCAATTATCAGGTAGTTCTACTGATGGTCTGCCAAATTTAACACCTTTATCTTTTGCTGCTTTGATGCCTTCTTTTTGTCTTTGTTTTGTATTCTTTCTTTCAGATTCAGCAACATAAGACAATAATTCTAAAACAACATCATTTATTAGATTTGCAGTTAAATCATCTTTGTTTTCAGTATTTAGTAACGGCATATCTAATACTCTTACATGGATGTTTCTTTTCTTAAATTCTTGCCATTCTTCTTTAATAGCTTCATAATTTCTACCTAAACGATCTAATGATTTGATAACTAATGTATCATTATCATTCATTAGATTCTTCATAGATTGATATTTTGGTCTATTAAAGTCTTTTCCAGATATCTTTTCAATAACTAAATGATCTTTAGTAGTTACTAAAGGTTCTATTTCAATTATCTGTCTATCTTCGTTTTGATCTTTACTAGATACTCTTATATATCCCCAAGTTGACATGTATTCACCTATATTTTCAAATCAGGATTGCTTAATAATTCATTAATCATTTGTTTATATAGTTCAACATCTTCAATTTTAGAAATTGTAGTTATTTTATTACCTGCATCTTTGCTTGAAGCACCACAATGATAAATAGTTTCGTTTTTTGTTGCATAATCTACAACAATATATCTATCATGATATTTTCCATTTGTTTTCTTTAAACTGATAGAATTGGTTGGATTTTGTATTTTAAAATCGTCAACCATATATTGTTTAATAGGTTTTCTATCAACATTATCAGAAAATATTGTTATGTCAATATTGTTCTTAGCATTTGATAATAAATCTAATGTTTTTAAACCAACATAATTATCAATATAGTATATAGATTTTTTAGCGGTTTTATATATTTTGCTATAAGCCATATCAGCTTCAAGTTTTTTACCATCCAATATTAAAAAATGTTTATATGAATCTTCATCAATAAAATTACTCATTACTTTATTTAAATCAGTTCTCATTTCATCAACAGTTGTTTCTAGTTTTGAAGTTCGTGATTCTATTTGCAATATATTTTTTGAAGGAATAAGTTCTCTATTTTCACTCACAAAATCTTTTAAAGATTTGAATAATCTAATTAATGCTTTACTTTGTTTTACTGCTAATTCATTTTTCAAAACAGTCATTAGCATATATATACCTTGTTCAGTAAAAGCATTTGGAACTTTTCTAGAACCGCCCCAACTTGAAGTCGCAATTTGCGACTTCAAGTTCTCATACTCTTCTTGGGTTAATTTGAACATGAAGTCTTCATCAAATCTATCTATATTTCTATTAACTTGTTCATTAAACCTTCTAACTTCATAGCCATAAATTTCAGCTAAATCTTTATCTAACATTACTTTTTGGCCTCTTATAAAATAAATTTTTTCTTTGATTGTGTTGGAATCAATTTGTACTGGTATAATTTCTTTCTTCATATATTTAATCCTTCTTTATCAAAATCATTATATTATTAATATTCCGTAAATGTATATAGTATTTACGAATATGTTCGTAATATATTTATATGTTTTTGAATATATGTTTTCTATTATAAATAGCAAGCGTTTTAGTTATAATGTGTTAACCATATTTTAGTTAATTTTTTTATTGCATTTTTTGTTAACGTATAGTATTATTAAAGTGTGCTTTTCAAAGGAGGAAAAATGTCATACACAAAATTAGGAGAATTTTTGAGAATATTGCGTATTAAAAATCACGAAGTAATGGGAGACACAGCTGACATATTACATGTTACAACTCCATTCTTATCTGCAGTGGAAAATGGAAAAAAGAAAGCACCTGCTGAATGGGAAGAAATATTAACCGAGCATTATAACTTGTCTGCCGAAGAACAATTAGAATTACATAATGCAATCGAAGATTCTAAAACACAAATGAAAATTGACTTAACAAACTCAAACATGTTTCAAAGAAAGATGGCTCTTGAATTTCAACGTTCATTCGAAGACATCGATGAGGAAACTGCCAAAAGCATCATTGAATTGTTAAACAAAGGAAAGGAGAATTAATGGAATATTACACTAAACAATTAACAAGATCACAAATCAGGAAATTAGCCCCGATATTTAGAAAACTATTTGATGTAAGCTCATCAGGCCCATTTCCAGCAGTTGAAGCACTAGAAAAAATACCTGATGTATTTGAAGGTTCGACATTCGAAGTAGTCGAAAACAACGAACTTGATATAAATCATCCTGCCAAATGCGAGATTATGACCGATGGAACATTTGATATCAAAATTAGACAAGATGTCTATGATGGAGCAAGGTTGCACAGAATTGGTGCGTATAGAGGATTTATTGTACACGAGTTATGTCACCCATTCCTATATAAGATTGGTTATACACCAATTATGGAAAGAAGCTTTGAAAATGGTACCATTACTGCTACATGTAGTTCAGAATGGCAAGCAAAAGCGCTATGCGGAGAAGTAATGATGCCATATGAGGAAACAGAGCCCATGGGATATAGATATATTGCTAAAGAATATGGCGTATCAAATGGCTCTGCATATTATAGAAAGTTTATGTACAGAGAAGATCTGTAGGAGGTACTTAAAGATGGCATAAATAAAAAAACGCTAAATAATTACTGGAATAATTAAATAGCGTATGATTCGAATGTTTCCATTCGTAATCTAGTAACTAAATTATAGTACTAGAAAACCAACCAGGTCAAACGTGAGTATTGACAAAAATATAAGCAAATTCGTGTGTTTCCATTCGTAATCTAGTAAAGATGGACATATGGATTTTGCTCTTTTAAGTGCGCGAATGCGCAAAGAAAGGACAAAAATATGTCGTTAATTAATTCAACCAGAAATGGTTGTAAAGATGTTTTTAAAGCTTTTTTAGTAGAAAAAGCTTCTTATCAAGGTGAACTAGAGATTCCAATTATTGAACCTCAAGAGTTTGATGAACCTAAGAAACTTATATTATTTTCAAAATCGTTTAGAACCGATGACTATGATCAATGGATATGTTTCTACGAAGATGATTCATCTTTTGAAAAATTATGGAATAATCCAAGAAAATATCTAGATCATCTAAAAAGATTTAAAGGTGTTATTTCACCTGATTTCAGTTTATATCGCGATATGCCTCTTGTAATGCAACAATGGAATACTTATAGAGGAAAAGCGATTGGCTACTGGCTTCAAAATAACGGAATCAAAGTCATCCCCAATATACGTTGGGGAGATGAAAGAACTTATCCGTTTTGTTGTTTAGGAGTAATCAAACATTCCCCTATTGCCATTGGGTCTCATGGTTGTGCGAAAATTAACGCAGAAAAGAAATACCTTGTAGAAGGTTTAAAACTTGTTGTTAATGAATTAGCACCTTCGACAATAATAGTTTATGGTCCAGTTATCGACGAAGTAAAAAACTTATGTATAAGTAAAAACATTAATATACTTAATTATTCTTCTGATTGGAGAAATGGTCGTGAAGGAGAAAAGGTATAATGGGAGCAGGATACCATGGAGGCTTTGGCTCTACAAGGGGGCGAAAAGCTTTTGCAGCTATGGGAGCTGGCGATACTTCTTTCATGGGAAATCAACAGGTTTTTCTTCAAAATATTAAAAGGAGGAAAGATGTTGATCCTGATGGCAAATTTGATGTCATTGCTCATGGGACATCAAACAGCATAGAATTTGAACACAATGGAACAACACTAAAACTAAATTCTAGAAATGCTGCTAAACTAATTAAAGCAAATAAAGATTATCACGGACAAGATATAAGATTATTATCTTGCAATACTGGTTCTACACCTTATGGTTTTGCACAAAATCTAGCAAACAAATTAAATGTTACTGTATGGGCTCCGAACAATTATTTGTGGGCTTATCAAAATGGCAGTTACGTTATTGCTAACAAAAATTCTAATGGTGATGGTCCAGGATCATCAAAAGGAAAGTTTATTAAATTTGTACCAGGAGGTCATAAAAAATGAGTAAATGTCCTAAATGCGGTAAGGAATTAAAACGCATAAAACAAAATTCTGGCGTAGCATATTGTTGTATAAATTGTGATTATTCAGTAGCTACAACTGATTTGGATCCAATATTTGAGGATCAACAAGAATACACAATAACCCTATTGCCAAATAATAGTATAAATAAAGATATATTAAAAATAATATCTTCTATAACCAACTTAAATTACATTGATTGTAAAAAAATGGTTGAAAAAGCACCTTCAATCATATTCAAAGGTGATGCAACTGATGCAAAAGATGTTAAGGCAAAATTGGACAATAACAATATTAAATATTCAATTGAACCATTATTCATTTATTAATACTAACAAACAACAAAAAGAGTATCTGCTTGACCAAAACCTCAAAAAGATATTCTTTTTATTACACATTTATATCTCATCACTTAGCACATTTAAATAAACACAATAGACATTGAAATAATCTTACATTCAAACATCACAATATTATCCAGCACAACAGACTGACTCTACTGTTTTTTGTGGCATACAATTTAGAATAGTTGATTATATAAAAAACAATTTATATGTTTAAAATAGTTAACGACAGTATTTCAAATCTTTTTTTCTAATAAGTTTATAATTTGATGCTTGTGGAACTATCATTTCAATATATATTTTGTTTTTATTTTTCTCATTTAATTCTTCAACGACTTTTATTATCTTCTTTGCATTTAATGCTTTGATATTTTTACCAATAATAACTTTTTTCAAGTATGGCATATGGACAAAATAACCATCTCCTTTTTTCTTTATTTTTTCTGAAGAATCTTGAAATATTAGTCTCCATTCTTGTTCGTGACTCCATTCGATACTCTTTATTGTAGGCGAATAGTAATATCCGTTTTTATTTTTTGGCATTTTTGAAGAATATGATACTTTAAACATATTAGACAACATTTCTTCATTTGCTACTTTGGTAAAATCATATTCTAAGCATACACCCTTATAATCATTTGCATAATAAGCCCACATAGGAATGGATTTATCTGTTTCTGAAAATGATGCTATTAATACATCAAATAGTTTATATGATTCTGTTTTGCGTAATGCTCTTACTATTAATTCCTTATATTTTTCTTTATCTAAACTTTTATATTTATTCTTTTTATCACAAATAGATTTAAATTTTTTAAAAGTTATATCAATAAAATCTTTTAATAGAATAGAATTTTTGTTATCTGTTTTTAGAACTATTTTTTCATTAAATGCATCATATAAATAAATTTCATTAACCTTTTTACATATAATATTTAGCAAACTATTAACTGGAAATCTCATATTTTCCATATCTTGTGGAACAAACTGCGTTTCGAAAGGATCGTTTAAATTAGAAATTCGTGACAAAAAAATATTTCCTGTTTTTATTTCTTCTAGAAGACGATCTAAACTAATATCACTGTTCTTTTTTCACATTTTTTATTAAACTTACACTGGTCACAATTACCTACATTGCATTTTTCCAAAGGTCTATATCTAAATAAAGAATAATCTAATTTTGGATAACTAATTTCTTTTTTTGCTTCCATCATTTACTCCTTTCTTTCTTGCTTTCCATATTTCTATATTCAGCAATTCTTCTATCCAATGTAACCATAGAAACATTAAGTTTCTTACATATGAATTTCTTTTGTATTTCACCATCTTGCCATCTGTTGTACAAAGAGATGAATTCGTTTTGATCTATAGGTTTCTTTATTCTGCCTTTATACTTACCATTAGCTTTAGCAATAGCAATTCCTTCAGCTTGTCTTTCTTTGATGGTTTCTCTTTCAAATTGAGCTAAAGATGCAAAGATATTAAATACTAATTTACCTGTAGCTGTTGTAGTGTCTATATCTCCTTCTTTTAAAGATTTAAAATGAACGCCTTTTTCATCTAGCCTATTCATTAATTCTATTAAATCAGGTAAAGATCTACCAAAACGAGAAATGCTTTCTACAATGACTGTATCGCCTTCTCTAACATAATCCATCATCTTATTTAATTCTGGTCTATCCTTTATATTCTTGCCAGATACTTTTTCTTCAAAGTACTTATCTATTTTTAAATCTTTAAAAGCTTCTCTTTGGCGAGCCGTGTTTTGTTCTAGTGTTGATACTCAAATATATGCTATTCTAGCCATTGTTAACCTCCTTACATCTTGGACAATTCGTCTTGTGTATTTTTATTAATTTGATCTAACACATCTTTGCTAATAGTATGTTTTTCGAATTCTAAAGAAGCCACATTAACCTTTAGCAAACAATCCATGAATAAAATAAAGATTTCATCATAGTATTTTTCTACACTTTGTTCTTTTGTTGTTTCTATTTTTTTGATTATTGAATCTATAATAGCTTTGTTTATTTCTTCATACACATAACTTAATTGCTGATTATAGATAATTCCTAAAATATTGATTTTCCTTGTTAAATAATGTTTGTTCAATTTATCAATTTTTACATCAATAGCTTCTTTAACCACTTGATCTTGATCGTTAAACAAACCATGATCATACACAGCAAACAATATTAACTTTTTATTCTTTAATTTAATATATTCAATTAAAGAATAATCATTCTTTCTTCTTTGATAATATATATATATTCGTTTTCTTGACTCTGTATAGGCTCATTCTCAAATCCTAAGCTTTTTAATAGTTTAGTTGGTATTGTGTTGTAATCTTTTCCCAAATAGGTATCTATAAAACTTTTTAATTTTCCTCCTTCTACATATAAAGCTTTTCTAATTTCTAAACATATATCTTCACTGATAAAATCTGGTGATTCATATTTACTGAAATTTGTATAATCACAATAATAATTTGCAATAACATTTTTACAAAAACATTCATCAAATGTCTTTTTATACTCGTGATTTGTTTTTTCCATATTACCTCCATATCTTTAGAGCGTAATCAAGTGAGCCATAGAACTCTTTGTTATCTTGTGTAAAGCCATAAATAATACTAAATATTAAAAGTTCTCTAACATTTAATTTATACTCTAACATCCAATCAGCAATTGCTATGTAATTCTTATTTGTTAGCATTATATTTTTTAATATTTGGACGCAAATTTGGACGCAAATTTAATCAAAAAGACGCAATTTGGGCAACTTCAAAGATGCTAATTAATTACGAATGAGAAATTAAAATAAATAAAAACTCCCATATTTAAGGAGCTTTGAGAATATTGAACAATATCTAACGATATTGAGGATTTTAATAATGGTCCGGGTTAAGGGACTTGAACCCCCACGGTCGCCCACCAGATTCTAAGTCTGGCGCGTCTGCCAATTCCGCCAAACCCGGATTGCTTTTTTATATTACCCTAATTGGTTGGAAAATGCAATTATTAGCGTTTATAATTATAAGTATGTTATTAACAGTTGACTTAGGCAACACTAGTATTAAACTTGGAATATTTGATAACGGAAGACAAATATCATTTTCTTGTTTTGATGGTGTATATAGTAATTATAGAAGCTTAATAATGTCATTTATTTTTAAAGCTAATTTAAGAGAAGATAATATAAGCAACGCAATACTATCGTGTGTTGTTCCTAGCGTGTATGATGATATATATGATGCTCTAGAATCTATTGTTGGAGTTAATAATATTATTGATATTAATCCAAATAAAGATTATGGTATTAAACTTGCTATGCCAAATCCTCAAGAAGTTGGAGATGATTTGATTGTAATGTGCGCATATGCATATAGTTTATATCATAGAGAATTACTAGTTGTATCTATGGGAACATGCACAGTAATATGTCATATTACAAAATATGGCGAATTTAAACATTGTGTCATCGCACCAGGTTTTACAAAAATGTCAGAAACATTATGGAAAAATGCTGCACAACTTCCAGAATTTCAATTAACACATAAAGATACATTTCTTGTAGACAACACTATTGACGCAATGAATGTCGGAATATATCAAGGGTATCTTGGCATGATTTCTTCATTAATAAATGGCGTTAAAAACGAGCTTGATGACGAACCATATATTATAGGGTGTGGTGGTTTAGGTAAAATGGCCGTTCCATATATGAAAGATTTAAATGAATATGATCCAGACTTTGTTACAAAAGGATTAAATTTCATTTATGAAAGATACGGAAAATAATGCGCATTATCTTAGCTTCAAAATCTCCACGTAGAAAAGAAATATTATCTATGATAAATATTCCTTTTGATGTTATAACTGCTGACGTAGTTGAAACTATAGACACAAAAAATGATTTAGTTAAAGAAATAGAAAAATTATCATATCAAAAAGCATATGCGGTATTTAAAAATCATAGTGATTCTCTAGTGATTGGTTCCGACACAATAGTCAAAATAAATAATGAAGTTCTTGGAAAACCAAAAACAATCGAAGATGCAAGAAGAATGTTAAAACTATTATCAGACAATACACACGAAGTAATTACTGGTGTAACAATTCTCGTAAACGATAAGATTGAGACTTTTTCCAAGATTGCTAAAGTCACTTTTTATCCACTAAATGATAAAGAAATAGATGACTATATTCAAACAAAAGAGCCAATGGACAAAGCTGGTTCGTATGCAATTCAAGGAATTGGTTCAAAGTTTATTAAATCAATAGATGGTGATTTTTATACAATTATGGGTTTGCCTATAGCTGAACTATATCATCGTTTACAAAAATATTTATAAATGCCGACTTAGCTCAGTAGGTAGAGCGCATCCATGGTAAGGATGAGGTCAGCAGTTCGATTCTGCTAGTCGGCACCATTATAAAACCCTTTAAAAATCGATGTATCAAGTTATATCGATTTTTATTTGCTACTGATTAAAAACAAAAAAAGGGTTTTTGCCACCCTTTTTGCCACCCAAACAATTTTATTATTAATCTATTCTTACTATTCTTCCAATTTTTCTATGAAAGCCATCTAATGAATGTTCTATATAAAATTTTTCTGGTTTTTTTAGGCCAATAATTAATATAGGTGTTGTTAAGATATTCATTAGAGGTTTGCAATACTCAACATATTTTTCATAAGAGCCAACTGCTCCATCAAAACCTCCAGCTCTTTTCATTTCATCTGTCGCAGCAATAACAACGCCTATTTCAGTTTGTATTGCTTTTTCTACATGATTTAATTCGCTAGAAAGAACAGGTTTAATTAAATTCCAAGATACATTACCACCATGATTAAAAGCCACTTCAACTGCCGCTTTATCTTTAGTGAAATCTAATCTCCATGTTCCTTTATTATCAGAATATTCTGGGTCAGCAAATATGAAACTTTCACTGTTCCATTCTTTTTCTTCAAGTCTCTTTTTTATTAAACGATTAATAGCTTTAGACAAACTCTTTGTTTCAGGCTCATCATGAATAACAACTAAAAACTCTGTCATAAGATCTTCGTCAGTTATATTATCTAATACATCTTTTAGTTCATTCCAAAGATATTGGTATCTATCATCAAATGTAAATAATTCATATGCATTTCTATGTGAATGATAAATATATTTCATAAAAAAATGCCCTTTCGTATAAGGACATTTTATCATTTGTAGTATATTTTAGCCATTTTGACCAATTTTTAGTATTTTTTTGCCCATTTTTGTAATCAATGGAACTACTAATGCATTGCCCATACAGAAATATCTAAATTTTTGAGGCATGCCTGTATTAGTCCAATTGTCTGGGAATCCATTTATTCTTTCACACTCTAATGGTGTTAATCTTCTAAGTTTATTTGTTTTAGGATCCTTAATAATATGAGTTGATCTATTAGTAGAACCTTCTGATGTAAGCATAGTTCTAGCTGGCAAGTCTAAATCATCATATGGAGACATTGCGCCTTCTGAATATAAGTACTCTTCTCCATTAGGCTTAACTCTAGGAAGCTTTTTAGCTCCTCTCATGTATTCGAATTTCTTTTTATCTTCTGATGTTAAGAAGTATGATGAATCAACTCCATCTTTTTCTACTATTTCAGAAAGTGGTTTAGCAGGTTTAGTTGTTGGGATAAGTTCTAATGATAATCCAATACCATTAATACATACACCTGAGTTTCTAAATTCTGCTTTGAATTTATCTGATACTTCAATCAAATCCCAATAGTTATCAAAGTCGAAATATGTTGGTGATTTTTCTTTTGATTCAGTTGCTTTAAAGACATCGTGGAAGAAACCTTTCTTTAAGATGATTTCTGCTTTATTTTCTCTATAAACTTCTTTATAGAATTTAGTAGATTTGTGATATGCAAAAATGAATGTTCTTCTTCTTCTTTGAGCACATCCATAATCTGCAGCATTTACTACTCTCCACTCTACTGCATATCCTAAATCATTTAATGATTTTAATATAATTCCAAAATCTCTTCCTCTTTGTTTGACTGGAGATTTTAATAGTCTATCCACATTCTCTAATAACACATATGATGGTCTTTTGTCTTCTAACAAATCTCTTATGTCCCACCATAGAACACCTTTTTTACCTTCGATACCTTTAGCACCTGTTGCAGCTACAGAATAATCTTGGCATGGGAATCCACCTACAACTAAATCTACATTTGGGCAAAACTTTTTAGCTTCGTGTATGTCCTGATTCGTATGTTCGTTTACTCCGCCTTTTTTCTCAAAATGGTATTTATAACAATCATAAGCATGTTGAACTGTTTTACCAGGTTCCCATTGATTAGACCAAACAGTAATAAAATCAGTCTTAGAAGCCTTTTCTAAGCCAACTCTAAATCCACCTACTCCTGCAAATAAATCAACTACTTTTATTTTCATAATATATTTAAATTATATAATATATGATTTTATCGATCAAGATACTATTACAGCTTGGCTCATTTCTATTTCTAATGACTTATCAATAGCAATAATTAATGCTGGTTTCATAATAAAAACCCTCCTTGTGGTTATAATCTAGCACAAGAAGAGTCTTAAATTTTCTCATAATACTATCAATTTTTCTCACTTCTCAACGTGGATATGTGAATAACTCAACTTATTGTTCTACTTCCTCATAATAATATACGTTACAATCGCCAATAGATTGATGCAAAGATTTACAAATACTAGCGGCTTCATTTTCAGTAAAATAATATACTTTATTTTGTATATATGATGAATCTTTTATATTTTCCAATATACAATAACATTTTATATTCATATTAAATATTATTTTTTAGGAATACTAACTACTCTTTTACCATTATGGATAATAATATATTTTCCATTAACGAAATCTTCATAAGAACAAATAGCATTAAAGCCCCAAAAATTTGATGCATAAACCATTTCATTTATATTATTTATGCTAAAAGAATGATAAAACTTATAAT
>JAZUIZ010000002.1:0-26698 GCA_045642525.1 Erysipelotrichaceae bacterium
GGAGAGCACCTGCCTTACAAGCAGGGGGTCACAGGTTCGAGCCCTGTAGCCTCCACCATTTATTTGCCGACATAGCTCAATTGGTAGAGCAACTGATTTGTAATCAGTAGGTTACGGGTTCAATTCCTGTTGTCGGCACCATCGAGTAATAAATCATCGTAAGATGATTTTTTTAATTGTTAAATAGTGTCGATAAATACTAATCAATTTAAATTATTGTTAATCGATTTAAACAATCAACTTTCATCAACTTTTTGTCAGTTGAGAAGATTTTGAGAAGATTTTTCTAAATAATCTATTAACTTATCATTATTTTTTTGTATTAAATGGGTATAAACTTGTAAAGTTATTGATACATTGCTATGTCCTAATCGTTTAGACACAGCAACAATATCCATTCCTTCACCAATAAGATTAGAAGCGTGTGAGTGCCGAAAATCGTGAATTCTAATCTTCTTAACTTTTGCTTGTGAGATAGCTTTGTTTTTTATTCTTTCGATAGAAGTTCTTGGTAATGGATTTCTTCCACCAAATATAAACCAAGAGTCATCGAAATCTTTAAGTCTCATCTTTTTCATCTTGATATATAAAAGATATTTATACAAAGAATCATTGATAGTTATATCTCTTATGCTGTGAGGATTTTTTGGCTCTTTAATAACGTAATAACCAAACTCACTTTTCTTAGAATGCGATTTCGTTATTGAAATAGAATGATTGCGTAAATCTTTCCAATTCAAAGCAAGTGCTTCACCAAGTCTCATTCCTGTTAAAAATAAAGTAATATACAAAGCTTTATATTCTTCATCATTGATAAACGATATAAACTTACTAAACTCGTCATAAGTCCAAACATTGAATTCTTTATAATGCTTTCTTATTTTTTCTTCATAATTAGCTTTAAAAGGTTTAACCAATAGAGAAGGATTATTCTTTAATCCAAAATATCTACAAGCATGAACGAATATATTTTTAAAATGATTTAGTATTGTGTTTTTTCTATCTGTTGAATAATTTGTTTCATAAACAATATCTCTAAACTTCTTACAATCAAGCTCATTAATTTCGTCGATATACTTATTTGCGACGTTCGGTAAAATGATTCTTTTAATAAATGTCTCATATAGAGTGAAAGATGAATAAGCAACATCTTTCTTTTTACTTTCTAAATAATCAAGAGCAACATATGAGAACTTATATTTTTTTGTAAGGTTTTTTTGTTCCATTCCTAACTTCAATTTCATCTCATATTCATGTGCTGTTTTTTTAGAATCAAAACCTCTTTTGGTTTTGTTGTGATACTTAACATACCACTTTCCACTGCTGTCTTTATGAATAGACATATAAATTATCCAACATACTTATTTTCACCTCCACTTTCAAAGAACAAACCATCAACTTTGATAGTTTATTTGTGTTTTTACCATAAATTCAACAAATTAAACTATTTATTAAATTATATTTGAACATACCCAAATATGTCCATCTCGAATAGTGTTGGCATTCTATACTAAGTATGTAAGGTAAGGGAAGGAAATAAGAAACCCACAACCTACAAGTTGTTAAAAACATATAGAAAGCCCGAAGGGCTATAAGGAGAAAAAATTATGAAAAACAACACTATCGTATTAACATCTGATTCTACAGCTATCGCTTCTAAGTCTTTCTTAAAGAAAGCAATGGTATTCGGAACTGACGAATACTACACTCTAAAAGGTTTCAAATCTGAAAATCCAACAGTAAAAGTTACTGCTCGTGAAATCAAAAAGAATCCTAACAAGGAATCTTACAAGAACTTAACTTACGACAACATGGTCGCATACATTGGCGAATTAGCTAATAAGAATGAATTACTTGCTGAATTCGAACACCAAAAGAGAATGGCTTCAATCGCTAAGAACAAGTACAGATACGTACTAAATTGGTTCAAATCTGCTTGCTTCGAAAGCGACATCGAATTCAATAAATTTAGAAGCGAAATCGCTCTTGGAACTGTAGTAAGTTCAGAAACAAATGACAAAGCGTTATATGCTTAATCAAACAAAATAGTCTTAGCAGATGTTGAATAAATTTCTGCTAAGACTCTAAACCAACAGAATGAAATAAAGGAGTTAATAAATTATGAGAACAAACAGAAATTCAATCAAAGGTTATAAAATCAACTATTCAACAAACACTATTTCAATGAACTATAAGTTCGCTAAATCTGCTCAAGACTTTGGCTCAGCAGAATACAAACTTCTAAAAGCATTAAGAGAAGACTTCCCTATGATGACAACAGTTGTCGAAACAGGAAGAAAAATTGACACAACTAAATTAACCAAGAGACTAACATACGCTAACATCTTGGAACACATAAGTGCTTACTCTAATTCAGACGAGCTAATTGCGAATTTCGAAAGAGCCAAAGAGTTATCTAAGCCATTGGCTTCACCATACAAATACGTTCGTGATTGGTTTGACGCTCAATTCCCTGAATTCAGAAACGTAGTTAAATCAATCGAAAAATCTTACGAAGGCATTAAACTTGTCGAAATGCCTAACATCGCAAACTACAAATTAAAAGAAGACGATAATAATTATTTAGCATAAAGGAGACTAATTATTATGACAAACAATACTATTACAAGAGAAATGAAACTTGCTTACGCTCAACAAATTGAAAACGAATTAAATCATTATGACGGTTCTTGTGACCCTGAAGAATTTCTAATCGACTTACATTCTGATATCGAATACGCATTAGATGAGAAATTTGGCGAATCAGAAGACAACACTTACATTGCTGATGAAATAATTTACGGAAAAGAAGACTAAGCAATGAGAAATCCTAAATTTTATACATAACTTCCTAACTTAACGATTGTTAAATTAGGAAGTTTTTTTAAGCATTAAAAATAAATTTTTAATAGACTTTCAATATAGAAAGGAGAATGAAAAATGAATACAAATCCAAATCAAAAGAGAATTATTATCGACAAACCTGAACTTAGAAGACTTGATAAATTCGCTTATTACGGTAGAGATGAATTAGCACAAGCGTGTCAATTATTAAACGGTTCAGAGTTTAAACTATGGATTTACTTTTTAGCACAATCACCAAAAGTAAAGTGGACATTATCGCCATCTGCGATTGCTAAGGAATTTGGCATTCCTGAGCCGACATATCATAGAGCAATTAAGAGTTTGCGAAAAAAAGGTTATTTAGATGAAAAAGCAATTCACATGTCTATCAAAATGAAAGAATCTCAAAATGATACACAGTCTATTAAAACGATAGAAGAAACATCTCAAAGTGATGACAGAAATAAAATAACAAATAGTATAAATAATAATCATAATAACTTTGTCATCACAAGTGATGACAAAGTTGATAATCAACCAAATGAAAAAGAAACCATTGATGGTTTCGTGTTTTAGTAAAAAGTTAATAAAGAAAGAAAACAATTTTGGGTAGCAAGATTGGGCACCACTAAGGAACATTTGATTGCGATTCAAATGATTCCCACAATACACGCCCACCACCCTTATAATAATTAGTTTATGAAAAATAATCGTCAAATGCCGAGGAGACCGTAATCCTCCGTAATTGGCGAAAACACGTGAGGAGAAAAAATGAAAAACAAACAGGAAGAATTAAGAAATAAGTGTAAATACCTAAAATGGATTAAAGGTATAGAGTTTTACAAAATCGCTCAAGCAATAGGAATGAGCGAACATGCTTTCTATAATTTCTTAGGAAAGAATAGATTGGACTTAGGATATGAAACATCAAAAAAATTAGAAGCATTTATAAAGGAGCATGAATAATGACAAATTTTGATATTGATAGTTATGTTAAAAAACATAAACGAGATATTAGCATAATGGGTGGTGGAAATGGAAAGACATCTTCAAGATACGAATTCATCACGTCTCAAAACGAGCTCATAGACAGCTATTTACATAGAATGGATGATTTAGGTTATCCTCTTCGTGTTGAGCCTAAAAGAGACCGTTATGTCGTTAATAAGAAAGCTTTACAAGACGCATTAGAGCACGCAACAGTACAAGCATTAAAACAGATGGACAAAGAACTAACAGATTTTATGTATACAGAAGTAAGAGCAATGTTAGAAGATAACATTCAAGATGTATTCAATGAAATAAATGTAATCAACAATAATTTTGTTGTTAAACCATCACGACCTAAAAAGTCTCATAGTGAGAGATTTGCTGAGCAATTAGGTAAAGCGTTAGGAAAGTCTATCGCTGATATTGTTGATGATATATTTTTCCCAAAAGGAAAATACTAAAGTAAATAAAAACATGTAACGAATTTCGTTTACAAAAATCATAAGAAAACGCCATGTTTATCGTGGCGTTTTTGCTTATTTAATTTGTAAAAGAATTCAAATGTTATTTTTTAATCAATCATCTAATGGATTAAAATCTTCTGAGCCTAACTTTTTGACGATGTTGATTGATAAATCTGCCAATTCGCTAATCATCGTTCTATCTCTAAAATATTTATTTAATTCTTTATCGGTAAAGAAATCACTATGTTCAACATTAAATTTACTAATCATCTTTTTAAGTGTTTCCGAAACAAAATCATTATTGAATTTTTTATGGCATTGAATTGAATAGTCCCAAATAGATGGCAATACATAAATCATGTATTTTAAGCCTGCCATCTTAACAGCAACTCCAGAATCTTTAGGAGTTGATGAAGAAAATTCAAAACCAACAACATCTTGCCAAGCAGATAAATAAGTTCTTATAACACTAACTATTTGGTCATCAGACAAAATGTTTCCTGAAGTTGAAAGACTTAATACACCTGATTTCTTTAAGTCTGCGATAACTTCTTTACTCTTAACGCCGTTTTTTATTTTTTCAGCACCCATTATTATATGCCCTTTAAGTGGATACTCTTGGCTTAACTTATTTACGATGTTATATGTTCTCTTTTCATCATCACTAAGCATGTTTAGTTTTTCTTTAAACCATAATAGAAGATTAGCACTAACTTTATCTTGCTTTTCGTTACAGCTAATGAATATCTTTCTTCTTTGTTGTAAATTTGGCTTGTCATATAGCGTAAAACCAATATCGTATTTATCATTATCGGCAATCGTTCTTATTTCAGGCAAAAACGAGTACAAACGATGTTGACCATCCATGACATCAATAGTATCTTTGAAACTTTCAAATTCACTTTCTAGAGATGGAAACTCTGTATAATATAATCCTTCTATTTCATCACATTTCTTAATTTTAATAGTGTTATTAGTTGTTCCTAAAACCAATGTATTTGGAAGTATTCCTTTATCAGAAACATAATTTGAAATCTCTTTTACTCTTTTTTCATTTAAAGGTCTTTGAGCACTTTGAACAGTTCCCATTTCAACTTTTGTTGCCATTCGCACAATAATTCTTGGGTCAGCTTTTCCAATGTAACATTCGCTTCCATATTGTTCAATTTTTTCTAAATAAATTTTCTTCATGACTTTCCTCCTATAATTTAATCATTTTTTTAAAAATGTAATCTATTTTTGAGTTTTTACATTTGTTACATGTTTCGCATAAAACTTGATAGTTGTTCTCTAATTCATCACCAACCAATACCCATGGAATGATATGGTCTACATGTACTTCTGACCAATTCTTGACAAGTTTTTGTTCGCAAACAGCACATAGCCCGTTTTGTTTTTTGTATAGTTCTTGTTTAAGAGCCAAAGGAATGCTTTTTCTCTTATCACTTTTACGTCTATATGCTTGAAACCACGGAAGCATTATTTCAACATCTTCATCAGATAACTCATATTTACATTCTCTTTCTACTATTGCTTTTATTGTATCTGTTAAACATGTTGACTGTCTAAATAATGTTAAAATGTGTTTTTTATAATCTAATTCATTATTAGCTTTTGAACAAATGCTTTGGAATATATTTAAAAGAAATGTTTTTCGATACTCGTTTTTTATAGTGTCATCGCTAATAATTACTTCCCAAATTTTTTCCCAATTATTCATAACAGTATTACTCGCTTTTTTTATATTCCATAATATCGTTTGGCTGACAGTCAAATAAACCACAAAGTTTATCAATTGTTTTGTGGTCTAAACCTCCTGTGCCATTTTTCAATCTTTGTAAAGTTGCTTGACCAATAATCTTTTCTTGTCTAATTCTATAAGTCGTATAACCATTTTTTTTAAGTAATTCAAAAAGTTTATCGTATTTAATCATGGTTTTCTCCTAATTTCATTATAATACAAAAAAATAAAATATACACTAAATTAAGTGTTGACATATACACTCAATAGAGTGTATAATAAAGTTGTAGTTAAGTTAAAGGACGAAGTCCTAAAGGAGAAAGATATGACTAACACTGAAATGATTAAAGCGATTGAAACATTAAACGAATGGGAAAACTTACTAAACGAAGCAAAAGAACAAGTAACATTCTACGAAGACCAAATCAAAAACGAAATGACAGCAAGAGACGTAGAAGAAATCGACTTAGGTTCTTCAATCGTAAGATGGACATCAATCCTATCTTCAAGATTCGATACTAAAAACTTTAAGGAGAAATATAGTGAACTATACAAACAATACACAAAAGAAGTACCAAGCAGAAGATTTACAATTAGTTGCTAACCAAGAGGACGAGGAAGAGCAATCTTCCTCTCCTTCAGAGGAGGACGAAGACTATGATTTTTGGATATTCAAGATGTTCTACGAACGACGAGAAACAAGATGTGAATCGTCAGATGAACGAGTTGAAAAAAGAAGGCGTTGAAAAGATATTCTTTGAGTACGTTCATGGTGATTCTAAAGACAAACCACAATTATCTTTGCTATTGGATACAGTCAAAGAAGGAGACACAATTCTTGTTACTGAAATTTCAAGACTTGCGAGAAGTACAAAACAACTTTGTGACATAGTAGACAAAGTTAAAGAGAAAAAGATTTGTCTTAAAATAATTAACTCTATTTGTGTAGATTGTCGAAATGGCAAACTCGACCCAATGACAAATGCTTTCGTTCAAATGAGTGGAGTATTTGCCGAATTAGAATTAATGATGATTCGCGATAGAGTGAAATCAGGAATGGAAAACGCCAAACTGAAAGGTTCGAAAATCGGAAGACCACAAGTCACAAAAGACAACATTCCTTCAATCTTTTATAAGCATTATCCTTCTTACAAAAATGGCGTATTAAACTTATCAGAGTTTTCAAAAGTTACAAATCTATCAAGACCAACAATTTACAAATATCTTTCTCTTTTAGGTGATAGATAGATTCAAGCCTCTCATTTTGAGAGGTTTTTTATTGATATAATTATGATAATGAAATTGGATGGAAAGAAAGAAAATTATCGTTCTTTAGTTGTCTCTCAAATACTTTTAAAGTATAGCGATGAAGACAATCCTTTAACACTCAAAGAAATAATGTCTTATCTTGAAGACTATGGCTTTATTGGCGACGGAAAAGAAAAATCTATTAAAAGAGACATCCAACAGTTAAGAGAACTTTATGAAAATGAAGACGAAGGTTATATCGACGAGCATTTAGAGTTTAACTATCGAATCGATGAAACATACAAAATCGTAATGGACGGAAACAATAAAGTAAGATATAAAGCTTATTACATTTCACAAAGACCATATGAATTAGATGATTTAAGAATGTTAATAGAATGTATAAATTCAGCTAAATCAATCTCAAGCAAAAAAGCTGAAGAACTAAAAGAAGTTGTTTATTCAATGTGTAGTTCTCACCAAATAAAGAAACTTAATTCTAAGTCTCAAGTTGTTGGAAGAATCAAAGCCAATGAAAACATCGTATACAATATCGCAAATGTCAGCGAAGCAATAGACAATGATAAACAAATTAGTTTCTATTACTTAAAACATGATTGGCATGATAAAGGTGGAAAGCTAATCGAAAGAAGAAACAAAGATAAATATAAACTAAGTCCTTATTATCTACTAATAGAAAATGGCTATTACTATGTTATCTCTTATGACGAATCTCGTAAGAAAGTAATTCCTTATCGTTTAGATAGAATGAGAAAAGTCGATATGTTAGAAGACAAGCGAATCGGCAAAAAAGAAATAGAAAAGATTGATGTTCGTTCGCTTCTTCAAGAGTCTTTTGGTATGTTTGTCGATGGTGAAAAGAAGAGAGTTACTATTAGATTTACCAATGATTTACTTGATACAGTAATAGATAAATTCGGCACAAATAACGTAGCTTATAACAAAGAAGACAACAATCATTTCTCAATTAGTGCTGATATAGTTATAAGCAATCAATTCTTCTCTTGGATTTGTGGATTTAAAAAGAAGGCTAAAATTATGTTACCTTCTTCCGTAGTTGATGATTTTAAAACATTTATTGACGATATTTCAAATAATACTAAATAATAATCACTAAAAGTTGATAAAAGTTGATGGTTTGTATCAATTTAGTATGTTTTGCTTCCTTTTGGTGTGATTGAGAAGATTTTGAGAAGATTTATTGCGAAAAACATCAAAATAGAAAGAACTAAACACGATAAAACCGTAGGTTTTATCGAACTGATTTGTAATCAGTAGGTTACGGGTTCAATTCCTGTTGTCGGCACCATAAAAGTAAAAAGCCCTTTGAGGGTTTTTATTTATGACTTGTTTAGTTATTTCAACCTACAATTAAAAAAATAATTTTTACTAAACTGATTATATTTTTATACCAATCAATCTTATTTAATTAAATCAAAAATATTCTTAAATCATTACTTGGTTTGTCAATTATAATCTTCTTTACTCTTTTTATGAATTGATGGATGTGCAGCAAGTATTTTTTTTATGCCATATGGATGAGAGAAAGCTATTTCCAACACACCCATTTCGCTCCCTAAAACTACACCTTCACCATATATCTTGTGTACAACAATATCACCATTGCGATAAATGGTATCTTTAGGTTTCCCTTTATTTCTTTCTGGTCTAACATCTTCATCAAATAATTTAGTTTTTAACTTACTTGTAGCGTCATCAATATTTTCAATATATTCTTCGCCGATTTCTTTAATAAAACGAGAAGGAAGTTTAGCTGATTGAATTACATATGAAAAACTATTTGATTCTGTTAAATAAAGAAGTTCCTTGGCTCTTGTATAAGCCACATACGCTAATCTTCTTTCCTCTTCTATACCCTTTTGACCTTCAAGCATTGTTTTCTCAGATGG
The DNA here is from genome assembly GCA_045642525.1 of Erysipelotrichaceae bacterium. Lineage (GTDB taxonomy): Bacteria > Bacillota_I > Bacilli_A > Erysipelotrichales > Erysipelotrichaceae > Colivicinus. Next base: position 9,219 of record JAZUIZ010000002.1, read on the forward strand.
AAAAATGCCTTCCGATAAGCCTATTACAAACACCACTTCAAATTCAAGTCCTTTCGCAGAATGAATTGTGCATAAATTAACTGCATCGCTCACTTCAGTAGAAGATCTATCTGTATATAAAGCAATATTTTGTAAATACTCATTAAGCGAAGAATCTGGATAATTCTGTGCATATTCTTTAATATCATCAAGTAAGGATTTTATATTTTCTAATCTTTCAGTTTCGTTTTCATTTTCAAGCATTGTACGATATCCAGAATCATCGAGTACTTCTTTAAGTAACAATTCCAAATCAATTTTATTAACATCTTCACGCCATTTTTCTACCATAGAAACAAATTTATCAAAAATATCTCTATTTTTAGGATACAAACCCATTTTGATAACATCGTACATACTTATTTCTTTTTCTTTTGCAATAGAAGATATTGCTTCAATAGTTTTTTGCCCAATTCCCCTTCTAGGTGTATTGATAACCCTAATAAAAGATAAATCATCACCATGCGTAATCATTCTTAAATAGGACAATATATCTTTTACTTCCATACGTTCATAGAATCTAATTCCACCATAGATGACATATGGAACAACATTTTCAATTAAAACTTTTTCAACTTCTCTAGACAAATAGTTTGAACGATACAGTACAGCCATATCCCTGTAATTGTATCCATTAGAGTGTAATTTCATAATTTGATTCACAACATAGTTAGCTTCAAATAATTCTGATTGACATGTTTTATGAATAATTTTTGATCCATCACCATTTTTAGAATATAGTTCTTTTTCTACTCTAGCCTTATTGTTCTTTATCACACTGTTGGCTCCAGATAAGATATTGTTTGTAGAACGATAATTCTGATTTAATACAATTGTTTTTGTATTTGGAAAATCTGAATCAAAATTAACAATTATGTTTACATCAGCACCACGCCAAGTAAAAATTGTTTGGTCTGGATCACCAACCACATATACATTATCATGATAAGAAGATAATTGTTTTATCAGTTTATACTGTTCTTTATCAATATCTTGAAATTCATCGACATGAATATAATGATATTTTTTTGACCATTTTTCTAAAATGTTAGGATATAAGGAAAAAAGTCTTGTGGTAAACAATACTAAATCGTCAAAATCAAGTCCATACATTGTTTGTAATCTATTGTTATAGTAAGCATATACCTTTGCTTTTTTTGTTATTCTTTCATCTTTATATGCTTGTTCCAAAGCCTTTTTAGGGCTTACATACTCATATTTGTTATTCGCAATATAATCAAGCATCATTCCATAGGGATATTCTTTTTTATCTATTCCATATTCTTTATAAGCCTCTTTAAGTATTTGCCTTTGATCTTCAGCATCTACAACAGTAAAATTTTTAGGATAATTCAAAGCAGAAATGTCTTCCGACAATATCCTCATACATAATGAATGAATTGTTGAAATTGCACATCCCGTACCAGCATCTTTCAACATATCATTTATTCTTGTTTTCATTTCTTTTGCGGCTTTATTTGTAAAAGTAATTGCCAAAATGTTGTATGGTTTTACTTTTTTTTGCTCAATTAAATATGCTATACGCATGGTTAGAACTCTAGTTTTTCCAGATCCTGCTCCAGCAATAATTCTTAAATGTTTCGATTCATCCGTTACTGCTAGTTTTTGTTGTTCATTTAAATCAGAAAATTTTACCATACTAATTATTATAACATTATGATTGTTGTCAAATAATTCGATATAATAACACTAATGAGGAGACGATAAAATTATGAAATACGAAATATTTGGTGGTAGTTTTCCAGCAGCAGAAGTTACATTAAACAATGAAGAGAAAGTATATACTCAATCAGGTGCAATGGCTTGGGGAGATAGTGATATTGAAATGTCCACAAATATGGAAGGTGGTTTTCTTAAATCGCTTGGAAGAATGTTTTCAGGAACATCATTGATGTTAGTAACACACACTGCACATAGAGACAATTCAAAAATAACATTTTCTAGTGCATTTCCTGGAACAATAAAAGAATTTACGATTGATGCAAACCACGAATATTATGCACAAAAGTCAGCATTTTTAGTTGCTGATACTTCTGTCGCTATTGATGCTAGTGTAAATAAAAATTTTTGGGCCGGTTTGTTTGGCGGAGAAGGTTTTGTATTACAAAAATTTTCTGGTAATGGCATTTTATTAGCAGAAATAGATGGCTCTATTAAAGAGGTAGAACTTCAAGCAGGCCAATCAATTAAAGTTGAAACAGGACATGTTGCATTATTTGAATCATCTGTTAATTATGAAGTTCAAACAGTAAAAGGATTTAAGAATATTTTCTTTGGTGGCGAAGGTTTGTTTATGGTAAAACTAACAGGTCCTGGCAAAGTATGGTTACAAACACTGACTGCTAGAGATATGGCAGAAAAATTAATTCCATATCTACCAAAAGCAACAACTACAACAGTCCACACAAGTTCTCATAACGATAATAACTAGTTATTTTTATTGCTGTCATAATAAAAAACTAAATCACTACATAATCGTGATTTAGTTTTTTAAATATTTTTCTATTTAATTATTCCGAATGCAATCAATAAACAATCATTAATTATATCTTGATTATCAATGGTAATAACTATCTCGTTATTATTACACAAGATATCCATAACCTTATTATTATCACGATAAACTGTACAACTATCTTTTAATTCTTTAACATCATATACACTTAAATCCATTTGAGTGTCGTTAGCATAATATAATTCGTTTGTTTGTTGAGATGATAATATCGCATATTGTACATAACCAATTTCATCGTTATTTTTATCATATACATGAACACGATGCTTATATGAAAAATCTGGCTGACTCCAAAATATTTCATTTTTTTCATCATCTGTAATAATTGTTTTTGAGGTTAAATAATCTTTGTACGAATTAATTATTAGTTTCATTGTTATCTTCTCCATTTTTAAACTTATCATCTAACTTTAAAATATTATATTTATAAACAATTGGAGTTAAACCAAGTCCGATAAAAGTTGATAAAAAATATCTAAATGTTACAAAAATATATGAAGCAAATGTATTTTCAATAATATTTAAAATTGGAATCAATAATTTTAATGCATTTGATACTAATAAAAACACAGCACAACTTAACAACAATCTCATTATTGACTTAATAATATTCCTTGTATTTTTAAAATTAATCTTCTTTTTGTCATAAATTTCGCACAAAATAAAACCTAAATATATACCAAAAAAAGAATAAAAATCAGATGTCGTACAATACATCATTCCAATTATTCCTAATATAATTCCGATTAAATACATATATTTCTCATTTATTTTTTCTTGAAGATTGCCAATAAGGATTGTTGAAGATACTCCCAATGTCCATCCAACAATCACATCAGTTGGATAATGACATCCCAAAACAAATCTTGAAACCCCTACAATAGCTGAAAATAATATAGCAATTATTAAAAAGCTATTTTTTCTATAGTATCTATATAACGAACTTGTCATTACTGAGATATTTGAAGAATGCATACTAGGAAATGAAAAGCCTTGTTTATTGACATCATATAAATCATAATTTTTATCAACAATTTTTAAACATTTAATGTTTTCGTTGTCAAAATATGGCCTTCTTCTTTTAAAAATATTCTTTATACATCCAGCTACCATAGTGGAAATAAGTGTGTTTTTAATTATTTTGCTACCTATTTTTTTGTCATAACAAAGATAAACTATGCCTAGGATTGCAACTATAAATATTGTATCGCCTACCAATGATACATTAGTTAATAATTGAATTACAAAATCGGGAAGATTCTTTTGACACCATTCGATTAGAATTACTTCCCACTTAAATTGAAATGTCGTACCCATAATTAATATTATCTATCCTTTAATGCCTCTAGTGTAACAATATAACTATCTATTTCGTAGTTATACTTAATATTTTTATATTTGTTGTTTTTTGGTAATAATAAACAAACTATTTTTTTCATAAAATTAGGATTTTTTACAAGAACTGGACCGACAAGATGAGTAGCATATGTATTATTGATATGATATCCTTCAAAGTTCCCTTCATTTAAATTTGCATCAGTATAAACGTAATCAAACAATTTATTTGTTTCTTCGCCTTCGATTATAGTTGACTTATTAATAAATCCTACGGCAAAACCAATATCGTCATTTTTTACTATTACATCACCAGTATATCTTTTTTCAGTATGTCTAACACTAAAATCAAAAACTCCTAAAGCATTCGTATCATCTATGCTCTTTCCAAGTAGTTCCATTGCATTTCCAGAAAAAAGTATAACCTTATTATCATTGATGCATTTAATAAAATCATCTTTATATTTTAAAATTTCTTTTAGGGCAATTTTTAAACTTGACTCCGTACCAGATCCCATATATATAAAATCATATTTTTCAAAATAGATTGACTCGTCAATATCCTTTTCCTCAATATTTACCTTCAATCCTTGATCTTCTAGGTGTTTTTTTAGCACTTTCACATTTGCGTAATCACCATAAATATTCATTAATTTAGGAAATAAATGTAATATTTTTACCATGATGCATCAACCTCATTAATAAATTTATATTCGTCAGAAAAACAAGTAAGCACAAAGATGTGACCATCAGCATTAAACTTCGTATATTCAATTGCTTCATGAATATTTTTGTTGACATATACTTTATTAAAATCAATATCCGCATATTGCAACCTTTCTGCTATATCTGATGCATATTTGCCAGTCACAACAATGCTTTTAATTTTTTTATTAGACAACAACTCAAAACTTATATCCCACAACCAAGATGTTTCAGAAGTGTAGTACTTTCTACTTATAGCATCCACCATTAATACAATTGTTGAATCAACATTTTGTTTTAAAATAAAATCGATGTTTTGATTATATGATACTGAATTTTCGTGTTTTGATATTAATAATGTTCCACGTTTTAAACCTAATTTGAACCCTTTTAACCTTCCGTTTTTTATAACAAATTCATTTAATGTTTCCGCTATCTTCGAAGGCTTAACGCCAAGTAAATTTGTTACAGAATACGCTGCTAAAATATTATATGCATTGTATATGGAATTGAATGCTAATTCTATATCGTATTTTTCATTAATAGTGATGATATTATTTTTTAAATTTATATTAGTTATACAATAATTAAGTTTGTTACTTTTGAATTTGCATTTTGAACAATGAAACTTTCCTAAATGTCCAAATTGATGATAATCATATATTAATTTTGAATGACATTTAGGACAATAATATCCATCATCATATATAAAATCATTGTCTTCTTTAACATATGAATTGTCACCAATTCCAAAGAAATAAGTTTTATTTATGTCATTTGAAATAGACACAATTTTTGGATCGTCACCATTTAATATCAAGACGCTATCCTTATTAATTGACTTACATATTTCGTTCAATACATAATCTGGATTGCCATTACGCGTCATTTGATCTCGATATATATTTGTAATTACATAATGAGTTGGTGCAAAATATTTAAATGTATATTTCGCATATCTTTCATCTAATTCAAGCAATAATACGTCTTTCGTATATAATCCATCATTCGTACAATTGTTTAATATCAAAGTTGCAACACCATCAATTTGATTTGAACCTTCAGCGTTATATGCAACTGTATATTCAGAATTTGTTAATACCTCATTTATCATTTCCACGGTTGATGTTTTTCCGTTTGATCCAGTTACAGCTATAACATATCTTGGCATTTTAATTTTACTTAAAATTGATGGATATAAAAATAAAGCTATCTTTCCAGGCATACTACTACCACGTCCAAATAGTTTTAATATAAACCTAGCAATTTTACATATAACAATCGTAAACTTTAATCTCATATAAAAATTATATCAATAAAAAGGCTTTTATAGCCTTTTTGTTGTTATTAATAACTATTGTTTAGCACACTATGGAACCTTTTGGCAATTTAGTAGTTAATAGTTCGAGTTCTTCTTTGCCATCTATTTCTCTTTCGGCACATATCAACATTCCTGCAGATTCTAGGCCTCTCATCTTTTTAGGCTTTAAATTAGTAACAACTATAACATGTTTTCCAAGCAATTCTTCGGGTTTATAGTGCATTGCAATGGAAGATATGATTTGACGCTGTTCATCACCTAAATCTATCTTAAAAACAAGAAGTCTATCTGCATCAGGGTGTTTTTTACAATCAATTATTTCGCCTACTCTTAATTCAACCTTGTCAAAATCAGCAAACTCAATTTCTGGTTTGTGTTCTACCGCTGGCTCATTGTCCTCAATTAATTTCTTCTTTAATTCTTCTTCATCAATTCTTGCAAATAATATTTCTGGTTTATCAATAACATTGTAAACATCTATATTTCCGAAATTAAAACTATCAAATGAAACGTCGTTTATTCTTAATTGATCATATATTTTTTTACATGTACTCGGAATAAAGGCTTCAAGTTCTAAAGCACACATTCTTATTCCATCTAAAATTGTATATAACACATCATTTAATCTTGGCATCGTCTCTTCTGATTTCGCAAGGGACCAAGGTGTTGTTTCATCAATATATTTGTTTAGTCTTTCAATTCTAGCAAATATTAACTTTAAAGAAGCAGGTATATCTAATTCATCCATTTTTTTATCAACTTCTGCATTCATTGAATTTAAAAATTCAATTACTTCTTTATCTATACTAGAATAGTTTTCGTTTTTCTTTACTGTGCCATTAAAATATTTATTAGCCATTGTAATTGTTCTATTAACTAGATTTCCTAGAACATTACACAAATCTGAATTTCTTCTTTCTACCATTAATTCTTCAGAAAAATTACCATCTGAACCAAATGGTACTTCAGATAACAAGAAATATCTTACTGTATCAACTCCATAATCTTTAACAAATATTCTTGGATCTTTATAGTTTCCTTTTGATTTAGAAATCTTACCACCACCAATTGTTAGCCAACCATGTCCATATACTTTTTTTGGTAGAGGAATGCCTAAAGCTAATAACATAATAGGCCAAATAATGGTATGAAATCTAAAAATTTCTTTTCCAACTAGGTGCAAATCTGCTGGCCAGTATTTTTTAAATAAAGAATCATCATCACTTAAATAGCCAAGGGCACTAATATAATTGCTTAATGCATCAACCCAAACGTATACAGTTTGACTTGAATCAAATGTGACCGGAATGCCCCATTTAACACTACTTCGTGATACACACAAGTCTTTTAACCCTGGCTTCAAGAAATTATTATACATTTCGTTATAACGTGATTCTGGTTGCATCAATTCAGGGTGTTCTTTAAGCCAAGCTTCTAGTTGTGGTTGATATTTTGAAAGTTTTAAAAAATAAGCATCTTCTTTCATCAATTTAACTTCTCTTCCACAATCTGGACATTTTCCATCAACTAGTTGAGACTCTGTCCAATATGATTCACACGGCGTACAATACCAGCCTTCATATGAACCTTTATAAATATCTCCTTGGTCATATAATTTTTGCATTATCTTTTGAACACAAGCAATATGATCTTCATCAGTTGTTCTAATAAAACGATCGTAATTAACATCTAGTGCTTTCCACAAGTCTTTAGCGTTATCTATTATTGGATCAATAAATTCTTTTGGAGTAACACCAGCTTTTTTAGCACGATCCTCTATTTTTTGTCCATGCTCATCTGAACCAGTTAAAAAATAAACATCACAGCCTTGAAGCTTTTTATATCTTGCTAAAGCATCAGCTATTACCGTTGTATAACAATGACCAATATGAAAATTATCACTAGGATAATAAATTGGTGTTGTTACATAGTACGTTTTCTTTTCTGACATAATATTTCTCCTATTCGTTATATGTAATTACTATTGCCATGTTTTTATTTGTTTATATAAATCGTATGGAATAGACAATGTTGTTTTGTATCTTCTGCTCCAGTCAGTTTTTTCTTCAATTTCAAAAACAGTATATTTTGTTTTATTCACTAATTTAAACTCATCAATAAATAGTTCGTGATACTCTCCTATTTCTTCATCATCTTTTTCTATTGGAACAAAAAATGAAAAAACATAACCATCTCTAACAATTCTTATATAATAATCGAATAGTTTATCTTTTGTAGACAATAACAAATTAAAATCTTGTTTGTTATTTTTCATATATTCAATTACTTGTTTAAGTCTATTGTTGTCTTCGATTTGTATATTTAATTTTTGATTAGGATTCTTTGATTTAGCAACCATATAGGCTATAATGCAACCACCGCCAACAAAGAAAGTAAATATTGCTTCGCCAGTCAAATCATAATATAGGCATATTATCATCACAATAAGTATTGTTAATGTTAAAAAAAATTCTGTAGAAAATGCTTTGAGCTTATTCTTTCTTTTTAATTTTGGAACGGCTTCATCAAATGCGATTGTTTCATCTTCTCTTATTTTGATTGACTTATCAATTTCTTCTAAGCCAGTTACCACAACATCTATACTTTTATAATCCTTATTCATTAATACCTCCATAAAAATAAAAAAGGTAGCAAAGGGCGCATAAGCGCGGTACCACCTTAATTTTTCTCTTAATCTCTTAACGCGAGTTACGTGATTAATTACATATCATTAATCAAGTTCAAGATCCATGTTCATTAACCTTTATCTACCTATTTTCACTGTCTAGGCTCACTTCAAGACAAGTATTAATTACTCTATCTATCAAAACCACCTTTATTTTAACATCTTTTTATATTATTTAATATTTTTTAACAACGAAATATCATTACCCATAATTATCTTGATATTATCGTTTATCTTTTTGATATCCCAATCCCACCATTTGATCTCTTCAAGAAGTTCAATTGTCTCATCATCAAATCTTTTCTTTTTTACAACGCATGGGTTTCCTACAGCAATCGCATATGGAGGAATATCTTTGGAAACAGTAGAATTGGCGCCTATTATGGCACCATCGCCAATATGAACCCCTGGCATTATAGTGACATTTTGGCCAATCCAAACATCATTTCCTATAATCGTGTCTCCTTTAAGTGGTAATTCTTCTACGTGTGGTGCTAATGCACTACCCCAGTCCTTGCCCATTATGTAAAAAGGATATGTTGAAAAAGAATCCATTTTATGATTTGCACCATTCATAATAAATTCGATTCCTTTTGCTATTGAACAAAATTTGCCAATAATTAATTTATCACCTATGAAATCATACATATGTGTGATATGACTTTCAAATTTATCAGAATTATCAGCTTCAAAATAATAAGTATAATCTCCTATTATCACATTAGGATTTTTAACAACATTTTTAACATAACATATATCTTTTATATTTGGATTTGGAAATATATCGTCTGCATTTGGCCACATTCTATTCTCCTTTTATCCACCATTCTGGTGTCAAATCTTTTAGTTTCAAAACCTTGTTGTTTTTATAATCAACCATAATTTCAATATTAGAATAATCATTTGCCATAAGTTGAACCATAAGTTCCCTACATGCACCACAAGGTGCACCGGTACTGCCATCTGGCAAAATAGCCAACACTCTTTTAATTCTATATTCGCCATTTGTAATCATATTATAGATTGCATTTCTTTCAGCACAAATCCCAAGTGTACTAGCTGTATCTACACAAACACCTGTATAAATCTTGCCTGACTCTGATTCTATTGCTGCAGCTACCTCGCCAGCTGTAACATAATCAGAAATTATTTTTTCGTTTTGAACTGCCCTTGCAGCCTCATACATTTTAATCCATATCTCTTCCATCATTTTTATCCAATTTTAATAAAATCATTAAATTCTTCTAATAATCTATTGATTACTATTCTTTTTATTATTTATATAGTTAATTATGACATTTGAAGCAATATCATCAGTTACATTTAATGAAGTATAAATCATATCTAACAATTTGTATATTCCACTATAAAATCCAATAAAATCTAATGGAATACCTAATAGTTGTAAATAAGTTGCACCAATAGCTACACCACCATTTGGAATACCAGGTGCAGCCATATTAATCAATATTGCATAAATAAGCATCAATATATACTTTCCAATAGTAATCTTTACACCGAATAAACTAGAACAAAACAATCCTAATAAACTAAAAGAAACGGCACCGCCACACATATGAATTGTTGTGCCAAGTGGTACAACAACATCTGTTACTTCATCTGGTATATTAAACTCTTCGTGACAAGTTTTAATAGTATATGGAAGAGTTGCAGCACTAGAACATGTGCTTAAAGTAATTGTCCAAATCTTATATACTTTTTTAATAAATGTAATTGGTGACATTTTTGTGATTAGTAAAATAGGAAGTATCATAACTACAAATAAAGATGCTATTGCACAAATGTATGCAGTTAATATATATTTAGCACCTACACCAAGTACAATCGGACCATATTCCACAATAGTATTTGATATCAAAGAAAATACTGCAATTGGTGTAACATACATGTAATACTCTAATAATTTAAACAAAAAGTCTTTGACTTTTATAACAACATCGATAATCTTTTCGCCAGTAGAAAATTTACTACAAGTTAATCCCAATAATACTGCAATGATAATTACAGTAAATAAATAACCACCAGTTAAGAATTTAGAAAAATCTTTTGGAATTAAATTCAATATAATACCTTTAATACCTAAATCACTTGTGGTACCATTCCAACCAACATTTTCTAGAACAAAGCCACTACTTGGATTAATTATTGTAACAATTAAACTTGATAGCAAAAATGTTGCAGTAAACATTAGTACAAACACCAATAATGTAATAGGTACTAGTTTATTTTTTAGTTTTGTTGAATTATATATTGAAACAGATATAGTTGTAACAACAACAGGCACAACCATATATTTTAAAATCGTTATGTAATATGTCCCAATAAACTTAATGTTTGAAGCTGCAATTGGAAAACATAGTCCGAAAATAATTCCTAACGCTAGAGATATTAATGTAATTAAACTTAATTTATTTTTCATTATATTTGTGCCTTTAAATATTCAAATAAGAAATTATTAATTTCACCATCCATAATTTTATCAACATTGCCTTCCTCGTAATTTGTTCGATGATCCTTAACCATCGTATATGGACAAAATACATATGATCTAATTTGTGAACCCCATTCTATTTTCTTTTGTTCTCCCTTTAGTTTACGCTTTTCATTTTCTCTATCTTCAATTGCCTTTTGGTATAACTTTGATTTCAAAATGGATAAACATTTTTCTCTGTTTAATATTTGCGATCTTTCAGATTGGGAAAACGCCATTAATCCTGTTGGAATATGTTTCATACGAACAGCTGAGTCAGTTTTATTAATGTGTTGCCCACCAGCACCTGAAGAACGCATTGTATCAATTTCTAAATCCTCATCTTTAATTTCTATATCTATTTCATTATTGAATTCTGGCAATATTTCAACGGAAGCGAATGATGTGTGCCTTCTACCAGCGGCATCAAATGGAGAAATTCGCACTAGTCTATGAACACCAGATTCTCCTTTTAAATATCCATATGCCATGTCACCTTTTATCAATACGGTGCACGATTTTATTCCAGCCTCATCAGCTTCTTCATAAGACAGCACTTCAAATCCATATGAATTTTTCTGCGCATATCTTTGATACATCCGAAACAACATTTCAGCCCAATCTTGAGATTCTGTTCCGCCAGCACCAGGGTGTATTTCTAATATTGCATTTGAATGGTCGTAATCATTAGAAAGAAGAACATTTATTTCATATTCTTCAAAATTTTTGTTTACTTCAAGAAATTCTTCGTTAACAAGATCAAATAATTCGGCATCATAATTTTTATTCAACTCTTCAACTTCATTTAATAAGGATTTGATTGATTTCTCATTATTAAAATACTTATCTTTTAGATTTTTTATTGTATTGTATTCTTTTATTACACTTTGGGCTTGTTTTTGATTATTCCAAAAATCAGCTGATGATTGGATTTGCTCCAAAGATTCTAGTTTAGCATCAATATTAGCGAGGTCAAAGCGAATCGCCTAAATCTTTTAACTTCTTTAAGGAAGTGTTTAGGCCTTGTTTCATTTCAAATAGTTCCATATTATTGTTTTTCCTTTAATACTACTTTTAAATTATTGCAAAATGTAACAACATCACTTGAAATTGTGTTCATCATTTCTTCAAATAGTTGATATCCTTCTTCAATATAAGCTTCTAATGGGTTATTTTGTGCATATGATCTTAAGTGAATTCCTTCTCTTAATTTTGACATAACATCTATTTGATTTTGCCATGCTCTATCCATTAATCTCAGCACCATAGTTTTTTCAACTGGACGAATCTGATTGCTTACAGGACTAATCTTCTTTTCATAAGCGCCAAAAGACATTTCAAAACATTTATCAATTATTTTTTGTTTATCCAATTCATTAATATCAGATTCTTTAATATTGGTGACACCCATATTATTCATTCTTTTTACAATTGATTCTGTATCAATTTTTTCTTTTCTGCCGTCTTCTGTGATGTTAGAAGCAACCATATTTTCAATTACTCTTTTAAACATATTTTCAATGACAGTTCGAACATCATCATTTTCTAATATATAGTTACGTTGCGCATACATTGTTTCTCTTTGTTGGCGCATTACATCATCATAATCTAGTAATGCTTTACGAATATCAAAGTTAATTCCTTCAACTCTTTTTTGCGCACTAGAAATTGCTTTCGATACAGTTTTATTTTCTATAGCCATATCACCAAGTTGAGCAAACATAGATGAGATTCTATCACTACCGAATCTAATCATTAAATCATCTTGTAAAGACACATAAAATCTAGAAAAACCAGGATCACCTTGTCTTCCAGAACGTCCTCTTAATTGATTGTCAATACGTCTTGACACATGTCTTTCAGAGCCAAGAACTGCAAGCCCACCTAATTCTTTTGATTTTTCTGTAAGCTTAATATCTGTTCCTCTGCCAGCCATATTTGTCGCAATTGTAACAGACCCCTCTTTTCCAGCCTTTGCAATAATTTCGGCTTCACGAGCATGGTTTTTTGCATTTAAAACTTCATGTTTAATTCTTGCTTGTTTAAATAATTTTGAAATCAGTTCTGATGTTTCAACAGAAATTGTGCCAACCAAAACAGGTTGTCCTTTTGCATATAATTCCTTTACCTCTTCTAACAATGCGTTATATTTGGCTTTCTTTGTTCCAAATATTAAATCAGGATAATCAATTCTCGCAACTGGTCTATTTGTTGGTATTTCACAAATACGCATATTATATATTGCTAAAAATTCTTCTTCTTCCGTTTTTGCTGTACCAGTCATACCAGCTAATTTTGTATATAATCTAAAGAAATTTTGATATGTAATAGTTGCAAGTGTTGTTGTTTCTTGCTTGATTTGTACACCTTCTTTTGCTTGAATTGCTTGGTGCAAACCATCAGAATACTCTCTTCCAGGCATTTTACGTCCAGTATTTTGATCAACGATAATTACTTCTCCTTCTTCGACTACATATTCAACATCTCTATGCATTATATAATTTGCTTTTAAGGCTTGATTTATATAGTGAACAAGTGAAGTATTTGATATGTCATACAAGTTGTCAACACCAAATGCTTTTTCTGCTTTATGGACACCTTCTTCTGTCAATTGTACATTTCGATCTTTAATATCAATCACATAATCAACATCATTTTGTATCTTTCTAACAAATCTATCTGCATTTATATAAAAATTAGCAGTCTGTCTTTGACCTCCAGAAATTATTAACGGAGTTCTTGATTCATCAATTAAGATTGAGTCAACTTCATCGACTAAAGCATAATTTAATTCTCTTAAAACTCTGTCTTCTACACGAGTTACCATATTATCTCTTAGATAATCAAATCCAACTTCAGCATTTGTGGTATATGTAATATCACATTCGTACGCCTTTCTTTTTTCAGCAGGCGTTAGCGACCTTAAATTAAGTCCTACAGTTAAACCCAAAAACCTATGTATTTGGCCCATCCATTCACTATCTCTTTGAGCCAAATATTCATTTACTGTAATTACATGCACACCCTTGCCACTTAGTGCATTCAAATAAACAGCCATAACAGATGTTAAAGTTTTACCTTCACCTGTCTTCATTTCAGCTGTATCACCTCTATGCAAAACATATGCGCCTTCTAACTGACAAAAATAAGGATATTCACCAATAACTCTCTTTGATGCTTCTCTAGCAACAGCAAAAGCTTCAGCCATTATGTCATCCAATGTTTCTCCATTAGCAAGTCTTTCTTTAAATTCAATCGTTTTATGTTTCAATTCTTCATCTGATAATTTAGACATTTGGTCAGCAAAACTCTCAACCGGTCTTACAGCTTTTTCTATTTCAGCAAGAATTTTTTTATCTGTATTAAACAATTTATCAATTAAACCCATATTTTCTCCAATTCCTAAATAATTATATCATTAAAAAGGTTAGCTCCAATTTTGCTAACCTTAATTTGTTTCTTTGATCTCTTTTATGTTATGAGCTTGTAGCCCTCGATCGCCCTCTACAAGTTCGAATTCAACTGGTGCACCCTCATCGACGGTTTTATAACCATCCATAAGCAACTGAGAATAATGGAAAAAGACATCACGGCCATCTTCTGCTGTAATGAAGCCAAATCCCTTTACCTTATTGAATCTTTTTACTTTACCTAGCATTCAGATTATTCTCCTTTCTTTAATTCTAACACAATTGTTATTATTAATGAAAGCGTTTTCTTTTCTTGCTAAAGATAATGCTTTTACCTCATTTGAATGTGATTTTATCGCATTATAAACGCCATATATTGACGAACCTGTGGTTAAAACATCATCAACTATTAAAACTTTATTAACGAATTCTCCATCATAGACATAATTGTTTAACATACGTGTTCGTTCGTTATGATTTTTGCCTTCTTGTGAAATATCTTCAATCATTTTAAGACCATCGGTTCTTTTAAGTTTTACATTTTTAAACATTAGTTCAAGATGATTAAAACCCCTTTGAGATAACTTCTCTTTGCTGCTTGGAACAAACAATAATTTATATCCATGGTATTTATATTCTATATAAGCACATAGATTGTATAAAAAAACGTCCATAAGAGCTTCATCATAACATTCTTTATATTGAATTAATAAAGTTTTAAACATTCCATCATATTCATAAAATGTTTCAATTTTTAAATCGTTAATTTTTATTGTTTTCTTTTTTATCAATAATTGTTTACGACAATTTAAACATAAAAAATCTTTTTCAATGAACAATGAATTAAAAGATATTTTATTTATTTGTTCATCACAATACAAACATTTCATAAATAATTATTAGCTTCTTTCAAATATTTTATTGATGAAATAATATTCTTGTCATAATGATTAGTGAATATATATGCATCTCCATATGGATTTAAATAATTTCTTCCAACTCTTCCAAGCATTTGAATAATACTTGATTTATCAAAAATTCTATCAAAATTTAATATAATTACATTTACATCCTTAATTGTTACACCTCTTTCAAGAACGGTAGTTGCAAATATATATTTATATTTTTTATCTTTAAAATCCTTGATGTTTGTGTTTCTATCATCCAAATCGGAATAAACATATGTACAAGAATAAAACTTCTTAAATAATGTCCCAAAATTTTTACACATTTTTTTATTTGGCACAAAAATAATACATTGGTTAGCCATTGAATGTAATATTTTATACAAATAAACAATGCATAAAAATCTTGGAGAGTAAATTACTTTTGGCACAATTAATGGTTTTTTAGAAGGTCTAGTGAAAAGAGACACTGTTTTATATTTTCTAGTTTTTAGTATGTTTTGCAAATTAGAATCTATTGTAGCGGTTGAAAAAATAATATTACCTTTCGCACTGTTTAAAGAAATATTCATTAATGTTTCATTTCCTTTTAACGGAAATGCATCAACTTCATCGATTATTAATAAATCAAAAGTTTTGTGATATCTATATAATTGATGTGTCGTACAAACAATTAAATCCCCAATAATATCATCATGATGTCCACCATACACACCAATAACTTTTGCTTTATTAAATATTTTTTGAAAACGAAATGTTAATTCAACAACAACTTCTTTACGAGATATTGCATATGCAACTTTTAATCCTCTTGATAAAAACGAACTTATACTCTCGACAACAATTTCTGTTTTGCCTTATAGTACATTTAATTATGTGCAAATATTCCATGTCTATTAGTTATCACTATATTAATTAGTATTTAATAGTATCTTGAGGTATTAGAGGTTATTATTAGTGGTTTAGGATAGTAATTAACCATATATTCCTTATTACCTTTAGCATTCATATTACATATTTCATATTTACTAGGATTATTTATATATTCATCTACAGTTATTGGCTTAACATCAGTATAAGAGCAATAGAACTGTTCATCAGTATATAGTTTTTCATCTAAAACTAACCCTACATCAAGCTTTCTTATGTAAATATCTGTTTCATCTTCATAGATCATATCAACATTACACTTAGGCTTATATTTAGCAATATAATATGCTTCATATATTCCACAATTAGATGGTTGAGTAAATCTGTATTCAATCTTTTTAAAGTCATATAATCCCCTTTCTTTAACAGATTCTAAGCTTCTTCTAATAACTGAAGAAGCACTTTTGCCTATATAGTCTATTTTTGAATCATTTCCATATATGAAATAAATTCCAGATTTTTTAAGGTTTTCTTCACCAATTTCACTATCCTTGATATATCTTCTACTACATAGATCGTTCAAATGAGCTAAAACCTTAATTCTATTTGGATATATAATGTATTTCCTGTTTTCTTGATTTTTAATAAACTCAGAATCAAACGCTAAATCAATTCCAAACACGGTATTTAATGATGTAAGAAAATAATAGAAATCAACACTACCATTTAGTACCTTTTCATATTTCTTAATAAAATAGTTCATATGGTCAATGGTTGTATGAATATCCTTTTTAAACATTCTAATAAATTGCTCGCACATACCATCATTTGTAAAATCAATTACTATTCCTTTCCTCTTCAACTTAACAAGATTATCTATTATGTAAGAAAATGAATCGATTACGCTAATCTGAGAATCATTTAGTTCAAGTTCCTTATTCCTACAAATACCTAATAGATAATTATTAAAGCCATTTACATCTGAATACACAAACATATTAGTTCCTCCTATAAAGAAAATAACGCCGTGAGATATTTTCCCTGCACAGCGTTATTTATCTAAATAGTTTGCTTGTAAATAATATAAACAATAGATAAAATTTATTTGTGGTTTGCTTAACGCAATGTGTAGGTACTCTGATTACCTATGCAGGTTTATTGGGATTGCCGTCCTAATAAACT
>JAZUIZ010000003.1:0-3665 GCA_045642525.1 Erysipelotrichaceae bacterium
GGAGCTGTATATAAAACAGTATCATTAATTAATATTAAAGAAGCTTCACCTAGATTTACTGCTTTAAAGACTGATAATAATTATATTTGTGGATTCAAGAATATTGAACAATTATCAGAGAAAACACTAGAAGAGAATTTAGAAATATTCAAGAAATTAAAAAAGAATTATCCTAATAATGTATTAATTGTTTCTATTATGGGTAGAAATGAACAAGAATGGGAAGATATAGCAAGAAAAGTAGCAGAAGCAGGAGCTGATGCTATTGAATTAAATTTCTCTTGTCCTAACATGGAAGAAAAAGAAACAGGAATAGATATTGGACAAAGTTTAGATCTTTGTTATAGATACACAGCAGCAGCAAGAAGAGGAACAAGTATTCCTATCTTAGCTAAACTAACTCCAAACATTACTGATATATCTGACTATGCCCATAAATGTATTGATGCTGGTGCTGATGGTATTGCAGCAATTAATACTATCAAGAGTATTACTGATTTTGATATTAATGATTATAGTGAATTAAAGTTAGAAAAAACTATGATTAGTGGATATTCAGGAAGTGCAATTAGACCAATTGCATTAAGATTCATAGAAGATTTAGCACATGATAAGTATTTAGAAAAGACTAGTATATCAGGAATAGGTGGTATTGAATCTTGGAAAGATGCATTACAATACATAATACTAGGATGTGAATCTGTACAAGTTACAACAGCTATTATGCAATATGGTTATGATATTGTTACTCACTTAATTAATGGATTAAAATCTTTTATGGCTAAAAACAATTATAAATCTATTAAAGATATAAAAGGCTTAGCTATTGATTATGTAGTAGATAGCGACAAGATGGATAGAAATACTATAGTCTATCCAAAACATGATCTAAATAAATGCGTAGGATGTGGTAGATGCTATGTATCTTGTTTAGATGGGGGACATCAAGCAATAAGCTTTGACCCAACTACAAGAAGAGTGTCTTTTGACCTTAAGAAATGCTATGGCTGTTTCCTTTGCTTCCTAGTATGTCCAAGTGGTGCTATATCTAGAAGTAATAGAGTAGATAATCCTAGATATATTAATAAAGAGAATTAAGAAAGAGGGGCTAAATATATGAAGATAGAAGAATTTGAAAACTTATGTATAGATTACACAAATAATCTAAGAAATGGTGATTACAAGCAAGAAGATTACGATTTAATCAAAAAGACAACAGAAGAATTTACTAAAAAATATCTAGAAAGTAACTATTTTACTCCAAATGAATTTGTAACAATAGTAGCTAATGGAGTTATGGCAACTAGTAAAACATTAGATTATTTTGTTAATACTAATAAACAAGATAAATACTCAGATGTTTTGGTTGATATGGCAACACTATTTAGACCATTGAACTAAAACATTAGAATTTATAGAGGATAGTTTATGAAAGATTTTCTTACTGCTGCATTACCATTTATCATCATAGGAATAAGTTTAGCTATTATATGTGCTAATAGCAATAATAATGAAAAAACATATTTATCTGAAGGCTTAGCTATAGGAATGTGTCTTGGTGTAGCTATTGCTTCTTCTTTGCATATTAATCTTGGTTTAGGAATTAGTATAGGTATGTTAATAGGAGAGGCGATTGGAATTAGTATAAAGAAGAATTAGTCAAATTCTTGTTTGTGATTTTTTGATTGAAAATAACGGGATACTTCATTAACATTGACAATATCACGATATAGTGATATAGTTAATATGCATTAAGGAGACCAGCTATGAAAAGTCAAGTGATAAATAAATAGACTATAAAACCACTATAAAAACTCGGTTTTATTACTAATTTGAAAAATTAGTTTAATAAAAGTTTATTCTCATCTTAGTTGTGTGAATAAAATTGTTCTTTGAAAAGTTATCGTTTAATTCTTGAAATCTATTTCTGGATTATTAAGAATATAGAAAATGTATCTGCATAGTTTTGCTGCACAGTGCCCTAAAGCGTTGTAGTGAGATTTGCCTTCAGATATTTTCTTCTCGTAATAATCCTTCATCGCTCCATCATGTTTTCTGATGTTATTAGCCGTCCAAATTAAGGCGTATCTTAAGAGTTTATTTCCACGTTTTGACATCCTAGTTGTTGAAGCACTCCATGTGCCTGATTGTCTAACTTTTGGATCTAAACCTGCATATGCTATTAATTTGTTTGGACTAGAAAATCGTTTTATACTAATAATGGCAGACATGATGTACCCAATCTCAACGGAATTAATCCCTTTTATCTTATAAAGGGGAGAATCTATAACTATCGGGTGTGATGTTATAGTTTTCTCGGTTTCATCTATCTGCCTTTCTGTTTCTTCAAGCGATTCAATTGTGTGTTTGATTTTTAAACCGATTGATGATGAATAGTAACCAATAGATGATTTAGATTTTTCCTTGATTTCTTGGATTTTTAAATGTGAATATTTCTTTTTAGAGGCTTTATCAGATATAGAAATGAGTTTGTCAATTCTTACTTCTGATATTTCTTTAGCACTTGAATATTCCTTTAAAATGGCTCTTATAGCGCTCGAATGAATGCTTTGTTTGCCGATTATGGTCTCAAGTTCAGGGAATACCTTATCAAGATATGTAAGTAATTGAATCTTATATCTTGTTTTCTCCTCCATTAAAGAATGACGTTCAAGACAACTTTCTTTAAGATCATTAATGATAAACTCATTGCTCTTTAAAGAATTAAGATTAAACGATAAAAAATAAGAAATCGCTCTTGAATCGATGTTATCGTTTTTAGCGTTTCTTAATGAAATTGATCTAAACTTAGAAGTCATATAAGGGTTGATGAGAAAACACTTATAGTTCTTCTTTGTTAGATAGTTAAATAATGATTCATGATAATGAGCTGTTGATTCAAAACCTATTATCACTTTATCTTTATTTAACTTAGATAAACTCGATAATAATAGTTTAAAACCTTTGAGATTATTATCGAAATGCAGTGAGTCTACTAGTAATTCTCCAGTTTTGGAATTGGAGATACTGGCGACATGTTCATATTTGGCTATATCTATGCCAACTGTATAGGTCATAAAAAAGACCACCTTTCTAGAAACCTTGTCTAATCTAGGGGTGATCTTATCTTGTAAACTTGCGAGACATAAAGATATCCTAACCTATCCAGCCATAACCAAATAAATAAGAACCCATAGACTTACTCTCCTTAAAGTAGATAAACTACAGAAACAATCAAAGTGTAAGGTTTCTACTTTATCCTATCAAAGGCTAGAAAGGAAAGATATAGATGTATCGACAAGGTACGTTTTATATCATACAAGGTAAATAATGTTAAATAGTTTTTTAAAAAGTAGAATATTGGATGCAAAAAAACTTCAAAAAGAATTAATGAAGTCTTTTGATTATGCTTCAATTCTTGGATCATTCACATCAATGAAAAGAGTATTAGTTTCTACTCACTCTACAGCAGTAGATGATATTGATAAAGAATGTGGATTTGTTATTAAAGTTTATAAGAATGGAAGATATAGTGAATATTCTTGTAACGATATTAAAGGATTAAAAGCTTCCGTTGTTAAATCAAGTGTAACTTTAAAGAAATGCTATAGTGAAGATTTTAAAGTAAAGATGCTTGAAGAAGAAAAGATTAAGAAGAACTTTGT
>JAZUIZ010000004.1:0-19752 GCA_045642525.1 Erysipelotrichaceae bacterium
CTCTTGTAAAATATGCTAAAGCTATGGTTGAAGAAAATAATAATGATGAAATGCTACTAAAGAAAGTATTAATATTTAATAAATTAATAGAAATAAAAAAATCTAAATTATAAACATCAAATCCTAAATCAATTAGTAAAATAGCACCTAATATATATTTGTTTTGTTCAATACGATTAAGCCTTCCTGAGACATATGCTAAAGCAATTAATTTTATCATTCCAAAAATACTAACTGACAAAGGATATAGTGAAGCTTGATAAATTTGTAAAAAACACGATAATGCAACATAAAATAAAATTAAATATTTAAACGAATTACCATGAGGTTTTTTATAACCGATCAAAGCATAATAAGCAAATCCTATCAACAATCCAATAAATATAATTGGAAGGATTGTTTCTTGAATACTCCCAACATTAAATAATTGCGCCAAATATAAAACCAATTGTATTATTACCAAAATCATACAAGTAAATAAGCCAATTGCATGAGATATTTCTAAACCATATTTTTCTTTTGTGTCAATCATAAATATTTACCTCTTTACCCTAAATAAAGTATACACCAAATATTATAATTAGCATCATTTAACAACGCTTTCTATTTGCTTCAACTAAAACAGCATCTAAAATACTTTTATTAAAACATTCTTGTGTTAATGTAATATTACTCAAGGAAGACTTTTTTATGAAACCAACATTTATAATCATCAACACAAATAATTAGAAATATAAACGAGTTAAGAAGAAGTCAATATGCTATTGGACAGTTTTTAATAATAAGAAAAAGTTTAATAGTATATCAACTACATCGGTCATATAAAAGAATATGTTCTATCAAATAGGTGAAGTAGTTATTCATTAATTGTATTTGGATTTTCAAAATATGTGATAAATTGTTTTTTCACAATCAAACAATCAATAATATCTAAATGGAAAGCATGGTTTTTATCAGTTTAGTATGCGAATTATTATATTATCAGTTACTTTTAAATCTGAAGTTACAAAATATGGTTTCATTTTATTTATTATTATGTCATATACTGCTGAATTAGCATCGTAATAATCATCAATTACCTTTAGAGAACAAATTAGCTCGGAAATCATTCTGCTATCATAATCGGAAGTTATTTCATCCCAATTAATATCTGTCCAAGTTGTTGCAAGATCATCGTAATCATCTGGATCATACTCTACTCTCATGTCCTCAGATAATTGTTTTTCAATAGAAATTAGTTCATTATGATTAAATATTCCTAATATCTGATTAACAGTAGCAACAAAAACAGGAACAAATTGGCCATCAGTTTCTAACATATAAAAAATATTTAATCCTTTTGATAATTCTATAAATGTTGACAAATCACTACCAGAATAGAAATTTAAATCAACAACTGTGTCTCCTTTATCTGCATATGCACTTGCGAATAAATCATCAGAGAAAGACGATATTTTAACTCTAGTCTTTTTCTCATAATCAATATCTTTTGTTAAATCTAAAACCAATGATGGTCTAACTGATTTTTCAACATCAAAAGGTAAAGGAGGAAGCCATTTTGAACGATAATCTACCTCTATAGCTGCATTTGATATATACCATGATTTAAGGTCATCATCAGCAATAGATCTTAACCAAACTTTTTCATTAGTAATTTCTAATATATCATCTATTGAGTGCGTTGAACTAAAATATCCTTCAATGTCTTCAATATCTAATGCATAAACTTTTCTATCAATAGTACCCAACGTTACTTTTGATGAAAGTTCGCCTTCAAAAGGGTGCGTATCTTGATCATAATTAGTATCATCATATGTGTATTGATTTAAACTAATAGTTTTTTCAACAATTGCATCTTGCAAAGTTGATGATAATCCCCCATAAAAAGTAGTATTACAAGCTATATCTAATAAAGAGCCTGCATATTTGTCGCTATTACTATTTGAAAATTTTGTTTCAGCTTTATAATCAAGATTTACCAATGTTGCCTCATCTCCATCAATCTTTAAAACAAAATAATATTTATATCCAAGGTTTTCAGATGGTATACATATTATGTTTCCTTTATGAAGAGTATTATCTTCTTCGGGAATTGGTGTGTTATTTTTTGGTTTTACTTCGTGACACAATGCGCGTATATAAGTATTACCTTTAATTGCAGTTAATGCTTTATCCCAAGAATCAAAACCTTCTGGATAAGAACCTTTAAAAGTAGGAATTGTTCCATACTTTAATGCTTCTTTTTGTAGTACATTACCGTATTGGTCATAGAACACTACCCAAAAAGACATGTTAGTTAAATCTTTATTTAATTCAGTATCTAATTCAACTTCAGGTTTAAATTCTTTTATTTCATGTTCTTCTATTACTTCTATGTCTAATAAAGAAATATTTCCTTGTAAGTCTTTATTAACATACACATAATATGATCCTTGAATCATTGGATTAGTTGTTTTGAAACCATCAGCCATAAATTTATAGTTTGTACCAGCTACAACTTGAGTTGCCTCTAACATAACTGGCGTATAACTAGCACCTGTAAAACCATCAAAAGCTTTTTCAAACATTTCTATTAAATCGGGTGTTAAGTTTTTATCTTCTACTTCTTGATATCCGCCTACAACAACAGGTTCTTCCGTTTGAGGCTCATCTATAGTAGGTGTTTCTTCATTTTTGAAATCACAACCAACTAAAGCAACCGCCATGAATAGTGTTAATAACAATGTTAATATTTTCTTCATATACAGAACCCCCTAACACGCAAAAATCAATAATAAATCTACTAATATTTTACTTCATATAAAGAATTTTTGTAATAAAAACATCATTAATACTATTAAAAAAGGCTTTAAAATCTATTAAAAGTATAATTTTTATACTATAAATTAACTATCATACCCCCACTTTTTGATTAATTAAATAAAGCCATCCGAATTAGACACAAAACTTTAAATGATTAGATTATGAGCGCATGTGATTATAATATTGTTATGGTGAAAAACATTATTTCTTATTTAAATGATTATGGTAAATATACATTTAAAGAAAAACCTTTTAACGAGGTTGACAATGCATGTATCTGCCAAATGTTTTATTCCGATATTGATGAATATTTTAAATACAAAAAAGAATATACTATTAAAGAATTAGCAGCTTTGTTATTTTTTGATAATGATGAAAAAGAATTAAATAAATCAAAAAGTTTGATAGCTGGTGCACCTTTTGTCCTAAAAGCAATGGCAAAATCTAATAGATATAAGGACACAATTTTAACAAACTTCTTACTAATAGATGACGAATCTAAAGATGAATTATTCTGTGCTGGAGAATTAAGGATAGATAACAAAACTAGTTACATTGTATATAGAGGCACAAAAGACACCGTTACTAGTTGGAAAGAAAGTTTTTCGTTAATTTATAAAAAGACAGCATCGCATATAGATGCTGATAAATATTTAAAAAAGACAATAAAAAAAGATAGATTATATTATGTAGGTGGGCACTCCAAAGGTGGCACTATGGCTAGTTATGCAGCTATATTGAATCCACAATGTCACAAGAATATTATTAAAGTATTTTCTAATGATGGTCCAGGATTAAATCCAAAGATAATGCCAAAAAATTATCACGATAATTTTAAAACCTTACAGGGAAAGTTTGTAAAAATCATTCCAGAATTTGATATATTTGGAACTATATTTTCTAGTTCAAGAGAAAAAAGAGTAATAAAAGCTGATGCTGTAGCTTTAAGACAACACGATATAATGCATTGGATGATTGACAACGATAAATTCATTGATGGAAAACCATTAAAAAGAGTTGAGGTGTTAAGAAAAGCATTTGAAGATTATGCAAACAACATTTCTGATGAAGAATTTAAATTATTTCTAAACAATTATGCAGATTTATTAAAAAAACATGGTATAAACGAAATAAACGGTGGATTAAATGGAATGTTTCCATTTATCGTAACATCACTATCAAGCGTTCCTACCATGTCAGAAAATTCAAAAAAAGTCACAACATATTTAATTAAAATATTGTTAAAAGAAAAATCACTAATGAAATAATATTTTTAGTGATTATATTATAAATTTGGTTTATTTCCCAATTTGCATCCAGCTGATGCGGTAATAAAGCCAGAACCAGCAATAAAATACTTGCAAGTCAAACACATAGCATCGGCGCCTTCTACATTAGGAGAAAAACTAGAACAATGTCCTTGAATTTCTTTAAGAAAATCATCCCAACTTTTGCCACCAGTTACTTGACTAAGTTCATCATCTGATAATTCGTCAAGTTTTCTAGATAATGTTCTATATTCCTCTCTCAATTTTTGTAAATAATCATTATTTCTTGTCATAAATAAATCATCTCCTTTTGTAATGTTTTTATAAGTGTAACAACACTTTTATCAAATTTATTTATTTAAAATTACTCATTATTAATATATGTATCATTAGTGCTGTTAGTTTCTTCATTATTTTCATTCTTTACTTTTATGTATTTTCTATATAGAAAAATAGAAGATAATAGAACTAATATTGCTAAAATATCTAAAATAACACAAACCTTACATTTAATATATAAACCAGTTATTAAATATGAAACAATATACACAATCATTATAATGATAAGATTATTAACTTTTCTAATTTTTAATAGAAAATAAGCAATACATATTGCAGCTATATAAGCAATAATTATATAAGCTTTTGCAAAATGAACTTTATTGCCATTCCCATTATCTAAAAATACAAATTCATTTAATTTATTTGATTGTAATTTAACCTTTGTGCCATCATCAGATAATGAATAATCAATTTGTTCAAATAGACTCCTGTTTTGAACATTAATTACATTAAACTTTAATCCTTTAAACTTATTAGGGATATTTAATTCAAGATTAGCTTCACCATCTAATCTTGCTTCTCTATCATCAACAATAATTTTCACAAGATAAGCAAAATTTAAATCTTGATGTGGCCCTAATACAGAATCAATATTAGCTAAATGATTATAATCAGTGTTATCTTTTCTTTCAGTATATAAAACACTTAATGTAGCTGATGGATCAAAACCATTAACATCATCTGTGGCAACTATCTCATCACACTTTATTTGCTTTTTTCGTATTATAAAATCATATGATAAATCATCTGATGTTTCATCTTCCCATAGCCATTCATTTTTATCAATCAAACTTATCTTAACTTTATATTTGCCTGCTTTTATTGCTTTGTTGCCAGTAAAAGTATAGTATTCATTTTGCGCAATATTATATGTTTGCACTTTTCCGTTTTCAATAAATATCGTTGTATCTTTTTTAGGCTTTTTAATAAGATTGTTTAAAACTTTTATTTGCGCATACATATTTGGTATTGGCTCGTGCATATCATCGCCAATAAAAATAGCTGTGGCTTTCTTTTCTCCAACTTTTGTTAAAGAATTATCTTTGTATTGAACAATAACACCTTTTGGCAACTCACCAGTAATGGTAATCGCATGTTCTTTTCCATCATATGCAAAAGTCTTTGATTCAAACTTAACTTTTGACATATCATACTTTATCTTACTAATTGACCAATCAAGTTGAGGAACGCTCCCAGCTATATAATTATCATTTCCGGATATGGTAATAGTTGCCTTCGCAGTATATTCTCCTGGTTTTGTTGCTTTATTTCCAGAATAAGTAGCCTTCGCACAACTTGGCAAATTTTTTAAATACACCGAATGTTCTTTTCCATCATATGTAAAGGCATTATCAGACCATGTACCAGTCACAGTTTTTTTCAATATTTCCCATTCTTTTTCTATTCTTCCAATTACATCTTCTTTGCCATTAATTACTAGAGTATAATTTTTAGCATTTGTTCCTTTATTATTAGCAACAGTATAACAATTAGGATTAATTACAGCACCTGTCGATTTAACTTTAACTGCTGCAATTATCTGAGTTTGTTCCTTTTCGTTATAAGTTAATGTTGGCCCCAAAACAACTTCAACATTATCATTGTTTATATTAAGAGGTTTAATTGTCCAATTCTTATCTATAGAACCAGTAGTATTTTTATTATTACCAGATACTGTCAAAGTATAACTACTTGCATTTTTTTGTTTATTATTTGAAACAACATAATCTGTTTCTTTCAAAACTACAGAATCTTTTTTTACAGTTTGAATAGTTTGTGTTTGTTCATTACCGGTAAAAAATAATTCAGGACCAAGTTCAACTACTCCACCAGTAATATTTAATTTATTTATTTTCCAATGCGCCTCTGCATTAAATGAATAGTTTCCTTTTCCCTTAATCTTTAAAACATAATCATTAGCATTGATTCCTTTATTTGTATCATTTACTATTTCATAATCTTTATTAACTAAAAATGCGCTACTTGAAGTAACATTGGTAATATTGATCGTTTGTTCTTGCGCATTATACGTTAATGGCCCGCCAACAGTCACAACAACATCATTTAATTGTTTTGGATTAACAATTATTGTTGAAGTTGCTGTTTTTTCTCCAACATAATTTGGAACCAAAGTTGCTGTTTCACAATAAACTTTATATGTTCCGGCATCTTTTACTTCTGGAATAGAAGTTGATATTTTATACTCACCACCATTGAATGAATAGTGATATTCAACATTTCCGCTTTTGGCAGTTCCTTGAGAAGAAAATAATGGATGTTTTTGGCCATCATAGGTAAAAGAATCTGCAATATTCGGAGTTTGAACAAAACTGTTTTTTGCAGGACTAACTACAACTGTTCCAATTTTAATTGGTCCAGCAAATATATTTCCATCATTATCTTTACCACGATATTCAACAATATAAGTTCCAGCATCATGGATTGTCCCAATACTAGTACCCCAATTGATACCATTTACAGAATATTCAATAATACCATTATCGTCTTTAACTCTTAAATTTCCACCAACAACCAAACTATGTTCTAAACCATCATAAGTAAAGTTTGCTACTGTACTAGGAGGATTCCCTTCAATAACCAAATCGTTATTTTCAGCATGTACATGTTTAGTAAAAACAAAAAACAATGTTAAACATAACAAAACAATTAAACTATTCTTTTCTATGTGAACCCTATTTTTCACTATACTATCTTCTTCTTTCAATTCCGAATGTAGTGTAATATCTAGCCTTATAATCATACATCTTCTTTTCAGAAGAAATAATTAAATCTTTTACTTTATTACTGTCTCCATATGCGAATCCAAAAGAAGAAATATTATCATTAGATAAAACTATTTCTTCGAGTTCTTTTACTTTATCTTCAAATTCACTTTCATCTATATTCTTAAAGATTGTGACAAATTCATCACCACTAATTCTAAAATTATTATCACCAAAAATATTTGTTAGTAATTTTGAATATTTACAAATTAATTCATCACCTGCTGCATGCCCAAAGTTATCATTGGCTTTTTTAAGTCCATTTAAATCTGAAAAAATGATACCAATTTTAAAATTATCAGAATCATTAATGAAGCTATCAAGTATTTCTTCATAAGCATTTCTATTTGGTAAACCCGTTAAAACATCTCTCCTAATTAAATTAGACATCAATTGTTCTTTTGATCTTTTTTCAATACCAACATATATAATTAGAAACGAGATAGCAATCGAGGTACATATAAAAGATAAATCATTGTTAATAAGAATCAAAATAATTGAAAATACAGGCAAAATATAATAAAGGAAAAAGATTGCTAAAGTTTTAAATCCAACATCTTTCACTTTAATAATTAAATATACAAGACATAAAAACAAAATAAGGAGTTGTGTTATAAAACAAATACTGTACAATTCGCCTGGAATAAATTTTCCATCAATTACTGTAAATGTTGTTTTACTTAAGGCACCATATGTTTCGAATATGGCATCTAAAATACAAATTGGGAAACAAATATAAATTAATAACTTACTTGTTTTTGTTCTTTCGTTAACAAAAGAATACATATACAAAACAAAATCTATCATCAAAACATCGCCAAAGATGAATGTATTGTAATTTGTAATATATTGTAAAGTATTATAAGTTACGCTTCCATCAAACGAATAACTCAAAATATCAGATATAAGAATAATGATGGTATTAATAACACAACCAAGAAAATATCGATTAGTTTTTGATTTGTTTTTATCAATTATTATGGATGTGCCAATAATAATCAATACCAAAACACTTACAAGTTCAGCAGCTATAATTGCAGAACTAATGGGATCCGTCACGTTCATTACTATATTATAGCACCCGTTCACACAGATAATGAAACTGCCCCTAAAATCAAGACAAAATAAAAGCCATATATCAATAGATATATGGCCATCATTTAATAATATATGTTAATTATCTCATATAATAAGGTTTAACATATGCAGGAACTCCATCAGCATAAATAACAACTGGGGAGCCAACAATTAAAGGTTTTAAATAATCAATAGCCTCTTGAGTAATGCCTCTATAATTTGGTTTAATCCATTCAGCTGGGAATGATTTTACATAATTGGCAACTTTATCAGCATCAATTGTTACAAAATCAACATCATATTCAGCTTGATCTTTTCTAACTAGTCCAACCATCTTTCCAGTGAACTTTCCATCAGTAGAATGCATATGTGCAGACATTCCTAACTCAAAAGACTCATTAACATCAACAAGTGATTGTCCACTTGCAAAGCACCTTTGAGCTGTTGATAAATCTTGAACCTTGCATCTTTCAGCAGTGCCTGATTCTAAAATCATATTCTTTAATGCATTTGCAGCACCACCTAATATTGCGTGCCCAAAACCATCATTTTTTGCCTCTCCTGCAGCAATATATGTACCGTCTGCGTATTTGCATCCTTCAGAAACAACGACATAGCATTTATTCTTTTCTTCTATACATTTCTTAACTTCGCCAAGGAATATTTCTTTGTCAAAATCAACTTCAGGTAAGATACAAATATCAACAACGCCAGATAAGCAAGCACTCGCAGCTAACCATCCAGCATCTCTACCCATTGTTTCAAGAATGAAAACTTCTTGTCTAGTGTACACATTAACATCTAGCCAAGTATGAAGTGCTGTTGAAGCAATAAATTTTGCAGCACTAGCATATCCAGGACAATGATCTGTGTGCATCAAATCATTATCTACAGTTTTTGGACATCCAACAAATCTATGATTCTCAATGCCATGTTCTTTAGCATATTGTGATAAAGCGGCAACAGTATCCATTGAATCATTTCCGCCAGTATAGAACATTGTTTCAATATTATATTTGTCTAAAACTTCAAATAATTTTTCAAAATCAGCAACATTGTCTCTTTTTAATTTATAACGGCATGATCCTAAAGCACTAGATGGAGTTTGTCTTAAAATATTGTTTTCCATATCTGACATTTCAGTCAAATCAACAAATCTCTCCTTTAGTATTCCTTCAATACCATTTAAGCCACCATACACCTTATCATAGTAAGGATTCATTTGATTAGCTTTAACAACGCCAGCAACAGTGGCATTAATAACAGATGTTGGACCACCTGATTGAGCAACTAAGCAATTTGCCATAATAATCTCTCCTTTTATAAAGCATAATAATTATAACAAAAAAGAGGATTATTTTATCCTCTTTTCATCATTATTATTGATTTTTGAATTATCTTGCTTTAATCGTTTAAAAATCAAATACCCAGCTAGATACACTACGAAAAAAACAAAAAATCCAGCAATGCCCGAAACAACATCATAAAAGTCCATATCACTAGAGCCAGTATATTTTTGACCTATTTCAATAGCAAATGTAACAACTACCACAACAGTAAAAACATAAATGAAGGAAATGAAAATTGTTTTGTTATGACTTGAAAGCCACTTAAATAAAGGTTGAATAACCAATAATAAACAAAAACCAAAAATGCCAATCACAATAAAATGAAGCCATTTATCAGATAATGACCACCCTAGTGAATCATTCAAAAGCATTATCTTGTCATGAACTTTAGCTATTATCTTTATTATAAATAAAATCAAACGACTCATATAATTTTGAACTCCTAGAATATATTGATATTATCAAAAATGAAGTATTTTGGTCCTTTATATGATGATGAAGTAACTTTTTCACTTGAGAATTTAATATTTTTTAAATCGTCATATATATTACCAGAAATTGAAAAACCAGTTAAAGGAATATATTTCTTTCCATCAAAGTATCTCGCAAGCCTAACTTCGCCTCCCCAATAGCCAATGTTTTCGTCAAGTTGAGGAGAAGAAAATGTTTCGATAATTAGATGCTTTGATTTTTTATAATCAAAACCCTTAGAAGATAATTCGCATAAAGGAATATCTCCACTAATTTTCTTAGCACCAAGATAATGTCCATACCTAATATCGCCATAATTGTCACACGCAATACCTTTAGATATAATCTTTCTAGCTTTTAGAGTAACTCCATTATCATCATATCTTCTTGAATTAACACAGCCAGCAATGTCAGGTTTCATAGTTAAATCAAATTTGTTTTTAGATATAACATCTTTTATCTCATAATGATTTACTTTAGTATATTTAGAATAATAAGACATATTATTCGCTAAATTATTTACTAATAAATCACGCATATCATTTTTAACCAAAACTAATAAATCATTAGGAAGCTTAACATCGTCGATTTTCTTAGCAATAGATCTATCTTTAGCCAATGTTAAAATTTCATCAACCTCTTTTGTAATGGAAGGATAATCAACTTTTCCAGATTCGATAAATTTATATAATTCATATTCTTCTTTCTTATTAGACCAAGTTGGAATTATTTCAATATTGATTTTAAAAGAATTTGATTTTTGTTTAATACCTGTTGAACTTATAAACTCATTTGTATATTTAGACACAAAAATCTCAGTTGAATTTATCCATCCATCTTTATACTTGTCCGCTTTAAACACAGCTTTCGCAATATTATTACAAATAACATTTAAATCTTTTTTGCTTTCTTTCGATACGCTAGCCTTATTCGTTTTTTTCGCCAAAGGATAATAATTATTTCTATTATTCTTGGCCTTGGCAATCGCCTTCTTAATCTTCTTGGTTAAGGAAGCCTTATCATCGGCAGCGGTAACGGTAATTAAAGAGGAGCCAGTCCCTTCTTTTTTACTTATGGCATAGACTTTTATCGTTGTTGTAGTAGTTTTAACTGCACGATTGATTTCAAGATGCTTCAAAACATAAAACAATTCTCTACTATCTTTGCTTGTAATAGATAATTCATATCCATCAATATCCTTGCAAGACTTCAAACAATTTAATATATCATTCTTTTTCATTATCCCAACCTCGCTTCAGCTTTCAAATATGGACCACCGTCTGAAACATAAACCCATTCTTTATGACCTTTTCCACACATTCCTGAACCATGTATTGTTACTTTATCAGAAACCATAGAAATAGAATTTAATAAATCAATGACATATCCAGAAATAACCACAGGAGCGACAATTTCTCCAGTAAATTCACCATTTTTTATTTCTAATCCATAAGATGCAGTACATTGTATTTGCCAATTCTTGGGATCTTCCATTCCGTTATTTGTTTCACACAATAAATAACCATGCTTAATAGATTTGATCATATCTTCAATTTTATCTTTTCCAGGTCCAAACCAAGTATTGGTCATACGTGTATAAACTTTTCTTTGGAAAGACTCTCTTCTACCATTTCCAGTAGGAATTGTGTTTAATTCCATTGCACTCAAAGCATCAGAAATGCCAGATAATAAAACTCCTTTTTTAATAATTTGCGTATTATGTGCTTCAACTCCATCATCATCAAAGAAATAAGAAGCAGCACTAATACAACTAGATGCGCCATCATACATATCGACAATTTTAGAAGCAACATATTTTCCAACATAATCAACTGCTTTTGCTCTATTTTTTACAAACATGTCCATTTCAACTCCATGGCCAAAAGCTTCGTGCGCAATTAAACCAGAAATAGAAGGATCAGTAATAATTTCATATTTGCCAGGCTTAATAGGTTTAGCACCAAGCAATTTAATCGCCAAATCTAATTGTTTTAAAGCATTATGTTCATACTTCTCTAGCGCAAGCAAAGAATTAGCTTCGCCCTGAGCACTATAATTATCTTTAATATTATCTTTGTCTCTAACAACAAGAGAAAGCACAACATTTATCCAATCATATTTCTGTGTTAGACATCTTTTTTCAGATACAAAGATTTTAGATGTTTGTCTTTTAACGTATCTACTTACAAAATTAATCATTCTATTATCTTGTTTTTCTAATTGTTTTTTAACATTTTTCATTCTATATAGTATTTCTTCATCAGAAATACTAGACTCATCTTCTCTAAGATAATTCTTAATTAATTTTTTTTCTTCTAACATCTTTACTTTAAATTTGTCTGATACGGGTTTATTTAATTTAATCGCTGAAACAACATCTTTAGCTTTTAAACCTTTAATATCATTGCAAGAGTATTCTGAATATCTACCATTTTTATATAACTTAATAACGAAACCACATTCATTATCAACTTCATCTACAAAATTTGAATGTGTTGAAACAACAATAGATTTTGTATTAATAACACTGCCCAAAACAGATACATAATCATATGTTTTTCTTAAATCTTTGCAAAGTTTTATAGCATGCTCTAATCTTGATTTTAAAAACGAATCTAACATAAAAAATCCTCCTAACTATTCTTTTCTTCTTCGAACAACATTGCTTCTTCCCATTTTTGTTCTAAAGAGTGTATTTGATTGTGAATATCATCTATTTCATCATCTAATTCTTTCATTTTATTCATGTCTTGATAAAATTCTGGTTCAAATCTAAGAGCTCTTTTTTCTTCTAACAACTCTTCCATAGAAGATATTTCGATTTCTAATTTTTTTATATTATACTTTGGCTTCTTTTTCAACTCTTTTAAAACTATTGGTTCCTTTTCTTTTTTATCTTCAGTATTCTCTATAGCAACACTCTTAGCATCAATGTAATCCTTGTATCCATCTTCATAATATATCGTTTTATTATCATCTATCACCAAACAAGATGTCGCAATCTTCTTTATAAAATAGCGATCGTGAGAAACAAAAAGTATTGTACCATCATATTCATTAAGAGCATTTTCTAATGCTTCTTTTGAAATTATGTCTAGATGATTTGTTGGCTCATCCAAAATTAGAAAATTACACTTTTTGAGCATCAACTTAGCTAAAGATAATCTTACTTTCTCGCCACCAGATAGCACATTTACTTCTTTAAAAACTTCATCAGCTGTAAAAAGAAAGGCACCTAAAGTAGATCGTATTTTAAACATATCTAAATCAGGATAATCATTCCATAATTCTTCAAGAACTGTATTGCCACTATGAAAATTTGCTAAAGTTTGATCAAAATATCCCACTTCAATTTGATGCCCAAAATTCATATAACCATCTAATGGCTCAATTTCACCAATTATTGTTTTTAATAAAGTGGACTTTCCAGTACCATTATCTCCCATAACACAAATTCTATTTCCTCTTTCAATATTTAAAGAAACTTCAAAAAGAGGCTTATTATAACCAACTTTGAAACGATCTAAGCTTAGAACATTCCTGCCACCTTTTACACCACAAATAAATTTAGCTTTGAAAGCTTTGGTGTCAGCTTTTCTTGGATCATCTATTCTTTCAAGTCTATCTAAATATTTAATCTTAGATTGCGCAAAGGCAGCCTTATTTTTCTTATATCTAAATTTATCTATTAGTTCTTCTAATCGTTTAATGTCTTTTTGTTGTCTTTTATATGCGGCTTCTTGATGCAAAAAATCATTCTTTTTTTGTTCAACGAAAGAAGTATAGTTGCCGACATATTTTTTAATACTTCCGTATTCTAGTTCATAAACAATATTAACGGTTTTATCTAAAAAAGTTCTATCATGTGAAACAATTATCATAGCTTTTTTATATTTTGATAAATAATTTTCTAACCATTCAATTGCCTTTAAATCCAAATGATTAGTTGGCTCATCTAGTAACAATAAATCAGGTTTCGAAAGAAGCAACTTCGCAAAAGCAATTTTAGTTTTTTCTCCACCTGAAAAACTAGAAACATTTCTATTTATGTCATCTTGTTCAAAACCAAAGCCTGAAAGCACACTCATCATTTCCGAATTATACGAATAGCCACCCGCAAGTTTAAACTCATCTTGTAAAGCGGAATATTGTTCAATAAGCTTTTGATCAGAACAATTTTTCATCAATTCAGATAATTCATCTAGTTTCTTTTCTTTTTCTATTAAATCTTTATAAACTTCATTAAATTCTTCTTTTACAGTCTTATTCGAATTAATTAGAGCATTTTGTTTTAAATAAGAAATAGTTATTTTTCCATTCTTAAATACTTGGCCATCTTGCAGTTCTTCTTCACCAGTCAGAATCTTTAAAAGAGTGGTTTTACCACTTCCATTGCGACCCACTAAAGCAATCTTTTCATTTTCATTGATAGTGAGATCAATATTACTAAAAACATCATTGGCACCAAAATACATGGTGCCATTAGAAATCTGAATAATCATTTTAATATATTAAATTATTTGGGGTTCTAGGATATGGAAGGACATCTCTAATGTTTTCCATTCCTGTCAAATACATAACCATCCTTTCGAATCCCAAACCAAAGCCAGCATGTTTACAACCACCATATTTTCTAAGATCCAAATACCACTGATATCCTTCTTTATCCATATTTAACTCGTCCATACGTTTTTCCAAAATATCTAATCTTTCTTCACGTTGTGAGCCACCGACTAATTCTCCGACATGTGGAACTAATAAATCACAAGCAGCTACAGTTTTACCGTCATCGTTTTGTCTCATATAAAACGCTTTAATATCTTTTGGATAATCAGTCAAAAATACTGGTCCATTAACAACTTGTTCACACAAATATCTCTCGTGTTCAGTATTTAAGTCCATGCCCCAAGATACCTTGTTTTCAAATTTAACAGGTGCTTTCAATAATATTTCAATTGCCTCAGAATATGGCATTCTTCTAAAGTTTGAGTTATATACTTTATCTAAACGCTCTAACAAAGTGTTATCAATCATAGAATTGAAAAATTCCATTTCTCTTGGACACTCTTTTCTAACATATTCAATACAATATTTAACCAAATCTTCGATTAGTTGCATATCATCTTCCAAATCTGCAAAAGCAATTTCAGGTTCAATCATCCAGAATTCTGATGCGTGAGTTTTGGTATTAGAGTTTTCTGACCTAAATGTTGGTCCAAATGTATATACATCTCTAAAAGCCATTGCAAAAGCTTCTACATGCAGTTGCCCAGAAACAGTTAAAGAAGCATGCTTTCCAAAAAAATCTTCATCATATTTATTGTCATCGCGTGTTGTTACAGTAAATACTTCACCAGCACCTTCGGCATCATTTCCTGTTATTAACGGAGTGTGAACATATATAAAACCTTGGTCTTGAAAAAATTCATGAATTGCCATAGCTAATACAGATCTAACTCTAAACACTGCCATAAAAGTATTAGTGCGTGGTCTTAGATGTGGTATTTCTCTTAAAAATTCAAAAGTATGTCTCTTTTTTTGAAGTGGATATGTTTCATCAGATAATCCTTCAATTTCAATAGAAGTTGCCTGGATTTCAAAAGGCTGTTTATTCTCAGGTGTTAAAACAAGTTTTCCAATTACATTAATCGAAGAACCAGTAAGCAACTTTGATACTTCATTATGATTAGATAAATTAGGAGTATAAACAATCTGAATATTTTTAAAATATGTTCCATCATTTAGTTCAATAAAACCAACAGAACCATTATCACGATTAGTTCTAATCCATCCTTCTACCGAAATATAATCTAATTGATCAAGTTCCATTTGTGATCCATTAATTGACATCTCGTACAATTCTCTAGCAAAATACAAATCCATAATTTATCCTCCTACTTTTTCAATGAATTAACTTCAAAAACTAATTCCTGAATAGTTGATACAACATCAACATCTTTCTTTATCATTCCTTCTGGTAAGACAAAATGTTCTCTAGTAAAATTAACAATCCCTTTTATTCCTAATGAATGTAACTCATTCACAATTTCTTGAGCACCACTAGGAATGCATAAAATTGCAATTTCGCAGCCTTTAGGAATTCGATGTCTTAACTCATTTATATGATATACAGGAACATTAACTTTTGGTTCTTTATTTCTTACTTCTGGTTTAACATCAAAAGCACATACAATTTCTCCAGCAACATGATTCCAATTGTTGTAATTCAAAATAGCTGTTCCAAGTCTACCAACACCTATTAAAATCATTTTTTCATCGTAATCTTCTCCAAGTTGTTTAGAAAAAATATCAATCAATTCTTCAACATCATAGCCAAATCCTTGCTTACCAAGTTGACCAATTAGAGAAAAATCACGACGAATCGTCGTTGATTTAATATCGACATAACTAGATAGTTCCGAAGACATAACACTTTTCTTGCCTTCGTCTAACAATTTTCTTAATGCCTTCAAATATACCGGGTATCTTTGAAGGGTTGCTTTAGATATATTTTTCACAAACAAATTATAATATATTAAATATAATTTGTGAATAAATTCAAATTATTCACTAATCTTCAATCGACATTGTTGACATACTAGGTGCATCTAAATCAACGAATTTTTTATTCTTATAGTAATGCATTGCGGCACACGCTATCATCAAAGCATTGTCCGTACAATATTTTAATGGTGGCAAGACTAAATCAATATCTTTGAAGTTTTCACTCATCAATTCCCTTAACCTAGAATTACATGCTACACCTCCAGCTATAAGTAAGGTGTTGCAATTATATTGTTGCAAGGCTATTTTGGTTTTCTTAATTAACAAGCCTAATGCAATTTCTTGAAAAGAACACGCTAAATTTTCATTATTGATAGGATGATTTTGTGATTCTTCTTTTTTTACTAATTGAAATACGGCATTTTTCAATCCAGAAAAAGAAAAATTTAGACCATCAACTTTTGGCATTGGAAGAGTATAACTTGGCTTGCCGTTTTTAGCTAATTTATCAATAAATGGCCCACCAGGATATTGGCCATGCATTACTCTTGCGACTTTGTCATATGCTTCACCTATAGCATCGTCAAGAGTTGTTCCGATAATTTTGAAATTTTGATCATCTTTTATATAAACTAATTCTGTATGACCACCAGAGACAACTAAGGCCATCGCTGGATATTTTAAAGGCTTTATCATTTCGTTAACAAATATATGGCCCTTTAAATGATGAACACCAATTAATGGTTTGTTGTAGAAAAAAGCTAGAGATTTAGCTGCAATTGCACCAACATGTAATGAGCCAATTAATCCAGGCCCAATTGTATATGCTATAGCATTTATGTCGTCCATATCCACATTCGCTTCTTTAATTGCAGATTTTACTATAGTAGATATTTGTTCAACATGCATTCTAGAAGCAACTTCTGGAATAACACCTCCAAAACGTGCATGAACATCAATTTGCGAAGTAACAACTGAACTCAATACATTTAAATTTTCATCAACGATGGCACACGCTGTTTCATCACAACTTGATTCAATTGCTAATATTTTTTTAGCACCACCTGAATAAACATTTTTTATCATATCAAAAGCATCATCACCATTAGCATAATAGTTTTTTCTTGTACGAACTATTTCAAAACCATTATTTTTATATAAATTTATGGCTGCTTCATTATTACAACGAACTTCCAAATGAGCATATTCACAACCATCAGCACGTGCAGATTTAATTAATTTATCAAGCATTCTTTTGCCATAACCTTTTCTTCGATATGCTTGTTTAACAGCGATTTTTACAATATCGCAATTTTCGAACATCAACCATTCACTACCAAAAGAAATAATCTCATTTGTATCTTTGTTTCTTTCGACAAATAACCTACATAAATCATTTTTATTTAATTCATCTTCAAAATATTTCCTTGGCCAAGGATCTTCAAAGCATGCCTCTTCAATTTCAAGCACTTGATCTAAGTC
The DNA here is from genome assembly GCA_045642525.1 of Erysipelotrichaceae bacterium. GTDB lineage: Bacteria > Bacillota_I > Bacilli_A > Erysipelotrichales > Erysipelotrichaceae > Colivicinus. The sequence continues at coordinate 18,079 of JAZUIZ010000004.1, forward strand.
ATCAATTTTCATCAATTCAATCATTTCAAGTAGCTCTCGCTTTCTTTAAGATATTTTGGAACCAAGTATGCAATATCATCAACTTTTTCCCAATATTCCTTTGTCTTTAAAAATGCTTCTGCAATATTTGGATAATAATCGCACGCCCCAATCAGCGAACCATCTCCAACAACATTGTAAGTAGACTTATCAATTTCATTAACATTTGAAATATAATCATCAACAATAGTTTCACTTTGATTATATATACCAACATATGCTCTATCTGCTCGAGCATTCATAATAACCATAGTATTTGGATTATTTGAAGCATATAATTTTAAAGTAGATATAGTATATACATCACACGGCAATACTTCACCTATGGTTTTGGCAAGTGTCATAGCAATTCTAACACCAGTATAAGAACCAGGCCCTTTTGAAATACAAATCGAATCAATTTCTTGTTGGTTTATATTTGCTTCTTTAAATATTTGTTTTAATTTATTAAACAATTCTTCAGATTGTTTTTTAAAACAAAGTTCAGAAACATATGCCAAAAGTTCATTATCTTCAATTAAGGCACAAGTTAAATATTTATACGAGGTATCAATACAAAGTGTTAACATTGAATCTCCCTTACTATATTTTCGTATTTTATTCCATGACTCTTAAAAGTTATATCTCTTGTATTATCATCAATATATTTAAATTCAACTTCAATATAATCATTTGGCAAATAATCTTGATAATATTCAGGCCACTCAATTACAGTAATGCAATCGTCTTCAAATTCATTCATGCCTAAATCATAACTGTTATTTTCTAACCTATAAGCATCAATATGATAGAGTGGAACATTTCCCTTATATATTTTTAATATTGTAAAAGTTGGTGAATTGATTATTTGAGTGACTCCTAATGCTTTTCCAATTCCCTTAGTAAAAGTTGTCTTCCCCCCTGCTAAATCACCCTTTAAAGTAATTGTTGTTCCGACGGGAATTAGTCTACCTAATTTTTCTCCTAAAGATATAGTTTCATCAATAGATTTTGTAATCATAACTTCATTATTATAACATCATCAATATACTAGAAAATTATTTACTATTCTTAATATTTTTAAATATTTCTTTAAGTTTAGAATTCATATTTGTAACAAATTCTAAATCTTGATTAATTGTTGTAGTTCTTTTTGTTTGGTAATTATCTGTGATATTATTTAAAAAATTTTCATGGCAATAATAATTGCGATCGTCACGTATTTTTTCTAAATTATAAAAATCATTTTTAGTAATAACATTAGATAAACTTTTTTCTTTAACCAAAAATCTAACTTTTCTAATCAATTCTCCCATTGCGTCATTTTCAACACGTTTAGCTAATTCTTCAAAGTCATCTCCATTGTTTTGTATCAATGCAAAAAGTCCTTCTAAATGGAATTCTATAAATTGATATTGTTCAATAATTTTAGAATGCAGTATTCTATATTCGTTTATATCCATAAAATAATTTTAAAATAAAAAGCTCTACATTAGTAGAGCTTTAAACCGGCAACGTGCTTGATTCACTATCTATACAGGTAGCTATGCTCGCCGATGAAGTGCTTAACTTCTGGGTTCGAGATGGGACCAGGTGTGACCACTTCTCTATTGTCACCGGATCGAAGGATTTGTTCCTTCAAAACTAAATAACACA
>JAZUIZ010000005.1:0-6134 GCA_045642525.1 Erysipelotrichaceae bacterium
TAAAAAGTGGATATCTTCTGGTAGCTGTCATGCCATGGATATGAATCTTATAGTTAATAAATGACAAACAGATATACACTTCATAAAGAAGCTGGATTTGAAGACAAGAAATAATATATTAAAAATAGAATAATCATATATTTTGTTATGAAATATTAAAATGATTATTTATTTTTTAAATTATCGATATTTAGAAATTGCATTAAGTTAGTTTAAAACTCTTTGTTAAAATCTGTACATACAAAAAGGCCATAGTTTCCATATTCGTTATATTTTATTAATGGTCCAAGATGTTCAGAATGAACATAAAATGAACAACTATCTGATGTTGGTTTATTATGAATCATATTTTACTTTAAATTTCATTTATTGTGTAAAATTATAGTAAATGGAGGATAAGATTATGGCAAAAACAAAAGAAGAATTAGCGAAATTAAAAGAGGAATATGAAACATTAAATAATAAACTTAAAGAATTAACAGAAGATGAAATAAAACAAGTAATCGGTGGGACAATAAAGCCATTACCGGATAATGAATTTTGGCATTCCTATAATCCATTTTTTTATATAGTGAATGATAATAATGATAATGGACAAAAATAGGAAAATAGATAAAGAATTAATGATTGAGCATGTATTAAACATGCCCTTATTCTTTATCTTTTATAGTCTTGGTCATTTCAATAGATAAAAAATAATATTATTCCTATAATATATTTCAAAGGAGATGAAAAATGAATATTACTAATGACATTAAATATGTTGGTGTAAATGATCACCAAGTCGACTTGTTTGAGGGCCAATATAAAGTGCCAAATGGTATGTCTTATAATTCATATGCAATTATGGATAATAAGATTGCTATTATGGATACAGTTGACCAGAACTTTACTCATGAATGGTTAGATAATCTGAGCAATGTTTTAGGGGATAGAAAACCTGATTATTTAGTAGTTCAGCATATGGAACCAGATCATTCAGCCAATATTGCTAAGTTTATGAATAATTATCCAAACGCTACTGTTGTATCAAGCGAAAAAGCGTTTGTAATGATGAAGAATTATTTTGGTACAGATTATGAAGATAGAAGAATTGTAATTAAAGAAGGAGATACTTTAGAACTTGGTAAACATACTTTAGCATTCGTTTCTGCTCCAATGGTGCATTGGCCAGAAGTTATGGTAACTTATGATTCTTGCGATAAAGTATTGTTCTCAGCAGATGGGTTTGGTAAGTTTGGAGCATTAGATGTAGATGAACCGTGGGATGATGAAGCTAGACGTTATTATATTGGGATTGTTGGCAAATATGGTGCACAAGTACAAGCTTTATTAAAGAAAGCATCAGGATTAGATATTCAAATTATATGTCCATTACATGGACCGATACTAACAGAAAACTTAGGTCATTATTTAAATTTATATGATATTTGGTCATCATATAGATCTGAATCTACAGGTATTGTAATAGCATATACATCTGTATATGGCCATACAAAGAAGGCTGTAGAATTATTGGCCCAAAAATTAAAAGAAAACGGTTGTCCAAATGTAGTGGTTCATGATTTGGCTAGAGTTGATATGGCTAAGGCAGTTGCTGATGCGTTTAGATATGATAAATTAGTTTTAGCTACAACTACTTATAATGCTGATATATATCCTTTTATGAAAGAATATATTCATAAATTAACTGAACGTTCACTTCAAAATAAAGTTATTGCTTTAGTTGAAAATGGTTCTTGGGCTCCTTTAGCTGCTAAGACTATGAAGTCTATGCTTGAAGGTTCTTATAATATTAGATTTGTGGAACCAACAGTTAGGATTATGTCTTCACTAAATGAAGAAAGCAAAGTTCAACTAGATAAGTTAGCTACTGCATTATCTACTGAATATATCGCCCAAAACGAAAAGACCGCAAACAAATCTGACTTTAAAGCATTATTTAAGATTGGCTACGGACTATATGTTGTAACATCAAACGATGGTAAAAAGGATAATGGTATAATCGTTAATTCTGTTACACAAGTTACAGACTCTCCTAATAGAGTTGCAGTATGCATTAATAAACAAAATTATTCTCATCATGTTATTAAACAACAAGGTGTAATGAATGTTAATTGTTTATCAGTAGATGCTCCATTCTCTGTATTCCAAAGATTTGGTTTCCAATCAGGAAGAAATGTCGATAAGTTCGAAAATTTTGATACACTAAAATCAGATAATGGCTTAGTATTTTTGCCTAAATATATCAATGCCTTTATGTCGTTAAAGGTTGAACAATATTTAGACTTAGATACTCATGGTATGTTTATTTGTTCTGTAACAGAAGCAAGAGTATTGTCTGACAGAGAAACAATGACATACAACTACTATCAAGAAAATGTAAAACCAAAACCAAACACAGAAGGTAAGAATGGTTTTGTGTGTAAGGTTTGTGGATATGTTTATGAAGGTGATGAATTGCCAGAAGATTTCGTTTGTCCATTATGCAAACACGGTGCTCAAGATTTTGAGCCAATTAAATAAAAAGGGGTATATATGAAAACTTTAATTGCTTATTTTTCTCACGTTGGCGAAACACTAGCAAATAACAATGTCGTTGTTATTGAAAAAGGAAATACTGAAAAAGTTGCCGAAAAGATTCACAATTTGATCGATAGCGATTTATATAAAATCGTAGAAGCTGAGCCATATCCTTTCAATTATATGGACTGTAACAATCGTGCAAGAAGAGAAGATCAAAATAACGATCATCCAGAATTGCTTGATAATGTTGGCGTTGATATGAGCCAATATGACACAATTTATTTAGGCTTTCCAATTTGGTATAGAACTTATCCAAGAATTATTGCATCATTTTTAGATAAATATGATTTTTCTGGAAAGACTATTGTTCCATTTTGCACAAATGATGAAGAATACTTTGGTATTGCTTTATTAGAACTTCAAAGTATTGTAAAGAACGCAACAATTAAAGAAGGATTAGTTGTAAGAGGAGTCAATGTTGATTCTTCTGATAAATTAATTGAAGATTTTATAAATAGAAATAATTAAATATATATTAATTAAGTAGGAAATAATTACAAAGAAATTGGTATGTTCAGCATTTTCATAGTGTGTTAATTAAATCACATGTTTTTTATAATAGATGTAATAGCAAAATTGTGTATATTAGTGCTTTTATGTTCATATATGTTCGATAATCTTATAGATGATTAGTGATACATTTTTATAGAAAATACTAACAAAACATCAATAAAAGCCTTTAATAAAAGGCTTTATGCAAAATTATGGAGCAGATGAAGGGAGTTGCCGATTTGCTTTTTGATAATATACATAAACAAAAATATACAGTATTTATGCGACTTTATAAAAACATATAATCATTAAATCGGTGGTAAAAAATAATAATTGTCCCAATTTTGTCCCAATCGAAACATGGATTGCTTTAATTTTGTAGTACGCGACAGTATAAGTAAACAATATTTTATTACCTAAATTTGGGTAAAAATTTTGGGTGATAAATATGAATAAAATTGAAATTGTTAATCTTTTTATACAAATGAATGCCATTGAATTAGTATCACATATGTGATACAATACATACATGAATAAAAGTGAAGTAATGCATATTAGAATAGAACCCGATATAAAAAAACAATCGGAAGAAATATTTGCCAGATTAGGCATTAATACGACTCAAGCTTTTTCAATATTTCTAAATAAAGTAATAATGGAAAATGGTCTTCCTTTTGATGTAAGAATTAATGATAGTAAAGTTAATGAATTAGCTTCTATGTTTTCATCTTTAGGTGGCAAGGCGAGAGTATCTAAGGAAAGAGAAACAATAATAAATTTATTTGCTCAAGGAAAAATTGATTATGAAACTGCTTGTTTTGCAATTAAAAGGAGTTTTCAGTAATGGCTGATCCATATGTTTATGAAGGAACTGATGTTTTAAAAAACTTAGGAGGTTTTAAGAATCAAGATGATTTAGATGAATTTGAAAGTGCAATGTTTAAACTTGCTTTTATTAGTATGAAAGATAGTTTTGAAATTGAAAACACAGAAGATATTTTCAAAATTCATAAAATAGTTTTTTCTGAAGTATATGAATGGGCTGGTCAACCAAGAAAGATTAACATATATAAATCAGAACAAGTTTTAGATGGTTTATCTGTGAGATATTCAGATTATTCAGAAATAAAGAAAGAAATCAAACATCTTAATACAGAATTTAAAAAAGTTAAAATAAGCAAAGACAATAGAAATATTATTAATGAAATAGTATTAGTGATTTCTAAATTGTGGAGAATTCACGCGTTTAGAGAAGGCAATACAAGGACAATAGGGTTGTTTCTTTACTTTTGGATGAAAAAACTAAATTTAAAACTAAACGATGCTTTTTTAGGTGAAAATGCAAAGTTTTTTAGGAATGCTTTAGTACTAGCTAGTATAGATGAATATAGTGAATATGAACATTTAGAGAAAATATTAAATGATGCTATTAGTAGTTTAGAATCTAATGTTTCGAATGATAAATATAAAACGATTAATGGATTTGACTTAGATAAATATGAGTATAATTACCATCACATTAAAGAATAAAATGTTCTCCAAACGTTCTCCAGGTACAAGAAAAGCCCTTTAAGGGCTCTATTTTTTGATGGAGCAGATGAAGGGAGCAGTTCTCTAATTATGTATATACTAATTCATTCGATTTTATGCGTATCTTTAACTATTAATAAGGTCATATTTTGACATATAGAACGTTAAATGAGATTATTTGCAACTTTTTTACAACTTTTAAAAAATGAAAATTATTCTTATATAGATATCCTAAAATTGACAAAAATAGAAAAAAAGGATAACTTATAGGTATGGGATTAGATGTATATAAAAATATGTTACAAGAAGAAATTGATCGTAAAAGAAGAGCTTGAAAAGCTTTTGAATTGGATAACATAAACAATGATAGAAAACCCATTTATATAAAGAAAGTGAAAGATAATTATTATATTTATATTAATGACGGCAAAAAAGGGGAATTTCATTATAAATTACTAGGTAACAAGAAATCATTTTCAAAATCTGAATTTGAAAAGTTAGAATTTAATTCAAACAAATATATTGAAAACATTAAAAGTATCAATGAAATAAAAGATGATATTTCTAAATTAGAAAGGATGGTAAAAGTCCTTGGTTAATGATCAAAAACAACTAAATAGAATATTACAGCTTATATATGACAATGGCTTTTCTAATGAATTAGTTTTAATGGGCTCTTGGAATGAATATTTTTATAGTCAAATATATGTAGAATATGAAACATATATGGCTACAATGGATTTGGATTTTTATTGTGTAAATAGAAATAAACAAAAAGCAAATAAGAGTTTATCAACGATATTAATTGAAAATGGATTTGTTTGTAGTCGCGACTATTTGACTAATAAAACAACATTTATTAATAATGAATTTGAAATTGAATTTTTACATAGAATTACTAGAGAAATGTCTTCAACGATTAAAGTTCCAAGACTTGATGTTGTTGCTGAATGTCTTGGTGGAATGGAAAGATATGAATCTCATGTAATAATGTATCACGATGATGTGTATGATTATGATGTAAATATCATTAGTCCAGCATATTATTGCGTGCACAAAATTGTTATTAATTCCGAAAGGAAACTAGATAAACAGAAAAAGGATTCTATAGCTATAAGAAATGTTCTTTCATTAATAGGGAAGAGGGAAGAACTAAAGAATGAGTTTAAAAATGTTGTTAATGAACTCACAAAGAAAGAACGTAAAAAATTTAGCAAAAATATAACAAAGATAGATATAGAAAAAGAAGTTTTGGAACTTTTAAAATAGCTTTTATTATTGACTGCTAAAACTTTTCATATTGAATATGCAACTTTTTTGCAACTTTTTTATCCAAAAACATATATAGAAATAAAAAAATCCTTTATTTAAAGGATTATTTCAATACATGGAGCAGATGAAGGGAATCGAACCCTCGTGTCGACCTTGGCAAGGTCGCGTTCTACCATTGAACTACATCTGCATATTTTGGCGAAGAAGGCGGGATTTGAACCCGCGCGCCAGAGAAATCCGACCTAAGGCCTTAG
>JAZUIZ010000006.1:0-59288 GCA_045642525.1 Erysipelotrichaceae bacterium
GTCATAGCCCTTTGTCTTCCTAAGACCGCTTGGCCTCCGACTTTGTGAACAGAATTGTGGCATGTTGATACCAGCTGAAGCTAGAGCTGGACCTGGTTTAGCCATACCTGCTTCAAATTGTAATTTACAGATTTTTGCAACTTTCTTTGCCATATTTTCCTCCTTATGGTGTGGTATATCGGAGCAGTTGCACTCCTCCCACGCGCTTATTAATTATATTATATATAAAAGCCTTTATTCAAGGCTTTTATTACTTAATATCTTACTCATATTTATAGAAGCTTCTATTATCCATAGCAAATAATTTCTGTGTAAACTCTCCAGGCTTAATTTCATCTAAAGCTTTACTAATAATATTGATTTTTGCATCAATATTATCTATTTGGCTAAGTATTTCAGCCTCTAAAGTCTCTGGTCTCATCGGAGAGCCATATTCTAATTCGCCATGATGTGATAAAACCATATGTCGTAATATTAATAATTCTTTTGAATCATCCAATTTCAATTCTTGGCCAATTTGCGCTAATCTTGCATCCATAATTGAAATATGACCTAATAGTTTGCCTTGAATAGAATATTCACTTACAATTGGGCTTAAAATTTCTTCAATTTTCCCTAAATCATGAAGAATGACTCCAGCATATAAATAATCTGAATTAATATTGGGGTAGATTTCACATAGTGCCATAGCTATTTTAAGCATTCCAGAAACATGTGTAGCTAATCCGCCAATAAAATTATGATGGATTTTACTAGCTGCTGGATATTCATAAACATCATTAGAATAATAATTAAGCATACTTGAAACAATTTTTGCGATATTATTGTTATTAATTCTATTAATACCCTCTTGAATGGTTTCACGTAATACATCTTTAGAAATTGGTGAAGAGAAAAGATACTCTTCCATATTAATATTTGTTTGAGATATAGGTAATACTTTTAATACTTTAGCTTGAAGATTATTTTTATATTTAATAATCTCTAAATCAAAATCATATACTTTTCCAACTTCAATTTGGCTAGATAATTCTGGCTTAACATCCCAAAGTTTTGCATCAATAGATTTTGTACAGTCTTGAAGAGTTAATGATAAATATGGTGAACCAGAATTAGTTGTGCCTTTAATCAAATTAGAAATCAATAAATTTATTTCAATATGTTCCCCTTCTACAAAATCTTTAACATGTTTGCTCATAGTTGATCCTCCATTACCTTTTTTATATCTTCATTATTGAATCCTTTTGAAATCAAATATATATAAATATGATTTTTTAATTCATGTTTTTCATATTTTTTTCCATATCTAGTTTTGGCTTTTATGTACTCTTTCTTTAATAAATCAATCTCATTATTTATTTTTAAGTTTAATTCATTAACTGCATTCTTGCTATCTTCATAACTATATCCACAATTAACTAGCTTATTCATTATTTTTTGTTTTGTTGCATTCAATGATTTATTTTTAATTGAACACGATACTTTTTCTGCCATTTTAATAGCTTTATTAAGTTCATCTTCGCTATTATTTATAACATATTTTCTAATTAAATCTTCAGATATACCTTCTTTTATTAACTTAATTTTAATTTGTTTTTGCGATAATAATTGTTTATTTAAATAAATTATACGATTTTTACAATAATTTTCATCATTCAATAAGCCAATATTTATAAGTTTTTCTACTATTTGTTTTGCTTCGTTTTCATTAAGTTCTTTTTTTATTATTAAAAAATCAGATATCTGCTTTATAGTGTAATCTTTAACAGAAAGTTTTCTTAAGACACTTAAATATCCTAAAAAAATTCTTTCTTCTTTTTTTAAAATATCATACAGGTTTTGATCTATTCCTTTTAGATTATTTAGACTATATTTAAAATAATTATCTATAGATATATTGATTTTTTCTGAGTTATTTAAATACAGAATTGCTCCATCTTGTTTTTCTTTGATTTTTTCAATTCCATATTTAATATCATAAATTTCTGATTTTGATTGTTTTAAAAAATCTTCAACTTTCATAAACTAATTTTACCATTAAAAAAGGGCTTCTTTAAAAGCCCTCTTTGCATAAGTTGATTATTAAATTAAATCACTATTTTCTCTTAATATTCTTTACACTATCTAATGCACATGCTGCCATGATAATGATACCTTTAAAAATAAATTGTAAGTTAGTATCTACACCTAAATAAGATAAGCAATAAGTTAAACCCGTAAAGATAATAACGCCAATTACAGCACCCTTAATCTTACCAACACCACCGGAGAATGAAATCCCACCAACAACACAAGCTGCGATAGCATCTGTTTCCCAACCTTGGCCTGTACCGGCAGATGCATTTGATCTAAATGCTTGTAAGAATGAACCAAGTCCATATAAAATACCAGCCATAATAAATACTAGCAATGTTGTTTTAAATACATTAATACCACTAACTGCTGCTGCTTCTGAATTCCCACCTACAGCATACATATTCTTACCAAACTTAGTTTTATTCCAAATAAACCAAACCACAAAAATTGTAATGATTGCATAAATCAAATTCTTAGGTACATAAACACTTCCTACTCTAATTCTTCCGCCAATTAAATCCTTAATTCCTGATTCAACACCACCAGTTGGAGTGCCATTTGTAGCAACATATAATGAACCATATATTAATAATTGAGTTGAAAGCGTAGTAATAAATGGATGCATCTTAAATCTCGCTGTGAAGAAACCAGCAACACCACTACAAATTACACATAATATAACAGATAAAACTAAAGAAACAATAACTCTAACAGCCATTGGTATATTGCTGAAATCCCATGGCCCCCATCCAAAGAATGTAACAATATTTAATCCATCATGAAGAATTATTGAAGTTACAACTGTACCTAATGCGATTTGTCTGCCAATAGACAAATCAGTACCACCAAGTAAGATTAGGCCAGCAACTCCAAGAGCAAAGAACATTCTTGCACTAGATTGTTCTAAAATTTGTAAAATATTTGATAAAGATAATAAATTACCTTTTCCAGATAAAGGAGCAATTATTATACAAGCAATATAAATAAGAATGATCGTGATATATAAAGCATTTGATAAGAAGAATTTTGATGCTTTAAATTGATACTTAAAGTTTTCAAACTTTGTTTCCTCTTTTTCAATAAATGATTCTTTACCATTTCTTAATTCGATTGTAAGAGCTCTACGATCCATAAATAATTCGTGTGCTCTATCTTTCTCATATTGAACGCCATTGTTAAAGCTGTTTTTAACATCATGAATTGATGCTTTATATGTAACTTTAGCTTCTTTAATTTCAACTGCTTTCTCATCACGTTCTTTTTCTGTTAAAGTTTTAGCAAATTTTTCATTAATCTCAGAAATTGCTTTTGAATAATTTTCCTTAGCTTCTTTTAAGCCAATGGCTTTTTTCTCTTTTAAAATTTTAATATTAGCAGCAGCAACTTCATTAGCTTCCTTTTCTAATGGCTTAGATAATTCTTTAACTAACTTAACAGTAGAAGCTTCTATCTTAGAAATTTCATCTTTGTTTTGTTTAGCAACTTCTTTTGCCTTTTTAATAATTTGAGTCTTTTCATTTATTAAAGTATTCTTTTCTTCTTTAGTAAGAATTCTGTTAGTTTTAATGTTAGATATTTCTTCTTCTGTTTTTTTGATTAAGTTAACGCCATTTTCTCTTAATTCAAATAAATTTTTTCTAGCATTAACAACTTCAGTATTATTAATAACTGAATCAATTCCATTTGCTTGATTTTTAATTTCTTTTTCCATACATTTAGCTCCTATAAGTATTTAGCACTTAATTCAAGTAATTCTTCTTGATTAGTATTCTTTGTTTCAACGATACCAGCTAATCGATGATTTGACATTACGCCAATACGATTTGTTATACCTAAGATTTCAGGCATTTCAGATGAAACAATAATAATTGTTTTGCCTTTCTTAGCCATATCAATAATAAGTTGATAAATTTCATATTTAGCACCAACATCAATACCACGAGTTGGATCGTCAAGCAAGAACACATCAGGGTCTCTTTCCAACCATCTACCAAGAATAACCTTTTGCTGATTTCCGCCAGATAATGAATTAATCAAATCTTGGCTAGAATTACACTTCGTATGCATGTTATTAATTTGTCTATCACATGCTTCCTTAATCAATCTGTCAGATAATATTCCCTTTTCTTTATATTTTGGCAAATTTGCAATAGTAGAATTGAATTCTAAATTTGATAATGCAAATATGCCATCTTTTTTTCTTTCTTCTGTAACAAGAGCGAAATTATAATCCATCGCATCTTTTGCGGAATTAAACATAACTCTTTTCCCACGATAAGTGATAGAACCACTAGATATTACTCTTAAACCAAATAATGATTCCAATAATTCACTTCTACCAGCACCAACTAAACCATAGAAACCAAATATTTCGCCTTTTCTAACTGAAAACGAAATATCTTTTAAATATGGCTCATATAATGTTGATAAATTTTTCACTTCAAGAATAATTTCACCAGGTTCATTTGTTAATGGAGGGAATCTTTGATCTAAAGATCTTCCTACCATCGCTGTAATGATTTCTTTCATATTAGTATCTTCGATACTTTTTGTTAGAATCATTTTGCCATCTCTCATAACCGATATTTCATCACAAATTTCAAATAATTCATCCATTTTATGAGATATGTAAATAAAAGAAACGCCTTTCTTCTTTAAATCGTTAATGATTGAGAAAAGTTTATTTATTTCTCTTTCCGTTAAAGAAGAAGTAGGTTCATCCAAAACAATAACTTTTGCGTTATAAGAAACTGCTTTAGCAATTTCTACCATTTGTCTTTGAGAAACAGACATCGTTCTCATTAACTGCTTTGGATCAACATTCATGTTTAATGATGAGAATAGTCTAATGCATTCATTATACATTTTCTTCTCATCAATAACTCCAAGTTTATTTGTCGGATATCTTCCTAAAAAAAGATTGTCCATAACATTGCGATCAAGACATTGATTTAATTCTTGATGCACCATTGCAATACCATTTTCCAACGATTCTTTTGGTCCAGAAAATTCTACTTGATCACCGTCGAAATAAATATGTCCTTCATCACGAACATAGATACCAAAAAGGCACTTCATCATAGTTGACTTTCCAGCACCATTTTCACCCATGAGTCCCATGATAGACGCTTTCTTAACATTCATATCAATAGCATCTAATACTTTATTTTTTCCAAACGATTTCGAAAGATGTTTTATTTCTAGAATATTATTATCCATAAAACCCCCCTTTATAAAGTAAAACATCACGCCTAAAAGGCGTGATGTTTAAATATTGATACTGATTAGTATTTTAATAAATCAGTGTAGTCAGCTCCAGAATTAGTCTTAACCATGTTGATAGCATATGCATCATAGTTTTCTAAAGCTGTGAACTTATCTAGACATGATTGTTCAGATTGACCATCACCTTCAACGATTGTTAATTCAATGTTCATTAATGGTGCATAGTATTGTAGAGCTGGTTTGTAAGATGAAGATAAGAAGTTATCACCACCATTATAAAGAGTTAATAAAACTTTAATTGTTTCACCACTGATTTGTTTGATACCAGCATCTCTAGCACCAGTGTATTGATCAACGTTAGCAGAAGTAACAGCTGCATTTAAAGCTAATAAAGCCTTAGTATCAGCAACATACATCATTTCTGGAGTGATCTTGTTTCCATATTGGTCTGCTTCTGAGATACCTTTCTTAATAGCATCTTCACCAGTAGCACCATCAACTAAATTTCTGATTAGTTGTAATGTGCCACAAGCTTGAGCATCAACGTTTTGAGAAACTGTGCCCATCAATTTGCCAGCTTTGATAGCTTCTAGAGCATCAGCATTAGCATCATAACCAAAAATTGGAGTACCAGCAGGGTAAGCGCTATTTGCTAAACAGCCCATAGCCATACCATCGTTATTAGATAATACTAAATCTAATTCGTCAGCAAATTGAGTAGCCCAGTTGCCCATTTGGTCTTGAGCAACTTCTGCGTTCCAAGTAGAACCATCGTTACCAACCATAGCCTTTGAAGCTAATTCAACAACCTTTAATGTACCATCAGCTAACTCAATGCTGCCCTCTTTAGAATCGCCAGCATTGCAAGTTCCGTTCCAAGTACCTAATGCTTCTCTAACACCTTGAGTTCTAGCCTTAGAGTCATTGTGTCCTTCATCACCGATACATAGAACATAACCTAAGATACCATCGCCATTCTTGTCAATTTCGGCGATTGTCTTTTCTTTGAAATAATCAACTACCATCTTGCCTTGTACAGCACCACCACCTGCTGCATCAAAACCTACATAGTAAGTTTTTTCATTGAAGTTCATAGTGGCCTTATCAATTTCACCTGTATCTGGATTTGATGGTTGTCTATTGAAGAAAATGACAGTCTTATCATTCTTTTCAACATTAGTACCAGATTCAGAGTTGCCATCTGAACATCCTGCAAGCGCAAATACCATTAGCACTGCAACTAAAACTGTTAAAAGTTTTTTCATTCTTTTCTCCTTTTTGGGATTATACCCATAACTAAATTTTATGTCTTTTTGAAAGCGATTTCAATAACAACCCACATACTTTGTCAAAATATTTTGCATTAAAAAAGGCTTTTGTTAAGCCTTTTTTTTAATCAATTATTTGACTCTTGCTTGTAAATTTGCAAATCTTCTCTTTGCGTCAGATTTAGCTTTTTCGTACAATTCTTGTGCCTTATCAGGATTAATCTTAACAAGGTTATTGTATCTAGCTTCATCCATCAAGAACGCATCAAACTTTTCAAAATCAGGTGTAGTGAAATCGATTGTTAGAGGTGATTCATTTCTAGGATCATATCTATACAATGCAACATATCCACATTCAACAGCTTGTTTTTGAACTAGTTGTTGTTTAGATAAACCACCCTTAATTCCATGAAGTTCACAAGGACAATAAGCAATAATTAGAGATGGTCCATTATAACTTTCAGCTTCTTTTAAAGCTTTGATAGCTTGTACTCTATTTGCGCCCATACATACTGATGCAACATATACATGTCCATAGCTCATTGCAATTTGTCCTAAATCTTTCTTTGCAACAGTTTTGCCACCAGCAGCAAATTGAGCGATTGAAGCAGCTTGAGATGACTTAGATGATTGACCACCTGTATTAGAATATACTTCTGTATCCAATACTAAGATATTAACATTTAAGTTATTGGCGATAACATGGTCTAATCCGCCATAACCAATATCATATGCCCATCCATCACCGCCAACAATCCATACAGAGCAAGAAACTAAATCTCTTACTTCGTCAGCCAATACATGAACTGCCTCACATGAAGACTTAGCGGCTAATTCACCAATTTTAGAAGCAATCTTCTTTTCTTCTATTCTATTACCATTAATCTTCAAATATTCTTCTAACAATGCCTTTAATTCAGGTTCAACATTGTTTAAGTTATCTTCCATAACTTTCAATAGAGTTGCTTTTTTATAATTCTTAGCTAATGCCATACCATAACCATATTCAGCATTATCTTCAAACAATGAGTTAGCCCATGCAACACCATTGCCGTCCTTATCAGTAACAAATGGAGTTGATGGTGTTGATCCACAGTAGATTGAAGAACAACCTGTAGCATTAGCTACCAACATATCAGGACCAAACAATTGAGAAACTAGTCTATAATATGGTGCTTCACCACAACCAGGACATGATCCAGGAACTTCAAAATATGGTTTTAAGAATTGAGTTCCCTTAGGAGTATCATTAACTAAATCTTGTTTATATTCAGTTTCATTGAATAAATAATCAGCTAATGGAGCTTCATTCATTAAGTCATGAACATTAACCATTTCAAGAGCTTTATTGCCTTGTTTTCCAGGACACTCTGCAGCACACAATCCACAACCTACACAATTGTCTGGAGAAACTTGAATTCTAAATTTATAGTTTTCTGCGCCCTTGCCAATAGCTTGAATAGTATCAAACTTAATTGGAGCTTTAGCTATTTCATCATCAGTTAATGCAAATTGTCTAATTGTTGCGTGTGGACAAACAAAAGAACAGAAACCACATTGAATACAATTATCAGGATTCCATTTTGGTACATATGAGGCAATGTTTCTATGTTCAGCATAAGAAACATTATTTCTCATAGTTCCATCAAGAACGCCATTCTTTAAGAAATCAGAGACAGGCATATCATATCCGTTCAAATAATCAAAAGCATTAACAAATTCATCAAAATATGCATCACCAGTCTTTTCTATTTCAAACTTAGATGGTAAATTTGCCCACTCAGGCTTAACAATTACTTGTACTAATCCAGCCTTGCCTGCATCAATAGCATCATAGTTAGCTTGTACAACAGCATCGCCTTTCTTACCATAAGATTTCTTAGCAGCAGCCTTCATTAATTCAACTGCTTTCGCGTAAGGCATGATTTGTTCATTCAATGCAAAGAATGCAGATTGTAATGTAGTATTAGTCTTTCCTCTCATACCACATTCATTAGCAATCTTTGTTGCATTGATAATATAGAATTTAGCATTTTTCTTTGCTAATTGGACTTTCATTCTATTTGGCAAATAATCTTCAATCTTGTCAGCATCAATTGTCGTATTAAGTAAGAATGTACCTCCGTCCTTTAAAGATGAAAGCATATCATATTTAAGAACATATGAATCCAAAGAACAAGAAATGAAATCAGCATTATTTACATAATATGTTGATGTAATTGGTGTTGGGCCGAATCTTAAATGAGATCTAGTAACACCACCTGCTTTTCTAGAATCATATTGGAAATAAGCTTGGGCATATTGGTCAGTATTATCACCAATTATTTTTACTGAGTTCTTATTAGCACCAACTGTACCATCTGAACCTAAACCCCAGAATAGGCATGATGTATAATCACCATTGATTTTAAAGCTAGGGTCAACATCTAATGAAAGATGAGTAACATCATCATTAATGCCAATTGTAAATTCTTCTTTAGGATTAGATTTTGCTAATTCATCATATACAGCTTTTATTTGATTTGGTGCAGTATCTTTTGATGCAATACCATATCTACCACCAATTATCTTAATATCTGTATCTTTTAAAACATTTAATACATCTAAGAACAATGGCTCTCTAGTTCCCATTTCTTTTGTTCTATCCAATACTGCAACTTTCTTGACAGTTTTAGGTAAAACATTAAACAAATATTTTGCAGAGAAAGGTCTATATAAGTGAACAGAAATTACACCAATCTTTTCACCATTCTTAACAAGAGCATCTATGACTTCCTTAATAGTTTCAACTACTGAACCCATGGCAATAATAATTCTTTCAGCATCAGGAGCACCATAATAAGTGAATGGTTTGTAGTCTCTTCCTGTATGTTCTGATATTTTTGCCATGTAGTCATTTACTATATCAGGAATTTTTGCAAAATGTTCATTTTGTGCTTCTCTAGTTTGGAAGACAACATCATCATTTTCAGCACCACCTCTTGTTATTGCGTGGCCATGTGGATTTAGTGCATTCTTCTTAAATTCATTTACTTTATCAAAATCAAGTAATGATTTTAAGAAATCATAATCCATTACTTCAACTTTTTGAATTTCATGTGATGTTCTAAAACCATCAAAGAAATGTAAGAATGGAGCACTTCCTTTAATTGCAGACAAATGTGCAACTCCTGCTAAGTCCATAGCCTCTTGAACAGAATTTGAACACAACATACATATCCCAGTTTGTCTTGCAGCATAAATATCTTCATGATCACCAAAAATTGATAATGCTGAGGTTGCTAAAGCTCTAGCAGCAACATGTACAACGCCTGGCAACAATTCGCCAACCCACTTATACATATTTGGAATCATTAATAATAAACCTTGTGAAGCAGTAAATGTAGTAGCTAAGCCACCACCTTGTAAAATTCCGTGAACAGCACCAGCAGCACCAGCTTCTGATTGCATTTCAGCAACCTTAACAATATTACCGAAAACGTTTTGACGATTAGCAGTAGCCCAAGAATCTACTACCTCAGCCATCGTTGATGAAGGTGTTATTGGATAAATAGCAGCTACATCAGTAAAAGCATACGCGCAATGAGCAGCAGCTGTATTGCCATCCATTGATTGGAATGTTTTTCCCATAAAAAATCTCCTCCTATACGGGTTTATTATATCGCAAAGGAGGAGACATTTGTATAAAATAATAGCTAATTTTGATAAATAGTTATTACAATCGGAACATCAAATGGATATTTTCCAGGTGTATAAGATTCAACTCCATCAACGCTTATGCTCTTAATAATACCAGCACTATTCCCATCGCCTGAAACAGCTTTATATATGACATTTGTAAAATTTTTAAACTCTCCATTAGATAAGAAAACAAAGGTCGAATTAAAATCATTACAATAATTATATTCACCTACAGGTTTTATATATCCCATATCATCTGATGGCCCTAGTGAAACAGTATAATTTATTGCAGATCCAGGAATAACATAACCAGTATCATTTTTAATAATACAGCCAGCTGCTACAGTTGTTGAATATTCTTCTTTTTTATCGCCTATTAGCAATCCATGACTTGCTAAATAAGCATTGAACTCATCAACGGTACTATTTTTAAAACTTTGAACTTTAATCATTAATCCGAGAGATAAACCATAAGATACTTTCTCTCCCTTTTCGTAAGAACCTGCGCCATTTTTAATTATTTTACCTGCAGATACAGATTCACTAAATGCATCCCATTCTTCGTTATGGTATGCAACAAGCCCTAGCGATTCAATTGTTTCAATGAACACACTTTCAATTTTTCCAACATATTGGCCAGAATAAATTGTAGTAGCAGTTTCTGAAGCTTTGACTCCTTTAGATAAACTATAATGTATTGTTTCGCCTTTTTTGTATGTACCAGTGCCATGCCAAATAATAGTATTCTCTGGATATGTTTCGCTATATTCATCTAAATGCTTATCACTATGTTCGTATTTAAGACCATATTTAGTAATTATTTTCTTAAAATCAGCAAATGTAAAACCAACATACTCATCAGCTTCTATAGTTATAATATTTGGGTCGTCACTTTCTTTGCCCAAAGATAATCCATAAGATACTTCATTTTCATCTTCAAACATTCCAAAACTATGCCAAACAATACGCCCTTTACTTACTGTTTCGCTATATGCATCTTTATCTTTTTGGTGAACAGGTTTTAAACCATTTTTAGTCAAAGCCAATAAAGAACTGTTAAATTGTTTTAATGTTTTTCCAACATATTCATTTTCAATAATTTCAACAGCACTATGATTAATTCCATGAGATATAGCATAACCGATTTTTTCACCTTTTTTATATGTTCCAGTGCCATGCCAAATAATATTTCCTTTAGGGATTTCTTTACTGAAATCATCGTGTGCATCCTTATAATTTGGAATTAAACCAAGTTCTTCAGCCTTATCTTCAAATTGTTTCAAAGATAAACCAACAAACATTTTGTCAGTTACCACAATCTTTCCGCTTTTTGGAATATTAGTGCCTTTAGATACATAAACTTTAATTGTGCCTTTTTCATTTGGCTTGTCAGAATCTATTTTTATAACTTTGCCTCTTGCGATAGTATCACTATATTCTTCAATGTATTCGATATTATTTTTTATATTCTTCTCATTTTTCCATTCTTCAATATCATCTTTTGTAGTCGTATCACCAACTTTTGGAATACTAGATTCAACATCAACACCTAATGATATTTTAAAAACAATATTTCCCTCTAATTCTAAACCAGGATAAATAGACTGTTCAATAATCTTTCCCTCTTCTACTTCATCTGAATAAATATTGGAAAAAGCACAAGGATCTTTTTTTAGAGTATCACACCATTCCATCGCATCCAATTGTGTCATATTTGAAAAATCAGGTACTATAATTTTTTTATTAATATTCTTATTTAAATTGAAGAAAAAATATCCGCCAAAACTTACTGCTGCGCACAAAACAATAGCAACTAAAAAACTTTTAACAGAAAAATATTTTTTTATCATATTAAATATTCACTATGAACTTTGCATTGCGCTAACTATATATACGACAATAACACTATCAGCAGGCTTATTACCATTTTCATAAGTGCTTGAACCATTTATTGTAATTTTATCAATTTGGCCAGGTTTCTTTGATTTTGAAGTTACGGATTCAAAAGAAAGATTAGAAAATCCCGATAACACGGATTGCATTTGTGCTTTCATTAAATCGAAAGTGATACACTGCTCTCCATATATATTGTTGTAAACTTCGGGTCTCTCTAAAGATACAGGAGCTTTTCCTAATGATAAACCGTAATATACTGTTGAACCTTTAGTATACTGACCAGATCTGTAAGAACATACAGTGTTTTCAGCATATGAAGAATATTCATCTTTAGAAGAATCGTGTTCAACAGATAAAGAGCTAGGAATTGCAGCTATAAATTGAGCGGCAGTTTTTCCTTCTAAACCAGCAGAAACTGTAACATTTGGATTTGTACCTGAAGAAGTAACATAATTAACTGTCGAATTTTTAGCATAGTCACCAGATGTATAACTCAAAATCAAGCCAGCAGCTATCGAATCAGAATAATCCGTTCCAGTATTTTTAGGAGTTAACCCTAAACTTTTTATATAATTTTCAAATTCAGTTACGCTCTTTCCTACATATCCAGGGGCAACAGTAACTGATTCTAATTTTCCAAGAGAAACAGTGTAGTGAATCACTTCACCCTTCACATATGTTCCAGATCCATGCCAATCTACAGATCCAGCAGCAATTGTAGTGCTGTATTCATCATCGTACACTTCGCTATGTTCAGGAACAAGTCCGAGGCCTTTAACAATATTCTTAAATTCATCCAATGTTTTACCAACATAATCTCCTTTGTTGATAATTATTTCAGACGAATCAGATGATATATACAAACCATAAGAAATGTTTTCGCCTTTTACATATGTTCCATAGCCATTTCTTGCAATCGTATTTAATTTATCTGATGAACCTTTAACATCCCATTCGCTTCTGTGATATGGGACAAGTCCTAAAGCCTCAACAGCTTTTTTAAAATCATCTAAACTATTACCTATATATGTTCCTTCTTTAACTACAATCTCATTGCTTTCAGCTTCTTTAGAACCTAGTGACAAACCATAATTAATAGTTTCACCATCTTCATAAGTTCCAGAACCATGCCATACAATATAACCTTTTTTGATGGTATCGCTATATTCATCCTTGCTTGTATTATGATTTGGAACAAGACCTTTAGAACCAAAATTCTTTACAATTGATGTAAATGATTCAACAGTTTTGTTAGTTAAACTTCCGTAAGAAACAATAATATTTCCTTCTTTAATTCCTTTTGACAAACCATATGTAATGTTTTCTTCGTCTTCGTAATCACCAGAACCATGCCATACAATATTTCCTTTGCTAATGGTAGAACTATAATCATCATAGTCCTCATTATGAACTGGTTTTAATCCTTTTTTTCCAAGTTTTGCAACAGCAGTCTTAAATTCGTCAACAGTAACGCCAATATAAGTGCCTTTGGAAACACTTATTAAATTTTCATTTTTTCCTTTAGATAAGCCATATCTAATTTTTTCACCATTAATGTAATTGCCAGAACCGTGCCATACAACATCGCCCTTTGCTACAGTAGAACTAAAAGCATCAGTTTCAGAATCGTGTGTTGGAACAAGTCCTAAAGTTTTAACTTTTTCTTCAAATTTTTCTACAGTCAAATTTGCATATGTACCAGCAATTATTTCAATTGTCTCTGTTTTTTCACTCTTGCCTTTTGAAACATATACTTTAATTTCATCACTTGCGCTATTTATTGTAGAAGGTTCAATCTTTATGACATATCCTTTATCAACGGTTTCGTTTATTTCATATAAATAATTAACATTAGTTAAACTGTTTTCTTTTGCCCAATTCTCAATTATTTCTTTTGTAGTATTTTTATCAATAGTTGGAATATTGATATTAACTGATTTTCCAAGAGAGATATAAAAAGTGATAGATTCGTCTTCGTGCAACAATTCATCTCCAATAATTGTTTGATATATTACCTTGCCTTTTTCAACTTCATCAGAATTTTTTGTAAGAATAACACAAGGATTTTTTTCTAAACTTTGGCACCAAGCATTAACATCAGCTTCTGTCTTGCCACTAAAATCAACAACAGTTATACCCTTTTGTTCAACCACAACAGGTCCAAATGCTTTAATAGCAACAACAACTAGCCCTGCACTAAGAAGAAGCAAGAAGCTAACTAAAAATACATTCAATTTATTAGCAAAAAATATTTTCATCTTTTATTCTCCAGTAATTTTCAACATTAATTTATTTTTAGAATTTGAATAGAATGAATAAGATCTATCTTCGATGACTTTGCTAGGAAGTATTCTACCATTAGCAAAGAAATCAAATAAATCATAATATGTACCATCTTCATCAGAAGAATTAACTTCAAGTATAACTGAATAATTTCCATTACTTAGTTGGGTCAAATCAATGTCTTTTTCAAATGAAATGTAAGATATATCATATATAGAACCAATTAGTGTTACAACATCAGATGGTGTTTCAACATTATTAAGATTGTATGTGTAAGCATTGCCACTATCTATATCAACAAGATGTAACAAATATCTATTTTCATCTTGAGCATCATAATTCAAATAATAAATCATTGAATAACCAGAAAAATTTACTACCCCATCATCACCAATACTTAATGTATCAAACTGTCTTAAAGAGTCTCTCTTTGAAGGTTTTTCAATTAAGCTATAGTCTAAATCAGTGTTTTGAATATCAATTTCAATTCTATATGCATACTCTTGATTCGTTGAGAATCTATAAGTAATATCTTCATATTTATTTGAAATATTACGATGATCCAAACTAGAAGTTCTTAATACAGAAATATAATCATAGTCACCACAAATTGTTTCAATTATTGCATAATATGAGCCAATGTTGATATCACTTAAATCAATAGTTACTTCAAAACCAGAATATTTATAATTAAATCCATCATTTAAACTGAAACCATTAGCATCATAAACGCCTGCATCAAAAGATAGCACATCATCTTCATCTTCAAAATTTATCAATTTTACAATATGAGAAATTTTTGTTTCATCATCAAAGTTAACATTTGAAATGGCACCAATGCCAGAAATAGTTAACTCATTATTTGACAATTCTACATTGTTAACAGAAGTCAACGCTTGATGTTCGAGTTCTTTCTTAGGAACAGTAGCATCATTTAATACTTGAATATCTGATGATTTGATATAAGCAATAGATTTAGACCAGCTATATCCAAAAACTCCTTCAACATCAGCAATCACTGATCCATTTGAAATAGGATTGGAGAATTGTATCTTATAACAGTTGCCTTCATCTTCGAGTAGAACAACAATATTAGCTACTTGTCTTGAAGGTGTATAATTTGCGCTGCAAATTTGTTTAGTACAAGCTTCGTCATAATAAATTTTCGCACCAAAGTTTTTGATTAATCCCAAACTCCATCTATTGTAATCAGTCAGATTCCCATCATTATTATTTGCTAATTTATCAAGACTATAATAAATTGCGCCAATGCTATTTCCCCAGTAAGGATCGGAAGCATACTTCAAATTAAAACCAGAGCCCTTATTTCCAAAATATGCGCCATTGTATCTCCAATCAGAATAATCGGCATATTTTCTAAGATTTCTACCCATTTGCTCTTTTATTGCTACATCAACAGAAGAAAAATATGAAGCATCACCTGGTGAATCATCGTAAGCACTCCAACCGAATAAATTATTTCTATTAACGGCATAACCTGAAGTTCCATATGCTGATTCTTGACATGCTAAAGCATATAATAGCGCAGCATTAAAACCATATTCATCACCAGAATTTACAAACACATTTCCCTTTCCGTTCATAACTGAACTCGAATAATCACTTCTATTCTTTTTTAAGAAAGAGTCCATAGTTGAACTAGAAATCTGTGTCTTTGTACGTATAGGCAAAAATTGATAGTAGTTATAACATGTACCTACTTTTGTTGTTTTTTTATAATCGGTATAAAAATCATAACCATTGTCTGAAAAATATTTCGTGCCAATATTTAAGAACGAATAATTTTCAGCATTATCAACCTTCAAAGTATATGTTTCCATATATCCACTACCATCAGGATATGCGTAATGATAACAGAATTGTAAGTCATTATAGTTTCCATTTGGTTTAATTACATAATAATTAGCCTCAGGAATTACTTTATAAGCAGATATATCATTAGAACCATAGGGACCACCTAAATAAATTGGCAAGCCTTTATCAATAAACTTTGATGGCACTAAATCTGTATATTCCAAATCGGCATAACCATCAAAACCATTCATAATTACATGAACATATCCAGTTCCTTTACAAATATTAGACATATATGGTGTATCAATATATGTCATTTCATATCTTCTTGAAACATAAGTTGTTGTATATTTATCCTTATTGCTTCCCCATTCTTGATAAATATTCTGAGTGCTACTAGAACCTCTTGGATAAGAATACACAAGCCCTGAATTCATCGCTACAATTCTACTTGGTGAGCAGCCAACCTTGCATCTAACAACATAGTCCTTATTTGTTTTCATCAATGCAAGCGCAGAATCGTAATTGTCGTATTCAGATACTTTATCGAAAGTGCCAGAATCATTAATATAATCAACTTCATACAATGAAGAGCTACTATATTCATATTTATAATCAGTGTCTATTGTTTCGGCATTAGTAACATTAAAATTTCCAAATACTGGAATTAGTAACACAGATAGAGAAAAAGCGAATAGACAACAAATTTTTTTCATATTTTTATTGTTTAGTAGGAATTTCCACCCATTTTTCATTATTTGAGAATTTAATCAATAAAATCCCATCATGAATTTTATCATCAGAAGAATTTATTTCAAAAAATAACCCTCCTTTTAAACCAGAAGTTAAATTCTTATTAACAATATTTTGCATATCACTTGAATCGTAATCTTTAGGAAAACAATGCACATCATCATTATTATTATCAGCTTTAAAAATAGCATCAGTAATTTGAACGTTTTCTTGAGACTCTAAAACAGATATTTCAAAAGAATAAATTTGTTGAGATGATCCAAGCGAATAGCTTTCTCCGTTATGTCGCATTCTATCAGAAATATATGCTTTAGTAACAGAAACTGTAGTCGATCCAGATTCTACATTTTTGTTTTCATCATTAAGTTTTAATGTTATTGCAGCAATCGGAGTCTTAGATAAATCAAACTCAATTTTGCTTGAATCTATTGCATTATATAAAGCTAAACTAGATGCATCAGATTTATATGGAATAAAAACTTTAGCTTTGACTTTCTTTTCAGTAGAAGTGATACCAGTTGTATTAATACCTAATTTGTTAAAATCATATCCTTTTTGTTGCATTTGTTTAACATAATCAGAAATATTATCTAAACTAACCTTTTCTGAAGTTTGCAAATTTTTAAATTCAAAGTTTACAGGTTCGTTTGCTTCAAAACACAATTCGGCAACTATAAAATTAAAGCCAAGGTTTCCAGTATCATCAAAATATATATTGTAATCTTCTTTTGTGATTTTAACACCGCTAGTTGTTTCGGTAATTGCTGGTTTTGTATCATTAGTTGTACTTTTTTTGCTTGTCAACAAATCAATTAATTTAAAGACACCAAAACCAAGTCCTGCTATAATCAATAAACAAACCAAAATAACTATAATCAATCTATCAATTCTAATTTTATTTTTTTTAGCCATTATTATTACCCTTCATTAACTCTTCTTCTGCTTGCATTAGTTCAGAAAAACGTTCAATAGGAATAATAGCTGCCATTGGTTCGTTGTTCTTTACAATTATTTTTACATCATCTGGGCCTAAAGAACTAATTATCTTAGCTGCTTTCCCTTGATTTAAATGTGAAATTGGAACTAATGAATTTAGCATAGTACCAACATTTGATCTATTTGTCATACCTAAATTATAATCAACAATATATATTTTTGTCAATAATTAAGTAATAAATATATCGATAAATTTATCTATATTATTTTAAACTAGATGTAAATCTATATGAATCTTCACACATCTTATCAATATCGTATTTTGCTTCAAAATTAAGTAGTTCTTTAGCTTTATTGGTATCTGCATAACAAATCGCTATATCGCCAGGTCTTCTAGGACATACTTTATACGGAATTTTATGTCCACATGCTTTTTCATAGGCGTGTAATACCTCAAAAACAGAATATCCTTTTCCAGTACCAATATTGATTGTTTCTACTCCACTATGCTCTATAGCATATTCAATAGCTTTAACATGAGCTTTCGCAAGATCTACTACATGAATATAATCTCTAACACCTGTTCCATCTAAAGTATCGTAGTCATCGCCAAATACATTCAAAAACTCTCTTTGGCCTATTGCAGTTTGAGCAATATAAGGAACTAAATTATTTGGTATTCCGTTTGGTATTTCACCAATAAGTCCAGATTCATGTGCACCAATAGGATTAAAATATCTTAATAAAACTGCAGAAAAATCATTATGAGCATTACAGATATCTGTAATAATCATTTCATTCATCTTCTTTGTTGTACCATAAGGATTAGTGGTTGTGCCTAGTCCATATTCTTCTTTAAATGGAACTTCAAAATCATCGCCATATACAGTTGCGCTTGATGAAAATACTAAATTGTTTACATTGTATTTCTTCATTAGTTCATATAAATTGACTGAACCAGCAATATTATTTTTGTAGTAAACGATTGGTTTTAATACAGACTCGCCTACTGCTTTATAACCAGCAAAATGAATGACTGCATCAAAATTATTTTCCATAAACACTTTCTGTAATCGATCATAATCCAAAATGTCTACTTCATAAAACTTAGGTTTAATAGAAGTGATTGCTTCAATTTTATCTAAAACATCTATTGAAGAATTATAAAGATTATCAACAATGACAACTTCGTGGCCGTTGTTTATTAGTTCAACACAAGTGTGCGAACCAATATATCCAGTTCCACCAGTAACTAAAATCTTCATTTTTTTATCCTCCTACTACAATTTTTGCAATATCGTTATATGTAACAAATGCCATCAGTAACAAAAGCAAAGCAATTGAAACAGCAAATATAATAGTTTCAACTTTCTTTGGTATATCCTTTTTAATAATTGCTTCTATAAGCAACAAGAATGCCCTTCCACCATCAAAAATAGGTAATGGGATTGAATTAAATATTGCAACATTAATAGAAATAAGACCCAATAGTTCTAAGTAATATGCAAAGCCATAAGATACAACTTCTTCTACAACTTTATACACACCTACAGGACCGCTCAAACTATTCAAGCCAATTCCTTTAAATAACCCTACAAAAGAAGTAATTATAATCTTTGTCATTTGAAGCATATACAAGAAACCATATTTAAAACAATTTAATACATTAATATCAACAACCTCAACAGCAGTATCAGAAAAAGTAATACCAATAATGTATCTATCTTCATTTTCATAATATGTTGGCGTTATATGATAAGTATATTCTTTTCCGTCTCTAGAAACAGTAATAGTCCAAGGACCATTTCCACCATAATATGCTGATAAAAACACAGATAATTCATTAGTGTCGCTTGGTTTGATGTGCATACCATTTTCTAAACTGACTTCCTCTATAATGTCTCCAACTAAAAGTTCAGATTCACTTGCAGGCATATTTTCTTGAATAGAATTAATTGTTGGCTTGCTTTTAACTGTATATGAGCCAACATTAAATATAACAAGAGAATATATAAGCCAAGACAAAACAAAATTCATAAATATTCCAGCAAACATAACAATAAATTGTTTCCATTTAGCTATGCCTTTTAAAGTTCTTTCTTTAGGAATATTTAGTTCTTCAATATCTGGATCATCTTTATTTTCTTCACCAGCCATTGAAACAAAGCCACCTATTAAAAAGGCGCGTATACAAAACTCTGTTTCCTTAAATTTTTTTGAAAACAGTTTTGGCCCCATGCCAATAGAAAATTCTTTACAATAAACACCAAATGCTTTAGCAGCTAATAAATGTCCAAGTTCATGAACTATTGTGATTAGCGAAAGCATTAATACAAAAAATATAATCGTTTTAATTGTTTGCATATATTAATAATATCATTTCTTTCAATTATGAATTAGCCCATAATTTATCAACATATTCTTTAGCCCACTTATAAGAATCAATTATTTGTTCAACATTAGGCTCTCTAACAAAATGAGCATTCTTTAAAGTTTTAAAAATATATTCTTCAATTTCAATAAAGCTAATACGTTTATTTAAAAATAATTCAACAGCTTCATCATTAGCTCCAATTAATATTGCGCCAAAATTGCCACCATAGCTGCCTATTTCTTTAGCAAGTTTAACAAGCGGATATCTAGAATAATCCATTTCTTTGAAATTTAATGAAACTATTTTTCCTAAGTCTAAATAATTAACAAGTTTATCTTCTAAATGTCTTGGATATAATAAAGCATATTTAATCATTAACTTCATATCTGGACATCCCATTTGTGCAATTATTGAACCATCGTTATATTCAACCATTGAGTGGACTATTGATTCTTTATGCAATATAACATTTATTTTTTCATAAGGAATATTAAATAGATAATGGGCTTCTATTATCTCAAAACCCTTATTCATCATAGTAGCTGAATCAATTGTAATTTTTGAACCCATATTCCATACTGGATGATTCAAGGCTTGTTCTAATGTAACATCCTTTAGTTGTGCTCTATTTAAATCTCTAAAAGATCCGCCAGAACCGGTTATAATTAAATCTTTAATATCTTCCTTACTATGTCCTTGCAAGCATTGCCATATAGCAACATGCTCAGAATCAATAGGATATAAATTTACATTATTTTCTTTTAGTGCATTGTAAACTAATTTCCCACCAGCAACTAATGTTTCTTTATTAGCTAAAGCAACATCTTTTTTATTGTTAATTGCAGCTAACGTTGGCTTAAAACCAACAAAACCAACTAAGGCATTTTCTAATAAATCATAGTCGTTGACTTTCACTAATTCTTCTAAACCATTATTTCCACAATAAAAAATAATTTGAGGAAATAATTTTTCCAATTCAAAATTTTCTTCTATTGAATAAGCATATTTAATACTTTTAAATTCCGATAAAAGTTCTTTTAAAAATTCAACATTTTTCCCAACAGACACTCCTACTAGTTCTATTTCATCGCTATGCTCTTTTATAATTTCAATAGTTTGTTTTCCGATAGAACCGGAAGCACCTAATAATATCAAACGTTTCATGCTAAAATTATCCAAATTGCTCCTAAAAACAAAGTAATAGTTAATAAAGAATCTAATCTATCCAACAAACCACCATGGCCAGGAATTAAATTAGAAAAATCTTTAACATCATAATATCTTTTAATCATCGAAAACAATAAATCGCCAAGTTGAGATATAAGAGGCAATGTTAAAGATGACACTACAAAGATAATAGGATTTGTATAAAAGAATTTAAAAATCCAAGCAAATACAAATGAAATTGCCGCACCAAAAAACCATCCGCCAATAAAACCTTCGATAGTTTTTTTAGGTGAAATTCTTTCGTTTAATTTATGCTTTCCAAATTTCAAACCTACAAGATAAGCAAAAACATCTGTTAAATATGCAATGATAATAATATATCCGAATAAAAACTTACTAAATCCATCAAAATATATAAAATAGCAAGTTGAATATCCAATAAATATAGACAAAAAGAATACTGTGGTAATATCACCAAAACTGATATCTTTGTTAAATATTGCAAAAATTGACAAAACTATTGGTTCAATAAATAAAACAATTGCTTGAACATCTTGAGAAATGTAATATGAACCAAAAGTTATAAGCAAAGTACTAATAGCCATGATAATGTACAAAGAATAAGAAAAAGATTTGTTTTTTCTTAAATCTATTACTTCTTTTGAAGCATACAAATCTATAAAGATGCATACAAGATCCAAAAAATAATTGCCAATCAAACAAGCTACAATAGTTATTATTCCAATAACAACACCACTAATTACTCTTTGTTTCATCACGACCTCCAAAATTACGTTTACGATTATTATATTCCATAATGCATCTATCTAAAATTTCATTATTGAATTCAGGCCACAATTCATCTACAAAAACAAACTCAGCATAAGCACTTTGCCACAACAAGAAATTTGATAATCTTTGTTCACCAGCTGTTCTAATAACTAAATCCAATTCAGGCAATTCATTGGTAAACAAATATTTAGCAAATGTATCTTCATCCAATTCACTAACTGCACCATTTTTAAAATCGTTTGCGTACTTTTTTGCAGCATTTACAATTTCATCCCTAGAACCATAATTAAATGCAAAGTTTAAAATTAAACCTGTATTATTCTTTGTTTGCTCTATCGCATCATTTATTACAGACATTGTATCTTTAGGAATAGATTCTTTTTCACCAATAATCATAATTTTTACATTGTTATCCATTAATTCTTTTATGTAAGAAGCAAAAAATATCTTAGGTAATGACATAATATAATTCACTTCATCTATTGACCTTTTCCAATTCTCAGTAGAGAATGCATAAACAGTTAGGCACTTAATGCCTAACTTATTTGCATATATTGTGATATTACGAAGAACCTCAACGCCCTTATAATGACCAGCAGTTCGTGGCAATTTATTTTTCTTTGCCCAGCGACCATTGCCATCCATAATAATCGCTAGGTGGTTTAATTTATTCATTAAATAGTCATTATTTCTTTTTGTTTGTCAGAAGATAACTTATCAATTTGTTCAATTGCTTTATCAGTTTCTTTTTGAATATCTTCTAATAAAGATTTAGATGTATCTTCTGGAAGCGATTTATCTTTTTTAATCTTATCGTTAATATCTCTTCTTACATTTCTAACATTAACCTTTGCTTCTTCAGCAAGTTTATCAACATCCTTACAAAAGCCTTTTCTAGTTTCTTCTGTTAATGAAGGAACAGTAATTCTAATAACATCTCCACCGTTTTGTGGAGGTAATCCTAAATCTGATTCATTAATTGCTCTTTCAATATCTTTGACAGAATTTCTATCAAAAGGTTTTATAACGATTGTTTTTCCTTCTTGAACTGAAATTGATGCGATTTGGTTAATTGGAGTGGGAGAACCATAATAATCAACCATAATCTTATCAAGCATGTTTGGATTAGCTCTACCAGTTCTTACTTTTTTAATGTTTTCTTGAAAATTTGCTATATACTTTTTCATTAATTCATTTGCTTCATTCACAAAATTGTTATCCATTCTAATTTCCTCCTTTAGAATTTTATTATTGTACCAATGGCTTCATTTTTTGCTGCCTTAATAATATTATCCTTTTCATTCATATTAAACACAAAAGCACAAATCTTGTTTTCTTTGCATAATTCGGCAGCTTGTGAATCCATAACTTGTAAATTAAGTCTCAAAATATCATCAAAAGTTAAACTATCAAAACGTTTAGCATCGTTGTATTGATTTGGATCTTTATCATATACGCCATCAACACCTGTTTTTGCCATTAAAATAACTTCAGCATTTATTTCAATAGCTCTTTGCGCACTTCCAGAATCAGTTGAATAATGTGGCAAACCATAGCCACCGCCAAAGATAAGTACATATCCATCATCCAAATATTCATTTGCTTTTTTTATATCATATCTTTCAACATTTTGTGCTTCAATAACTGACAAAGCTTTTGCTTTGACTCCGTTATTAATTAAGGTTGCTTCAAGCATTATTGAATTTATAACAGTTGCAAGCATACCAGAATAATCAGATTTAACTCTATCAAAACCAAGCTTTTCAAAAATACGTCCCCTACAAATGTTTCCACCACCAATTACTACACCAACTTTAATGCCTAATTGAACCATTTGCTTAATTTGTTTAGATACCTCATCAAGTGTTTCGACATTAAATGGAAAATTATCAGCGGCAAGTGCTTCGCCAGATAGTTTTAACAATACTCTTTTATACATTTTTACCTCTATATAATTATAACAAACATAATAAAAGGCATTTCAATAGAAATACCCTTATTTTATTAGACTTAATTAAGCATTCATTTGTTTTGCAACTTCATCAGCAAAATTTTCTTCACGTTTTTCTAATCCGTCGCCAACCAAATATCTAGCAAATTTCTTACAAGAAGCATTTGCTTCCTTTAAAACTTGAGATACTTTCTTTGAAGAATCTAAGAAATATTCTTGATCAACTAAGCACATATCCTTAAGAGCTTTAGAAACTTTTCCTTCAATTGCACCCTTAATAACTTGTTCAGGCTTACCTGCAAATTTTTCATCTGCAGCAACAATTTCAGTTTGAACTTTTCTTTCTCTTTCAACAATATCAGCAGGCATATCGGCTGAAGAAACATATTGAGGTTGCATAGAAGCAATTTGCATTGCAATGTGGTGAGCTAACTCTGCATCTCCACCTTCTAAAACACACAATGAACTTGTCTTGCCACCCATATGAATATAGTCACCAAATAATTCATTATCGTTTTTAGTTAAAACTTCAAATCTTCTTAAAACAATTTTTTCGCCAATTGTTGCAGTAGCATTAACAAATTGGTCATTTAATGTAGCACCATTGCAAGCTAAGGCAAGAGCCTCATCATTAGTTTTTGCATCAGAATTAACGATAGTAGTGCATACATCATCTAATAATTTTAGGAATTGTTCGTTCTTTGCAACAAAATCAGTCTCTGAATTTATTTCAACAAGTACAGCTTTGTTACCATTTACTAATACTTTTGTTAATCCTTCAGCAGCAATTCTTCCTGCTTTCTTTGCAGATTTTGCAATACCTTTTTCTCTTAACCAATCGATGGCCTTTTCCATATCGCCATTAGTTTCAGCTAATGCGTTTTTACAGTCCATCATACCAGCGCCAGTTTTTTCTCTTAATTCTTTAACTTGTGCAGCAGTTACAGCCATTATTATTCAGCCTCCTTAACTTCTTCTTTAGCAGCAGAATTTTCAACATTTTCTTCAGCTTTAGGAGCTACTTCATTATTTTGAGTTTCTTCTGCATTTCCATCTTCCTTCTTATTGATATAACGTTTTTCAGAATTGAATCTTCTTGGACGTCTATCATTGTTGAATTTATTTCTTGCTTCAGCAGCAGCTTTTCTTCTCTTTTCTTGTTCAGCAGCATGTTGTTCAACATTAATAATTACATCTTCCATAGTAATGTCATTTTCAACATCGCCTTCTTGATACGCATCTTGCAAGATGCCGTTCTTTGTCTCTACTATTGCATCAGCCAATAATGACATAGTTAATTTAATTGATTTAATTGCATCATCATTTGCTGGAATACCAATATCTACTTTATTAGGAGCACAATTTGTATCTGTCAAACCAAATACTGGAATATGAAGTTTTCTTGCCTCTGCTACTGCATTGTGATCTTCACAAGGATCAACCACTACAACAGCATCAGGAAGCTTCTTCATTTCCTTAATGCCACCTAAGAAATTATTCAAACGAACTGCTTCTTTACGAATCAAAGCTTGTTCTTTCTTTGGATAAACTGAGATAGTTTCATCAGCTATCATTTGTTCTATTTCAATTAATCTTTTTATTCTCTTTTGAATAGTTCTAAAGTTAGTTAATGTTCCGCCCAACCATCTTTGATTAATGTAGAAGCTACCAGATCTTGTTGCTTCGTCCATAATAATTTGCTGAGCTTGTTTCTTTGTTCCAACAAATAGAACCTTTCCGCCATCTTCGGCAATTTTTTTCATCTTGTCATAAGCCACTTGTAAACTTTCTTGTGTCTTATTTAAATCGATGATATAAATACCATTCTTTTCTGTGTAAATAAATTCTTTACACTTTGGATCCCATCTTCTTGTTTGATGACCGAAATGTACACCATTTTCAAGAAGTTTTCTCATTGTAACTAATTGCATTTAAAAATTTCCTCTCTTTCCGTTACTCCTCCACTATTTCCTTTCATCACTAACTATTGCTAGCACGGAATGATGAATCCATAGTGTGTGTATGCATAAATGCTTACTAATTTTAACATATTATTAATAATAATTAAAAAATATATGTAAAAATAGCACTATTTTCAAAACTTCTATGAATAATGAACTAATTTTTTAAGTAAAATTAGCTAAAATTACCATATAAAAGGCATATATCAGCAGAATATACATTTTTAATAGGATTCAATAATCGAAATTATACTATATAAAAATAACCTTCTAATTGTAATACCAATAAATCTCTAAAAATTGTGAACCTTCATCATATTGCCAAAGACAACCCAAACTATATGTTTCACTTATGTTTTTTTCATATAAATCAAAAAAACCATTATTGTCTAGCCAATCATATGTGGACAGGCCATTATCATTGTTTATAAATTTTAGTTCAATAGTATGATAGCCGTTCTTAATGCATTCCGTAACAAAAGTTTCTATCTCGTTTTCATCAAGATTATATATAAGTTTGCCGGGCATATTTAAATAATACAAAGAATCATCTTTGCATTCGGGATATAAAAAATCATTTGGCAAAATATGGTTAATCATAAAAGCGCTACTACTAGCAAGAAAATATTCATAGCCTATATTCACTTCATTATCATCTTCATCTATTATTTCATCCCATGTATTATCAACCCAGTACCAATTGTCGCCAATGTGAATAATATTCCATTCATGAAAAACTCCATTTGCTTGTTCTGGAATAGTTTCGCCAGTAACGCTATAACAATCATAGCCTAGAATATTCGCTACATATTGAAATGCTTCAGAATATCCAGCACATACACCAACTTTATTTAACAAAACACTTCTTAAATCTTGACTTACTAGAACATCCTCATCATATGTAACATTGTTGATAATATAATCATGCAAATTTTTAATTGTTTCATAATCATTATCTGATTTAACTTCATTCGCAATTTTTAATCCTTCGTTAACTATAAGTTCACCATCATTGGTAACATCTTCTTTAGAATCAGTATTTGAAGTGATTTTATAATAAACAAATTTTTTTCCAAGATTATTTTCTATTACTATTTTTTCGTCTAAAATCTCATCCCACCAATAATATTGAGGCCAATCAAAAGAAAATGCACGTAATGCTTTATCTAATGAATTTTCATCATGCTCAAATAAATATGTAAAGCTAATATCATATTCTTTTGAAGAATTATACAAACATTGATAATATAGTTTAGCTTTATCATCTAATTGACTATAAAACAATTTATTACTAAATTCACTATCATCTAAATTAAATAGAACACCACTTTCATTGAAAGATGATATTACATTTGGAACTTCGTTATATTTAACATAAAGAAAATAACCAATGCTTCCAAATACTAATAGTAATGTCGCTATGGTTATTAATATTTTCTTTTTCATTATTGATTAAAACTCTTTAAGAAATCTTTAGTTTCAGGTTTGACTGGATGATTAAATATTTGATCTGGAGTTCCCTCTTCCCAAATAACACCATTTTTTAAATACAAAATACGATCAGAGACTTCTTTAGCAAAATTCATTTCATGAGTAACAATAACCATCGTTCTTTGCTCTTTTGCAAGATCTTTAATAACATTTAATACTTCATTAATCATCTCGGGATCAAGTGCAGAAGTAGGCTCATCAAATAGCAACACTTCAGGCTCCATCGACAAAGCTCTAGCTATGGCAACTCTTTGTTTTTGACCACCAGATAATTGCTTTGGTTTCGCGCTAATATAAGAAGACATATCAACTTTATTTAAATAATACAACGCCCTTTTTTCAGCTTCATCATTTTTTTCTTTTAATACTGTTGTTTGTCCAATGGTGCAATTCTTTAACACTGTCATGTTATTAAACAAATTAAAAGACTGAAAAACCATTGATACTTTTGAACGATATTTTAATAAATCAAAATTCTTCCCTTGAATGTTGTCGCCGAAATATAATATTTCTCCACCAGATGGTTTTTCTAATAAATTAATGCACCTTAACATTGTTGATTTTCCAACACCAGATGAACCAATAATTGAAATAACTTCGCCCTTATTAACATCAAAATTTACATCGCTAATAACGCCATGCTCTCCAAATTCTTTCTTTAGATGTTTTATCTTGATAATTTCATCACTCATTTTCAACACCTTCATTCAAACTATAGTTTTCAGGTCCATCAATTTTCTTTTCAATTAAATGCAATATTTTTGATAAAACTAATGTGATAATCAAGTATATTACAGCAACAATAGTATATACTTCAAA
The DNA here is from genome assembly GCA_045642525.1 of Erysipelotrichaceae bacterium. GTDB lineage: Bacteria > Bacillota_I > Bacilli_A > Erysipelotrichales > Erysipelotrichaceae > Colivicinus. Next base: position 28,489 of record JAZUIZ010000006.1, read on the forward strand.
ATATTTTAAATAAGTTCCACTCGCAGATTTAGCAACGAAAAACAATTCTGAAACAGCAATTACATTTAAAACAGAAGTATCTTTAACATTAACTACGAGTTCGTTACCAATTGATGGCATAACATTTCTAATAGCTTGAGGTAAAATAACATGTCTCATCATTTGCCAATGTGACATGCCAATTGCTTTTGCTGCTTCAGTTTGTCCTTTATCAATTGAAGTAATACCGGATCTCATTATTTCGCACATATAAGCACCAGTATTAATTCCAACGATTAAGAAGGAAGCAATAATTAATGGTAGCTTCAAAGAAGTAAACCTTAATAAGCCATAATATATAACCATAGCTTGAACCATTAATGGAGTTCCTCTAAACACTTCGATATATGCCACAGAGATAGCTTGTAGAACTTTAACTAAAACTTTTTTAAATATATTGTCATTATCATTAATTGGAATCGTTCTAACAATTGCAACTAATAATCCATTTATAAAACCTAATATTGTTCCAAAAAAGGCAATAAGTAAAGATACACCGGCGCCTTTTAAAAATAAGGGCCAGTATTCTTTCCATAAATAACAAATCCAATCAAAAAATGTATTAGGCATTATTCACTAACAGGAGAACTTGCGTTAGCCTTATCCATTAACGCTTCTCTTTCCTCATTGCTTACATTAGCTAATATATCATTAATAAAATCTTTTAAATCGCTACCTTTTCTACATGCTATAGCATCAACAGTCTCAGAAATATCAAAACCTTTTCCTTCATCAAATTTAACATATGTCAAATTCGAGTTAGTGTTTTCTGCAGATATAGCAACATCAATTTCATCAACAAAGCCATCGATCTCACCAGCAATAGTAGCTTCTAACATTCTTGGTGTCGAATCATATGCGTTAATGATATTACATTCAGGAATTTGCTTTAATAAAACATCAAAAACATTATTGTGTTGATGAGCCAATTTAGCTCCTGTCAAATCAGCTAAACTCTTTCCATTAACATATTTACTGTCTTTTCTTACAATAACAACTTTATCACCGCCATAATATGCATCAGTAAAATCAACAGTCATTTTTCTTTGTTCTGTTGGAGACATACCAGCAATAATCAAATCAATTGTTCCAGATTCAAGGGCAAGAGTTAATCCATCCCACTCAACTTTTACAACTTCAACATCTACTCCTAATTTTTCCGCAATCATTTTAGAAAAATATACATCATATCCATCTGCATAGCCACCTGACTGTATAGGCGCACTAGTTGCAGTTTCATTAGTGACCATCCAATTGAATGGAACATAATCGCATTCCATACCAACTCTTAAAACACCTGCTTTTTTTATCTTTTCAATATCACTAGTATTTGAATTGTCTTCATTACTCTTTGAACATCCAAATAAACATAGACACATCATTGTAGATATAATTAATGTTATAATTTTTTTCATTTTTGTAATTTCTCCTTTAAATATTTTGATGCAATATTGTTATCACCTTCATAATACTCTTTCTTGCCATTAATCTTATTGTATTGATCATCGCCCTTAGAAAGAATAAGTAATATATCTTCACTCTTGCATATATCAATTGCCGCTTTAATTGCGTCTTCTCTAAACTCATACCTATGTGGAATATGCTTTTTTATTCCAGATTGAATTCCATCAAGAATATGGTTAATATCTTCTTCATGATTATCATCGGCAGTAATAAATATTTCATCACAACCATCATCAACTATACTTCCAACAATTGGGCGTTTTTCCATATCGCCAGAACCACGAAGGCCAAAAACAACTATAATTCTAGAATTTTTTGACTTAATCATTTTAGCATAATCCAACATTTTAACAAAGCCATCAGGGGTGTGAGCATAATCAACAATCACCTCAAAATCTTGCCCTTCGTTTATATGCATGCACCTTCCAGGTATAGAAGATATATTTTCTAGAAGTGGGATAATATCTTCAATCTTGTATCCTGTTTCAACAAGCGCTGCAATTGCCGATACAAGATTATAGATATTAAATTTTGCAATCTCGTTAGTTTTAATAAAATATGTACAAGCATTACGTATTGTAAGATTAAATTCACTAAAATCACTATATAATTTCAAATCAGTCACTTTATAATCAGCATTTGAATCAATCGCATATGTAACACTCTTGCATGAACACCTATCAAGCATTTTGTTTCCATATTCATCATCAACATTGATAATAGCAATTCCATCTTTTTTCATATTCTCAAAAAGTCTTGCCTTAGCATTGAAATAATTCCTATATGTTAAATGATAGTCTAAATGATCATGAGTTAAATTGCTGAAAATGGCTACATCAAAATCAACACTGTCACATCTATGTAAATCTAAGCCTTGAGAAGATACTTCAATCGAACAAGCTTCACATCCGGCATTTTTAATCTTTGATAAAATTAAATGCAAATCATTGATGTTTGGAGTAGTAAAAAATTGATCATGCATTTCACTATCGTATTTATACCCCAATGTCCCTATGTATCCAGCTTTAGTATTTAATTTATTTAGTAAATCATAAATGATATATGTTGTTGTGGTTTTTCCATTTGTCCCAGTTACACCATATATTTTCATATTATGAGATGGATAGCCATAAAAATAATCCGCAAATTCATTTAAAGCCTTTGTCGTATCTTCAACTTTTATGTATGTAACATTATCTTTTTTTTCATTAATATCTTTGCTATGAACAATAGCAACAGCACCATTATCTATGGCATTATCAACATAAGAATGACCATCTACGGTTAAGCCAACAAGACAAAAGAAAATAGAATTTTCTAATTTAATCCTAGAATCAACCATAATACTTGAAATATTCACATCTTCATTTAATTTAAAAAACTCTTTAACATTACTCATATTTTAATGATATAACATTTTTATTTTGAATGTGGATGTGCTTTATCAACAGCTGTTTTTAATCGGTCATATGTTAAATGTGTATAAAGTTGAGTTGTAGATAAATTTTCGTGCCCTAATAATTCTTGGACAGTTCTTAAATCAGCACCATTATCTAACAAATGCGTAGCAAAACTATGTCTTAACATATGTGGGTGAATATCAATGGGGATATTAGCTTTTACTTTGACATCTTCTAATAAATATTGAACACTTCTTGGAGATATCTTGCCGCCCTTATTAGATACAAATAAAAATTCAAAACCATCTGGAGCATACGTATTTCTGTACATTTCAATATACAAATCTATAAGCTCATTTAATCTTGGGTAATATGGTATCATTCTTTCTTTGTTACCCTTACCTATTACTCTAATTGTTAAATTTTGTTGATCAATATTATTAATTAATAAATTACAACATTCAGAAATACGAAGACCACATGCATATATCGTTTCGACAATACATCTGTTTCTAACTTCTAAAGGGTTGTTCAAATCAAAACAATCTAAAATTTTTTCTATTTGATCAAAAGTTAATACATCAGGAAGATGTTTTTCAATCTTTACATTTTTAAACTGTACAAAAGGATTTTGATCAGCTATATGTTTAGAACATAAATACTTATAAAATGATCTAAGTGAGCTCAAATTTCTAGCATATGAGGAATTAGATATTTTTCCTCTAGTTATCTTACCAGACCTCAACAAATCAATATAATCAAAAACAATGCCCTTGTTTACTTCGTTGAAATCATCTATCTTATTATCTTTTAAATAAACAATGAATCTACTTATATCACGCCTATACGAATCAGAAGTAGCATTTGATTTGCTTCTTTTGTCATAAATATATTCAATAAAGCTATCTAAAGTATCATACATGTTTGCCATACTCTTTAATTATATCTAAAGAATGGTTCGCATAATATTGCTTTTTATCATCTTTGTTTCCCGTATATGCACATCTAAAAATGCCATAGTTTGCATTCATCGGTTCAAGTTTAACTATCTTTTTATCAGAAATATAATTAGCCATTGCTCCAATCATTGTATCTGCACCTAATTCATATTTAATACCACCATTCAAATATTGGAACATATTAATTGCCGCATATAATCCACTAGCTGCTGATTCCACATATCCCTCAACACCAGATATTTGACCAGCAATAAAAATATTTGGATAATTTATAAATTGATATTTATTATTTAATAGATTAGGAGAATTTATGTATGTGTTTCTGTGCATAACACCATATCTGACAATCTTAACATTTCTTAATGCAGGAACTTTTTTTAGAACACTAAGTTGACTAGAATATGTGAGATGTGTTTGAAATCCTACCACATTATATAAAGTATCAATAGCATTGTCTTTTCTTAACTGAACTACAGCATAAGGCTTAATACCATTGTGCATCAAGCCAATTGGTTTCATAGGCCCAAACAATAATGTTTTATATCCTCTCTTTGCCATTTCTTCAAAAGGCATACATCCCTCAAAATATTTCTCATCATCAATTTGCCTAACATCTATTTTTTGTGCATTTAATATTTCATTATAAAAATCATCAAATTCTTGTTTTGTTAATGGACAATTAATATAATCTCCTGGATTGTCATCATCCCATCTAGATTTATAATATGCTTGACTAAAATCTATACTTTCTTTTTCTACAATTGGTGCAATGGCATCATAAAAATGCAAAAAATCATTTCCACATATTTTAGATAAGCTATCAGCTAAAGCCCCCTCGCAAAGTGGACCAGCTGCAATTATAGTTTTTTCATTTATATCAATATCAAATACTTCTTCATTAACTATCTCTATATTTGGATTGTTTTTTATTTCGTTTGTAATAAATTCTGAAAAACCATTTCTATCAACAGCTAAAGATTTGCCAGCAGGAACTCTATTGATATCTGCCGATTTCATTATCAAAGAATCTAATTCTCTCATCTCTTGTTTAAGTAAGCCAACAGCACTACATATGTCATCACTTCTTAAACTATTTGAACAAATTAATTCCGCAAAATTATCTGTTTTAAAAGCCGCGTGTTTTTTTAGCGGCTTTTGTTCATAAAGCTTTACTTTTATACCTCTTTTTGCAAGCTGATATGCAGCTTCACATCCCGCAAGACCAGCACCAATGATTTTAACCATTATTCAGCTTTTTTCTTTCTCTTTTTATAACTAGGCTCTTCACCTTCGATTTTTTCTAAATAACGACACTTAGGATATCCAGAACAACCAATAAAGAAATTTCCAAATCTAGATTTTCTCTTGATAAGAGGCTTGCCACATTCAGGACAATCTCTTCCGACTGGTTCTGGTGGATCTTTTTTGACTAAAGAGTCATGCCACTTACAAGTTGGGAAATTAGAACAACATTTAAATTTTCCAAATCTGCCCCATCTTATAATTACTTCACCACCACAGTCAGGACAAACTTCACCGGTTTTTTCAGGCTCAATTTTTTCCATTTTTTCATATGCATTTTCAACTAGTGGCTGAAATTTATCATAGAAATCTTTTAAAGCCTTTACATTATCTAATTTATCTTCAGCAATATCATCAAGTTCAGTTTCCATATTAGCTGTATATTTAACATTTATAACATCTGCAAAAAATTCTCTTAATTTTTCATCAGTTAAAACACCCTGCTCAGTTGGGAAAAAGTATTTAGCCTTCCCAGATTCACTCGCACGCTTTAATTGAACATATCCACGTTTTTGTATTGTTTCAATAATCATTGCATACGTTGAAGGTCTACCAACACCTTCTTCTTCTAAAGCCTTTATTAATTTTGCTTCAGTATATCTTGCAGGAGCTTCAGTAAAATGTTGTTCTTTAACAACATCTTCAGATTTCAAAACATCTTCTTTATTTAATTTAGGTAAAATAACATCTTTTGAATTATCATAATCTTTATATACTTTTAAGAAACCATCAAATTCTAGTTTAGAACCAGAAACATTGAACTCATAGTTATTGTTATCAAAAGAATATGAAACAGACATTGTCTTAGCATCTGACATCAAAGAAGATAATGCTCTAGCATAAATCATTTTGTAAAGTTTATATTGATCATTTGATAAATACTGTTTAATTGAATCTGGATCATTATCTAAACTAGTTGGTCTAATAGCTTCGTGAGCATCTTGTGCTTTCTCATCATTTTTAACACGATAAAAGCCAACATACTCTTTGCCATAATCATTTTCAATTTTCTTATATGCGGCACTTACAAAATCATTTGATAACCTAGTTGAATCTGTACGCATATATGTAATCAAACCTTGAGCACCAGTACCAATTTCAACACCTTCGTACAATGTTTGTGCTACCATCATTGTACGTTTAGAAGAGAAATTCAATTTATTTGATGCTTCTTGTTGAAGAGTAGATGTAATAAATGGAAGATATGCACTTCTTTTCTTTTGTTTCTCGGAAATATCTATAAGTTTATAATCTGTACCTAAAGCATCTAAGATGTCTTGTGCTTCTTTTTCAGACTTGATTTCAATTTTCTTTCCATTGAACTTCACAAGATTTGTTTCAAGACCTTGTTCTAAGATTGCTTTAATTGTCCAATATTCTTCAGGAACAAAAGCATTAACTTCTTTTTCTTTATCACAAATCATTCTTAATGCAATTGATTGAACTCTTCCAGCTGATTTCGAACCAATTTTTCTCTGCATTAATTTTGAAAGTTTAAAACCAATGATTCTGTCTAATATTCTTCTTGTTTCTTGAGACTTCACAAGAGCCATATCAACTGTTCTTGGCTCATCAAGAGCCTTTGTAACTGCTCCTTTAGTGATTTCATTAAACACAATTCTATTGTTGCTAGATAAATCAAGTTCTAACTGATTGGCTAAATGCCAAGCAATTGCTTCACCTTCTCTATCTGGGTCAGTTGCAAGATACACATTATCAGCATCTTCAACCATTTTCTTTAAATCTTTAACAACGGTCTTTTTATCCTTGTTTATTTTGTATGTTGGCTCAAAATTATTCTCAACATCAACGCCCAAACCTTCCTTGCCAGTAGTAGCTAAATCACAAATATGTCCCTTTGAAGATGTGACTTTGTAATTTTTTCCTAAATACTTTTCAATGGTTTTTGATTTTGATGGAGATTCTACTATAACTAAATTTTTCATATATTCCTTCTAACGATAAATATATTTACACATTTTTATTATAATTGTCAATTATTTGCTCTCACATTTTAAATCTATGTTTGTTATAGGGGTGGCTCCCTCATATATTAAATTATTATTATTCATTCCGCTTTCATTAAAAACATCATAAGGGAGAACTTTAACTTCCCTGCCCAATTCCAAAGCTTCATTAATCGTAGTCATAGTTCCAGACTTCGATGAAGACTGCATAACATATATTTTTTTACTTAAACATGCAATTATTCTATTTCTAAATGGAAAATGATAAGCAAGTGGTTTACTAAGTCCTGGATACTCACTTAAAATTAGGCCTTCTTTTTCTATGCGCTTTATCAAATTATAATTGCACATCGGATAAATATAATCTATACCGCATCCCAATATGCCAATTGTTTTATTTGCATATTCATGAGCACAAGCATCAATCCCTTTAGCTAAACCAGAAACAATCACTGAATCATTGTTATTCTGCGACAATAGCCTTGTAGCTTTTAATGCATATTCACATGGCTTTCTTGATCCAACAATGCCAACTTTTTTCTCTTTTAATAAATCCAAATTCCCTTTATAAAACAGTACGAAAGGCGGATATTTATGATTTAATAGTTCTTTGGGATATACATCATCAAAAATTGTAATAGCATTATCAATAATAATTTCTGGTACATCTAAATCAGCATTAATCGCCTTTATTATTTTGTCGTATTCTCCACGAAAACAAAAAGCATAAGATATAAGTTTCTTCCTGTCCATACACTTCATTATTCGCAAGAATAATAATTATTCCTATGCTTTTAAAAAAGTTTTGTCTGAATTCTATCTTTGCAAGGTTTATAAGACATCCTATATAAATGGTTTAATCCATATTCATCCATCAGTTGTAAATGTCTTTTTGTTGGATATCCTTTGTGTTTATTGTATTCATATTGTGGAAGCAAAACATTGTAACCTTCCATAATGTGATCTCTTAACACCTTGGCTAATATACTCGCTGCAGCAATAGAAATAGATTTCGCATCACCCTTAACCATATCGATAACGTCGTATCTGCCAAGAGGCATAGCATCAGTAAGTGTAACAGAATGAATATTAGACGATAAAGATAATTCATTCATTGCTTTTTTTGTTGCTACATAAATATTTAACTCATCTATTTCTTTTGGACTTACTATTCTAAATGAATAATAATGAGCATCTTTTATTATTTTTTTAAATAATTCGTTTCTTTTCTTTTCAGTTAATTTTTTCGAATCATTTATTTCATCGTTTTGGTAGTTTATTGGAAGAACGCAGCAAGCTACAACAAGCGGTCCACATAACGGGCCTCTTCCAGCTTCATCTATTCCCATAACATACTGATTGTTGTTCCAATATTCGCTTTCATATTTATTTTCTAAAGTTTTTGCCATGTAATTCTTCCTATTTTGTTGCTACGCATATCTTTTAATATCAATTCGATAGTTTTATCCATATTTACTTCATTATTTTTTTCGAGCCAAAACTTGCTCTTAGCAATTGCCTCAATAATATTCGAATCATCTTCATTTACATTGTATCTATTAGAAATAAAACCCGGATAATTGTTTATTAAATAATCAATTCCATAATTAACTAACGCATACTTATCATCAATTACATCATCATTAATTGAACCAATTAGTGCAAGCAATCTCGCATCATCTTGATTATCGAATTTTGGCCACAAAACGCCAGGTGTATCTAATAGTTCGATATCTTCGTTAATCTTTATCCATTGTAAAGATTTCGTTACGCCTGGTCTATTTTCAGCTTTGGCAGCTTTGCGTTTTACAATGTTATTTATAAAAGTTGATTTTCCAACATTTGGTATTCCCACAACCATTGCACGCAAAACTTTTTTTCTAATTCCGCGTGCTTTTGCTTTGTCAATTTTGTCTTTTAATATTTCCTTTATTTTATTCACAATAATCTTATTCAAATTATCATCTATAGAATTAATGATTAAAGAATTTGGAATATTAGATTGCCATAAAATATTCTGTTTATCATCAGCTAAATCAGCCTTGTTCAAAATAACAAGTCTTGATTTATTTGGCGCCAATTGTTTAAGTATAGGGTTTGCAGAAGCATTAGGAATTCTCGCATCTCTTAGTTCGATAATAATATCAACTAATTTGATTTGTTCTTCCATTTGTCTTCTAGCCTTTTCCATGTGCCCAGGAAACCATTGAATTGTCATTTCTTTACTCCAAATTCGCTGAAAGGATATATCACAAACATATTTGTAGATACTATATCTTCCTTTTTAAATGGTCCATAATATCTAGAATCCTTTGAAATACTTCTATTATCTCCTAGACAATAATATTCATCGTTTTTTAAAGTGACTACAAAATCATTAGTAAATGTATCATTAATAAAATTTTCTTCAATATATTCACCATTTATATATAATTTATTGTTTTTATATTCTACTGTTTCATTTGGCAAACCAATTATTCTTTTGACAATCAATTTATCCTTTTTTTCACCAGCATGTGTGTTTATAACGCAAATTTCAAAACGCTTAATATCTAAATTTTTGCTTATTATAAATGACCACCCATAGTCTCCATCGTTTAATGTAGGAACCATACTTTTTCCATACACCTTACAAGGAAGAACAATAAAATTAAGCATAACAAAAGATATTATCGCTGAAATGATTATGGTTTCAAAAATATTCAATAATAATTTTTTTCTATTTTTCATTTTATTTTTCAAACTTTCTTAACAACTTATTTTTCCAAGAATTTTTATCACCGTTATATGGATGTTCTCTTAAAGACAAATTAAAATGATTATTGCCTGTTAAGACAGTTGTCGGGTGCGTGAATTCTCTAAAGCCCCATTCACCATGATATGCGCCCATTCCAGAATGCCCCGTTCCGTTAAACGGAACGCCTTTAACTATTAAATGCATAACAACCTCATTTATGCATCCACCACCAAATTGGCTAGTAGACATTACATTATTTGCCCATTTAATATCTTTTGTAAATATATATAAAGCCAATCCGTGTTCACGAGAATTAATTGTTTTAATCAAATCACTCACCATGTTGTCGTCATATTCAACTATAGGTAAAATAGGACTAAATAATTCATGTTTAACAATATCTTCATCAATATCAACTGGATATAAAATGGTTGGATCTATCTTTAATGTAGCAGGATTACTATTGCCACCAAAAATAATCCTATCTCGATATTCACATATTTCATTTACACATTTATCAAATGCATTTCTATTAATTAATTTTGGGTATTCTTCATTTTCAATTGGTTTTTCACCAATTTGTCTTACTATTTCTTCAATCAAATATTCACTAAATTGTTGTGCAACTTCTCTAGCAACGGCAATTTGATTAATGTTGATGCATATTTGTCCAGCATTACACAATTTGAAGAAAGCAATCTTTCTTGCAGCATCTTTTAAATCAGCATCTTTTCTAATTATGCACCAATTGCCTGTTTCGCCTCCAAGCTCTAAAGCAACTGGCGTTAAATTTTCACTAGCCTTTGCCATAACATGTTTTGCAACATTTGGTGAACCAGTATAAAAAATCTTATCAAATCTTTGATTCAAACAATAATCTGCTACATCATGTCCACCGTCTATAGCACACACATATCTTTCATCGAAGGTATTTTTAATTAAATCACATATTACTTTTGTTGAAGCACTAGATTTTGATGATAATTTTATACACGCGGTATTTCCGCCCGCAATAGATGCGATTAATACTCCAAGTGATAATAAAAATGGGAAATTAAATGGAGCAATTATTAAAGTTACACCATATGGCATCTTATACACTCTAGTAAAGATGCTTGGAAAACATGCTAATCCTGAAAAATGCAATTCAGGTTTTGCCCATTTCTTTAAGCCATGAATTGTTTCATTTATTTCTAATATCAAAGGTCCAACATCTAATAAATAACTTTCTGTTTCGCTTCTACCTAAATCAACACTTAAAGCATTAGAAATATGTTTCTCGTTTTTTATAATGGCTTCTTTTAATCTTTTTAACTGAGCTATTCTAAAACTTACGTCTAAAGTTGCGCCGGAATTAAAATATTTTCTTTGATTATCAACAATTTTTTTTATATCTTTTTCGCAATACATTTCTTACCTAAATTCATTTTAATATTTTAATAAAAAAGTGGTCAACATTTTAACCACTTTTTGAAATTATCTATCTTCTTTAATTTTAGCTGCCTTACCAGCACGAGATCTTAAGTAATACAACTTAGCTCTTCTTACTTTTCCTTCTCTAAGAATTGTAATTTTTTCAACAATTGGTGAGTGAACAGGGAATGTTCTTTCAACTCCAACACCACTAGACAACTTTCTTACAGTGAATGTTCTGCCAATACCAGATCCTTGTACTTTTGTAACAATACCTTCGTATGCTTGAATACGAGACTTGTCACCTTCTTTAATACTTACATCAACACGAACTGTTTGTCCTGGACGAAGATTTGGAACATCGGTCTTTAATTGGTCTTTAGTAATTTCATTAACTAAACCTAAATTCATTTCTTTTCTCCTTTTAACAATATTAGACATCTGTTCATAATCAATGTATGAAAAGCGGAACAGCGCTTTATAAATTTACCATAATTTTATGTTTTTTTCAATAATGCCCTATTTATAGTGCTTATTTCTTAAGATTTATCTCTTGTTTTAGTTCTTTAATTAACTCTAATTCTTCTTCAGTAAAGTTCCTTTTTTCTAATAAATCCGATCTATATATAATGGTTTCCCTTAAAGCCATTTTTAAATTATATCTTCTTATTTCCTTGTGATTTCCATTAATTAGAACATCTGGAACTTTATCTCCAAAATAATCATATGGTCTAGTGTATTGAGGATACTCCAAAAGCCCATCAGTATATGATTCTTCCTTTAATGATTCTGGGGATATCGAATCATCTAACAATCTGAGTATCCCATCAATCAATACCATCGATGGAAGTTCTCCACCTGTTAAAATATAATCACCAATACTAACTTTTTCATCACATCTACTTTCGATACGATAATCTATACCTTCATAGTGCCCACACACTATTACAATATCATCCATTTTAGAAAGTCTTTGTAAATCATTTTGCGTAATAGGTTTAGCTTTTGGAGAAGTCAATAGTACATGACTATTTGAATTACAGTTTGCTTTTATTGCAGTACCAACCACGTCAACTTTCATAAGCATTCCGGCACCGCCACCATAAGGAGTATCATCAACATGCTTATGCTTATCAAAAGAATAATCTCTAATGTCAACGATCTTAATATCAACAATCCCCTTATCAATTATTCTTTTTATTATTGAAGTGTTTAGAAACCCATCATACATTTCTTTAAATAAAGTCAATACAGTTATTTTCATAATAATCCTTCAATTTCTTTTATATTTATTTTTTTTGAATCTAAATCTACTTTTTCTATAAAAGCTGGTATAAAGGGAATTAATTTTTCTTTATCTTTTACTTTTACGCGTAAATAGTTGCTACTAATTCCTTCTTCAACCGTCAATACAGTTCCAATTATTTTATCATTGGAAAAAACATCAAGTCCAACTAAATCAGAAAAATAGTACTCCCCATCCTTCAATGGTTTTATATCATCTTTTGATTTATAAACATACATATTTTTGTATTTCTCAACAAGATTTATATCTTCGTAATCTTTAAATTTTATCAATATATATCCTTTATGAATTCTATATCCTAACATTGTAAAAGGTATTTTCTCTTCACCTACATACACAATTGAATCTTTTTCAAATCTTTCAGAACAAAAATCAGTATAACTCTCAACTTTAAGCTCACCCTTTATTCCAAATGTATTTACTATCTTTCCAATTCTTATAAAATCCATCATTAATTATTATAAATAAAAAGAGATGAATAATCATCTCTATAATGCTTCAAATTTGATTGAAATATGCTTATTTTCAATTTTTGATGCTACCTGTAACATTTGACGAATTGAATTAGCCATTGAGCCTTGTCTACCGATTAATCTTGCTATATCATCGCTTGGAGCATAAACATAAAGCAAGATTTCATTTTCGTTCAAACTCTCCATTTGTTTAACAGTAACTGCTTCACTATCAGAACATAATGGCTTGACAAGATTCAATAGAACGTTTTCCAAATTAGCCATTATTTAGTTTTTTTTGAATCAGCGTATTTTTTCATAATACCGTTATTAGAAAAAATATTTCTAACAGTATCAGAAGCAATAGCACCTTTGTTTAACCAATTTAATGCTTTTTCTTCGTCAATTTTGATAATTGCAGGTGATTTTGTTGGATCATATGTGCCGATAGTATCAATATCTCTACCATCTCTAGGAGATCTTGAATCTGCGGCTACAATACGATAGAAAGGAGCTTTTTTTGCGCCCATTCTTTTTAGTCTTAATTTAACCATACTTCCTCCTTATTTCCTAAATAATAATCTCATATTAGCATAGTGGTGTCAAGTATTTTTACTTGACAGACAATAATATACCCTATTTATCCATAAAAGTTGATTTTGCAGCATAATAATGATAAACTAATTAAGCGTTAGAGAAAGAAAGGGGGCAAGCTGTATGTCAAGAGTATGTGCAATAACCGGTAAAAAACAAATTTCAGGTAATAATCGTTCACATTCACTTCGTGCTACACGCCGTAAATGGAATGTCAATCTTCAAAATGTAACAATGATGGTTGATGGTAAACCTAAGAAGGTTCGCGTTTCTGCCCGCGCACTAAGAACATTAAAAAATCAAGCTAAGGCAGCATAACTTCCGCAAGGAAGTTTTTTTATACCCTTTTATTGTTCGCAGCTTCTCAACAATGAAATATTATTTTTAATATCACCTTTAAAAACAAATGAACCGCCTACCAAAACATCGCACCCATTCATAATTAAATCATATGCGTTATTACTGTTAACGCCACCATCTACTTCAATTAAAAATTTTAAATTGTATTCTTTTTTTATAGAAGATAGTTTATTGATTTTAGCTAGAGATGAAGGTATAAATTTTTGACCTCCAAATCCAGGTTCAACAGACATAACTAGCACAATATCAACTTTGTTTAATAATGGAAATATTCTCTCTACTGGTGTATTTGGCTTTATTGAAATACCGGCCTTTAAATATAGACTATGAATCTTTTCTATTAACTGTTCACATTTATAAACATCATTATAAACTTCGTAATGAAATGTAATGCTATCCGCTCCAGCGTTAGCGAAAACTTCTGAAAAATAGCCTGGATCTTTAACCATTAAATGTGTATCTAAAAATAATGGAGAATTTTTTCTAAAAGTTTTCAAAATATCTGGACCAAACGAAATATTAGGAACAAAATTTCCATCCATAACATCAAAATGCAACCAATCAGCATTGTTATTTAATACTTCAACCTGGTTTGCAAAATTACTATAGTCTAAAGATAAAACTGATGGAGCAATAATCATTGCGCAGTATCTCCTTGTGACGTGGAATCGCCTTGAGACGAATTTTGTTGACTAGTGCTACTATTATCTTCGTAATAATAAATAATAACTGGCTTTTCGGAATTAACATCATATGTCGTGCCAATTTCTGGACTAGTTTTTATAACTGTGTTTGGCCCTGCTGATTTTAAAATATCTTCAGTAAGTGTTTCTTTTGCTACCTTTTGAAGTTCATATTTGATATTGTTAGTTTCAAAATATTTTATAGCAGAATCGAGTTTACTGTATAAGATGGAAGGATCTATGATGACATTAACTTCTTCATTAACAGCGTATGTTAAAGTGATTTTATTATTTTTCATTTCATCGTATTTATAACCAGCTTCTGGATTTTGACTAATCACTTCGCCTGGCTTCTTTTGTGAATCAGTAACAGTTACATAGGTAATCAAAAAATTCTTATTCTTCAACTCCTTTGTAGCAACATCATATTGCTTTCCAACATAATTATCTAATACCGAATAAATACCTTCGGAAATAACCAACTTAACCTTATCATTTTTATCAATTTTTTCGCCTACTCCAGGAACAACAGAAATTATTTTGTCTTTTTCAATATCATCAGTCATTTTATAAGTTGTTCTTGAATCATCAACCCCTAGATTATATTCAATCAATACATCTTTTGCTTCTAAAGCTGTTAAACCAATAATATTTGGTACAGTTATTTTATTCAATTTTCCGAAATTTAAAATTCCAGACAAATATAAAATACACACCAAAGCAATTACTGACAATAATGATGCGACAATTATAAACAATTTCGGTGTTTTCTTTTTAGAACTTTTCTCTGTCAATTCATCAGCAGCTTGCATCGTTTGTTTAACACCAGTTTCTCTCATAGTATCCAAGCATACTTTTTTATCATTTTTATGTTCAGGTTTTAAACAATCATTCAAATCTTTTAACATAATTGCAATATTTTTATATCGATTAGAAATAGATTTTGCGGTTGCTTTAATTATGATATTCTCAACAGATTGAGGAATATTAGGATTAATTTTTCTAACTGAAGGAATATTATTTTTCACATGCATCAAAGCAACTTGGACAGACGTTTCGGCTTTATATGGAACATCTCCAGTTAATAATTCATAAAAGACAATCCCAAGTGAATAAATATCAGATTGCATAGATGCATGCCTTCCACGAGATAATTCAGGAGCTAAATAATGAACAGAGCCGAGAACTGAATTCTTACTAGTTATTTGCATTGATCCATTTGCTAAGGCAATACCAAAATCTGATAATTTAATTGTTCCATCTGGTTTAATTAAAACATTTTGAGATTTAACATCCCTATGAATGATACCGTTACGATGCGCCTCCATTAATGCACCAGCAATTTGTCTCATTATCCATACTGCTTCTTTATATGGAATGGCTCCACGTTTTTTTATTAACTGTTTTAGAGTATATCCTTTGACATATTCCATTACAATGTAATGCTTTTTGCCTTCATCACCAACATCATACACATCAACAATATTTGGATGTGATAATTGCGTGATTGCTCCAGCTTCTCTACTAAATCTTTCAAGTGCAACATCATCATCAGACATATCAGATTTCAAAACTTTAACCGCAACTTCACGATTAAGAATAGAGTCCCAAGCCAAATACACTTCAGCCATACCACCTCTACCTATTAATTTTGTTATTTGATATCTTTTTCCAATAATTTCAGACATAATTACTTCCTTAATAAAATTACAGTTACATTATCGTAGCCACCCTTTAAGAGAGATAAATCCTTTAAATCAGCAACTTTACTATCTAATGACTTATTTGCATCACATACTATTTTTGCAATTTCTTCATCACTCACATAGGAGTGTAAACCATCAGAACAAACCAAATAGTAATCCATATCTTTAACCTTATGAACATCAGCATTAGTTTTATCAAAAATTCCAATTGCTCGAACTAAATAGTGACGCTTTGGATGGTTTAAAGATTCTTCATATGTAATCTGACCATTTTCAAGCATTTGATTTACAAGTGTATGATCATTGGTTAACTTAATTATCTTTCCATCAACAAAGCCATATGTTCTTGAATCACCACAATTAATTGAGACATTGCCCTTCGATGTAAGCAATATACCGGTAAGTGTTGTGCCCATTCCAGAATATTTGTTGTCGCTTAAAGACTTTTCAAAAACTCTTTTATTTGCTAAACCTATATGCAAATTAACAAAGTCAATAACATCTTCCAAGTTATCAAATGGACCAGATTCCTTAAAAATAGTTTTGAAATATTTAATAACTTCACCAGACGCAACTTCACCTGCTTTGCCACCACCTATACCATCAGCAACAATAGCTAAAAAATCGCCATATGAATTTTCAATTGCCAAAAACGAATCTTGGTTTTTTTCTCTACATAATCCGATATCAGATATACAACTATAAACCATAACTCTATTTTAGATTATTTGCTCGTAATTGACCACAAGCAGCATCAATATCATCACCCTTTTTTTGCCTAAGCGTTACAGCAACACCGTTTTTCTTAAGCATATCGTAAAATCTTAGTGCATTTTCTTCACTTGATGTTCTAAATTCGTTCTCTTTGACTTCATTATAAGGAATTAAATTTATATATGCATTCAATCCTTTTAACAACTCTTTTATTTCGTCAGCATGTTTTTTTGTATCATTAATTCCTTGAAGTAATAAATATTCAAAAGTTAAACGCCTATTATTTAAGTTGCTATATTCTTTCAAAGCTTTAAATAGTTCATTTAATGGATACGCTTTATTAATTGGCATTATGGAACTTCTAAGTTCATCGTTTGGAGCGTGTAAAGAAATCGCTAAATTATATTGAAGATTTTCTTTTGAAAATCTAACTATTCCTGGAACAACACCGCAAGTTGAAATAGAAATATGTCTCGATCCAATTTGCAAGCCAAATGGAGAATTAATAATACTTAATGCTTTCATAACATTATCATAATTATCAAACGGCTCGCCAGTTCCCATTATCACAATATTGCCAAGTCTTTCATTTTCTAAATCAAGTTGCCTTTGAATCATTAATGCTTGACTTACTATTTCACCAGATGATAAATCTCTTTGTTTTTTAAGAAGGCCTGATGCACAAAATTTACACCCCATATTGCATCCAACTTGTGAAGATAAACATGCAGAAAATCCATATTCAAAAACCATCAGCACCGATTCAACCAAGGCACCATCATTTAATTCAAACAAAAATTTTTGCGTGCCATCTTTAGAAATTTGTCTATCTTTTATTTTTAATGTTTCAATTGTAAAATCATTTTTTAATTGAAATTGCAATTCTTTTGAGATATCACTCATTTCATCAAAAGAATTTGCTCTTTTTTCATAAAGCCATTTAAATATTTGTTTGCCTCTAAAAGGCTTTAGCCCACAACTAAGTAAATAATTTTCTAAATCTTCTAAAGATAAATCATAAATTGATTTCATTATATGTTCCTTTGAAGTTTAGCATAGTAGAAACAATCACCCATGTCATTAACAATAGTGTCTTCTTCTAACAATGTATAATCTAACGCTTGTGATAAAAAAGTTGTAATTAATTTTGAATTTTCTTTCTTATTTAAAGTACATGTTGAATACAACAAAATACCCTTATCATTTAATAAATCTTTTACATTAATTAATAAGTCATGTTGTATTTTTTGAAGCTCATCCAAATTGTTAGGTTCAATATGAAATTTTAGATCAGGTTTTCTTCCAATAACGCCAAGACCAGAACAAGGTGCGTCTAACATTATCCTATCGAATTTTATATCTACATTATTCTTAATAAGATTGCCGTCATAATTTAAATAATTAATACCCTTATACCCAAGTTTGTATGCCATTTTCTTTATAAGTTCAACTCGATGTGGATATAAATCATTGGCATAACAATTGTATGGATTTAATACATCTAAACAGTTAAACAATTTTGAACCAGGAGCACTGCACACATCTAACAATGTATTATTCCTTTGAAGATCTAAATGCTTGTATAAAGATGAACTATTATAATCTTGTATATAAAAGTATCCTTGCGCATATAATGAGGTGTTAATCAAATTGTTTTCGCATGTAAAAACATCATCATTTATTTTTTTAATACCTAAGTCTTTTAAATCATCAAAACTACACTTATTTTTATTAATTCGATAATAAACATTAGGAACTGTTTGATACACATCCAATATTCGCAATAAAGTTTCTTCGTCATATTGACTGCTTAATAATTTATACATCCACTCTGGAAGACAATATTTAACATATGCAATGTTTGTTTCTTTTAATACAGTTGTTTTTCTAAGAATAGCATTTACAAAGGCCTTATCATATTTATTTTTGCACAATTCAACATATTCATAATTAACAGCATATTCTTTTTCGTGCAAGAAAAATTTTTCATACAACGCTAAACACAATATAAGTTTTAACTTTAAAGGTGTATTTTCACTAACATCATCTTTTATTTGATATATTAGTAATTCATATTTTCTTAATACACCATTAACAAGGTTAGTAATAAAAGCTCTATGAATTGGTTCAACTTTGTTTAATTCTTGACGCATTAAAAGATTTGAATATGATTCATCTTTTATAGTTTTATATAAAATATCTAAAGCAATTTCTCTTTGATTCATAATTATTCTAAATATAGTGGATCAACATCTATCTTTAAATGGGATACATTCTTGTTTGATAGATACTCCTCAATTATTATATCTAATCCTTTTAACATTTGAAGCAAATCTTTATCAATAATTAGTATGCGATAGCGATGCTGTTTTTTAATTTTAGTTAATTCACAAGGCTTATATGTTTTAAAAGGCAAAGATGAGATTTCGTTTGATATAAAGTCCAAAGATTTATTAAGTCTATTAATGTTTTCATCAGAAAGCAATACTTCAATAATGTGGGTATATGGCGGATATTTTGTTTTACTTCGATAATTCATTTCAATGTTATAAAACATATTATAGTTTTGATTAAGCACAGCGTTTATCACATAATGTTCAGGATTAAATGCTTGAATTATAACCTTGCCACTATCATTAGCTCTACCAGCTCTGCCAGATGCTTGCATTAATAAATCAAAAGTAGTTTTAGCTGAATTGTAGTCCTGGTGCATCAGTCCTGCATCGGCATTTAATATACCAACTAATGTTACATTCGGATAGTCTAAGCCTTTAGCTATCATTTGTGTACCAATTAAAATATCTATTTCACCTTTTCCAAATCTATTTAATATTTTTTCATGAGCGCCTTTTTTGGAAACATTGTCTCTATCCATCCTTTCAATATTTGCGTGTGGATACAATTTATGTAATTCTTCTTCTACACGTTTTGTTCCATAGCCATAATAAATCAAAGTTTTTTCCGAACACTTTGGACAAGTTGATGGAAGACGATATACTTTACCACATTGATGACATTTTAATATATTCTCATCTTTATGATAATTTAAAGGTATATCACAATCACTGCACATTAAAGTCGTGCCACAGTTACCACATTTAATGATAGGACTATACCCTCTTCTATTTAAAAGTATAATAGCTTGTTTATTATTATTTAAACAATTTGTTAATTCATCTTTTAATTCATCAGAAATAATATAAGATCTATTCTTTTTTGTTTCATTAGTTAAATCAACTATATTTATTTTTGGCAAAGTTAAATTAATTCTGTTTTTAAGTTCCAACAATTGATAATCACCCTTTAGTGCACGTGAATAAGATTCAAGCGATGGTGTTGCGCTAGCTAATACAACTTTAGAATTGTGTTGGAGAGCGCGTTTAAACACAACATTCTTTGCATGATATGCAGGAACATTATCCTGTTTATATGAATGATCATGTTCTTCGTCAACTATTATTAGACCTAAATCATTAAAAGGCAAAAAAACTGCTGATCTAGTTCCAACTACAATCTTCACTTTCCCATCTTTAACACGTTTATATTGCTCGTATCTTTCTTGATCACTTAATTCCGAATGATAGAAAATAACATCTTCAAATCTTTCTTTAACTCTTTGAATCATTTGTGGAGTCAAAGATATCTCTGGAACCAAAATCAAAACTTCTTTGTTTAGTTTTAAATAATATCTAGCTAAATGAAGATATACTTCGGTTTTTCCAGATCCAGTAACGCCAAACAATAAAGAAACCATCTTATCGGTTGATATTATTTTTTCGTAACAATTATTTTGATCATTGGTTAAAGATTTAAAAGCTGTTTTATCAATAATACTATTGTTAAAACTAGCTTCTTCTTCATATTCTTCAATAACGCCTTTTTCGATTAATTTATTTATAATACTAGTGGATAATTTTCTAGCATCACTAGCCAATATTCCGTCATATAGTTTTGATAACACTTCATTTTGTTTGTTTGTTAAATCAACATTAATTTTGTTTATTTTAAATCTTCTATGCATTTTTGGATTGGTAGTACTTTTTGAGGTTTTCAATACTTTTGGAAGCATAGTATTTAAACAACTTATCAAAGGAGATATTGTTGTTTTAGATAGCCAAAAAGCAAGATTAAAAAGTTCTTCAGAAATGATAGGCTCATTGTCGAGAACTTTAATAATCGGTTGAATTGCATATCCTTTTTCTTTTTTAATTTCTTCAATAGTTAAATCTGTATATGTACATTTCGAAACAATGCCATTAGTATATCCTCTTCCAAAATGAATATTGACGCGCACTCTTTCTTCAATTTTTTCATTTGAAAAATAGGTAAATGGATAATTAATATTTAATGATGCGTTGGTAACATAAACTTCAACCAAATACATACACTAATTATATAATAAGGAGCTATCCTATAGCTCCCTCCATATTTATCTTTAATAATTGATTTAGTTCTACCGCATATTCCATCGGCAATTCCCTTGTAAATGGTTCGATAAAACCTAGTATTATCATTTGTGTAGCATCTTCTTTAGACAAGCCTCTAGACATTAAATAAAATAATTGCTCTTCTGATATTTTCGAAACAGTAGCTTCATGTTCAATAGTAGAAGTGTTGTTTGAAATGATATTTGTAGGAATAGTATCAGAACTTGATAAATCATCAAGAATTAATGTATCACATGATACTTTAGCCTTACTATGAACTGCTTTTTCAGACATTGAAACAAGGCCTCTATAATTAACTTTTCCACCAGCCCTAGCTATTGAATTGGAAACAATAGTTGAAGAAGTATTTGGCGCTAAATGAATCATCTTTGCTCCAGCATCTTGAATTTGATTATGAGAACCAACAGCAATTGAAATACAAACACCCTTTGCATTCTCACCAGCTAATACACATGCAGGATATTTCATATTTATGTGTGAACCAACATTGCCATCAATCCATTCCATGATGCCATTTTCTTCAACAAGTGTGCGTTTGGTAACAAGATTTAATATATTGGATGACCAATTTTGTACAGTAGAATATCTACATTTTGCATTTTTCTTAACAAAAATTTCAACAACTGCGGCGTGTAATGAATCATTTGAATATTTTGGAGCGGTACACCCTTCGACATAATGCAAGTCGGCTCCTTCGTCACATATGATGAGTGTCCTTTCAAATTGCCCCATTTGTGCAGAGTTAATTCTAAAATATGATTGTAGTGGTTTATCTAATTTAACACCTTTTGGAACATAGATAAATGATCCACCGGACCACACAGCTGTATTTAGTGCAGCAAATTTATTATCCGCATACGATACAATCTTTCCAAAATACTCTCTAAAAATATCAGGACATTTTTTTAATGCTGTATCTGTGTCAAAGAATAGCACACCCTTTTCTTCAACCTCTTTCAACATGTTATGATAAACAACTTCTGACTCATATTGTGTTGAAACACCAGCCAAAAACTTTTGTTCAGACTCAGGAATTTTTAGTTTTTCAAAAGTATTTTTAATAGTTTCAGGAACATTATTCCAATCTTTTTCAACCTTTTCAGATGGCTTCTTATAATAAACGAAATCATTAAAATCTATTTGGCTCAAATCAGGTCCCCATTTAGGTAAAGGTAGTTCAACAAATTTTTTATATGCTTTTAGTCTCAATTCCAACATCCAATCAGGTTCATTTTTTGCGGCACTAATTGCACGCACAACATCTTCAGACAATCCCTTGCCTGTATTAAAAATCGTGACATCATCATCTTTGAAGTCATATTTATATTGGTCTTGCGTTTTTAAAACATCATCATTTTTCATATTCTTTTATCAAATCTTCTATAGCATGGATACCAATCGTGCCACACTTTATTCTATTGGCCTGTTGATATAAAGTATCAAAAGCGTTAGCTTCTTCTAGCACTTCTTCATTAAATGGTTTTTCATCAATCATATTATAATATTCGTTAATTATTTCTTTTGCATCAGATAATGTTTTATTAATCAATAAATCACACATAATATCTGTTGAAGCTGTACAAATTGTACAGCCAACTCCATCAAACTTTATATCTTTTATTACATTGTCCTCAACAAGCATATAAACTGTTACATCATCAATGCAAGACTCCGAAGCATTATGAATAGATTTATATCTGTCATCAGATATAGTTTTCTTATTATTTGGGTTAGAATAGTGATCTAACATTATTTCTCTTTTTATTTCTTTATCCATCATAGTATTGAATCCACACATTTTTCCAAAGTTGTATCTTTTATGATACTAATTAATTTATCTATTTCTTCTCTAGTGTTGTACAAATACATAGAAGCTCTAACCGTTTCAGAAACACCAATAACATTCAATAATATTTTTGCACAATGATTTCCACTTCTAACAGCAATACCGTTTTTGTTTAAATAAGATGCAACATCTTGAGCAAATATTCCTTTAACATTAAATGTTACAATTCCGCATTCGGAATCTGCATTATATACTTCAACATTATCTAATTTTTTCATTTCATCAATAAAATATTTAGTTAAATCTCTACCATATTGTTCAACATTTTCCATGCCTAGTTCTTCCAAATATTCTATTGCTGCCTTCAGTCCCAAAACGCCTTCAACAACAGGTGTTCCAGCTTCAAATTTATCAGGCGCTTTCTTAAGCATTATATTCCCGCAAGTATCAAACCTTGCATTTGAACCACCGCCCAACATAAAAGGATCAGTCATCTCTAATAGTTCATATTTACCATATAAAACTCCAACCCCAGCAGGACCGCATAATTTATGGGATGAAAAAGATAAAAAATCAACATCCAAATCTTGTACATCAACCTTGATATGAGGAACTGATTGAGCACCATCGACATTAACGATTGCACCATGTTCATGAGCAATCTTCGTAATTTCTTTAATTGGATAAATATAACCCATAACATTAGACACTTGTGTTAAAGTAACAACTTTAATATTTTTGTTTTCAAAACATTTAATAAAATTATCCATATTAAATGTAGCATCACTATTCAAAGGAATGTATTCAATACTAGCGCCAGTTATTTCAGATGCTTTAAACCAAGGCAATATATTGGAAGCGTGTTCGGCCTCAGTTGTTAATATTACATCGCCTTTTTTTAAATATTTTTGTCCATATCCATATGCAACTAAATTTAAAGAACTAGAAGCACCATTTGTAAAAACAATTTCTTTTGCTTCTTTCGCATTTATAAATCTTTTAACAGTTTCTCTTGCATCTTCATATTCTTTTGAAACCGAAATAGATAAATCATAATCTCCTCGATGAATATTAGTATTCTTTTTAGAATAAAAATCAACAACTGCATCTATTACACATTGTGGTTTAAATGAAGTTGCCGCAGAATCAAAATAAATCAAATCTGGATTATTTGACAACATTGGGAAATCTTTTCTAACTTTATTTACATCAAACATATTTTATCAACCTTCTTTAAAGCTTTTTCTTGAATGATCTTTCCTAAATCAAATTCTTCATAATACTCATCGCTAGGCATCAAATAGGATTTTAATATTAAATTTAAAGCTTCTTTTTTGTTTAAGCCTCTTGAATTTATATAGAATAAAACATCTTCATCTAAAGTTCCAAACGATAACGAGTGAGATGCTTCGACATCATTTTCATCAATGTTTAACACTGGCAATACTTTTGCTTTTTTAGGATTATCAATAGTCAAACAATTAGTTTTTTGATGAGATATACTCCTTTTTGCTCCTTTTTCAATTGTGCCAACACAATCAAGAGAAAAATCAGAATTGTCTAAACAAACAATGTTATTATTAATATCAACACTTGAATTTGATTCCTTATTATATAAATCAAATGTGATATCCTTTTTCTTTGCCGCAAGGTATGTGGTATAAACATTGAGCGTAGAATCTGCATTTACATTAATTCTAGTAGTTTGTTTTAAATCATATTTGTCTAATAAAAGATAATTTATCTTAACATTAGCTTTCTCAATCTGCCCACAATCATTCAAAACCACATTTCCATCATAATCATTAAAAATTAATACTGAATAATCGTTATCTTTAAAACTATATTCAATATTTATATGATCATTTTTTAACACTATAGTGCATGATGAACTTATCTTGTAAAGCTTGTCATCATTAATTTCAATATTAGGCATTCTTACCTCTTGGATTTCTAGCACATGTGCCAAGGGAGAACACCAATGGTTTATCTTCTTTAACTGGTTGAATTTTTAATTCTTTATATAACCAATCGTATCCATTATTATCAATCTTGTATACAAGTTCGCTATCACCTTCAACAACAACTTTGCCATCGACAATTACATGAGAATGTGTCGGCTTAACCAAAGAAAAGAATCTTTCGTAATGTGACACAACCATTAAACCTAAATTAGTTTGTTCTTTTAATTGTAATATTGCATCAGATACTAATTTTATTGCATCAACATCTAATCCTGAATCAATTTCATCCAACATCGCAATCATTGGTTTCAACATCATCATTTGTAATATTTCATTTCTCTTTTTTTCTCCTCCAGAGAATCCATCATTCACAAAACGATGAGCTAAGTCCTCTTTCATTTTTAATTGCGTGATATTTGTATCCATTTCTTTTATGAATTTAAATAAAGATATATTTTTATCTAGTCTTGAATTAATTGCTGCTCTTAAAAAATCAGAATTTGTTACACCTGATATTTCTTTTGGATACTGCATAGCTAAAAATAATCCTTTTTTGCTACGCTCATCAACGCTCATTTTCAAAACATCTTCACCATTAAATGTGATGCTACCAGAAGTAACTGTATATGCTGGATGGCCCATAATGGCATTCAACAATGTTGATTTGCCATTGCCATTAGGCCCCATTATCGCATGTATCTCGCCTTCGTTGATTGTAAGGTTAATACCCTTTAAAATTTCTTTTTCGCCTGCAACTACATGTAGGTCCTTAATAATTAATGTATTCATCAATAAAATTATACATCAACAATTTTAAAACTCTTAAATTACTATTTATGTATGAATTTTATATGAAATAAAGGGAAATAAATGATATATAAATGCTAAAATGTTATAATTATTAGCGTTTGGAGGAAACAATATGGACTTTAAAGAACTAGTAAAAAAATATTGGTTTGTAGGTGTTATCGGTATAGTTCTAATTGTATTTGTTGGAATATATGCTGTTGACGCTTATAAGAATCGTGAACGAGTAGTATCAAGTAAACAGGTTGATGGAAAATATGCTGTTTATTCGGTAGATGGTGATTATGTGTTTGCTGATGATTTTTACAAGTCACTATATGATGACTCAGGAGCAGGCTGCATTATGACTGCTTTACAAAAAATAGTATTCGAATCATACGAAACAACAGATGAAATGAATACACAAGCATCAAATTACGCTTCATATTATTTACAATATTATGGAAGAGAGTATTTTGATAGCTATTTAAAATCGATGGGTTACTTAAATGGCGCAAATGATTTAGTACAATATTTCATCGATATGCAAAAATATGATTTATTAATTCAAGATTATATAAAAGCTCACAAAGATGAATACAATACATTTGTTGAACAATATAATCCAAGAATCGTATACCACATTTTAGTTAGTGTAGCTGATGTTCCTTCGTCAACTGATGAAGACGGGAATACAACATACACTGCAAACCCAACAGATGAAGAAAAACAAAAATTGCAAGATGTATTAAACGCATTAAAAACAGAATCATTTGAAGATGTAGCAAAACAATATTCAGATGATACAGGAAGTGGTGAACAAGGTGGATATATTGGATGTGTAACAAGTGCTACTACAAATTATGTTGCTGAATTTAAAAATGCTGCAATGGAATTAGCAGAAGGACAAGTTTCAGAACCTGTATTATCACAATATGGTTATCACATTATAAAAAATGTCGGAAACAATTTAGAAGACCTAGTTAAAGATAGTGAATTTTTAACTGAATATGAATCATTCGACCAAAATATATCAGTTAAAGCTATAATCGAAAAAGCTAATGAATTAGGATACGAAATAAAAGATGAAGCTTTCCTTAATTTAATTAATGAAGCATTAGAAAGCGAGGTAAGTGAGTAATGAAAAAGATTATTATTCTTATAATATTTGCCCTTCTTTGTTTGAGCGGATGTGGCACAAAAGGCTATTCTAAGATTTCAAATGGTGACGATATTATTTTTACAGGACCAGACAAAAACTTTACTAGAGAAGATTTATACAAAACACTAAAACTTGCCTCTGAAAGCTCTATTGAAAATGATATTATCAATAAAATTGCTAATTCAATGGATTTAGATCAAGAAGCAATAGACAAAGAAGTTGAAACAGAAATAAGTTTCTATGTATCAATGGGCTATTCCGAATCAGATTTGGAGCCATACAAAGGTCAATTAAGAACAAGCATTGTTTTTGAAAAATTAGAAGAATCATATGTTGATGACAACTTTGATGATTTTATAAAGAAAGACAAACCAGTAAAGATGCAAATTGCATCATTTGATAATAACGATACTGCAGAAAATTTTAGAACATTAGTAAATGCTGGAAGTGATTTTGAAACAGCTGCTACCAATTCAGGATATACAGGCGATTGTACTGCTTCAGTATATTTAGATTCAGACACAACTTTACCATTAGAAGTTAAATCTAATCTTAATAGCACAAGCTCAACTGGTTTATCATCAACTATCGTTGTTTCAAATAAGAGCACAGATTCTGAAGGCAACGAAACAACAACGGACACATATTATGTATTAAATATTATTTCTAGAAATGCTGAAGACTTTAAAGATGAGTATAAAACTGCAAAAATCAATGCAGTTGGAGAAGATGGCATTAAAGAATATCTGTTCTCTAAGCATAATATCAAATTCTATGATCAAGACATCTACGAAATGATGAAAGCAACATATGAGGTGTTTGAATAATGTGTATCTTCTGTGACATTATTGATGGAAAAATCCCATCAAAAATTGTATATGAAGATAAAGAAATAATCGCTATTTTAGATATATCACAAACTACAAAAGGTCATACCCTTGTAATACCAAAAAAGCATTACAATAATTTTCTAGAAATGCCAGAAAATGAATTTGCTAATTTGATGAAAGTTGTTCAACAATTATCAAAAAAGATTATTTCAAAGTTAAATGCAAAAGGTTCAAATACCCTTATCAATACTAACGAAGTATCTGGACAAACTGTTATGCACACACATGTTCATATAATTCCACGATACGAAGAAAATGATTCAATAAAAGTTGAATTTAAGGAAAATAAATTAGATTTAGATAAGATATTGGAACAAATTGTTGCCTAACAAAAAGCCAAGTTCATCATCAAGAACTTGGCTTTTAATATGGTCTTATTTGAATACGCTTAATTGAAGTTGGCTTTTTACTCTCATCATCAATATCAATTACAACGCCACAAAACATCGCATCACCCTCGGCAATGCTATATCGCGTTTTTTCATGGTTAATATTGGCTAATATTGATTCTTCGATATCTCTACCAATTACAGAATCATAAGTTCCACACATTCCAACATCACTTATAAAAGCACAGTCACCAATTAATCTTTCGTCAGCAGTTTGGACATGTGTGTGAGTTCCAACAACAACTTTGGCTTTATTCTTAAAATTCTCGACAAATACCCTTTTTTCTGCTGTAGTTTCTGCGTGGAGATCAACAAAATAAAAATCAGGATTTAAAGTTGAAGTTTGTTTAATAACTTCATCAAAGCTCAAATACGGATCAATATTTGCTTCACCAATTAATGCATTGCCCAAAATATTAGTTAAACAAAATTTAATTCCTTTGAATTTAATCATCTTAAAATAATTATTCGTATTTCTTTTTGAATGATTGTAAGGAACAACTAGTCTATCCATATCATCAATATGTTCATTAATTTCAGATTTTGAATATGTGTGATTGCCCATTGTTATATAATCAACACCACAATTAATTAATTCATTGTATATTTTCAAAGTGATGCCTTTGCCATGAGCTGCATTTTCTCCATTGGCAATAACAAGATCAATGTTATTATCTTTTTTTATTGTATATAAAAGCGAAGAGACTATGTCTCTTCCGCTTTTTCCTACAATATCACCAATAAATAATATCTTCATTATTTTGCAGTTTCGCTTGCGCGCATTTCTCTAATAACAGTAACCTTTATTTGTCCTGGATAAGTTAATTCGTTTTCGATGCGTTCTTTAATATCTCTAGCAATTAAAACACATTTTTCATCATTAACTTTCTCAGGAATAACCATAACTCTAACTTCTCTACCGGCTTGTATAGCATATGCTTTTTCAACGCCATCAAATTCACTTGCAATCTTTTCTAATGATTCAAGCCTATTGATATAGTTTTCTATTCCTTCATATCTAGCACCAGGTCTAGCAGCAGATAATGTATCTGCAGCAACTACAAGATATGAATATAAATTATTCGCAGGAACATCGCCATGGTGAGATTCAATAGCGTTAATAACTTCTGGTCTTTCGCCATATTTTTTTGCAAGCTTAGCTCCTAATTCAACATGAGTTCCTTCTTGTTCAAAATCAACAGCTTTTCCGATGTCATGTAACAAACCAGCACGTTTAGCTAAATTTTGATTTAGTCCTAATTCTGCTGCCATCATACCTGCAAATGAAGCAACTTCAATTGAATGTTCCATACCATTTTGTCCATATGAATATCTATATCTCATACGACCAATTAATTTAACTAATTCTTTATCAATCTTGCCAATTTGCAATTTGAAACATGCATCTTCACCGTATTTAATAATGTTTTCTTCCATCTCTTGTTTTGTTTTATTTACAACATCTTCAATTCTTCCTGGTTGTATTCTTCCATCTCTAATTAAAGATTCAAGAGATAATCTTGCAATTTCTCTTCTGATTGGATCAAAACACGAAACAGTAATAGCTTCTGGGGTGTCATCAATAATTAAATCAACACCTGTAGCTTGTTCGATAGCTCTGATATTTCTTCCCTCTCTACCGATAATTCTGCCCTTCATTTCTTCACTAGGTAGTGCTACAACCGAAACAGTTCTATCGATTGTTTCGTCTTGTGAATAACGTTGGATAGCAGTTGCGATTATTTCACGAGAATTTTCAGCAGCTTTTGATTTTGCTTCTTCCTCTTTTTCACGAATATATGCAGCAACTTCATCCTGCATTTTTCTTTCGACAACTTCCATTAATTCATCATGAGCTTCCTCTTTAGACATATTGGAAACCCTCTCTAAAAGTACAATCTGTCCGTCGATTCTAGATTGTAAATCTTGTTCCATTTTATCTAGTTGTGCAGCTTTGTCTTCAGCCTTTTTTAATTTTTCGTCTAATTTTCTTTCTTTTTGAGTTAAATTTTCATCACGGAAATTTAGAGAATCTTCCCTTCTTTGAAGTTTGTTCTCTTGCTCTGTAATTTCACTCTTTCTCTCTTTGATTTCTTTTTCAGCTTGAAGCTTTAACTCATAAATTTGAGTTTTACCATCTAAAATAGCCTGGTTAAGCGTAGTCTTAGCCTTACTTTCTGCTTCATCGATGATATTTTTAGCTTTTCTATTTGATGATCCGATCTTTAATAGTCCATTTAGAACTACACCAATCGCAACACCGACAATTAATAAGATGG
>JAZUIZ010000007.1:0-15093 GCA_045642525.1 Erysipelotrichaceae bacterium
ATATTTAGATTTCCAAACTTATTTGGTAAATGGTGTAAGCCAAACTACAACAGCGCTGTAGCTACTTTTTGTTATAACTATGCACGTGATTTGCCAATTCAAGTTAATGATCCAAATACAGAATTAGAATTATTGTATATAGATGATTTAGTTCAAGAAATGTTAAATGTTCTTGAAAATAAAGAACATCGTTGTGACTACAATGGATTAAATAAAATTATTACTGACAATGGTAGATATTGTTTTGTTCCAAATACATATAATGTTACTTTAGGTGAAATAGTAAATTGTTTAGATGAAATTAAGAAACAATCAACAACTTTAATTGTGCCTGATATTAAAGAAGGTAGTTTTATGAAAAAACTATATTCTACTTATCTAAGTTATCTTCCAAAAGAAAAAGTGATAATTGACTTAAAGAAAAATGAAGATGATAGAGGATCTTTCACTGAACTTGTTAAAACAGTTGGTGGAGGACAATTTAGTGTAAATATATCTAAACCAGGAGTTACAAAAGGACAACATTTTCATAACAGTAAATGGGAATTCTTTATTGTTATTAAAGGAAGAGCTTTAATACAAGAAAGGAACTTATTAACTGGAGAATTATATGAATTTGAAGTAAATGGCGATAATCCACAAGCTGTTCATATGCTTCCTGGTTATACACACAATATAATTAATATGAGTAATATTGTTGAACTTGTAACACTTATGTGGGCAAATGAAGTGTTTGATAAGAATAAACCAGATACATATAAAGAAGAAGTATAAAATATTTAAATTTGTATTTATTTAAATGTTAATTATAATCTACAAGTTGTTTATGTGTTTTTTGGTTATACACACAATATAACTAATATTGTTGAACTTGTAATAATCGCGTTACGAGTTAAGAGATTAGTAAGAAAAACGATTTTCGTTTGATATAATTTGATGTAAATGAGAGATTTGAGGATATATGGGGAAAAATATAAAAAAATAGTATGTAAATATGGATTAGGACAAATTTTTTGTTGTGCTTTTTTATTGTTTTGTGCTTTATATATATTAATAAAAAAAGACAACATTTATTTTCAAATATGGGATTTTTTAGATTCGGGTGTTGGCCAAATACAATTAATAAAAGATTGTGATATTTTTTGGGATAGTAATTCAACCGTACCAATTTTAGGTGGTATTAGTAGAGATTATTTCTTTTCCAAAATGAATATATATTTATGGTTATATGCGATATTTCCAACTTACTATGCAATTATAATAGGGTGGTTCTTAAAAATAGGTTTTTCTATATTAGGTATGGTAAATTTAGGAAAAATGCTTAACAACGAGTATTCGTTAAAAACAAAAAATATATTTGTTTTTGTTGGACTTTTATATGGAATTTCTGCAACACATCCCTTGCAAGCATTTGGCTTTTCAACATTGCCACTTTTGTTGGCATTATTAATTAAAATTTATAGAACAAATAACTATAAATATTCATTTATTTTATTATTTTATCCTATGTTTTCAGATTTGTTTTTTTTCGGTGTATTTATATGTGGATATATATTATTGTTCTTTTTTATCGATTGGATAAAAAACAAAAAACCAAAAACAATTTTGCTATTATCAATATTGTTTCTAACAATTGGATACATTGTTGTTAATTATAGATTATTAAATGTTTTAATATTTTCGAACATAAAAACAATAAGAAATGACGGAATACACATTACTTATAACAATAGTATTTTTGAATTAATAAAAACGATATTTAATGTGTTTATAAATGGAGTTGACCACGCGGCGGTACCATCTAAAACTCTTATTTTAATATCAATGTTGTATTCGTTGTATTTGATATATCAAGCAATAAAAAATAAAGATCTTTCGCTTATTTTTAGTAATAGTTTTGTATTTGTTATTATTTGGATAGCATTTAATTCCGTTGTTTATGGTTTAGATTCGTATGGACCATTCAAATTGTTAATTTCCAAGTGCTTACCTTTTTTAAGTGAGTTTTCTTTTGCAAGAACAGCGTGGTTCAACCCATTTTTGTGGTGTTTGTCATTTGCAATGATTTTAACAAAATTCAACAATAAAAAATTGATATATTTTATGTCAATCATTATATTTGCTTCAATAGCTTTATCGAATACTAGATATAACAATTTGGCTGCAAACATTAGGAAAGAGATTCATAAAGCCACCGTTAAGGGCATGGAAACAACATACAAGGATTATTATTCTACTGATTTATTTGAACAAATAAAAAAAGATATTGATTATCAAGGAGAATGGTCAATTGCATTTGGCATGCATCCATCAATAATACAATATAATGGAATTCATACTATTGATGGTTATATTTCTTTTTATCCATTAGAATATAAAGTAAAATTTAGAAAGATTATTGAACCAGAATTATTGATGGATGAAGAACATAGGGAATATTATGATAATGGTGGTGAACGTGCATATATATATTCTTTAGAAACATCTTATAATACATGGAAAGATGAATATAAAAATCAAGAAGCAAATATGTATATTGATACAAATGAATTGAAATCATTAGGTGGAAAATATGTTTTTTCAAGAGTGAAAATAATTAATTATGAATCATTGGGATTAGAACTGATTAATATGTACACGAACGATAATTCACAATATAAAATATACCTATATAAATGCCAATAATCTATCGTATTAAGTAACATGATTATTAATATTGAAATATAATTAATATAGTAGATAAAATTTATGCAGTGTTAATAAAATTTAGAAGTAGTGGCAAATATGAATGAATTAAATAGATTAATATTAGATAGTTTAACTATTGTTGAGTATAAAACTTTTTTAAAAAATGCCTTAGGATTTTATATATTTAACTCTATTGATAGAAATGATAGCAAGTTGGTGTTAAGAAGAACAAAACCCAAAGACAATATAGCTCGTTTTGAAAAAAATAATAAAGTTACATACTTTGCGTACTTATATAATGACGAAAAATTTGTAGATGCGTATTATTTCACTAATAATCAGTATATAATTAAGAAATTTTCTAGTTTTTATGGTGATGAACTAGATGTATATTCTCATTTTGATATTCTAAGAGATAATGTTGTTTCATTTCTATTGATGGGGTCTAAAGAAAGTATTAATTCATCTTTTATATTTAAAAATGAAATTAATGCTTATTCAATTATAAATAGCATAGATATAGGAATGTTTAGATATAGTTTTATTCTAGGAACTGGAATTAGTTCTTATTTCAATGTAAAAAAATGGAGTGATTTAATAGATGAAATAAAAACAACGCTTTCAAATGGTTTAGGAACAAGTACAAAGAAACTCGAGGAATTTCAAAACGATATAGGCAATACAAACTATATTCTTCCGCAAATAGAAAAAGATTTAGATAGAGATGCATATTTTAAAATAATATACGATAGTTTATATGCTAATTTTAATAATCATATGGTAAATATAAAAACAAATCGGGATTTAGAAAATCAAACAATTTATCAGATTGCAAATATACTTAGTGCCCAAACATTATTCAACGAAAAACAAGAAGTATTAACATTTAATTACGATAATTTTCTAGAAAAAGTATTTGAAACAAATTTTTCAAATGTAATTGTTGAGTCAACATATAAAAATCATAACGAAAAGAATGGCAAAGGAATTAAAATTATTCATTCGCATGGTTTTTTACCTTTTGAAAATTTTGATGATATCCATAAAGAAAGCATCGTTTTATCATCTTTTGAATATATGGATACTTATAAAGATTATAATTCATATGCGTATAGAAAATTGTATGGACAGTTAAACACAACAAATCTAATTGTTGGGAATAGTATATCGGATTATGAAGAACAAAAAGTATTTAGGAATCATCATAATGAATATTTATCAAAATATAATTTTGCATTATTAAAAAAAAGCGAAGAGCTGTGGATGGATGCTTATAAAACGAAATATTTATTTTCAATAGGAATAGTTCCTCTATTTTTCAGTGATTATTCTGATATATCAAAATTTCTGAAAAATATAATATTGCCATTATAAATGATAAATTTGCTAATTTATTTATAATGTGGAGATAATGATTAATTTCTTTATACATTTAGTGTAAAATATAAAAAGAGATAAAAAATGAAAGTTGTAATTCTAGCTGGTGGCAAAGGCACGAGAATTAGTGAAGAATCACAGTACAAGCCTAAGCCAATGATTGAAATCGGGAATATGCCAATTGTATGGCACATTATGAAGTTGTATTCTAGCTATGGATATAATGATTTTGTTATTTGTGCTGGTTATAAACAAAATTATATTAAAGAGTGGTTTGCAAATTATTTTATCAACAAAAACGATATAACTTTTGATTATTCTAACGGAAACAAATTGACAATTGAAAACGATACTGTTGAACCATGGAAAGTGACAGTTGTTGACACTGGTCTAGATACAATGACTGGTGGAAGAATAAAAAGAATAAAAAAATATATTGGCAATGAACCTTTTATGATGACATATGGTGATGCGGTGTGTGATGTTGATATAAGCAAATTAGTTAAATTTCATAAAAAGAATAATAAATTAGCTACATTAACAGCAGTTAAAATTGATCAACAAAAAGGAATACTAGATATTTCTGAGAATAATTCTGTTAAATCTTTTAGGGAAAAAAATGTTTCTGATAGTTCATTAATAAATGCTGGTTTTATGGTGTTGGAACCACAAATATTTAATTATATAAAAAATGATAAAACAATTTTTGAAAAAGAAGTTTTAGAAAAATTAGCGAAAGAAAATCAATTAATGTCATATACACACAATGGCTTCTGGCAATGTATGGATAATATGAGAGAAAAAGAATTATTAGAAAAATTATATTCAAACGGAAAAGCACCTTGGAAAAAATGGAAATAAGTGAGTTTTATAAAGGAAAAAAAGTTTTAATAACTGGACACACAGGATTTAAAGGAAGTTGGTTATGCCAAATTCTTTTAAATTTTGGTGCTAATATTTGTGGAATAGCATTAGAGCCAAATACCAATCCAAATTTATTTTCTCTTTTAAATTTACAAGATAAAATTGAAAATCATTACATTGATATTAGAAATTATGATGAAGTAAAAAAAGTTTTTGATTTCTTTAAACCAGAAATAGTTTTACATTTAGCTGCACAGCCATTGGTAATTGATTCATATAAAAATCCAAAATATACATATGATGTAAATGTAATGGGGACGGTTAATATTTGTGAATGCGTAAGACTCTCTAATTCAGTAAAATCTTTTGTAAATGTTACAACTGATAAAGTATACGAAAACATAGAAGATCCTAACCATTATTATAAGGAAGATGAAAAATTAAATGGTTATGATCCATATTCGAATTCGAAATCTTGTTCTGAATTAGTTACACAGTCATATATTAAATCATATTTTAAAGACAAGAAAATAGCCGTATCAGCATGTAGGGCCGGCAATGTAATTGGTGGTGGAGATTTTGCAGATAATAGGATTATTCCTGATTGTGTAAGAGCAGCAATGGCTAACAAGCCAATACAAGTAAGAAACCCTAATTCTTATAGACCATATCAACATGTATTAGAAGCTGATATGTTTTATTTGTTACTCGCAATGAAGCAATATAACGATATTACAATTGCTGGTCATTATAATATTGGTCCAAATGAGGAAGATTGTATTTCAACAAAACAATTAGTAGATTTATTTGTTGATAATTGGGAAGGTTCAACATATGTTTGTACAAACAACGATGGACCACATGAAGCAAATTTCTTAAAATTAGATTCCTCAAAAGCTAGAAATACTTTTGGTTGGAAGCCAAGATGGTGTGTTAAAGAAGCCATTTTTGAAACGGTAATATGGTATAGAGAGTTTTCTAATAATGAAAATTTAACAATGGTTACCAATCAACAAATTAGAAATTATAATAAAAATGAATAAAAAACACAATTTTATATATGCAAGTATTGTTTCTTCTATATGTTTTTTTGCAAGCATTATATATTTGCTTTGTTTTCCCGACAATATTATTAGACAACAAATAGTTTTGTTTAAAAGTAATGCAATAACATATGCTTTTTGTATATTTGTTTTGGTGTTTTCTTTTGTAATTTCGTTTTTATTTATTCGTAAAACAAAAATAAAATCTGTTTTAAACAAAAGCATTTCAAAAAAAGCTTTTATTATGGTAGAAATAGTATTAGCTGTCATTGTGTTTTTGCTTTTGTTTAATCGGATGTTTTTTCAAGAAGCAAAAGAATTAGGTTTTAGTAAAACGGGGATTCATTATTTTAGTACTTACATAGGCATTATATTTTTCCTATTTTCTATATTTATTTCCATTTTTCTATATATAAAAAAAGTGAATATACCTAAATATATTGTTTATTTGTTTTATTTTGTGACTGTTGTTCTAGTGTTTGTTAATTCGCTTGTATTGGATATGTATAACGCAGATATTTATCATGGTACAGCATATACAGAATCTATATATAATGTTTATAATGGTGTGCCGTTTACATTTGATACTTCAAGTATGTATGGCCATTATGCTATTTTATATGGCATTATTCTTAAAGTATTTAATGGAAATTCTATTTTTTTATTTGTATTGATATCCCTGATCTCTTCATTATCAGCATCTATTTGTTGCATAATAATACATAAAACAAGTGATGATAATCTCACCAGAATACTATCTACAATATTTTGCAATATACCATTATTAGGGATTAGATTTACTAATTATTGGCAGTTGTACCCACATAGAATAATATTTCCATTATTATTAATTTTATATTTGGTAACATCAATTAAAAAAAGAAAGTACATATGTTTTGCTATTATTACATTAGCCATTTTGTGGAATACAGAAACCGGGGTCACTTGTGGAGTGTCATATATTTTGTATCTATTTATTGAAGACATATATCAAAAGGGTATTAATAATGTAAAAACGTGGAAAAAACTGTTGCTAAACATTGCACTTTTTGTTTTATCCATAATATTGACTTTTGTGTGTATATTTATATATAACGCGATTAATAATTATTATATTTTTGATTTACACACATATTTATTTCCGTTATTGGATAATACTTATGTTGTTGATGAGTTAAAATATAATATGGTTTTTGGTAATTATACTTGGATATATGTGTTGGTTATTAATGTGTCATCATTGTTTATAAACCTTTATTATTTATATAAAAGTAAATCTAATTTTAATGATAAAAGCAAACTAACTTATGAAATGTCGTCAAAGATATCTTTGGTGTTTGTATTAGTTTCTTTTATTTCAATTATAAACTTTAGTTATTATGCAAATAGAGCTTCATATGGAAATATAGGTATAGTAATATATACAACTGGATTAAATATGTGTTTTTTAATAGACCATTTTATTAATAGATCCAAGACTTTTAATTGCACAAGAACAATAGAGTCATTAATTAATAGTGTTTGCATTGTATTGTTGTTGATAGCAGTAAGTTCAACTGACTCAATAGCAATGTCAAGTGTAAAAAATATTAAATACAAATATTTGAATCAACATTATGATTATAAAAGTATAAACAACAAAGCTGAGCAACTAAAAAACAATGTTCCAAAAGATACTTATGCTTTTGGGTATGGGATATCAAGTATATACCAACAATTACATTGGGACACCAAATGTTATCATAGAGATTTTACTGATATTACATGTGGTAATGGAGTTGAAAACCAAATTATAGATACTATTGTGGATGAAGTATTGAACGAAGACAATTTTGTAGTAGTTACAGCTGATAATGATAGAAATATTGATGAACCATCAAGGTATATCCTAAAACAAGTATTATCGAAAGATAGTAATTATCAATTAAAATGGTCTTTTGATGCCGGAAGTCATATGATTTTGTATTATAAAAAATGATATACTACAATTGTACTTTGTGAAGATGTGGATATATGTGGAAATCAGAAGAAGAAGCAAGAAAACAAATTAAAGATTTAGTTGGTGATTATTATCATCAATTTAAGGAGTCTAAAAAAGAATTTAAAGAAGGTGACAGAATTAATTATGCATCTAGAGTTTATGATGAAAAAGAGATGCAAAGTTTGACTGATGCTGCTTTAGACTTTTGGTTAACTTCTGGAAGATTCTGTGAAGAGTTTGAAAAAGAATTTGCTAAGTGGATTGGTGTAAAATTTGCACATTTAGTTAATAGCGGTTCTAGTGCAAATTTAATTGCATTTTCAGTTTTGACTGCACCCGAATTAAAAGAAAGACAAATAAAAAAAGGAGATGAAGTTATTACTGTTGCCGCTGGTTTTCCAACAACAGTAACACCCATTATTCAATATGGTGCAATTCCTGTTTTTGTTGATGTGACAATACCTCAATACAATATTGATGTAAATGAATTAGAAAAAGCTTTGTCAGATAAAACAAAAGCAGTTATGATAGCTCATACATTAGGAAACCCATTTAACATAAAAGCAGTAAAAGAATTTTGTGATAAATATAAATTATGGTTAATTGAAGATAATTGTGATGCCTTGGGCTCCAAATATACCATTAATGATGAAACTAGATTTACTGGTACTTGGGGAGATATAGGAACTTCGAGTTTTTATCCACCACATCATATGACCATGGGAGAAGGTGGGTGTGTATATACAAACAATCCACTATTAAATAGAATGATATTATCGTATAGAGATTGGGGAAGAGATTGTATATGTCCAAGTGGTAAAGACAATTTTTGTGGTCATAGGTTCGATGGACAATTTGGAGAATTACCAAAAGGATACGATCATAAATATGTCTATTCTCATTTCGGATATAACTTAAAAGCAACTGATATGCAAGCTGCAATTGGTGTTGAACAATTAAAAAAGTTTCCTTCGTTTATAGAAAAAAGAAAATACAATTGGAACAAACTACATGATGCATTAGAATCAGTACAAGATAAAATTATTCTTCCTGAAGCATGTGAAAACAGTGATCCATCTTGGTTTGGTTTCCTTATTACATGTAAAGATAGAATTGATAGAAATAAGATAACAAAATATATAGAAGATCACAATATACAAACAAGATTGTTGTTTAGTGGAAATTTAATTAAGCATCCTTGTTTTGACGAAATAAGAAACACTGATAAATATAGAGTTGTAGGAAAATTAGAAAACACAGAAAAAATAATGAATAATTCGTTTTGGGTAGGCGTATATCCAGGAATGGATGATAAAATGATGGATTATTTAGCAAAAACTATTATTGAGGCAGTTTATGAATAGAGTGAAAGTTGGAATACTTGGGACCGGGAATATCGGAACAGATATTTTATTAAAAATACAAAGATCATCATTACTAGAATGTGGTGCTTTTGTTGGCAAAGAGTTAGATTCTAAAGGCATTTCGATTGCAACTAATTTAGGAATAAATACTTCTACAAAATCAATAAACTATTTTATTGAAAATCCTAAATGCTGTGATATTGTGATTGATGCAACATCTGCAAGTGCGCACAAAATCCATGCTCCAATATTAAAAGAATTGAATAAATTTGTGATAGATATGACGCCATCAAAAATTGGAAGAATGTGTGTACCTGTTATTAATATTGATGAATGTATTCATGATAATAATATAAACTTAATCACATGTGGCGGGCAAGGAACAATTCCGATAGCTTATACAATAAGTAAAATTCATCCTGATATAAAGTATATTGAAATAGTAGCAACTATTGCATCTAAATCAGCTGGTCCTGGGACAAGAAATAATATCGACGAATTTACTCAAACGACAAGGGATGCATTACAGACCTTCACTGGTATTAAAAATTCAAAAGCAATAATTGTCTTAAATCCAGCAGAGCCACCAGTTACTATGCACAATACCATTTATTGTTTAATTGATAGGCCAGACATGAATAAAATAAGAAAAAAAGTACACGAAATGGA
Organism: Erysipelotrichaceae bacterium; assembly: GCA_045642525.1. Taxonomy (GTDB): domain Bacteria; phylum Bacillota_I; class Bacilli_A; order Erysipelotrichales; family Erysipelotrichaceae; genus Colivicinus. Next base: position 9,987 of record JAZUIZ010000007.1, read on the forward strand.
GCAAGAAATTCAAAAATATGTTCCTGGATATAAGATTGTAGTTGAGCCAACATATGAAAATGGTAGAGTTACAACAATGGTTGAAGTGGAAGGAATTGGCGATTATTTGCCTAAGTATGCTGGTAATTTAGATATAATTACATGTGCAGCTATAGAAGTTGCAGAAAAATATGCAAAGAAAGTATTGGGTATGAAGAATGACTAATATAATGTTTTTTGATGCTACTTTACGTGATGGAAATCATGCAATAAAACATAAAATAACTAAAAACCAAATAGAAGATTATTGTTTAGCAATGGATGGATGCGGCATTCATACAATAATTGTTGGACATGGAAATGGTTTAGGAGCCTCTTCGTTGCAAGTCGGTTTAGCTGCAACGAATGAATTAGAAATGTTAAAGACAGCAAAAAAAAGTTTAGAAAAAACAAAACTAGGAGTATATATGATACCTGGCTTTGGTACAATTAATGATAATATTATTCCAGCTATCGATATAGGCGCTGAAGTGTTTAAAATTGGTTGTCATTGTACAGAAGCCGATACAACTAAACAACATATAGAATTCATTAGAAATAAGGGGAAAGAAGTATATGGAGTCTTGATGATGACTCATATGGCATCACCTGAGAAGTTATTAGAAGAGAGTAGAAAAATGCAATCATATGGTGCAATGGGAGTAATATTGATGGATTCAGCTGGTGCATATACACCAGAAATGGTAAAAAGAAATATTTCAACATTAGTAAATGGATTGGATATAAAAGTTGGTTTTCATCCACATAACAATATGGGTATTGCGGTTTCCAATGCATATATAGCAATAAAAAATGGTGCGACTATTATTGATGGAACATTAAGAGGTTTTGGAGCAGGAGCTGGCAACTGTCAATTAGAAGATATAGTAGCTTTATTAGAGAAAAACAATATTGAAACAGGAATAGATTTTTATAAGATGTTAGACTGCAGCGACAATGTGATGCCAAAAATAATGGGTAAAGAAATGGGCCAAGATTCATTAAGCATTGTAAGTGGACAAGCAGGAGTTTTCTCTGCCTTTAAAATACATGTATTAAAAGCTGCAGAAGAGTTTAATGTAGATCCAAGAGATATTTTTAATGAAATTGGCAAAAGAAAAGCTGTTGCTGGACAAGAAGATATGATTATAGAGGTAGCAAAAGAACTGAGTGGAAACAAGAATAAATATGACGATATAAACTATTCGTTAGAATCTTTATTATAGGAGAAACTTAATTATGAATGTTTCAGAATTTATTTTTGATTACTATTCAAAAAAAGGAATCGATACCGTTTTTATGGTTTCTGGTGGTCAAGCAATGTGGCTTGATGATGCTGTTGGGAAGAATGGGAAATTCAACATTATTTGTACACATCACGAACAATCAGCAGCGATGTCTTCAGATGCATATGGAAGAATAAAAAATAAACCATCTATTACATTAATAACAGCAGGTCCAGGATGTATGAATGCAATTAATGGAGTAGCTGGTGCTTATACTGATTCATCTCCAATGATAGTGATATCAGGACAATCCAATCTTAATTGTGTAAATTATCAAGAAAAAACAAAAATAAGACAATTTGGTGTTCAAGGAATACATATTAAACCTATTGTTGAGAATATAGTTAAGTATTTTGTTACTATAGATGATCCTCAAAAAGTACAATACTATTTAGATAAAGCTTTCTATGAAGCAACGTCAAATAGGCCAGGTCCTGTTTGGATAGAAGTTCCTTTAAATATCCAAAGTTCAATAGTAAACCAAGAATATTTAATGAAGTTTGATCCATCTACAAATAATAGTAGTAGAGTTTCTGCAAAACAGTCAGCTAAAAAATTATTAGAATTGCTTAATAAGTCAAAAAGGCCAATTGTTTTAGCTGGACAAGGAGTATCGTTATCAAATTCTAGAACCGAATTATTTAATTTTGTTCATACATTAAATATTCCAATTCTTACATCTAGATTGGGAATAGATTTGATAAATTCAGAAGATAATTTATACGTTGGTAGACCAGGAAATTATGGTGAAAGAGCCGCAAACTTTGCAATACAAAATTCTGATTTAATTATTTCCATAGGCTGTAGACTTGCCTCGTCTTTAGTAGGACATAGCCCAAAGGATTTTGGAAGAAATGCTTATTTATTTGTTGTAGATATTGATAGAAAAGAATTAGATAAGCCCGGACCACTTATAAATTATAAAGCAGATGTTGATTGCAAAGAATTTTTAGTTGCAATTAATAGCATTATAAAAAAATCAAATAAATATAAACCATGGAATAACAAATGTGAAGAATGGAAAAAAATGTATCCTGTTGTTCAAAAAGAGTACAAAAAATCAAATCCAATTAATTCATATTATTTTGTTGATAGACTGTCATATTTTGTAAAAGAAAATGCTTCGATTTTGGTTGATACTGGATCATGTTTTCATGTTGCTTGTCAAACATGGAAAATAAAAAACAAACAGAAGTATTTAACAACCGGTGGTTTGTCATCTATGGGATATTGGGCAGCTTGTATAGGAGCTTGTGTTGCTAATAACAATAAAGAAACAATAGTAATAACAGGTGATGGGAGTTTACAGATGAATATACAGGAGTTTGCAACAATCAAGCATAATAAACTACCAATTAAAGTATTTGTATTAAACAATAATGGTTATTTATTGATTAGACATACACAAAGAAATTTTATGGAAAACAGATTTGTTGGAGAAAGCCCTGAATCGGGGGTATGGTGCCCAGATACAATAAAAATTGCAAAAGCATATGGAATAAAAGCAATAAAAATAAGTTCTCCAAGCGAAGTTGATAAAAAAATAAAAGAAGTGCTAAATTTTAATGGCCCAGTTGTGTGCGATGTTATTTGTGATCCTTGGCAATTGCTAATACCAAGAATTTCGTCTGACAAATTACCTGATGGCACGTTAAAATCTAGGAGATATGAAGATATGTTCCCATATCTGTCAGCCAAAGAGTTAAAGAATAACATGTTAAAAGGAAAAAAATAGAATGAAAATAGCAATTACTGGTGCAACAAGCATGATTGGCATTGCACTGATAAAAAAATGTATTGAAATGAATTCAGAAGTTTTAGCGATTGTAAGAAGAAAATCAAAAAGAATTAATAACATACCAAAATCTAACAAAGTGCAGATAATAGAATGCAATTTGGATGAATTAAATACAATCGATGTAGATAAAAAATATGATGTATTTTTTCATTTAGGATGGGATGGAACAAATAAAAAAGATAGAAATAACATGGATATACAAGTTAAGAACATTCAATATTCAATGGAAGCTGTTAAGTTAGCAAAAAAAATTGGATGTAAAACATTTGTTGGAGCAGGTTCTCAAGCGGAATATGGAATTAAAAATAAAAAACTGTATACAACGATGAGAGAAGATCCAAACATCGCCTATGGAATAGCTAAACTAAGTGCATGCAAAAGTACAAACATGATTGCAAAAGAATTAAAAATAAAACACATATGGGTAAGGATATTGAGTGTGTATGGGCCTAATGATAATAGCGAAACATTGATTAATACGCTAATTAATAACATAAAAAACGGAAATAATATTCCCCTTACAAAATGTGAACAGGTTTGGGATTATTTATATTGTGATGATGCTGCAGAAGCATTATATGTTTTAGGAAAAAAAGGAAAAAGTAATAAAATATATAATTTAAGTAGTGGTAAGACAAAAAAATTATATTATTACGTCGAAACAATTAAAAAAATAATGGATGGGAAAGCAAAAATAGAATATGGGAAGATCAAATACACAAAAGATCAATTAATGTATTTAAGTGCTGACATCTCTGAAATAAAAGCACTTGGATGGGAGCCAAAAATTAATTTCTTTGAGGGCATAAAAAGAACAATTGCAAGTAAATAAATTTTAATGTTTTTTAATAATAGAAAAAGATGTTTAGGAGGTGTGTATGAAAAAAATATCAATAATAGTTCCTTGCTACAATGAGGAAGATAATATTGTAGAAATGTATGAAACACTGACAAAGCAGTTAAAAGAATTAAATAAATATACATACGAAATCGCGTTTATTGATAATTGTTCTATTGATGGAACAAAAGAAAAAATAAGAGAGGTATGCAAAAAAGATAAAAATGTTAAAGCTATTTTTAATGTTGCAAATTTTGGCCAATTTAATAGCCCGTATTATGGAATATGTCAATTGTATGGCGATTGTGTAATAATGATTTGTTGTGACTTTCAAGATCCAATTGAATTAATTCCCGAATTTATTAAATATTGGGAAGAAGGATATCAAGTTGTATGTGGTGTAAAAACTTCAAGTAAAGAAAATAAAATAATATATTGGATAAGATCAATTTATTATAAATTAATAAGAAAATTTTCATCTGTTGAACAGATTGAACACTTCACTGGTTTTGGTTTGTATGATAAGAGTTTTGTTGATATATTAAGACAAATAAAAGATCCTACACCTTTTTTAAGGGGTATTGTTGCTGAATACGCTACAAATAAAAAACTTGTTGAATATGAGCAACAAAAAAGAAAAGCTGGTAAAACCCACAATAATTTCTTTACTTTATATGATGCGGCTATGCTTTCGTTTACATCGTATACAAAAATAGGTATGCGTTTAGCTGTGTTTGTTGGAGGAATATTTGCTTTTATCAGTATGATTTTCGCAATAATATATTTAATATTAAAACTAATATATTGGGATAGATTTGTTGCTGGTCAAGCTCCAACAATCATCATCATTTCTATTATGTGTTCATTTATTCTTGTGTTTTTAGGAATATTGGGTGAATATGTACTATCAATCAATCAAAGAATAATTCATAGACCTCTTGTTATTGAAGAAGAAAGAATTAATTTTGACAAAGACAAGAATAAATAATTACCACTTTGTTCTATATTCTTTTGGTGTGTTGCCTTCTATTTGTTTGAATAATCTTGAAAAATAATTATTGTCATTAATTCCACATTGTATAGATATTTCTTCAATGTTTAAATCACTAAATCTTAATAATTCCTTTGCTTTAGTGATTTTTTTATTAAGTATATAGTTTTTAATTG
>JAZUIZ010000008.1:0-13645 GCA_045642525.1 Erysipelotrichaceae bacterium
CCTTTTTTTGCATAAAGAACGGATACAATAACATTTGAAAGGTTATAGTCCTTCGGGATAAGACCGATATATTTTGAGAGTGTTGCGGCCTTCATAATACGGAACGGCGTGTTCGCATCGGTTACGGATACGCCGAAGCAAAGCCAGATAACGAATTTCAGCACCTTTGTAACGAACTTTCTTATATTTGCCACAGTAACATTCCCAGTCCTTTGTTGGACCGAAAATCTTTTCACAGAATAATCCATCGCGTTCAGGTTTTTGACTACGATAGTTAATAGTCTCTGGTTTTGTTACTTCACCATGTGACCATTCAAGAATTCTTTCTGGAGATGCTATACCAACTTTTATAGCTTCAAATCTTTTTGCCATACTAGTTCATTTCCTCCTCTCCATCAAATCCTACAACTGCTTCTGGAACATCATCATCAATAGAATCTCTAACATTTAAGCCTTCAGTATCTTCGACAACTTTTGCATCTTTAGAAACTTCAACTTCTTTGTCATCATCTTCTCTTGAAACAGATACCTCATTTCCTTCAGCATCTAATAATTTAATATCGATTGCTAAAGCTTGTAATTCATTCTTCAATACATTGAATGATTCTGGAATACCTGGTTCAGGAATCTTTCTTCCCTTGATGATTGCATCATATGTCTTTGTACGACCAGTAATATCATCAGACTTAACAGTTAAGATTTCTTCTAGAGTATGAGCAGCTCCATATGCTTCAAGTGCCCAAACTTCCATTTCGCCAAATCTTTGACCACCATTTTGTGCTTTACCACCTAATGGTTGTTGAGTAACTAATGAGTATGGTCCTGTAGCACGTGCATGCAACTTATCGTCAACCATGTGAGCCAACTTAATCATGTACATAACACCTACAGCAATTCTTTCATCATATGGTTCACCAGTCTTACCATCACGAAGTACTAATTTACCATCTTGAGAAGTTTGTGCTTCCTTCATGATGTCCATTAATTCTTCATTTGTAATTCCATCAAATACTGGAGTTGCAAATTTAACTGGTTTACCTAATTTTTCGCTTAATGTCTTTGCAGCCATTCCCAAATGAATCTCTAAAACTTGTCCGATATTCATACGTGAAGGAACACCGAATGGATTAAGCATAATATCTACTGGGGTTCCATCAGGCATAAATGGCATATCTTCAACTGGTAATATTTTAGAAATAACACCTTTATTACCATGTCTTCCGGCCATCTTATCACCCTCAGAAATTTTACGTTTTTGAACAACATAAACTTTAATTACTTCAGTAACGCCTGGTCCTAATTCATATCCTTCAGATCTCTTGAAGACTCTAATTGATTGAACTATACCAGCACCACCGTGTGGAACTCTCAAAGAATTATCTCTAACTTCGTGAGATTTCTCACCGAAGATAGCTAATAATAATTTTTCTTCTGGTGAAGCATCAGATTGTCCTTTTGGAGTAACCTTACCAACAAGAATATCTCCTTCTTTTACTTCTGCACCAACCATAACGATACCATGCGAATCTAAGTTACGGCATGCACCTTCTTGAACATTAGGGATATCTCTTGTGATTTCTTCTTCACCTAATTTTGTTTTTCTCTTTTCAATTGAATACTCATCAATATGAATAGAAGTATAAACATCATCTTTTACCATTCTTTCTGACATGATGATGGCATCCTCATAGTTATATCCATGCCATGTCATGAAAGCAATAGTAACATTTTGGCCTAAAGCTAATTCGCCATCATCCATTGAAGGACCATCAGCTAATACATCGCCTTTCTTAACCTTTTCACCAAGTTCAACGATTGGTCTTTGATTAATACAAGTTCCTGCATTAGATCTTGCGAATTTTTCTAATACATAATTGTGTTTCTTTCCATCATCAGATGTTAGAACGATGGTATTTGCATCAACATAAGTAACAGTACCATCATCTAATGAAACTAAACCTGTACCAGAATCCTTAGCAATCTTTGCTTCAATACCAGTGCCTACATACGGAGCATGTGGTCTTAGTAATGGAACTGCTTGTCTTTGCATGTTCGCACCCATTAGCGCACGAGAAGCATCATCGTTTTCTAAGAATGGTATACATGCAGCAGCACAAGAAATAATTTGTTTTGGAGAAACGTCAGCTAATTCAACATCTTCTCTATTAGCCATGATTGTTTCACCAGCTTTTCTTGCAACGACTTGTTCATTGACTAATTTACCATTGATTACTTCGTTTGCTTGAGCAATTATATAATCATTTTCATCATCTGCTGATAAATAAATATAATCTTCTGATACATTACCTTTCTTATCAACTTTACGATAAGGGGTTTGAATAAAACCATATTCATTAATCTTTGCATAAGTTGTTAAATATGAAATCAAACCAATGTTTTGACCTTCTGGTGTTTCAATTGGACAAATTCTACCATAGTGAGAATTATGAACATCACGAACTTCAAATCCAGCTCTTTCTCTAGTTAAACCACCAGGACCCAAAGCTGAAATACGACGTTTGTTTGTTAATTCTGCTAATGGATTTTGTTGATCCATGAATTGTGACAATTGAGAAGAAGAGAAGAATTCTCTAATGGCACCAGATAATGGACGATTATTAGTTAAGATCTTTGGTGTTGCAATTTCAATTTCTGTAATTGACATCTTTTCCTTAACTGTTTTTTCCATTCTCGATAAACCGATACGGAATTGATTTTGAATTAATTCGCCAACAGTTCTAATTCTTCTATTTCCTAACATATCAATATCGTCAGTTGTTCCAACACCATCTAATAGTGTGAACATGTAGTTATAAATAGCTAACATATCTGACATAGTGATACATTTTTTATCATTCAATGGATCTACACCAATTAGTTTAATCTTAGTGTTTGAATCTTCAGGATGTTGAATATTAACTACTTGACATGCTGTACCAACTAACCAAGCACTAATCTTTTCTCCTGAGTCTACTCTTGCCTTAATTGCTTCTTCCTTATCTGTCATCAACATATAAGCATCAGCATCAGGTATGTAATAAGGCATAGCTTGTTCGTTATCAACTATAACATCAGCATTATTCTTATCAACTAATCTAGCTAATACAAAGAATCTTTGGCCGTAGTTCATAACAGCGTTATAGTTTTCTGAAGTTAATGGAACTTCTTTTGCAATAACACCACTATAAACTCTTACAGTTGACACTTCTTTAGCGATTACTTTTATATCAGCAGCAGTTAAAACTGTTCCTATATAATATGTAACTTTATTTGCTAAATCAATATCATTTGCTAATACTCTACCAACTAAAGCTAGTTTGTCTTTTGTAGAAACTTCTACAATAGTTGGATGAGAAAAAGAATGTCTAAATGGGAATGCTTGAACATGGCTGCCTTTAACCAATTGTTCTCTTAAAACATTACGCTCAGCTTTTTCAATACGAGTACCAGCTTTAAATAGTATAGAACCATCAGCCTTGTAAACATCTTCTGCCAAAACATGATGTTCTATACGATCAATTACATTTAACTTCTTTCTTAATTTATATCTACCAGCAGCTGTTAAATCATATTTCTTTTGATCAAAGAATTTTGCACTCATTAAATTTGCAGCACCTTCAACAGTAGATACTTCATCTTGTTTTTGGTTCTTGTGCATTTCTAACAATGCTGCATCTGTAGTTTTAGTTTTATCAGCTTGTAAAGTATTAGTTATTTCTTCATAAGCTCCCAAGAAAGATGTGTAAATTGCTTCATATATGTTTAAAAATTCACGATCATCATTTTGATTAATTAAATCATCATAAACTTCTAAACCCATTGACTTGATAAAGATTTTTATAGATTCTAAATCAAATGCATTTTCTCCTCTTTCTAAATTCAAAGAGAAGCCAATACATTTCAATAGAATTGTTGATAGAATCTTACGCTTTCTATCAACAGACATATTCATAATTCTGCCTAAAGCGTTTTTCTTATCATCTGTAAAGAACTCTAACCAAGTACCACGTGAAGGAATTAATTCACCAGAATATGTTTCTTTTCCAGTTTTATCATCATTTGCTGAATCAAAATATGCACCTGGAGATCTTACGATTTGTGAAACAACAACTCTTTCTGCACCATTGATAATAAATGTTCCAGTAGGAGTCATCATAGGAAAATCGCCAAGGAATACTTGTTCTTTTCTTTTGATTAATTCGCCTGTTTCTTCATCAACGATTTCAAGTTCCATATTTGCGTTTAATGGAGCTTTATAATCTTCTTCACGATATTTGGCTTCGGCAACCGTATGTTTTGGTTCACCGAATTCGTAATTTAATAATTTTAAACGGATATTGCCGCTATAGTTTTGAATTGGATAAATGTCATCAAATACTTCCTTAATTCCTTCTGTAATAAACCACTTAAAAGAATCAGTTTGTACTTCTACTAAATTTGGTAGTTCAAGAGAACCACTAACCTTAGAATAGTCACGGCGAGTAGAGTGCTTACCCAATTTCACTTCTTTATATGTTTGTTTCATGAACGCCGTCCTTTCAAATAATTATAGTGTAGTAATTAGTTGTGACAATCTATTACATAGTATCCACTATCTTTATTAATAATCACAACTGAATTAAAAATTGTTTCAAGTTTACTAATTGAAGAATTAGCACCCTGAGCTTTTCTAATCACAATATATAGATGACCATCATTATTCAATTTTTGTTTTGATTTTTCATATAAATCATAAATTGTTTTTTTACCAGCTCTAATTGGTGGATTTAAACAAATGGTATCGAAATTATGATCAAGCATAAGGATATCTTCGCATAAGTGAACCTTAATACCTGTATTGTTATTTTTGCAATTTATAATTGCTAACTGTGTAGCACGAGAATTTACATCAACCATTTCGACCTCAATAGAAGGATTAAAATGTTTGATGATTATTCCAATTGGGCCATAACCACAACCCAAATCTAGAAAACTATTTCCTAACTCTCGCTGATAAATTGTTTTAATTAAGATATAACTACCGTAATCTACATTTCCTTTTGAGAATACTCCATTATCAGTAGTGAAACGGAAAACCTCATTACCGAAATAATAATCAAATTCTTTTTTGTTTGAAGTTAGATTATTATTATCCGTATAATAATGGTTCATTTAATTATTTGATATCGACAGAAGCTCCTGCATCTAATAATTTCTTTTTAATTTCTTCTGCTTCTTCTACACTAATATTTTCTTTGATTGGGCTAGGGCATTTATCAACTAAACCTTTAGCTTCTACTAAACCTAAACCAGTAATTTCCTTAACAACTTTGATAACTGCAGTCTTTGCTTCACCAAATCCAGATAAGATTACAGATACTGAAGAAGGACCTTCAGCAGCAGCTTCTGCAGGTGCAGCAGCAACAGCAACAGGTGCAGCAGCAGTTACGCCAAACTTGTCTTCAATTGCCTTTACTAAATCATTTAATTCTAGAATGCTAGCTTCTTCTAAGTAAGCTAGAATATCATCATGTGATAACTTTGCCATAATTAATTATTCTCCTCTTTCTTTTCTTCTGCATTTTCTGCAGGTGTGGCTTCTTCAGCCTTTGTCTCCTCAACTGGAGCAGGTGTTTCTTCTACTGCAGGAGCGGCTTGCTCAGCAGCGGGTGTACCAGATTCTTTTGCATCTGCAACAGCTTTAACTACTCTTGCAAATGAAGATACTGGTGATTGCAAGCAACTTAGTAACATAGACAACATACCGTCACGATTAGGAAGTAATGATAATTCATTAATAGTTTTTTCATCTACTACCTTTCCTTCAACAATACCCGACTTAAGTACTAGTGCTTTGTGTTTCATAGCAAACTTTGCAAGAACTCTGGCAGGTGCAGTTGCATCATTTGAAAAAGCAAATGCATTAGGACCAGTTAGAACATTTTTCAAATCAGCAAATCCACAATCATCACATGCTCTTTCAAACATTGTGTTCTTGTAAACCTTTAGTTCTACATCTTCAGCTCTAAGATTTCTTCTAAGTTCTGTAATTTCAGCTACGCTAAGACCACGGTACTCACAAACAACTGTTGAATCAGAATTTTTGATTTTATCTGATATTTCAGAAACAATTGCTTGCTTTTGACTTAAAACAGCTTGATTCATATTTCCTCTTTCTAACACCTATATACTCATAAAATAAAAACCTGTATCCATAGAATACAGGCTCAAAAAAATTTCATCTTTTGATCAACCTGGGTAACCTTATTAAGCACGAGTGCCGTTACTGTCTATGGTATATCGATGCTTATTAATAATACCTTATTTATTTGCTTTTTTCAAACGTTTCAGCTACTTTTCAGCTACTCTTTATATAGATGATGGAACTAATGATCAAAATTAATATTGACACCATATATGGTACCATTTATAATTTATTTATGGAAAATAGTCAAATCAATAACCAAAATGAGTCAAATAACCCCATAAATACTAGCTATTCTGGACAATTTAAACTAAGAATTCCTAGATCTTTACATATGCAATTAGCCCAACAAGCCAAACTAGAAGGTGTCAGCATGAACCAACTTTGTGTTTATCTTTTATCACAAAATTTAATAATTCATAAAAATCAAATTAAAGACTAATTCTCTATATTTTCATCAAAATATAGCCTATTTTATTGACTTTTAAAATTACCCGGGATATCATCAATATCTCTTTTTTACATCTTCATAATCAAATATGAATATTTAAATATTGTTTAATATTTCTATTAATTCTTCTAACTTTTGAATTCTGATTCCTTTATATGAACTTGGCCTTTCATAATCAGGAACAATCCAAATAGGTGTCATATTTGCACGCGTTGCACCAAGAATATCGCTCGAAAAAACATCGCCAACAAAAACACATTCTTCTGCTTTGACGTTTAATCTATTTGCCATAATTTCAAATACTTCTTTATTTGGTTTATTTATTCCAACGTCACCAGAAACAAGTATTTCATCAAAGTATTCTTTGAAATTACAATTATCTATCTTTGCATGTTGTGCTTTTGAATTGCCATTAGACAAAATTCCCAACTTGTATTTTCCTTTAAGTTCTTTCAAAACATTTATAGTAGTTGGTTTTAATTGTACATATTTCCACATGTATTCATAAAAATCATCAGCGAACTTTTTGCCAGCTTCTTCATTAAAAAAGTCATTGTACTTTTCAACAAAAAGATTAATTCTATTTTTAACATTTGTCGTGCCGTTGCAGTCAAATGTCATCATGTCTTGAATTACTGCTTCATATTCTATTTCATTAAAATCTTTGAAATATGGTTTGAAATAATCTTTAAATAAGTAATAAGCGTTTGCTGAACGATTTGATAAAGTTCCATCAAAATCAAATATTATTGCCTTGATCATTTTCTGCTTTCTCTATTATCTTTTTACACTTTCTTTCAAAATCAGGTCTTTCCATCATTACGATAGCACCACAGCCCTCACATTTTATTTTTATATCCACACCCATTCTAACAATCTTCCAGTAATGAGATTTTTTGCAAGGATGGTCTTTTTTCATTTGAACAATATCGTATAATCCGTATCCCTCTACCATAATTCCTCACTATCTAAAACAATTGTAATCGGACCATCATTTAATAAACTTACTTTCATATCAGCGCCAAATATTCCTTCTTCAACTTCAATGTTTTGTTTTTTCAAACATTCATTAAAATATTTATACATACTGATAGCTTTCTCACCATTTAGAGCATTTGTAAAACTTGGCCTATTTCCTTTTGTACAATCAGCGTATAAAGTAAACTGAGATATAGATAATATTTTTCCACCAACATCATGTATTGATTTATTTATTTTTCCATTTTCATCATCAAAAATACGTAACTTGCTAACTTTTTCAGCCATCTTTTCAACAATTGAATTATCATCATCCAAACCTAACCCAACTAAAATCATATAGCCAATTTTAATCTGCCCAGTTATCTTTCCATCAACTTCGCAACTAGCATTAGATACTTTTTGAATAACTAATTTCATATTCATATTATATAAGAAAAACACTCATTTTGAGTGTTTTCCTTTATTTGTTTAACTATTCTTTGCTCTTACCCACAAATCAGAAATTATTTTTCTAACATCATCATTGTTGTGAAACTCTTCATCGAACTTATTTCTATCTCTTGGAATATATGCTTCATTTCCTTCGAAATCACCATCGGGTCCTGATATATCATTTAATACTTCATAGTTACAAGAACTATATCCAATATATGATGAGTTTTCATATGACCAATCGTAATCAAGAATAAAATTTATGAACTGACATGCCCAATCCAATTTTTCTGACTTTGCATGTACACACATCGCATCTACAAAATAATTTGTGCCATTTTCTGGTGCGAAGAAATGAGCATATTCATTTTCACTCAGTATATATGCTGCATCTCCTGAATACATCATACCTAAATATTTCTTATCAGTTTCTTCAGGATATGCAAGTCCATCTATTGCCTCATCAGTAACAATAGCTGGATCCATAGTATCACTAACTTGTTTAAGCCATTCATAGGCGGCATTTAATTCTTCTTCATTTGTTGTATTCATAGAATAACCAAGTGCTTTTAAAGCAATCATAAATTCGTCTCTTTCAGAATCATAGAAATACATCAAACCTTTATATTTTGTATCGTGAAATATATTCCATCCTTCTTTTTCAACATCTGCACCATCAATCATTCTTTCATCATACACAATACCTACATTACCCCAAAAATATGGAACAGTATAAGTATTATCAGGATCATATGATAAGTTTTTTACTCCATCATATAAATATTCAAGATTTGGAATTAAATCTTTATTTAATGGTTGAATCATTTTTTCATCAATTAATTTTTCAATCATATAATCGCTCGGAATAATTACATCATATACAGTGCCACCCAAGAGTTTTATATACATTGCTTCATTTGAATCGAATGTTGTTATATTTACTCTTATTCCTGTTTCGTATTCAAATTGTGATATTACATCTTCATTAATATATTCGCCAGGAAGAAATACATTTATTTCACCAATGTATTCCGTAGTAAAACAACCACTTAATAAAAGCAAAGATAACAAGATGCTAATCAATTTTTTCATTTTTATGCCTCCTTGCTTCTATTATTTGAGGGATAAAATTTTTTAATAATAACACAACAAATATAGATAGAACAATTATTGTGCTTAGTGCATTCACGCTAGGATTAATTCTCTTTACGCTTGAATAAACATATGTTGAGATATTATTAATTCCAGGTCCAGTTGTAAAGTAAGAAATTACAAAGTCATCAAAACTCATAGTAAAAGCAATTAATGCTCCTGAAAATATGCCCTCTTTTATTTGTGGAATGATTACTTTATATAGAGCTTGAAATGGTGTGCAACCTAAATCAAGTGCTGCTTCTGCAACATTGTCATCTAATTGCCTTAATTTAGGCATAATTGATAGAACAACATATGGGATGCAAAAAATAATATGAGCTAATAACAATGTTCCAAATCCAGTTGGAATGTTTAATGTTGAAAAGAACAACATTAGTCCAATTGCTGTAACAATATCTGGATTTAACATTGGCAGATTATTAACTTGCGTAACTATTTGTTTTACTACTTTGTTAGATTTGCTCAAGCCAATTGCAACCAAGGTGCCAACTATTGTTGATATTGCAGTTGCAAGCACTGCAATCAATAATGAATAATACACAGATTCCATCATGCTTCTAGAATTAAACATTTTTTCATACCATCTTAAAGAGAAACCAGTAAATGATACCAATGATCTAGAAGCATTAAAAGAAAAGAATATTACATAAACTATAGGCAAATAAAAGAAGGCTAGTATTAAAAACAAATATGTTTTCTGAAAAATTTGTTTCTTTTTCATTATTCATCCTCCTTTTCATAATCTAATTTTCTCGTGAAATACATAGAAATAAGTATTATCACCGTCATCACTAGTGAAATTGCTGAACCGAAATTCCAGTCGCCAGCTGTAACAAAATAGTTTTCAATTAAATTACCAACTAATATATAACTACCACCACCCAATAATTTTGGAATAAAGAAACTTGATACTGCAGGTAAGAATACTAATGTAATTCCTGATATTATGCCTGGGACTGATAAAGGCAATGTCACTTTCAAGAATGCTTTTTTATCATCACATCCTAAATCTTTTGCAGCAGGAACTAACGATGGATCCATTTTTGATAATGATGTATATATTTGAAGGATCATATATGGCAAAAAATTATATACCATGCCAATGTAAACTTTTATTTCTGCAGGTAAATCTGTACTTAACAAAATACCTCTCCACGCATATGTTCTTACTAACATATTAATGAGTTGTGGAAGAGTAACAAGAAGAACCATCGTTGATTGAGAATTTGGTTTTAATTTTGCAATAAAGTATGCAGCTGGATATCCAACTATGATGCAAATAATAGTTGTAACCAATGCAATTTTTAAACTTCTAAGTAGAACTTCAATAAATAAAGAATCAGAAAAGAATCTAATGAAATTTTCAAATGTTATTTTGACTGTTATTATGTCATTTCCAGAATTAGTAAAAGCATAGAATACAATAATCAACATTGGAATAACTATTAATATTGATGCCCATACTAAATATGGATAAACAAGTCTTCTAAAACTTTTCATTATTCCACCATCTTTTCCATTACATGAATGTCGTCTTCACCAAAGTCTAATCCTACAATAGTTCCTTCTTCTTGCTTATTTGTTGAATGAATCTTATATGTTCTTCCTTCTGTAACAAAGGTAACTGGATAATCTCCTGGAATTATCTCCATCGGTTCAAAATCATATCTAACATCATCAATTTCAACTTGTGTATCATCATCTAAGTACCAAGCATATGCATCTGCCCATGTTTTTAAATCGACAGAAATTGCCATTGATTCTTTTATTTCTTCAACTGATTTATATAAATCAAATGCTTGAATACCAATTCCTTCTTCCTTGTCAGTAACAACTCTAGGCATAACAACATTTACCTTTATTGTTATTGAAGTATCATTTTCAGTTTTAAAAGTTATATTATATACTCCTGCTGTTTCTTTTATTTCGTGTTCAACACTTGTAATGCTTATTTCTTCTTCTGTATCGGGATTCCAAGCTTGAGCATTTGATCTAGCGATTAATTCTTCATTAGTAATATTTGTTACATCATCTATATCCATCGTGAAATCAGTAGCGTGCATTTTTTCATTTGCAACTTCATTAAAAACGTCTTTGTCTTCTAGAACATGTAGTGTAACGGTTTTGGATGCACCCTTTTTGGTTTCAACAATAATTTCATAATGAACACCTTTGAATAACACAGACATTATTTGCCCATTTAAAACACCATCGTTCTTTTTTACAATGTCAATATCTTCTGGTCTAATCACAACATCAACTGGCTGATTTTCTTTAAAATCACGATCTAAACACTTAAAATCTTTATCATCAAATCTAACCAAATAATCTTTTTTCATTATTCCATCTATAATATTTGATTCACCAATAAAATTAGCTACATATTTATTAATTGGTTCATTATATATTTCTGTTGGAGTACCAACTTGTTCAATCAAACCATTTTTCAATACCACAATTTTATCTGACATCGTCAACGCTTCTTCTTGATCATGTGTAACAAAAATAAATGTAATACCAACTTCTTCTTGAATGCGTTTTAATTCATGTTGCATTTCTTTTCTTAATTTAGCATCAAGAGCACTTAAAGGTTCATCTAACAATAATACATCCGGTTCATTTACCAAAGCTCTAGCAATCGCCACTCTTTGTTGCTGGCCACCAGATAGTAGTGTGACGTCCTTTTTTTGGAAATTATCTAGTCCAACTAGTTCTAACATTCTATTAACTTTTGGTTCGATAAGGTTTTCATCCATTTTCTTTATTCTTAAACCAAACGCAACATTATCATAAACATTTAGATGTGGAAATAATGCATATTTTTGAAAGACTGTATTGATTGGTCTCTTGTATGCTGGAATTTTACTTATTTCTTCACCATTAAAAATTACTGTTCCTTCATCTTGATCTAAAAATCCGCCAAGAATTCTCAATAAAGTTGTTTTGCCGCAACCAGATGGGCCTAATAATGTTACAAATTCGTTCTTATAAATATCTAGATTAATACCCTTCAGAACCATTTGACCATCAAATTTTTTTACAATGTTTCTAAATTCAATTAATTTTTCCATTGTATCCCTCCTAAAAAAATAAAAGATAGGTGATTACACACCTATCCAAAATTTTCATTAAGAACTCTCTGTTACAGAATCGTCTTATTGATCATTTCATAAGATGTGCAATAACACTTTACAAAACTGAGCTTTTAACTCAACCAATAAGGTAATCAAATTACCTTCCGTATTCCCCAAATACGGTTCTAGTCTCTTCAACTAGTTTTCGGCATTTGACCCGGCCGTCCGTGTAGCCTTAGCCTAAGTTAGGCGGTCATATTCTGTACATTAGTACCGATATTATTTAATAATAATTTAATTCAAAATACAATACTTTTTTAATAAAAAATAGAGGAATTTCCCTCTATTTGCTTATATTATTCTTGATGAAATTGTTCATCTCATCCTTGCCTCTGTATCCTCCAGTTTGGCCTATTAAATTGCCATCCTTAAATAAGAACACTGCAGGGATAGACATAATTCCATATCTTTCAGCTAGTCCCATTTCATCATCACAGTTAACTTTAATAAATGTGATATCGGGATATTCGTTATCTAGTGCTTCTAAGATTGGGGCTAACATTTTGCATGGTCCACACCAGTCAGCATAGAAATCTACTAATGTAATTCCACTTTTAATTATTTCATCAAATTCTTTTTCATTAACAATCTTCATATTTTGCTCCTATTATTTCTACCTTTATTATATATGAGGTTTACCATTTAAATATCATCAATAACGAATTAGAAGGATTCAAATTTACTTACACCCCAGCTTCTTAGTGCTCTTCTTAATAATATTTCCATAATCATTAATAGAATTAATACATATTGCATGTATTCTAATTCCAACATTTTATCTTTTAAGAAATAATATCCACCAATCATTAATACTAATAAGATCCAACAAACAAGCATTTCTACTAGTATATATATACTTTGTTTAACTGGTTGAGTTTCATTAGTCCAATTGAAATTAGGATTTACTAAACCTAATATAATTCCAATTGATGATTGTACAAGTACAAACATAATTACTAGTGTAACTATATAAACAGATGTACTAAAATCAAATTTAAATACATAACTAATTATTCCACTTGCGATAGCTGCAGGAATACCGTTTATTAATACTTGCATTTGTTTCTTTGCGAATAATACATCTACAGTATTTACTGGTAAAGATTTAATAACCCATAAACTTTTACCTTCTAATGCGATAGATGGAACTGTAGATGTATTAATAGAAATCATTGAACATACAACGCCAATAATAGCTAATGGAACAAAACTTAATACATCAGGCATTTCTGTTTGAATTAAATCTAATAGTGGTAATACATCTTTCGCTTTAAAAATAACTACCACTGCAACAGCAATCACAAATAT
>JAZUIZ010000009.1:0-3000 GCA_045642525.1 Erysipelotrichaceae bacterium
GAGAATGGCCACATCCTTGCCAATCACATTAGACCTACTTCTGTATTCATCTAGGTATGTTACATCTGGTAAATGTTCATAAATATCTAAAAACTCATTCAAGAACTCTGCTGCAAGTCTATTTCTAGTATCTATTGGTGCCGTCTTATCATATAAACTACCTGCTATATCTTTTATTTCTTCTGGCCAACCATCTATAGGAGAAGCAATATTAAATCCAATACTATTATCTCTTTACAATTTCTACCTAATTTCTCCACCTTCTAAAATTCTTGATTTTATTCTTTCAAATTCCTCCTGGTTAATCACACCATCGTCAAGCAATTTTTTATAAGATTTCAAAATAATTATATTATTTTCATCGCTTATTGAACTATTACTTTTCTTTACAACTTTATCTTTTTTCAATTCTTGGTCTGTTCCCTTAAAACCGTCTCGATTCATTTGTTTTTCGTCCACCACTTTATTATCTGATACAAATGAATATTGTTTTACAATTGCGATTATTATAGTGATAAATGCAATAATACCAAAAACAACGGCAATAGTTACCCATATGTTCATATATTCTTCATAAGCTTCTGTAAATCTACCATAATACATATATTTATTGTAACTAATTTGATTTTTCCAATAAACACTCCTCCAAATTGCTCCTATAGAAATAAAAAATGTTGCCATACCAATTATCCAAATAATCTTTAAAGAACTCTTATTTATTGTTTTTTTCTCTGTATCTTTTACTATTCCATCTTCAGGTTGTCCCTCTTCTGTTACACTATCACTGCCATACTTAGAATCTTTCACCTTATCTACTATAAGTTTAATAATGCAATATATTATTGCAACACAAAGAAGAAGTACAGAAACGATAGCAATTATTTTTGCAATCTGTTCTATATCCACTTCAAAGCTAGTATTCTCTGTTTCATTACTTTCTAAAGTTACTAATGCCTCATTCATTGAATTAATATATTTTTCTAAGCCCGAATAAATATCGCTATTATTAAACGAATCATTCATATCTTCCATAATATCATTTAGGGAATCATGTGCTAAAACTTTATTCATATTTCCGAAAAGAACAATGTTAAAATCAAAATTATGAATACTATCAAAAGATATAATTAAAACAGCCCCTGGAATCTTGCTAGAGCTATCATGAAAATTTTTATAATAATACTCTCTTCCATAATCAGCCAAACTCTTATTTTTATCAAAATCTGATTTATTTATTACAACAATACTAATACATGCATTTTCTTTATCATTAATTTGTTTAAGTTTATTATTCAATTCTTCACATTTTTTATCATTCTTGTACTTATCGATAGAAAAAATAGGATTTGAATTACTAACAAAATATTCTGAACCATTGTATGCATTAGCCACAATTGCTTTATTTCCAACAAGAAAAAAAGCAAAAAGGAACAACAACCAAAATGAAAATAAATTTTTCTTAAATTCTACTTTCTTGAAATATTGTTTTTTCATATTAAATAACATTTTTTCACCCTTCTTAATCAATGTATTCTTCATATATTTTAGTACATATATTTACTAAGCGCAATAAAAAAATACATTTCTTTTTTCATCCTATTATTTTAAATGAGAAGATATTCCGAGAATATAATCGGCCGAAACATTGTATAAATGACATAGTGAAATCAGATGACGGATTGGCATTTCATTTGCACCACGTTCATATCTAGCATACATCGTCTGTGATGTTCCAAGATAATCAGCCACATATGCTTGTGTATAATCATGGTCTTCTCTTAAATTTCTTATTCTTTTAATATACTCCATACTGTACCACCTATATATGATACTTAAGTATATTTTAGTAAAAATATTTATTTGGTTTTTAGTAAACATCTTTACTTTAAAAATCATAAAAACCTACAACTTAATAAGCAGCTTTTTTCAGTAGGTTATTTTTATCATAACAGCTTTATCATAACAAGCTACACCTTCACAGTAATTTCTCCGGTTATTGTTGTATAATTTTATATAACATGATATATTATTTATATAATATTATTTAATTTCGAACACACATTAAGGGAGGTGCACAATATGGCTCAAGCTACATTTAGCATTCGTATGGACGAATCATTAAAAAAGCAATTCGACTCACTTTGCTCAGATTTTGGAATGAATGCAACAACTGCATTTAATATTTTTGCAAAAGCAGTTGTTCGAGAAAGAAAAATCCCCTTTGAAATCACCGCTCAAAGTGACAAAACAAGAGATGATGCTAAAAATGCATTTTATGAGATGCGTAAGATTGCAGAAAAAAACGGGCTTTCTAACATGACACTCGATGAAATCAACTCTGAAATTTCTGCTGTACGTTCAAGAGAGTAGGTGATACTATGCAATACTTAGTAGTAGTAGATACTAATGTTATAATATCAGCTCTTTTAACAAAACACGAAGATGCTTCCACAGTTAAAGTAATTAACGCTTTATATGATGATAAATTTACACCACTATACAATGAAGAAATCCTTTCAGAATACAGTGATGTACTACATCGCAAAAAATTTAAATTTTCAGAAGCACAAATCCAAGCAACACTAAACTATTTCAAAGAATATGGAATATGTGTTGACAGACTAAAAACTAACGAAGAATTACCAGACCCTAAAGATCTTGTATTTTTTGAAGTATGTATGGCAAAAAGAGATGAAAGTTCTATGCTTGTAACAGGAAATATGAAACACTTTCCAAACAAATCTTTCATTGTTACGCCAAACGAATTACTTGAAATAATATTCCAATGAGCCCATTCATAATAATATATGTGGCAATTGCTACTTCTGTTTCTAGAATAGGCATACTAAACATTATCTAACGCTAATCTCTCCAGAATTCAATATAGTTATTTCTTCTTGTCCCTTTAATTTAACTTGTAATTGACATTTATCATCAATACCTATTACCTTTGCTTCGCCTTTTACCTTTCCGGCTTCGAGAATGGCCACATCCTTGCCA
>JAZUIZ010000010.1:0-23381 GCA_045642525.1 Erysipelotrichaceae bacterium
TTAGGGTTTAAAAGTATATTATAATAGATAAGCATGTGGAAGGAGTGCAACTACTCCGTTAAACCCACAACCATAAGGAGGAAAGAAATGGGAAAGAAAGTTGCAAAAGTTTGTAAGCTAAACTTTGAAGCTGGTCAAGCAAAACCAGGTCCAGCATTAGCTTCTGCAGGTATTAATATGCCTCAATTCTGCACTCAGTTTAATGATCAAACTAAAGACAGAAAAGGTGATATTGTTCCTGTAATTATTACAGCATACGAAGATAAATCTTTTGATTTCGTATTAAAGACAACACCTGCTGCATTCTTATTAAAGAAAGCTGCTGGAGTTGCAAAAGCATCAGGTACACCAAATTCTGTAAAAGCAGGAAAGGTTACTAAAGCACAAATCAAGGAAATTGCTGAATACAAATTACCTGATTTGAACGCAAATGATGTTGAGGCAGCAATGAGAATCATTGAAGGCACTGCAAAGAATATGGGAATCGAGGTGGTAGAGTAATATGAAACATGGAAAAAATTATAATAACTCTGCTAAGTCGATTGAAAATAAAAAATATGCTCCATTAGATGCATGCGAATTAGCAAAGAAAACTACTACAGTTAAATATGATGCTCCAATTAGAGTATCGTTCAATTTAAATGTTGATCCTCGTCAAGCTGATCAACAAATTCGTGGAGCTATGGTGTTGCCAAATGGTACAGGTAGATCACAAAAGATTTTAGTAGTTACTCAAGGAGCTAACATTGACGTCGCAAGGAATGCTGGAGCTGATTATGTTGGTGACAAAGAAATTCTTGAAAAAGTTAAAGGTGGATGGTTCGATTTTGATATCATTGTAGCTACCCCAGATATGATGGGTGAACTTGGAAAATTAGGTAAAGTTTTAGGTCCTAAAGGATTAATGCCTAACCCTAAGACTGGCACTGTTACACCAAATGTTGCTCAAGCAGTTGAAGAAATTAAAAAAGGTAAAGTTGAATATCGTGTTGATAAAGAAGGAAATATCAACTGTGTTATTGGCAAGTCATCTTTTGATGCAAACAAACTTGCAGAAAACTTTGATGCTCTTTACAACCAACTTCTTAAATTGAGACCTGCTTCAATTAAGGGAGCATTTATTAAATCAATTACTATTTCAAGCAATATGGGCCCTGGCATAAGAGTTCAAGGCGATATGTAATAAGTAAAATTACAATTTATTTTCAAAAATGAGCTGCTAACACAAAATGTTGGCAGCTTTTTATTGTATGTTTTGTTTCTCAATCCATAGATTTAAAGAATCAATTGTATTTTTTAATTCATTTAACTCTTTCTTTATGATGCTAAAGTCTTTAAACTCATCATTTGATATTTTGCCATCAACAGTAATATTGATTAGTTTTTCTTTAATTTTTTCTAAATCATTTAAACTATTTAATATTTCAAGTGTAATTTGAGGCAGTTGTTTATCATTTACTTCTTGAATATATTTTTTCCCTATTGGACATTCATGAGAACAGTAATAATTAATAAGCTCGGGCTTTTTATAGCCTTTAGCCATTGTCAATATTTCGTCTGGTCTTATTAGAGTTTTATCAGCTTCAATTTTTTCGATTCTGTCTGAAGAAATACACTTTAATAATTCTTCTGCTTTGTCTCTTGTTAAACCAATTTCTTCTCTTATGCATTGATATATATTTTTATTTTCTTTTATAGATTTTCGTCCCATTATTATTTCTCCTAATTAGCAAAATACTCATAGATAATTCGCGGAAATTTATGTTTAATACTTACATATATAATTTTATACTAATATTAGTTAATATTTGAAGGAGGCAAAAAAATGAAATCTCAAATTATTGAAATATCTGAAGCAGAAAAAGCAGGTAAAGATGTAATAACTCAAATTGAATTAATAAACAATCAACTTCGTAAAGCAAAAACTTGGGGATATATTGATATGTTTTCTAATAGTGGGCTTCTTACGGCTCTTGCTAAGCATAGTCATCTACATGATGCTCAAGATATGCTCGATGAGTTGAATTATAGAATTGATAAATTTAATGCTGAATTAAGCGATATTAGAGTAGATACAAAAATAAATGATATTATAATGTCACAAGGGATAGAAATTGCTGACTGGGTGATTGATGGATTGATTATTGACGCTGTTACACTTTCAAAAATTGCTAAATCACAAAAACAAATTGATCAATTGAAAAAAGATGTTAATTATGTATTGAATGAACTAGATTTGATTAAGAATAAATTATAGATGATTATAAAAGGGGGATTATATGAAAAAATTTAAAAAAATGCTTAATGTTTTGGCAGTATTTTGGATTTTTATTAGTTATCTATTGTTTCAACCAGCTTTAAATATTCATTCGCTTGGTTTTTGGCATTATGTTTTATATGCTATCTTGCCAATTTTTGCTATTAATTTGGACTACTCAGTTAATCCCAAAATGTTTATAAAAGATAAGAAAAATAAAACTTTTATTATCATATCTTCTATATTACTTTCAATTGTATTATTAGCTGATATTATTGGAACACCATTATTAGGCGGTTTAAATGCATATCGAAATAGAATTACAATACCAAAAGAATGCAATTTTTCTAGTGTTGAAAAGTTTTATAAAAAACAAGTTCAAATAATTGACAAAAATGTATCTAAATCGTTAGCTGATCGCGTGTTCGGCGAGATGGGAGCTGATATTGTTTCTCAATATGAGATATCAAATAATTATGCATCTAGTGTAGTGAATAATACGATGTATAGATTAACACCTGTTGAATATTCTGGATTTATAAAATGGTTGAATACTAATTCAAAAGGTACTCCAGGGTTTATTAGTGTTGATGTTACTAGTGGCGAAACAGTGTTTCATGAATTAGATAATGGAATGAAATATATGCCTGATGCTTATTTCTTTTATAATTTAAATACTCATTTAAGATTACATTACCCATCGTATATTTTTGGAAATTCAAAATTTGAAGTTGATGATAACTTTAAACCGTTTTGGATTACGCAAGTTATGTCATATAAATTTATTGGGAAAGCAGCAGATGTTAAAGGCGTTGTAATAACTGATCCAATAAGTGGTGAATGTAATTATTATGACATAGGCAATGTTCCTTCATGGGTTGACAATGTTTATGATGCATCGCTTATTTTGAGCCAATATAATTCTTATGGCAAATATATTAATGGTTTATTTAACTTTTCACAAAAAGGAATTACTGCAACAACAGATGATTATGCGTATTTACAAAAGGATGGTCATCTATGGATGTACACAGGCATTACATCTGTTGGAAATGATGAATCCAATGTCGGTTTTATATATGTGGATTTGCAAGATAAAGAGGTGATTTATATTGTTTCAGCAGGTGCTGAAGAGTATTCTGCTAGAGCTTCAGCTGAAGGCGCTGTACAAGAAAAAGGATATGAATCAGTATTTCCTACGATGGTAAATATAGAAAATGAGCCAGTATATTTTATGGGCTTAAAAGATAATGCAGGCCTTATTAAAGCATATGCTTTCGTATCGTATAAGAATTATCAAAAAGTAGCAATTGGCACAACAGTTGAAGAAGCTTTAAAAAACTACACTGGCAAAAACAATTATATTTCTGGCGAAGGTGTTGAAAAAACTATTGAAGTAGTTGAGATAGCTAGTGCTGTAGTTAACGGTTATACAATTTACTATATTAAAGATGTGAATAACAATTATTATAGTTGTTCAATAGAAATCAGTGAAAAACTTCCATTTATAAAACAGGGTGATGTTTTAGATGTGCAAATCAGCGATAAACAAATAATTGAAATAAAATAAATATTGTATTAACTAAATTATATTTACATTAGTTTATGCTTGCGTTTTTATGCTATAATTGTTGCATACGTATGGAAGAGTAGTATTTAGATAAGCATTATTAAGCGAGGAAATTGTTGGTGAAAAGATTTCTATAATGCATCTAAAGAATTCACTTTCTAGTTTGGATTAATAGTCCACGTTTAGTTCGCGTTAAGAATATGAGCAAAAATAAGGTGGTACCGCGCTTGTGCGCCCTTGGGTAACACCTTTTTATTTTTATGGAGGTAAAAAATGTTGGATTTTGAAAAAATTAAAAATGAAGCTATTTCCATGATTACTGAGGCTGATGAAAAAAGACTTGAAGAATTAAGAATTGAGTACTTATCTAAAAAAGGTAAAATTCAAGAATTAATGTCTCAAATGAAAGATTTATCGAATGATGAAAAACCAAAATTTGGGCAAAAAGTAAATGATTTAAAAAATGAAATATCTAAAGCATTAGAGGAAAAGAAAAGTAAACTTGAAGCAGCAATTTTAAATGAAAAATTAGAAAGAGAAAAGATTGATTTAACACTCGATGCTTATAATCCTAACATTGGTACAATGCATCCTTTAACATTAGTTCAAAAGGAGTTAGAGGATGTTTTTATAGGCATGGGTTACAACATTGCCGAAGGTCCAGAAGTTGAAATGGATTTATACAACTTTACAAGAGCAAACACGCCCGAGGGCCATCCTGCAAGAGATATGCAAGATACATTTTATGTTGATCCAACACACTTATTAAGGTCTCAGACTACTGCTATTCAAATGAGAATTCTAGAAAATGAGCATAATAATTTGCCAATAAAAGTAATATGTCCTGGAAAAGTATATAGAAGAGATGATGATGATGCAACACATTCGCATCAGTTTGAACAATGTGAAGGACTAGTTATTGGCGAAAATATAACTGTTGCAGATTTAAAAGGCACTCTTGAATTAATGATTCATGAATTATTTGATGCTAATGCAAAAATTAGGTTTAGGCCATCATACTTTCCGTTTACTGAACCTAGTTTTGAAGTTGATATGACATGTCATGTTTGTGGTGGCAAGGGCTGTCCAACTTGCAAAGGCACTGGATGGATTGAAATATTGGGCTCAGGTATGGTTCACCCTAATGTGTTAGAAATGGCGGGTATTGATTCAAAAAAATATACTGGTTTTGCATTTGGCGTCGGAATAGATAGATTAGCGATGTTAAAATATGGCATTAATGATATTCGTGATTTATTCACAAATGATATTCGTTTCTTAAAAGGATTCAAGAGATAGGAGGAATGGATTATGAAATTAAGTTTAAATTGGTTAAAAAATTACATTGATATAAGTGATTTAACTCTTGAACAAATTGTTGAACAGA
The DNA here is from genome assembly GCA_045642525.1 of Erysipelotrichaceae bacterium. Lineage (GTDB taxonomy): Bacteria > Bacillota_I > Bacilli_A > Erysipelotrichales > Erysipelotrichaceae > Colivicinus. The sequence continues at coordinate 5,215 of JAZUIZ010000010.1, forward strand.
TGGTTTCTTGTGGTTTTGAAGTTGAAAGCATTGATAAACTTGGCGAAGGAACAAATTTAATTGTTGGTAAAGTAATCGAATGCAAAGACCATCCAAATTCAGACCACTTGCATATTACTAAGGTTAATATTGGCGAAGAGATATTGGATATAGTTTGTGGAGCGCCAAATTGTCGACAAGGTCTAAAAGTTATTGTTGCACAAGTTGGATCTGTTTTGCCTGGTGGAACTATACAAGCTGGTAAAATACGTGGCGAAGTTTCAAATGGAATGTTATGTTCTTTAAAAGAACTTGGTGTTTCAGAAGATAATTTACCCGCAAATTCTCCAAGCAAAAATGGTATTGAGGAATTAGATGACAGTTTTAATGTAGGTGATACAAACATTTTAAATAAACTTGGATATGATGATGTTATTTTAGATGTTTCAATTTATGCTAATAGACCAGATTGCTTATCTATGTTTGCTATGGCAAAAGAAGTTGGGGCTATTTTAAATAGAAAAGTAACTCTTCCTAGTTTTGAAGGAAAATCAAATATCGGTTCAAAGACCGATTTTAAACTGAATAGTACGTCTAAAAATTGTACACATTTTTTAGCTAAAGTAATCAATAATGTTGTTATAAAAGAATCTCCTAGTTGGGTTCAAAAGTGCTTAAAGTCTAATGGCATTAAGTGCATTAATAATCTCGTTGATATTTCCAATTTAGTTATGTTGGAAACGGGTCAGCCATTGCATTTTTATGATTTAAGATCTAATCCATCAAAAGAAATAACAGTTAGAGATGATTATGATGGTACGTATACAGCACTAGATGGTGTTGAATATAAAATTGAAAAAGGTGATTTAATGATTACTTCAAACGGCGTGCCAATTGGCATAGCTGGAATAATGGGCGGTGACAATACCAAAATATTAGATGATACCAATGGTTTAATTATTGAAGCTGCTTTGTTTGATCATGCTCAAATTAGAAGAACATCAAATAGACTTGGTCTTCAAACAGAAGCTGCTGCTAGATTTTCCAAAGGATTAGAACCTATGGCTCAGAATAAAGCTATGGATAGGGCTGTTGAATTATTAATTGAGCTTGCGGATGCCAAAGATATTGAGGAAACTGTTGAGTATGGTGAACCGGATTATGAACCATATACTATTGAAGAAACATTGTCTCATCTAAATTCACTAATTGGAAAAAACTATACTATTGATGAAGTTGTCGATGTTATAAGAAGACTTGATTTCGATTATAAAGTTGATGGAGAGAAATTTGTTATAACAATTCCTTCTTATCGTTCCACTGATTTGAAAATAAGGGAAGATATTGATGAAGAAATAGTAAGATTAACAGATTTTAATGATTTAAAATCAACTCTTCCTTTGCTACCACAAACTGTTGGTAAACTCACGAATATTCAAAGAATAAGAAGAGAAATTAGAAATTATTTAACTAATCGTGGCCTTTACGATACGATTAATTACACATTAGTTAATCAAGATTATATCAATGATGCTTGTATGCCGTGTGGAGAACCTATTTCATTAATTTCTCCATTGTCAGATGCTAGAAAATATGTTCGTACATCTTTGATGAATTCTTTGATAGAGGCATTAGAATATAATTTAGATCATAATAACGAAAACGTTAATTTATTTGAAATATCTAAAGTATATGGAAAAGATGTTGAACAAGAAAGATTGGGTATAATTTTGGAAGGATCGCTCGAACAAGAATTGGTAAAACATATTAATATTCAAAATGATTTTTATGTTTTAAAGGGTATGATTATTCAAATATTAAATAAGATTGGTTTTGACACAAGTAGAATTGCAATTATCGAAAACAATCTTGATAGCATTCATTTTCACCCACACCAATCAGCTATAATTACAGTTGATAATAAAAATATTGCTATTTTTGGAAAATTACATCCAACATTTTTTAAAACAAAGAAACTAGACAATGTATATTATGCTGAATTAATATTAGATTATTTATCAAATGCTAAATTATCAAAAGTAAAAGCTCCGTTAGTTAATAAATATCCATCAATATCTAGAGATATTTCAATTGTATTAAAAAATGATATAAAAGCTGCTGATATTGTTGATTTAATCAAGAAAACTGGTGGAAATATTATTAAAAATGTTGAAGTATTCGATATCTATCAAGGCGAACATATCAACACTGGGTTTAAGTCAATATCAATAAAAATAATATATGAAGATAGCGAAAAGACTTTGAAGGTTGAAGACGTCAATCCTATTCATGAAAAAATCATGTTAAATTTATCGTCATCATTTAACGCTATTCAAAGATAGGATATAATTAAAGTATGATTTATACATGTACTACAAATCCATCATTAGATTATTACATGACTTTCGATAAGATAGAATTCGGCATTAATAATCGTAGTGAAATGGAATTATATGAAGCAGGTGGCAAAGGTGTTAATGTTTCTATTGTCCTTAATAACTTTCATATACAGACATCTTGTTTAGGCTTTTTGGGTGGGTTTACAAAAGATAGGTTTTTAGCTTATGTTCAAAATTACCCAAATATTCAGCCACTATTTACTACAATCAATGACAATACAAGAATTAATGTAAAATTGATGGACAGCGTTAATGAGACTAGTTTGAATGCTATAGGGCCAAAGGTGAGTGAAGAGGAGTTTGCAAAGTTTAAGCAACGTTTAAACAAAATATACAAGGATGATATTTTTGTTTTGTCAGGTAATATTCAAAACGAAATAAAAGATGGAATGGTTGAAGTAATAAGAGGATTAGTGAACGATGGCGTAAAAATTGTTTTGGATGTTGATCCTGATATTGTTGAAAAATGCATTGAGTTAAAACCTTATATTATTAAAATAAATGATAGTTATTTAAATTATGTAAATAAAGATGTCGTTAGTGTTGGAAAACAATTTATTGAAAAAGGTGTTAATTATGTTTTATATTCTAATGCTTCTAAACCATCATACTTATTCACAAATAACAAAACATATAAATGTGAAAATTTAGCTAATAGTTTAATTAATTCAACCGGTTCTTCTGATTCTATGGTTGCAGGAGCTTTGTATGGCATTATTCGTGGCGCAGATGCTGTTGAAACATTTAAATATGCGAATGCTGCTTCGCTTGCAACTTCAATGACTAATGATTTAGGTTCAAAAGAAAAAATAGAGGAATTATACAAAACAATTCAAATAGAGGAAATATGATAAAAAAGATTTTTTTAATACTTTGTATTGTTTTTATGCTTTCTTCATGTTCGAGTAAAGAAAAAGTATGTTATCCTTATGAAATAAAATATAAAGAAGTTGATATGTCTGGATATGAAGATATTAACTCTACAGAACATATGTTTAAAGGTGTAACAGTTCAAGAGTTGTTTAATGTTATTGATAATAAATCGTCTGGTGTTTTTTATTTAGGTAGAACAAATTGCGGCTGCTGTCAAACTTGTGCTAAATATATAAATGAGGCAGCTACACAAGAAAATGTTACAGTTTATTATATAGATGTATATGATAAAGAGATGCCGATTGATACAGAAGAATTGATGGACAAATTAAAAATGTATATTTATGAGGCATTAAACGAAGTGGATGGCGAAAAAACTTTACAAACACCAATAGTTTTTTCTGTGATTAATGGCAAAATTAGTGATTCAATTGTGTGTTTGTCAGATTATAGTTGGGATGATGAACCAACAAAAATTCAAGAAAATAGATTATTGAAAAAATACAAAAGCATAATGAAACCATTTGCGAAATAGTATTATAATATTGTTACCTAGTGGGATTATATGAAATTCCTACAAATTATTATTCGGACTATTGGAGTTAAACATTTGTGTTGAAAGCCATTAATTTGGAATCCTAATGATGTTTATAGATGGCCCACCTTATGAGAAAGGGAAATTTCTCACCCATTAGGCTTAAATAGACAAAAATTATTATTTTTAATAAAATTGTAGTGTGAAGGAAGGTGAAGTATGTCAAATTTTTGGAGTTCATTATTATATTTGCTAGGTGGTGCAATTATTGGAGCAGTTGTTTCGTTTTTTATAACTAAATCAAAATTTGAAAAACAATTGAAAGAAAACCCTCCAATTAATGAAAAAATGATTCGTGCGATGTATTCTCAAATGGGCAGAAAACCATCCGAGTCTCAAATTAGAGCGATTATGAAAAGTATGAATCAATAAAATACATCGAAAGATGTATTTTTCGTTTTATTATGAATATTAAAGACATTGAAAACCCAAAATTTCTAAAGAAATTGAATGAAGAACAACTTAATGTTCTTGCATCTGATGTAAGAAGTTTTATTATTGATACTGTTTCAAAGACCGGTGGGCATCTTTCGTCTAATTTAGGAGTTGTTGAATTAACTATTGCTTTGCATTATTGTTTTGATATGCCCAAGGACAAAATATTATTTGATGTTGGGCACCAATGTTATACACATAAAATTTTAACTGGACGTGCTAAACAAATGGAAAAGATGAGATCCTTTGGTGGAATTTCAGGCTTCCAAAAAAGGATTGAAAGTGAATATGATTGCTTTGAGGCAGGACATTCTTCTACTTCTTTGCCTATTGCGTTAGGTATGGCAAAGGCTAGAGATTTAAATAATGATGACTATTATGTAATTCCTGTAATTGGAGATGGATCATTAGGAAATGGTTTATCTTTGGAAGCTTTAAACCAAATTGGTTTTCAAAAAACAAAGATGATTATTGTTTTTAATGATAATAATATGTCTATTTCGAGGAATGTCGGCGCACTAAATGAATCAATATCTAAATTAAGAAATTCGAATCAATATAATAGTTTAAAAAATAAAGTTAAAAATCTATTAAAAAAATTAAATAATGGTGATTCGATTATAAATAGCATTCATAATATTAAAGAAAAAATAAAAGGGCCAATTATTGACTCAAATGTATTTGGCGAATTTGGTATTTATTATATTGGTCCTGTTGATGGCCATGATATTAAAGAATTAATTAGAGCATTTGAGGTTGCCAAAACCAAGAATATGCCTGTAGTTGTTCATTGTATTACTAAAAAGGGAAAAGGATATAAATTTTGTGAAGATGACACTTCTGGTCGTTGGCATGGTGTTGGAAGATTTGATGTTAGCAATGGGAAATTTGAATCTATTTCTAACCAAGATAAAATATCTTATTCTCAATTAGTAAGTAACGTTGTTGAAAATGAGATGGCAAATGATAAAAACATTGTGACAATTACTCCTGCAATGATATCTGGATCATGTCTAGAAAATATATTTAAAAGATTCCCTAATCGTTCATATGACGTTGGTATTTCTGAGGACCTTGCTATTGATTTCGCGTGCGGCTTATCGCTTGGAAATAAAAAACCATTTGTTTCAATTTATTCATCTTTTTTACAGCGTGCCTATGATCAACTTAATCATGATATAGCAAGAATGAACTTGCCTGTTGTTGTTGGAATTGATAGGTGCTCGTTGGTTGGCGAAGATGGAGAAACTCATCATGGCGTATTTGATATAAGTTTATTATCTGCTTTACCAAATATCGTATTAGCAGAAGGCAGAAATGCTCAGGAAATAGGGAATTTATTTTCAACTGCTTTTAAGTCTAATATGCCGTTTTTCATTAGATATCCAAGAGATAAAGTATTGAATGATATTAATTATGAAAAAATTAAAACAATTAAAATTGGTTCATGGGAAAAAGTAATGAATAATAATAATCCTGATTTTTATATTTTGTCTTACGGAAATGATGTAAATAAAATTTGTGATTATGTAAAAGAAAAGAAATATAATTGCAATGTAATTAATTGTCGTTTTATCAAACCATTGGATAAAAAACTTTTATTGGAAATTGCGAAAAATAATAAACCAGTATTTATATACACTGGCGATATTATTAAAGGTGGATTAGGAAATATGATATTAGAATTCTATAATTCTAATAATATAAATATTCATATCGAAAACATTGGTATTGATGATAAATTTGTAACACATGGCAGCATTAATGACTTAAAAAAATCACTAAAGATTGATATTGAATCATTATTTAAAACAATTGACAAAAATATTAAAGCTTAATTTTTGATTCTGTTTTGTTTATTATTCTTTTGATATTTGAGGAATGTCTATAAATAACAAATATGGATAACAGTAATACTAACATTCCCACTTTTCCTTGTGTGAATAATAAATATATTGATCCTAAAAATAGTCCTGACATTGATGCGAGAGAAACCATTTTAAATGTTAGCAACATTACAATAAATATTCCAAGTGGCACAAGCAATGTCAAAGGATCATGAGTTACAAAAATATATAGGCCCAATAAATATCCATATGAACATGAAACTGCCTTTCCGCCTTTAAATTGTGCAAATATTGGAAAGCAGTGTCCTATACATACTGCTAGACCACTGTATTCTATTACTTCTGGTGCATATACATTACATACAATCATTAATAAAAATGCTTTCATCGCATCTAATATTATTACTACTATTCCAATTGGTAGTCCTAATACTCTAGCAGCATTGGTGCCACCTAAATTATGAGATCCATATTCTCTAATATCTTTGTGAAAAAACACTTTTCCAATAATCAAACCCCAAGGTATAGATCCGATTAAATAGCCTAAAATAATCCATATAATAAGCGTTTTTATTTCCATAACATAATTATATAATGTTTCACAAATATGTTATAATTTCAAATGTTATGGCAAGCAAATATGATGATAGTAGTATAGAAATATTAGAAGGTCTTGAAGCAGTTAGAAAAAGACCTGGTATGTATATTGGAAGTGTTGACGCTAGAGGACTACATCATTTAGTTTGGGAAATTGTTGATAATTCAATTGATGAAGCGTTAAATGGTTTTGGGAACGAAATTATTATTGAAATAAATAAAGATGGTTCTGTTACTGTCACCGACTTTGGTAGAGGAATGCCTGTCGGAAAACATAAATCTGGTAAGAACACACTTGAAGTAATTTTTACCATACTTCATGCAGGAGGCAAATTTACTGATCAAAGTGGATACAAAACGGCAGGTGGTCTACATGGAGTTGGTGCAGCTGTAGTAAATGCATTATCTGAATGGGTGGATGTTGAAGTATATAGAGATAAAAAACATTATTTAATGCATTTTGAAAATGGTGGCAAGAAGGTTTCTAAAATCCAAACTTTAGGTTCAACTAATAAAAGTGGTTCAAAAGTAACTTTTATGCCAGACAAAACTATATTTCAAACAACAAATTTTAATTATCAAACAATTATTGACAGAGCTCAAGAAGAAGCTTTCCTATTAAAAAATGTTAAATTAACTGTAATCGATCATAGGACAAATGAAGAAAACTCCTTTTTGTATGAGGAAGGATTAAAAGCATTTATGTCTTATCTTCATGAAGATAAAGATGTTTTGCATGAAACTGTTTGCTTTTCTGGAGAAAAAGATGGCATTAATGTTGATATTGCTTTTCAATATACTGATGGATATCAAGAAAACACATTTTCATTTGTAAACTTAGTTAGAACTGGTGATGGTGGAACACATGAAGTTGGCTATAAAACTGCCTTTACTAAAGTGTTAAATGAATATGCTAGAGCAAATGGCTTGTTAAGAGATAAAGATAAAAATTTTGAAGGTTCTGATGTAAGAGAGGGACTAACATCTATTATTTCTTGTTCAGTTCCTGAATCTGTTTTGCAATTCGAAGGACAGACAAAGGGCAAATTAGGAACACCAGAAGCTAAAGCTGTTGTAGATTCTGTTGTAAGTGAAAAACTTCGTTATTATTTAGATGAAAATAAAACTATTGCAACTAATTTAATTAAAAAAATATCAAGAGCAGCACTTGCTAGAGAAGCCGCTAGAAAAGCAAAAGATGAAGCAAGAAGTGGTAAGAAGTCTACTTCTAAGTCTAAAGAAATACTTAGTGGTAAATTAGCAAATGCTCAATCAAAAGATAGTTCTAAACTTGAATTATTTTTAGTCGAAGGCGATTCTGCAGGTGGTTCAGCAAAAAAATGTAGAGATTCAAAATTTCAAGCTATTCTACCTTTAAGAGGAAAAGTTTTGAATACAGAAAGGGCTTCTATTTCTGAGATTGAAAAAAATGAAGAATTAAATACAATTATTCATTGCCTTGGTGCTGGTGTTGGTCCTAATTTCAATATTGAAGATATAAATTATGATAAGGTTATTATTATGACAGATGCCGATACTGATGGTGCGCATATCCAAGTTTTATTATTAACTTTCTTTTATAGATTTATGAGGGAATTAATTGAAACTGGACATGTATATATAGCTATGCCACCTTTATATGGTATTTTGAAGAATAAAGAAAGAATTTATTTGTATTCAGATGATGAACTTGAAAAAGTTAAAAAAGAACTAGGTGAAAAGAGTGACATTCAAAGATATAAAGGTTTGGGAGAAATGGATGCTGATCAGTTATGGGATACAACTATGGACCCAGAAAAAAGAACTTTAATTCAAGTTTCTATTGAAGATGCTGCATTATGTGAAAGAAGAATATCTGTTTTAATGGGAAATAATGCTGAAGCTAGAAGAAAATGGATTGATGATAATATAGATTTCACATTAGAAGAAGATTATAGAGTGACAAGAAATGGCTAAAAAGAAAGAAATTATTGTTCAAAATAACATTAATGAAACATTAGATGATATTATGTCTGATCGTTTTGGTAGTTATTCTAAATATATTATTCAAGAAAGAGCTTTACCTGATGCGAGAGATGGCTTAAAACCAGTACAACGAAGAATTTTATATTCGATGTATATTGATGGAAATACTTTTGACAAACCACATCGTAAATCTGCGAAAACAGTCGGTAGCGTTATGGGAACTTTCCATCCTCACGGTGATAGTTCAATTTATGAAGCAATGGTTCGTATGTCTCAAGATTGGAAAATAAATGTTCCACTTGTTGATATGCACGGAAATAATGGTTCTATAGATGATGACCCTCCAGCAGCAATGCGTTATACAGAGGCGAGATTATCAAAAACTGCTGATTTATTATTGGATGATATTGATAAAGAATCAGTGCCAATGACAAATAATTATGACGATACTCATCTTGAACCAACGGTATTGCCAGCAAGATATCCAGTGCTATTAGTTAATGGCTCAACAGGTATTGCTTCTGGTTATGCAACTAATATTGCTCCACATAATTTTAATGAGGTGATTGATGCAACTATTTATAGATTAAATAATCCAAATTGCACATTACCTAAAATTATGTCATTTATTAAGGGCCCAGATTTTCCTACTGGAGGTATTGTTCAAGGCAAAGAACAAATTGAAGAAGTATTTAGAACAGGTAGAGGAAAAGTTGTTGTTAGATCTAAATGCGAAATTGTTGAAGGAAAAACTGGAAGTCAAATTATTGTTTCTGAAATTCCATATGAGGTTGTTAAATCTCAACTTGTTAAGAAAATTTCTGATGTGTATTTGAGCAAAGAAATTGATGGAATTGTTGATGTTAGAGATGAATCTGGAAGAAGCGGATTAAAGATTGTTATTGATTGCAAGAAAGATGCAAATTGCAATCAGATTTTGAACTATTTGTATAAAACTACTGATTTGCAAATTAATTACGCATACAATAATGTCGCAATTGTTAATCACAAACCCGTAACTATGACTTTACTTAATTCTTTAGATGCTTTTATAGATCATAGAAGAACAGTTGTTTTAAATAGATCAAAATATTTAAGAGATAAAAAGAAAGCAAGGCTTCATATAATTGATGGATTGATAAAAGCTATATCAATATTGGATGAAGTTATTTCTTTGATAAGGAAATCAAAGGATAAAAAAGATGCAAAAGATAAACTGAAAGAAGCTTTTTTATTCACAGAAGAACAAGCTGAAGCAATTGTTACATTGAGATTATATAGATTATCATCAACAGATATTAAGATTCTTAAAGAAGAAGCTGCTACTTTAACTAAAGAAATAAGTGAATTAAATTCAATTTTAAAATCAAAGGAAGTTTTGGATTCAGTAATTACTAAGGAATTAAAAACAGTTGCACAAGAAAATCCTACACCTAGAAAAACAAAGATTGAAGCTGAAATTGAAGAAATTGTTGTTGATAGAATGGCAATGGTTTCCAATGAAGCATGTTATATTAGCGTATCTCGCGATGGATATGTTAAAAGATTTTCCGAAAGGGCTTTTAAAGCTAACGAAGATCAAATACCAACGACAAAGCAAGAAGATGTATTGCTTGGAGTTAAAGCATGTGACACATTAGACACTTTATTGTTGTTTACTAGCAAAGCAAATATTGCATATATACCAGTATTTAAAATTGATGAGTGTAAGTTTAAAGATGTCGGAAAACATGTTTCAACTTATGTAAAAATGGAAGGCAATGAAAAAATAGTTGGTGCTATTATTGTAAAGAATTTCGATACATTCGCTTTTGTTGTTACGGCGACAAAGAAAGGTATGATAAAGAAAACCTCAATTCCGAGAATGGTACTTGAAAGAACAACTAAGGCTGTTTCTGGAATGAAACTAAAAGCAAATGACGAACTTGCTTCCGTGTGTGTTTGCTATGAAGACGATGATTTAATACTTATTTCTAAACAAGGATATTGTGCAAGATATTCTAGTGAAATAATTGCTGATTTAGCTCCAAAGGCTCAAGGCGTTATGGGGATGAATGTTAAAAACGATGAATTGATTGCTGTAATCGCTGATCATAAAGAATCAGATGAATTATTGATTTCTTCTAATAAAGGTGGATTCAAGAGGATTCATAAAAACGAACTTGATTTAACAAGTAGAAACGCAAAGGGATATAGAATATTTAAACAAGTTAAATCTAATCCACATGAAATAACAAAGGCAACTTTGGTATCAGCATACAATTCTTTATATGTTGATTGTGGCGAAGATTTATATGAGTTATCTGTATCTGACATTCCTTTTATGGAATTAGATAGTTCATTTTCAAATCCAATTAAAACAACAAAAGATTATTTCTTTGTTAAAAAAGATATGAGCGATATAGAAAATGTTAAGATAATCGATATCCCAGAGGGGTATTATGAAAGTGAAGAAGAGGACGAACAAACTTCTTTATTTGAATAATTATGTCATTATTTGCACCTAAAAAAATATTAAATAAATATACTGATTTGAATATACAAGAATTAATAGATTGTGGTTTTAAAATTATCTTTATTGATATTGACAACACAATAGCTATTCCAAACTCAGGCGATTTTACTTTAGAAGCTAAAGCATTCGTTGATAGTATTAAAAGTAGTGGAATTAGGCCTGTAATATTTTCGAATAATAATAAAAAACGCGTGAGTAGTTTTATTGATGGTTATAATGTTGACTGGCATTATTTGGCAATGAAACCTTTACCGTTTGCTTTTTGGAATGCCTGCAAAAAATACGACTGTAAGCCTAACGAATGTGTAGTGCTAGGTGATCAATTAATTACTGATATTTTGGGTTCAAACTTAAGTGGATGTTATGGAATATATTGTAAACAATTACAAGAAAAAGATTCCTTTTTGACATCTATTAATAGAAAACTAGAAAAATTTATTTGGAGACATATATTGCATGAAAAAATGTAGAGGTTGTGGAATTACTTTGCAAACTCAAAATGAAAATTCTGTAGGCTATGTTAAAGATATTAATCAATGCTACTGCCAAAGATGCTTTAGATTATCTCATTATGGAGATGTGAGCAATTTGCATAACAATTATGTAACGAACAAGACGATTCTTGATATATATGATAAATATAAATCTGCTTTATTTGTTTTAATAATTGATGTATTGGACTCACTCGTAATAGATGATGACGACATTCTTGATTTATTTAAAGATTTTGATGTTGTATTAGTTATAAATAAAATTGATATATTGCCTAAAAATTTTACAGATAAAAAAATTGATAATATATTTACTAAAAAACTTTTCTCAATCAACAAAAAATATCCTAATATTAAATCTGCTATATTAACAAATAAATATGAAAATAAATTTAATGATAATTTTATTGATGTTTTAAATGAATTTAACGTTTCAACAGTTGTATTTGCAGGTAGAGCTAATGCTGGGAAATCATCTTTAATTAATAAACTTTTAAATCGTGATGATATTACTACTTCTTTTTATCCTGGAACAACATTAGATGAAATAGAAATCGATTATAAAAACTTTGTATTCATTGATACTCCTGGCCTTGTTGATGTTAATAGTTATTCTACATATTTAAGTTATGATAAGTATAAATATTCAAAAATTGATAAAACAATCAAACCTCAAGTTTTTCAAATCAAAGATAATCAATCATATTTTTATGAAGGTCTTTTTTGGGTTGATGTTGAGCCCATAAAAGAATGTTCTATTTCTTTCTATATCAATAATCAAAATTTAATTCATCGTACAAAGTTGAATAATGCTAGTGAATATTATAAAAATAATTATCATAATTTCAAATTGAAAGTTAAACCTTTAGTTTGTTCATATTACAATATTGATGATTATAAATTGTTCGTTATTAAAGGCTTAGGCTTGTTCAAAATAAATGGAAAATGTAAAATCAAAATACATTCATTAGAGAATGTTAAAATATATGAAAGTGAGATTAGACTATAATGCTTAATGGAAAACAAAAAAGATATCTTCGTAGTTTAGCTGTGAATATGAAATCAATTTTTCAAATTGGCAAAGATGGTTTAAATGAAAATCTATATATTTCTCTAAATGATGCTCTAAAAGCAAGAGAACTTATTAAAATTAATGTATTAAAATCATGCGACTTGGATATAACAGATATCGAAGAAAATATTGTTAAAAATACTAATTGCGAATTAGTACAAACTATAGGGAAAACAATTGTTTTATATAAAAAGAATATTAAGGAGTCAAAAATAATTCTTCCATGAATAATGTAACATTTGATAATTTTTATTCTTTTAATTCCAAATCTAGAAAAAAGTTTATAAATGATCCAGAAGTATTAAAAATTATGTTGAAACAAAATGTAAGTGAAGATAGATATTTGCATAGTCTTAGTGTTGCGGATGTTTGCAAAGAGTTAGCTTTAGCAAATAAAATTAATCCTGATAAAGCTTATATAGCTGGTTTGTTGCATGATTGTTGTAAATTTCCTAATAATTCAAACATTGATATTTTGGAAAAGTATTTAAAACATTATGATCCTAATAAACTAAATGGAATGGCAAGTATATATCATTCTTGGGCCGGCAAGTATTATTTAAAAGAAAAATTAAATTTTCATGATAAAGATATACTAAACGCAATATATAATCATACGATTTGTTGTAGCAGAGATAAATTATCTTTGATATTGTATATCGCTGATAAAAGAGAACCACTGAGGAATATTGATGATGATATTTTGAAAATAGCTAAATATGATTTATTTAAAGCATATGATTTGTTACAAAAAGATGTGGAAAAATATATAGAAGGAAAAAATGAAAAATTTATTAGAAATAGCTTATAAAGCAATGGATGATAAACAAGCTGTAGATATTACGGTTATTGATTTTAGAAAACAATCTCCATTTGTTGATTATTTTATTATTGCATCTGCTAGAAATTATAGGATGGCAAGAGCAATTATTGAGAATGTTGAAGAAGAAGCGATTAAGAATGGTTTTAGTATCAAGCATACTCATATTGATGATTCTAAATGGCTATTAATAGATATTGGCGAGGTGGTTTGCCATGTCTTTTACGATGATGAAAGGCAAGTATACAATCTAGAAGGTTTATGGAAGGATCTACCAATAATAAAAATGTAAATATTTATCAAGTGCTTGCAAAGTATTATGATGAACTTCTTCAAGATAAAGAAGCCTTATCTTTGTGGTTGGATTATATTGAAGAACAAGAATTTCATAGTGTTCTAGAGCTGACTTCGGGTTCTGGGGTTATGGCTGGTATATTGAAATCAAAAGGGCATGATGTTATCGCTTCTGATATATCTTTAGAAATGAAAGAAGCATCTAAAAAGAATTATGATGGAGAATATTTAATATTAAATATGTCAAACTATCATTTAAATAAAAAATTTGATTTAATTCTATGCATATGCGATTCTATTAATTATTTGCAATTGGATGAGCTTGATAATTTTTTTAATTGCGCATATGAACATTTAAATGCTGGTGGCAGATTGATATTTGATATGCATTCTATTAAGAGAATAAATGAGTTTGAAAATGAATATATTGAAGAGGGCTTTGTATTAGGCACGCCTTATCAATGGACCATTATTTCTGATAAATATGACAATTTATTAAATGAACATTTTACCTTTTATACAAAAGATGCTATTATACAAGAACATCATACACAAAATGTATTTAGTATAGAAGATGTAAAAACTAAAATGAGAAATTTGTTTAATATTAAGATTATTGAAAATTTTGTTGAAGATGAGAAGATATTATTTATTGGTGAGAAAATATGATAGTTATTATTTGCGCAATGAGCGAAGAAAGAGACGCCTTTATCTCTTTGATGGAAAAATCTAAACCAGTATACCTTGAAAAATTTAATTATCATGGCGTACCTTTTGATAATAAATGCTATAAGGGAATAATAAATGGCAAGGATGTAGTTGTTGTGCATTGCGGAGTTGGAAAAGTATATGCTGCAATTATTACAACATTGTGCATAAAAAAGTTTAAACCAGAGTTAGTTATTAATGTTGGATGTGCTGGTTCTTTAAGTGAAAAAGTTCATGTTGGAGATGTTGTTGTAGCAACAAGGGTAGCTGATTGGGATGTTGATGTGCCTGGATGGGAAAGATCTATTTTTTCAGATAAGATGTCTTTTGCGTGTGATGGCAGGTTTTCAAAAATTGCTTCAAAATTAAAAAATAAAACAAAAATACATTGTGGTTTTGTTGTTTCATCTGATGAATTTATATATAAAAAATCACAAGTTAATACCATCAAGAAATATTTTCCTGATGCAATATGTGGGGAGATGGAAGGGAGCAGTATAGCTAATACATGTTATGCATTTTCAACTAATGTTGCAATTGTTAGGTCTATAAGTGACGAAACATTAATCAATGGAAATTATAAAAAATTTGATTTTAATTTAGAAAAATCGTGTGAAGCTGCTGCTCAAATATGCAGTGAAATATTGAAGAGGTGCTAAATGAAAAAATGGTACAAAGAATCATATTTTAATAAGAAAAATTGGTTGCTTGAAAATTTTGATAAATTAAATATTTCGAACGATGAATTAGTTTTTATTTTGCTTGTAGATCTATGTAAAGAATCTAAAAAAACAATTACTTATGATTATTTGCATGACAAACTTCATATGACTACAAAAGACATTGATAAAATTATTGCATCTTTAGTTTCTAAAAATTATTTAAAATTGAGCACAAATTCTAAAGGACTTGTTTTTGATTATGACAATATTTTTGAATTTGATCCAGAAAAATTTGAAGTAGTTGAAAACAAAGATTTATATGATATTCTTGGTGATATTTTTGGCAAACCTTTAACTTCTAGTGAGCTTCAAAAGGTTAATGAACTATTAAATATTTATTCAGATAAACAAATATTACAAGCGGCTAGAATAGCTGAGGCCAATAGAAAATTAAAACTTTCTTATATTGAAGGTATTCTAAGAAATGCCAAATAATTCCAAATTTATTATTAATAATTTAGATAAATTATATCCGAATGCTAAATGCGAATTAAAACATCGTGGAAATTTTCAGTTTTTAATAGCAGTTGTGTTGTCTGCACAAACAACTGATGAAAAGGTTAATAAGGTTACGCCAACTCTTTTTAAAAAATATCCTAATGTGAAAGCACTTGCGAACGCTGATATTAAAGATATCGAAGAAATTATTAAACCTTTAGGGTTATATCACAACAAAGCTTTAAATATTACAAAATTATCTAATGAATTAATCGAGAAATATAATGGCAAAGTTATAAATGATAGAAATATCTTAGAATCTTTGCCCGGTGTTGGTAGAAAGACTTGCAATGTTGTGTTAAACAACTGTTTTAACGTTCCTGCATTTGCGGTGGATACTCATGTTTCTCGTGTATCTAAAAGATTGGGGATTGCTTCTGCTAGTGATGAGCCAAGTGTTATTGAAGAAAAACTGATGGCTTATTTTCCAAAAGAGTTTTGGGGAAAACTTCACCATCAGTTTATTTTTTTTGGTAGATATATGTGTAAAGCTACTAAACCAAATTGTGCAAAATGTCCTTTTAAGAAAAAATGTACTTATTTCGAGTGAAAAAGCTTCTTTGTTTGATATACAGGGTCTTGGGTTAAATTTACACCAAGTTTCTTAAATGTGTTAACATCAACTTCTGATAATATTACGGATGAATGAGCTTCACTTCCTTTTAGTAGTTCTAAAGCTTTTAAAGCTTTAGCACATAAAACATTATTTGTTGATTCAATGGCTAGTGCTAATAACACTTCGTTTGTGTGAAGCCTAGGATTATTTCCTTTTAATTGATTAGTTTTTAATTCTTGTATTGGCTTTAATACATATTCTGATAACAAGTGGATATCGTCAATTCCTGCAGCTATTTTTAATGTATTTAATAAAGCGGCAGAAGATGCTCCCATCAATTTTGAAGTTTTACCAGTTATTATTTTGCCATCATATTCAATTGCTACTGCTGGCTCTTTTGTTTTGGCTGCTAATTCATTAGCCACAACAGCAACTTTTCTATCATCTTTGCTAATGCCTGCTTTATTCATGATTGTTTCTATTTTAAATAGAACATCTTCACTTAAATTATCTTTTCTAACTTCAATAGATGTATCATAATATCTTCTAATAATTTCTTCTTTAGCTGCATTTGAACATATTTCGTCATCGCTAATACAGTTTCCAACCATATTAACTCCCATGTCTGTAGGGGATTTGTATATTTGTTTACCCATTATTTTTATTAACAAATCATTTAATACTGGGAATACTTCTACATCACGATTATAGTTAACTGCAATCTCGTTATATGCTTCCAAATGAAATGGATCTATCATATTAACATCGCTCAAATCAGCTGTAGCAGCTTCATATGCTAAATTTACAGGATGATTTAATGGCAAATTCCAAATAGGGAATGTTTCAAATTTTGCGTATCCAGATTTTAATCCATGTTTATTGTCATGATACATTTGTGATAAACATGTCGCCATTTTTCCAGAACCTGGTCCAGGAGCTGTTACAACAACAATTTCTTTTGTTGTTTCTAAATACTCATTTTTTCCAAAACCATTATCAGACAAAATGTTATCAACATTATTTGGATAATTTTCAATTGTGTAATGATATGCAACTTTGATTTTTGATTTTTCTAATTTTTTTCTTAATTTAATTGCTTCTTCTTGTTTGTTAAAATGTGTTATTACAACTCCACCAATGTTTAAGTCGACTGCTTGAAAGGCATCTATCAATCTTAATAGTTCAAGAGAATATGTTATTCCTGAATCTGATCTTATTTTATTCTTTTCTATGTGATCGGCACTTATTACAAGTACCATTTCTACTCTATCTTTTAAATTGAGAAGCATCTTTATTTTTGAATCTGGTTCAAAACCTGGCAATACTCTAGATGCATGATTGTCATCGAACAATTTGCCACCAAATTCTAGATATAGTTTATTAAATTTTGAAACACGTTTTGCTATGTTTCGTGATTGGATTTCAATATATTTTTTATTATCAAACCCTATTTTTCTCACTTAATTATTTTACACTAATTTAATATAATTTATATATGGACTATTATGATAAATTGCTTGTTAAAATTCGTTCTTTGATTGACTCATCACCTGAAAAAGCCTTAGAATATCTTGATGATGAATTAAAGATTGCTTATATCCCAAAAGATGTTCATGAGAAACTTATTGAATATAGAGATATAGTTTTATCAAAAATAGAGAAACCAGAGTTTTCTTTATCTATCACTGAAATATCCTCATATTTAATTTCCTCTCCTGAGAAACAATTAATAGCTGTAGAAGAACTTGGCAAACTTAATTTGAGAGATCATCTTGATATTTGCAGTGATTTTTTAAATAGC
>JAZUIZ010000011.1:0-6156 GCA_045642525.1 Erysipelotrichaceae bacterium
TAATCATGAACTATCCTATTTCTCAATCCATAAATATCGGTCCATGGTATATCTAAATTAACATTTTATATTCAGTAGAAATTACTTTAGCATTTTCTGAAATTTGAATTAAATTAAACATTGTTATGTCTTGTTTATCTAAATCATTTATATACTCATCATAAGAAACATTGTCTATGGTATCTAATATTCTTTCAAGATAGAGCCTCATTTTTTCTAAATAATATTTATCATCTTTACTGTTTTCCATATATCTTAATTCCATCCTTTAATACTTCATTTAATAATTCTTGATTATTGTTTAATTGTTTTATATCTAATAGATCTACTTTCTTATGTAAATTTTCTCTTAATCTTTCTACAAGACCATAGAATTTTAGTTCGGTGACATTCCCTGAAATCAATAAATGAACATCGCCTTTTTCTTTTTGTTTATTTTTTGCATATGATCCAAATAGATAACAGTATTCAACATCATATTATTTTAGTATTTTTCTTACGCCTTCTTTTAATTCGTTTTTCATAATTAAATTCTACAATATTTTGCACTTTATATATTTTCTTTAATACAAATTCTGCACTATTAATTAACTATGTATTTTTTACCAAATACATACATAAACAATTATTATTTAACCTATTACGGTTTTAATTCTTTTTGCTAGACCATCTATTTTATTAAATGGTACAGAACACAAGCCTACTCTTAGTCCTTTGTTTACTTTAATTGTATAAATGTGATTATCTATTAATTTTTTATGTGCTTCATCTCTTAAATCCATGTTGTCCATTTTTATTGTAACGAAGAATCCTTCGGTATATGGATAAGTTTGTAAACCAGCTTCATTTGCTTGCGTAATAAATAAATCAGTTCTTCTTTTAAGCATAGCTACAGATTCATTGCGTTCTTTAATATATTCATCATAATGATTATTTAAAATGTCAGTTACATTTATCATTGCTCCATTAGAAACATTTGACCATGTTGTTCTTGCTAATCTAGATGCATAATTAATATATTTATTTAAAAATTCCAAATCATTATTTATCGCAATTAAAGCACCAAGCCTAACTCCATAATATGAAAATGATTTTGAACAAGATACGGCAACTAAAACTAATACATTATCGTTTATGTTATTAAATAATTCAAAAAACATTTTTGGATCATTATATGCATAGTCCATATAAGCATTATCAATTAATAAAATAATATCTTTATTAGAATTATTTATTTTTTCAAATATTCTTTGCCATTCATCATTAGTATAAGAATGTCCTAAAGGATTTTCACATGGAGAATTAATAATTACAAATGCTTTTTTATCACATGAATCAATTGCATTAAATAATGAACCTAAATCATAAACATCGTAGGTTAAAACATTTAAATTATTTTCTTGTGCGATGACTTTGTAATTGCCCCAAGATATTTCAGGAAAAATTATTGTATCACCATCATTTAAACTTAATTTTATTGCAGTATGTAATGCACCAGTACCACCTGGTGTTGCGATGGCATCATAGTTGTTTCTTACTCTATCTTCTAATATGTATTTGCATATAGCATCTACATATTCTTTATTGCCAGATGGAGATGAAGCATATGATGCCTTTTTTATTGATTCTATTTTACTTTCATTATCAAACACTGTTTTATATGTAAATAATTTACCATCTTCATTTCTAAGACAACCAGCTGTAGCATCTATAGTACTTGGGTCTTTGTCTTTTTTTGCAGCATTTACAACAGTAAAAATGTTGTCAATATATTCATTTGTATTTATATTTTCTTTTAAAAATTTCATTAAACGCTCCTACTTATATAATTTCTTTAAATCACTAGTTCTTTTATTCTTTTTTAATTCATCATATATTTGCTTAAGTTGTTGTTCATATCTATTTGGATTGAAATTAGGTAATAAATCTAAATCCTTTATTTCTTCTGGCAAATATTGAATCTTATGGAAACAATCATATCTCTCATATGAATATTGTTCATCTTTATTCAGACCAACTGGAGTAAGTCTTAAATATTTCGGAACATCATATGCCTTCTTTTCCACCACATCATATGCGGCATAGATTGCATCTACACCAGTCCTTGATTTTGCGGATAAACATAAATCAATTATATGAACACCAAGAGGAATAATAGCTTCAGGAAAACCAACTTCTTCTGCGGTTTTACATGCATTTATTGTTCTAGCCGCAAGTGCAGGATTGGCTAGCCCAATATCTTCATACGCAATTACTAATAGTCTTCTTTTTATTGATTCAACATCTCCTGATTTAGCTAATAAGCTCAAATAATATAATGCTGCATTAGGATCTGATCCCCTAATTGATTTTTGTAATGCCGAAAGTAAATCATAATGACCATCTTCAGAACCAAATGTTCTTTGATTAACATTTTTACAATTATCTTCTACGTCTTGTTTTGTAATGTTGTTGTTTTTACAAACAATGGAACATAATTCTAATATATTTAATGCCCATCTGATGTCACCATTCACAATATCACATATCAAATCTAAAGCATCATCATTAATTGTGCATTTATTATCTAAACCATCTTTGCTTTTTATTGCGTTATTAATTCCCTTTTTAATATCATCATGATTTAATGGCTTAAATTCAAACAAATGACATCTTGATCTTATTGCCGGATTAATAGAATGATATGGATTTGCTGTTGTAGCGCCAATCAATATTATTGAACCATCTTCTATATGAGGCAACAATAAATCTTGTTTATCTTTATTTAATCTATGAACTTCATCACAAATTAAAATTAAATGTTCAGACATTTTAGCCTCAACAAAAATATTATCTAAATCTTTTTTATTGCCAGTAACCGCATTAAATTTTCTATATGGCTTATTTAATTCATTCGCAATAACTTTCGCAAGAGTTGTTTTTCCAGTACCAGGTGGACCATAAAAAATACAAGAAAAAATAGTATCATTGTTTACACATTTTCTAATAACACCATTTTTTCCAACTAAATCTTCTTGACCCAATATATCGTCTAATTTATTAGGTCTTAGTCTAAATGCCAGTGGTTCTCTCATTTTCTATCCTTATTGTATCTATTATTTCAGATAAATCATTTAATACTTTATAAGCTTTGTTTTTAACATCATCACTCAAAAACGCCAAATCAGGAACAAGCACTAATCTTATACCTGTTTTAAGGGCTGCTAAAGCTCCAGGATTAGCATCTTCAAATATCAAAGCTTCACTTGAATCAACATTAAACTTCTCAAAACACTTTAAATATATATCAGGTGCTGGTTTTCCGTTCTTTATTTCATCACCACACACAACAGCATCGAAATAATCAATAAGATTATCAGCTACTAAAATATTATGTGCTTCATCTTTTGAAGTTGAAGTTCCAATACAAGTCTTTATATTATTTTCTTTCAAAAAATCTAATAATTCTTTAGCACCTTTCATTAGAGGTACTCCTTCATTGATGATGATGTGATTAAGTTCTTTAACTCTTTTAAAATATTTATCTGCATCAAAGGTTGGACCATATGCATTTTTTAAAGCATTTATGGTGTCTTCTCTATTCAATCCCATAAGTGATTTATGAAATTCATCACTCATTGGAAAACCTTGTTCATCACTTGCCTTCTTCATAGACACCATCCACATGTGTCTTTCAGAATCTATAAGCAAACCATCCATATCAAATATACATAGTTTTATCATCAAATTTATTATACCTTAGAATGATATAATGATATTGGAGGTTTTATTTATGGACAATAATTTATTAAAACAACACGCACTTAACATACGTAGAAATATTGTAAATATGGTATACAGTGCACAATCTGGACACCCAGGAGGATCTTTAGGAAGTACTGATATACTTACATATTTATATTTTGAAGAAATGAATATAAATAGAAATAATGTTTCAACAACAAATAGAGATAGATTTATTTTATCGAAAGGACACTGTTCACCTGGACTATATGCAACATTAAAAGAAGCTGACTTATTAGATGATGATTTAAATACATTTAGACAAATAGATTCAAAACTACAAGGTCATCCAAATATGAATTACGTTGATGGTGTAGATATGTCAACAGGATCATTAGGACAAGGAATTTCGTGTGCAGTAGGAATGGCAATTGCCAATAAAATAGATAATTCAAACAATAGAGTATATGTGTTATGTGGAGATGGTGAGTCAGAAGAAGGAATTGTGTGGGAAGCTATGATGTCTGCTTGCCACTACAAATTAGACAACTTGTGCATAATCTTTGATTTGAATCACCTACAAATAGATGGAAATGTTGAAGATGTTATTGGCCCATTACCACTAGTAGATAAGGCAAAGGCTTTCGGAGCTAATGTAATTGAATGTGATGGAAATGATTTTGATTCAATTAGAAAAGCATTTAATGAAGCTAAAAATAGAAAAGAAATACCAACAGTAATTGTAGCCAACACTATTAAAGGTAAAGGCGTATCATATATGGAAAACAACTATGGATGGCACGGTAAAGCACCAAACGAAGAAGAATATAAAACAGCTATGGAAGATTTAAAGGAGGCAAAATAATATGGCACAAGAAACAAGAAACGCATATGGTGAAAAACTTGCCGAATTAATACAAAAAGACAAAAACATCGTAGTACTAGATGCTGATCTTACTAAATCAACCAAAACAATTGATGCAAAAAAAGCGTGTCCCGAAAGACACTTTAATGCTGGAATTGCTGAATGCAACATGATGGGAATGGCTGCAGGATTAGCAGCAAGTGGCAAAACAGTATTTGCATCATCATTCGCAATTTTCGCAACAGGTAGAGCTTATGAAATTATTAGAAACTCAATTGCCTATCCACATCTAAATGTTAAAGTATGTGCAACACATGCAGGACTATCGGTTGGAGAAGATGGTGCATCTCATCAATCAATAGAAGATGTTGCTTTAATGAGAGTAATTCCTAATATGCAAGTATATGTTCCATGTGATCAATTTGAAACAAAAGCTGTCATTGAATATGTTTCAAAAATTAATGGTCCATGTTATGTAAGACTTGGAAGAGGAAAAGTTGAAGATGTTTATAATGAAAATACAAAGTTTGATTTTACTAAAGTTAATGTTCTAAGAAAAGGTAATGGAGACATTGTTTTATTTGCAATGGGTCTAATGGTACAAGAAGCTCTAAAAGCAGCTGAAACACTAGATGCAACTGTTGTTAATGTTTGTGCAATTAAACCATTAGATGAAAACTCAATAATTGATTTATTAAAAACGCATAAACACGCATACACATGTGAAGAACATTCAATAATTGGTGGGCTATTCTCAACAATATCAGAAGTCAAAGCAAAAACAAATATTGTTGCCCCTATTATTCCAATTGGAGTAAACGACACATTTGGAGAATCAGGCAAAGCAAAAGATGTATTAAATAAATACGGATTAACAGCTGAACATATAATTGATGTTATTAGCAATAATAACATTTAGACTCTTACATGATAGTATGATGTGAAAAACTTTACACTAATTTATTAATAAACAGAATATAATACATTAATGTGTACCCCTAATCCTGAACAAGGATAAGGGGTATTTTTTTGAAGTATAGTTTTGAATTTAAATTATTACACATTCATTCCATAAAAAAGGATATAAATGTGTTCATCTATACCCCTTTATACATCGCGATTTTGCTATTCTTATTTAGGAAATATATTTATTTATATTCAACTATTTTTTTATTATTCTAGCTACAATTAAAACAATAAAAGACAAAACTACAAATATTATTCCAAGAGGTAAAAACCACGTTTCTTGAACAAATCCTTGATTGTTTAATTCGCCACCATGCATCAAAGCATTAATAATAATCATTCCGATACCAATCAACAAAAGGACAAGGCTTGAAATTAATAATGTTTGTTTTTTTGTATTATTCTTTCTTTCATTGTTATTTAAATCATGAGACATATTTTTTTCTCCTCCAAATACTAATAAATCTAGTGATACACCAAATGTTCTAGCTATAATGATTATTGTTTCGAGATCAGGTAAATTCTTATTATTTTCCCAATTAGATACAGACTGCCTAGTAACAAGTAATTTTTCTGCCATTTGTTCTTGAGTCAAACCATTA
>JAZUIZ010000012.1:0-41714 GCA_045642525.1 Erysipelotrichaceae bacterium
CAACTCTTAAACCTAGTTCTAAAGTTGATAAAAATATAGCTCAGAATGATGAACAAAAGAAGATGATAGATTACATAAATACCACAACAACAAATATTGATTTACTTTTAGAGAAAAAAGATGTATTATATGATTTCTATATTACACCTTCTCAAAATGATCATCTATTTGTTTTTATCGCTCCAGAGAAAAATGATAAAGGAGAAGAAATAGGTGTATTCCATAGTATTTATATTAATGAGTTTAAGATAATTAAGGAAGGAAAGTATTCAACATTAATTGTTGATTCTCATCCAGAATGGGCAATTGGATATAGCACTACTTTGGAATTACCGTATGAATTATTTAAAGAATCAGCCACATGGCTTAGATAAATGGAGGTAGACTATGAACACTTATGTAAAAAGAGTTATTGAAGATATTAAGAGTAAACATTCAGATCAACCTGAATTCGTTCAAACAGTTGAAGAAGTATTATCTTCTGTTTCCCCAGTAATTGATGCTCACCCAGAATATGAAAAAGCAGATATTTTAGGAAGAATGGTTGAACCAGAAAGAATGTTTACATTTAGAGTTGTATGGACCGACGATAATGGCATTGTACATACAAACACTGGATATAGATGTCAATTTAATGGTGCCATAGGTCCATATAAAGGTGGATTAAGATTTCAAAGAAATGTTAATCCAAGTATTATTAAATTTTTAGGCTTTGAACAAACTTTTAAAAATGCACTAACTGGACTTCCTATTGGTGGTGGAAAAGGTGGTTCTGATTTTGATCCAGTTGGAAAATCAGATGCAGAAATTATGAGGTTTTGTCAGTCATATATGATAGCACTTTATAGATATATTGGTGCAGATACAGATGTACCTGCTGGTGATATGGGGGTTGGTGCACGTGAGATTGGTTACTTATTTGGTCAATATAGAAGATTAAAAGGCAATTATGAAAACGGTGTTATTACAGGAAAAGATTTAACTTATGGCGGTTCTTTAATTAGACCAGAGGCAACTGGTTATGGTGCTATTTATTATTTGAATGAGGTTTTGAAACACGAAAACGATTCAATAAAAGGGAAGAGAATTGCAATTTCTGGTTATGGAAATGTTGCGTGGGGAATAATGAAAAAGGCAGCAGAATTAGGTGCAAAAGTAACATATTTTGCAGGACCAGATGGATATATTCATGATGAAGATGGTGTTACTACAGAAGAAAAATTAAACTTTATTCTTGAGATGAGAAAAAACGACCCAATGCATTGCAAATCATATGCAGAAAAATTTGGATGTGAATTTGTAGAAGGCAAAAAAGTATGGGGCGTTAGAGATGTAGACGTATATATGCCTGCAGCAACACAAAATGATGTTTGCATAAACTGCGCAAAGAAAATAATAGAATCAGGAGTTAAATACTATATAGAAGTTGCAAATATGCCTACAACAAATGAAGCTTTAGAATTATTGAGAAAATCAAATATAATTGTTGCACCATCAAAAGCCGTTAATGCTGGTGGAGTTGGTGTATCAGCACTAGAAATGTCTCAAAATGCTGAAAGGATATCATGGAGTGAAGAAGAAGTAGATAGTCAATTACAAAAAATGATGGTTAATATTTATAATGAATCAGTAAAAGCCAGTGAAGAGTATGGATTGGGTTATGACTTAGTATCTGGTGCAAATATTGCTGGATTTAAAAAAGTGGCAAGTGCTATGTATAAACAAGGAGTGTTCTAAATAATGAGAAAAGATTTAGGGCCAAGTAGTGTATTTTATCCAGAACCAGTATGCATAATTGCGACATATGATGAAAAAGGAAATCCCAACGCAATGAATGCTGCGTGGGGCGGAATATCTGATACTAATGAAATTGGATTATGTTTGTCAGCTGGGCATAAAACAACAAAAAATATTTTGAAAACAAAGGCATTTACTGTATCTTGTGGTACAAGAGATACATATGTTGCTTGTGATTATGTTGGAATGGTTTCTGCTTTAAAAGAAAAAAACAAACTTACTAAATGTGGATTTCATGTTGAAAAATCTAAAAATGTCAACGCACCAATTATTCTTGAATTGCCGTTTACTTTAGAATGCAAATTAATATCTTATGATAAAAAAACAGGACATCTGTTTGGTAAAATAGTAAATACTTCCGTTGATTCAAAAATACTAACAAAAGGGAAAGTCGATATTAAAAAATTAAATCCTATTGTTTTTGACGGAATGAATCACACGTATCACGTTATTGGTGAGAAAGTTGGGAATGCATTCAAAGACTACAAAAAAATAAAATAATTATTGGTTAGATGTTAAATAGTTGTTTGCTTCAAATAACACTTGTTTCATATTATCAAATGTTATGATATTATATGCTTCCTCATATGGAAGCATTTTAATTTCCTGAACTTCTTCAATTTGTCTATATGGTGTTTGATTATAAAACGATCCTATGTAATATATTGAATGTTTCTCTATCCCATTTGGCATAGTGTATATTAGTTCTTTTTTAAAGTCAGTATCTAATTTAGCATCTATTCCAACTTCTTCTTTTATTTCTCTTAAAGCAGCATCGATACTTGTTTCTTTGTTTTCAAGATGACCTTTTGGGAAACCCCAATTTGAATTACAATCTAGTATAACAAGATATAATATTTCGTTTTGGACAACCGTGTATAATATTGCCCCAGCACTTATTTCCATATTAAGTATTATATAATAGACATAAGGAAGTAAAAAAATGAAAAAATTGTTAATGATAATAAATTCTCATTCAGGTTTAAAAAATTCAAAAAACCAATTATTGGATGCAATGGATGTGTTTTGTGCAAATGGATATAATGTAACAACATATATTACACAAGGTGTTAATGATGCATATAATTATCTAAAAAAACTTAAAACTAAATATGATATAGTATGTGTTTTTGGTGGTGATGGAACACTAAATGAGGTTACAAATGCTTTGATGTCTAAAAAAGAAAAACCATACATAGGATATTTTCCAAGTGGAACTATGAATGATTTTGGTTCGAATTTTGATTTAACAGGAGACTTTAGAACAATTGCTGAAAATATATGCAAAGATTGTTATCAAGAGTTTGATGTTGGGGTTTGCAATGGTAAATATTTTAATTATGTTGCGGCATTTGGTGCATTGTGTGATGTTCCATATACAACAAACAGGAAAGCCAAAGAAAATTTCGGAAATTTAGCGTATGTGTTTGAGGGAATATCAAAATTAGATGAAATTAAACCAATTAGTATAAAGTATACTATTGATAATAAAACAAAAGACTTAAAAGTATTATTTGGTTTAATTTTTTCTGGCGGAAGAGTTGCAGGACAACAAATTGTTTCAAAAAGTAAATCAAAAATTAATGATGGAACATTTAATATTTTGTTAGTTGAATATGTTGATGGAATATTTGATATTCCAGATTATTTAGCAATATTAATTAAACAAAATAAATATATTCATTTTCTAAAGGCATCAAGTATTACGTTAGAATTTTATGATAAAACAAATTGGACACTTGATGGTGAAGAAGCAAATTTTGGAAATATTGTAAGTATTACAAATATAAACAAAGCATTGAAAATTAAAGCATAGTTTTTGTGCTAAAATCTAATATGTAATATGTTTAGACTTTTGAAGAAATACACTCAAGATGGTTGGTGGGCCGCAATATTAGGGCCTATTTTTACTATATTAGAGGTAATATTTGATTCTATGATTCCGCTAGTAATGTCTGATATTGTTGACATCGGAATAAATGGCCCAAAAACAGACATAAATTATATATACAACAAAGGAGTTGCAATGGTTTTGTTAGCTCTTGCAGCTGGAGTTGCTGGCGCACTTAGTGGTTTATTTACATCGATCTCTTCAACTAAGTTTGTGAAAAATATAAGAATGGCGATGTTTAAGAAAATTCAAACATATGACTTTGAAAATATTGAAAAATATCCAGTATCAACAATCGTAATGAGATTGACAACAGATATGAGAATGATGAGAATGGCTTATGTTCAAATTGTGAGAATGATGATTAGAGCGCCATTTAATTTGATAATATCTGCTTATTTTGTCTTTAAATTAAATAACAAGATTGCCGCAATATTTGCTTTCATACTTCCAATACTTGCACTAGGATTATATTTGATTGTAATGAAAGCTCATCCTAGATTTAGAGATATGATGTTGAAGTTTGATTATATGAACGCTACACTTGAAGAAAATATAGATGGTATAAATGTCGTTAAAACATTTGTTAGAGAAGACTATGAAAACGAAAAGTTTTCTATTAAATCTTCTAATGTCAAAAAAGCGCAAAGACATGCAGAAAGTATCGTAATTTTAAATAGACCATTTTTTGAATTAGTGATGTACACTTGCATGATAATTGTTGCTTGGGTTGGTGGGAAAGACATTATTGGTGGATCAATGACGACTGGAGACTTTATGGCTTATCTTGCGTATGTAAAAGCTATTTTGTTTTCTTTGTTGATGATTTCAGATGTAATTATGCAAGTTGTAATGGCACAAGCATCAGTGGATAGAGCAAACGAAGTGTTGGATGAAGAACCAACTATTAGAGATGATGATGCAGACGATGATTTATTAGTTGAAGATGGAACAATAGAGTTTGATGATGTTTCTTTCAAATATACAAAAGATGCTGAAAATTATGTTTTAAGTAATATTAATTTAAAAATAAATTCTGGTGAAGTAATTGGTATACTTGGCCCAACAGGCGCAAGTAAAACAACACTAGTTCAATTGATTCCAAGATTATACGATGCCACTTGTGGAACAATAAAAGTTGGTGGTCATAATGTTAATGAATATAAATTAAACAATTTGAGAGAAGCTGTTGCGATGGTGCTTCAAAAAAATACTCTTTTTTCTGGAAGTATTAAAGAAAACCTAAAATGGGGAAATCCTAATGCAACTGATGAAGAAATAATAGAAGCATGTAAAAATGCACAAGCATATGATTTTGTTGTTGCGAATGAAGAAGGTTTTGATAGAGAACTAGGCCAAGGTGGTGTAAATGTTTCTGGTGGTCAAAAACAAAGATTGTGTATTGCGAGAGCTTTATTAAAAAAACCAAAAATAATAATTCTTGATGATTCTACAAGCGCTGTTGATACAGATACTGATCATAAAATTCAACTTGCATTAAAAGAAAAATTAAGTGGAATGACTACGATTATAATTGCTCAAAGAGTTGTTTCTGTTAAAGAAGCTGATCGAATAATAATTCTTAATGAAGGAAAGATTACCGATATTGGAACACATGATGAATTGATGGAGAAAAACGAAGTATATCGTGATTTATATAATACACAAATGCAGGGGGTTGGCGAATAATGGCTGAGAAATACAGACAGTTACGTACATCTCGTGCAAATGATGTATGGGGAACAATAAAAAGAACTTTTTCATATATAGGTATTCATTATAAGTGGAGATTTATTTTAGCAATTATTTTTATATTGTTGTCATCTTTAGCAGGAGTACTTAGTTCATATTTATTTACACCAATACTTAATGAATATGTTGTCCCATATATTGGCGAAGAAAATCCAGACATGAGTGGATTTGTTAGTATGCTTGTTTTAATGGTAGTGATATATGCTATTGGTGTTATTTCTTCTTTTGTGTTTCAAAAACTAATATCAATTGTTTCGACTGGCGTTTTAGATGATATGAGACAAGAGTTATTTAAAGTAATGGAAAAATTACCTATTAGTTTTTTTGCATCAAAAACACATGGTGAAGTAATGAACTATTATACAAATGATATAGATACAATTAGACCGATGATTGCGGAAGGATTGCCGGCACTTGTAACTAGTGTTTCAACAATTCTAGGATGTTTTATATTGATGTTTACAATAAATATTAAATTAACACTAATAGTGTTATGCATGTTGGCTTTAATGATACTTGTAACATTTGTATTGGCTAAAGGATCTAGAAAAACATTTGCTGATTTACAAAAAGAAGTTTCAAACATCAATGGTTATGCTCAAGAAATGTTTGCTGGTCAAAAAGTAATTAAAGTATTTAATCATGAACAAGCATCTGTTGATGGCATGGAAAAGTTTTCTGATAATTTGTATAAGTATTCAGTGAGAACTAATGCTTATGCTTCAATGTTAATGCCAATAAATATGAATCTATCATATATTACTTATGCGCTTGTTGCTGTGATAGGTGGAAAGATGTGCATAGATCATACGATGCAAGTTGGAGATTTAGCATCATTCTTACTTTTTGTTAGACAATTTGGCGCACCAATTTCTAATTTTTCACAACAATTTAATGGAATAATGATGTCTTTGGCAGGCGCTGAAAGGGTGTTTGATTTAATGGATTCTGCCGCAGAGCTTGATTATGGAATTATTGAATTAGTAAATGTTGAAGAGAATAAAGAAGAGTTGATTGAAACAAAAGAAAAAACAAATAGGTGGGCATGGAAAATTCCACTAGATAATCCAAAATATATTGAACTAAAAGGTGATATAAGATTTAACAATGTTTCATTTTCATATCCAAATGGGCATCCTACATTATTTGATATCTCTTTATATGCTAAACCTGGACAAAAAATTGCGTTCGTTGGTTCGACTGGTGCAGGTAAAACAACAATCACAAATTTAATAAATAGATTTTATGATATAGAGGATTGCCAAGGGATTATAACTTATGATGGAATACCAATAAAAGAAATTAAGAAAGATGATCTTAGAAAGTCTGTTGGTGTTGTTTTACAAGATACTAATTTGTTTTCTGGAACAATTATGGAAAATATAAGGTATGGAAGACTTGATGCAACAGATGAGGAATGCATTGCGGCAGCAAAAAGATGTAATGCAAGTTCTTTTATTGAAAGATTGCCTCATGGTTATCAAACATTATTAACAGCTAATGGGGCCAATTTATCACAAGGTCAAAGACAACTTCTAAATATTGCAAGATGTGCTGTGGCAAATCCACCAGTTATGGTATTAGATGAAGCCACTTCTTCTATAGACACACATACTGAAAAATTAATTGAAAAAGGTATGGATGAATTGATGAAGGGTAGAACAACATTCGTGATTGCTCATAGATTATCGACCATTAGAAACGCTAATGCCATAATTGTTCTTGAACATGGAAAGATAGTTGAGCGTGGTGACCATGATGAATTGTTAAAACAAAAAGGTAGATATTATCAGTTATATACTGGCAAAGCTGAATTGGATTAGTAAAAATGTGAATTTGTATACATATATTTATTGTCTTTTAAGGCTGGAAATAATATAATTGTGTTGTGTAAAAACACAAAAAAGAAGGAGAAAAAATGAAAAAGTTATTAAGTTTATTACTAGCTGTATTCATGGTTTTCGCTCTTGTAGGTTGTGGATCATCAAATAACAATGATACAAACAATGATGCTGCAACTACTCCAGCAAACGAAGGATACAAAATCGCAATAGTAACTGATGTTGGCCAATTAAACGATGGTGGTTTCAACGAATTCACTTACAAAGGCGCTGAAGATTTTGCTAAAGAGTATGGTTATACATACAACTATTATCAACCAGCAAATGGTTCTGATGCTACAGATGATGACCGTATTGCTGCTATGAGACAAGCTATTGAAAATGGTGCAGAAGTAATTGTTACTCCTGGTTTCTTACAACAAGCTGCAATCGCTGCTGTTGCTGCTGAATCACCAGAAGTTAAATTCGTATTCGTAGATGGTTGGAATTTTGGTATGAAGAATGTTACAGCTATCTGCTACGCAGAAGAAGAAGCTGGCTACTTTGCTGGATATGCAGCTGCTAAAGATGGTTACACTAAATTAGGTGGAACATTTGGCGGCGGTGCAACAAACGCTGCTTGTAACAGATATTGCTTTGGATATATCCAAGGTATAAATGCTGCTGCAAAAGAATTAGACAAAACAGTTGATGTTACAGTTTCATTCTTGTATGGTGGTGCATTCACATCATCTCCAGAATTACAAACTCAAGTTGCTGGATGGTACAACAATGGTACAGAAGTTGTATTCTCATGTGGTGGATCTATGTTACAATCTGTAAAGGCTGCTGCAGAAGAAACAGCTAATGGAAAGATTATTGGTGTTGACGTTGACCAATCTGGTGAATCTGATAGAGTTATTACTTCAGCTTGTAAAGGTTTAAGAGCTTCTGTAAAACAAACTCTTGAAACTTGGAAAGATGGAAAATGGGATTCTGATTTAGCAGATAAGACAAACAATATGAAGGCTTCTAATCAAGGAACAGAAATTCCTACAGCTAATTGGAAGTTTGAAAACTTTACAGTTGAAGAATACAAGGCTGTATTTGATAAGGTTGTAAGTGGAGAAATCGTAATCAATTCTGATTGTGCTGATTTACAAAACTTCGCAACAAACGCTTCTTGGAAGGCATTAACAGATGCTTGCAAGAATGTTAACCTAACTGTAGAAGAATAGTAAACAATTAAAAAATATAATGAACGCTTTCCAAAATTGGGAAGCGTTTTTTATGTTTATTTGATATAATGAAATTAATAATTGGAGGCATTTTTATGGGAGATAATTATGTAATCGAAATGAGACACATAACTAAAATTTTCCCTGGTATCATTGCCAATGATGACATTAATCTAGCTTTGCGGGAAAGTGAAATTCATGCTTTACTTGGTGAAAATGGTGCGGGAAAATCAACGCTTATGTCCGTTTTGTTTGGATTGTACCAACCTGAAAAAGGTGAAATTTTAAGAAATGGTGAAGTAGTTAAAATTACAGATCCAAATGTTGCAACTAAACTAGGAATAGGAATGGTTCACCAACATTTCAAATTAGTAGATTGTTTTTCTGTATTAGATAATATTATTCTTGGCGCAGAAGACTCAAAATTTGGCTTTATACAAAAAGATAAAGCAAGAGAAAAAGTTATAAAATTATCGGAACATTATGGATTAAATGTTGATGTTGATGCTAAAGTATCTGATATTACTGTTGGCATGCAACAACGTACTGAAATTTTGAAAATGTTATATCGTGATAATGAGATATTGATATTTGATGAACCGACAGCTGTATTAACTCCACAAGAGATTGATGAGTTGATGCAAATAATGAAAAATTTAAAAGCTGAAGGTAAATCAATTTTATTTATTTCTCATAAACTTAATGAAATAATGGCCGTTGCCGACAGATGTACAGTATTGAGAAAAGGAAAGTATATAGGTACGGTTGATACAAAAGATACAACAAAAGAAGCTTTATCTTCAATGATGGTAGGTAGAGATGTAAAGTTTGCTGTTGATAAAGATCCGGCAAAACCAGGAAAAACTGTTCTTCAAATTAATAATTTGGTTGTTAAATCGAAATTGCATAAGAAGAATGCTGTTAATGATGTAACGATAAATGTTAGAGAAGGCGAAATAGTTTGTATTGCTGGTATTGATGGAAACGGACAAACTGAATTTGTACATGCTTTAACTGGTTTGGATAAAATTGAATCTGGAAGTGTTAATTTACTTGGTGAGGATATAACTAACAAATCAATTAGATATAAAAATACTCATGGAATTTCTCATATTCCAGAAGATAGACACAAACATGGATTAGTATTAGATTTTGCTCTTGAACAAAACTTGGTTTTGCAAAGATACTTTGAACCAGAATTCTCAAAAAATGGTTTTATTAAATTTGGCGAAGTCAGAGGGTATGCTGATAAATTAATAGGTGAATATGATGTTAGATCTGGACAAGGACCTATAACTCCTGCAAGAGCAATGTCTGGAGGAAACCAACAAAAAGCAATTGTTGCAAGGGAAATGGATAGAAATCATAAGTTGTTGATTGCTGTTCAGCCTACGAGAGGTCTTGATGTTGGCGCAATCGAAGACATTCATTCTAAGATTGTTGCGAAACGAGATAATGGTGATGCTGTTTTGTTGGTATCTTTAGAGTTAGACGAAGTTATGAATCTGTCTGATAGAATTTACGTAATGTATGAAGGCGAAATCGTTGGAGAGGTTGATCCTAAAAAGATTACTGTTCAAGAATTAGGATTATATATGTCTGGAGCAAAACGTGATGATAAGAAGGGAGGAAATGAGTGATGAACTTCCTAAAGAAAATAACAAAAAACGATGCATTCCAATCTGTTCTTTCTTCAATCGTTTCTATATTGATTGGTGTTTTGGTTGGTTTCATTGCGATGCTTATAATCTCCTTAATTAATGAAAAGAATTCAATTAACGATGCATTGGCTGGTGTAAAAATCATCTTATCTGGACCGTTCTCGAGCACAGTAAAAAAATATATGCTATCTAATACAGGTAATATGATATTTTATTCTGTACCACTTATCTTTACTGGATTGTCAGTGGCTATCGCATATAAAACAGGATTATTTAATATCGGTGCTCCTGGACAATATATAATGGGTACAATCGGATCGTTATATGTTGCATTATCAATCAAAACAACAACAACAGCTGGAGCTATAGCTGTATGGGCTTTAGCATTATTGGTTGGTACAATTTGTGGTGCTTTATGGGGAACGATTCCCGGATTATTAAAAGCATTTTTCAATATTAATGAAGTCATTATTTGTATTATGACAAACTGGATTGCGGCAAATTTATCATCTTGGTTTTTTAAATATCAAACCGCAATTCAATCACCAGAAAATACAAAAGGTGGTTATCTTGCTAAACCATTAACGAACTATACACCGAAATTAGGATTTGATAAATTATTTCCAGGATCTTTATTGGATGCTGGTATTGTCATTGCAATAATTGTCGCAATAATAATATACATTGTATTAAATAAAACTACATTCGGTTTTGAATTGAAATCATGTGGTTCAAATAAAGATGCTGCTAAATATGCTGGTCTAAATGAAAAAAGAAACATCGTGTTGTCTATTGCTATTGCTGGCGCATTGGCTGGTATGGGTGCTTCATTATATTATTTGAATCCTGGTATTGAATATAGATTTGTATCTCAATATTCTGGATTACCTGCATATGGATTCAACGGTATTGCTTCAGCGTTTTTAGCTAATTGTAATCCAATTGGTGTTATATTTTCTTCGTTGTTCATTAGATTCTTAAATATGGGTGGCGATTATTTAGTTAAAGTAGGTTTTAACAGATATGTTGCCGATATCGTTGTTGCAGTTATTATTTATATGGCTGGATTTACTAGAATAATTCGTGAGTGGTTAAATGGAAGATTAAGTAAGAAAAAGCCAGAAAAAGATATAAGAGAGACTATTGTAACGTCTAAGGAGGAAAGTAAATAATGTCTACATTGATTTTAATTATTCAAAAAACATTAATATATGCAATCCCTCTTTTAATTGTTGCATTAGGAGGATGTTTTTCTGAAAGAAGTGGAATTATTAATTTAGCACTTGAAGGTGAAATGATTTTTGGTGCTGCTATTGGTGCCTTGTTTGTACAAATTATGCAAACAGCGGGAACATTTGCTGAACATCAACAAATAATGTTTATGATTGCTTTATTAATATCTGGTATTGCTGGTGCGTTATTTTCATTATTATTGTCAAGCGCAGCCATAAAATTAAAAGTTGATCAAACAATTGCGGGAACCGCACTTAATATGCTTGCGCCTGCATTATTCTTAACCGTTTGTCTTGTATTTTTTAATCAAGAAAAATTAGTTATGAATCCAATGCCTTCTTATGTAATATTGCATAATGAAGAAATGAATCCAATATATGAAATGTTTTTTAATAAAGCATACATTTCTACTTATATTTGTGTAGTGTTATATATCGCACTATCTATATGGTTATATAAATCAAAAACAGGTACTCACATGAGAGCATGCGGTGAACACCCACAAGCAGCTGATTCAGTTGGTATCAATGTATACAAAATGAGATATTTAGGTACAACAATCTCTGGATTCTTAGCTGGTATTGGTGGATATGCGTATATAGCAACTGTATCGGCAGGAACTGCAGAAAGTGCTGTTGGTGGTATGGGCTTCCTTGCTTTAGCTATTATGATATTTGGTAACTGGAATCCACTTGGAATCGCTTTAGGATCTTTACTGTTTGGTTTCTTAAAATGTATTGGTCCTTTATCAAACCAAATAGATTTCTTAAAAGCATTAAATTTAGATATTTATTTTTATAACATTATTCCATACTTTATTGTAATTATCGTTTTGATTATATTTAGAAATAAATCAGGATGTCCTAAAGCTGAAGGTCAGCCATACGATAAAGGACAAAGATAGTAAAAGCGCCAGTATATATGGCGCTTTATTAGTTTGTAGATATTTGTATTAAAATCGGTTATTATAAATAAGGATTTATATTTAATTTATTTATAAATCCGTATATAGCAAAGGAGCAAAAAAATGAAAAAATTATTAGCATTATTATCATGTGTATTATTGCTAACAGCTTGTTCAAACAAGAAAGATGAAATTAAGACAGAAAACAATCCCGAAGTAGAACAACAGCCATCTACAGAAAAAGAAGATTTAGTTGGTGGTTGGAGTATTAATCAAGAATTATGTCCAATCAATGATGCATATTTTGAAATAGCTACAAAAGAATTATTAGGAGTTGAATATCAACCACTATTAGTTCTTGGAACACAACCAGTTGCTGGTGAAAATATAGCATATTTAAGTTATGCTACAACAGTAACTCCAGACGCAAAGCAAAAATTGAAAATAGTAGTTGTAAATCATGACGTTACTTCAGATGAAATAAAAGTAAGCGATGTAATCGATTTTAACTTGCTTGATTATTTAGATGTTGAAGGATCAACAACACCTGAAGGATTAATGGGTGGTTGGCAAGATAATACACAAAATTTGCCAAATATGTTAGAAGACAACGAAAAAGAAATTTTTGATAAGGCTTTTGAAGGTTTCACTGGTGTAGGATATACGCCTGTAATAAAATTAGGCAGTCAAGTTGTAGCTGGAACAAATTATGCATTCTTAGCAGTTGGTAGAACAATTGCTGAAAATGAAGTGTCTCATTTATATGTAGTAAAGATTTATGCTGATTTACAAGGAAATGCTAAAGTTACAAATATTTGTGGCTTAAACTTAAGTGAATTATCTATTAGAAAATAAATATTAATTATTAGTTTAAAAAAAGCATTGTTGATTCAACAATGCTTTTTTAATGCTTGTTATTAATCTTTTTTAATTCTTCATTAATTGATTTTAGTAGTTTTATATCTTCTGGATCTTCTTTAACAGTAATCACTTCGTCTTTTTTCTTTAATGATTCTATTTTATTCATTGATTTGACCACAAGGAATAAACAAAAGGCGATGATTACAAAATTAATGATATTTTGTATAAAACTACCAATCATAATATAAGATTCGCCGCCAAGATGAATTTTAATTTCAGAAAAATCGAAACCACCAACTATTCTTCCAATAATAGGAGCAATAATGTCATTAACTAAAGAGTTAACAATACTAGAAAAAGCTCCACCTACAATAACACCAACGGCCAATTCAATAGCGTTGCCTCTATTGAGAAAACTTTTAAATTCTTTAAAGAAATTTTTCATTTATTTACACCTCACTTTTTAATCTTTAAATCTTTTAGTATTTCGTCTAATGCATTATCCAAATTTAATTCTAAATATTTAATTTTATTATGTTTTAGATAACTGATAATCAATTTATCAATTTTCTTTGCAGTATTAATATTTTCTCTTCTACCAATTGATTTGTAATTCGTATCTCTTTTTAAAAAATAAACCTTGTTATTATACAATTTATAAGTTTCGCTAGTTACGATGTCAATCATGTTGTTATATGATTTTGAAAATTTCTTGCTTAAATAGTATTGATTATATATTGATGTCAAAAATAATGGC
This sequence comes from Erysipelotrichaceae bacterium, assembly GCA_045642525.1. Taxonomy (GTDB): domain Bacteria; phylum Bacillota_I; class Bacilli_A; order Erysipelotrichales; family Erysipelotrichaceae; genus Colivicinus. The sequence goes on from JAZUIZ010000012.1 coordinate 13,915, forward strand.
GAATCAGTAATTATATAGTCTAATTTATTGTTCATTTGCATTAAACGATGATTTTGTTCGCCATGCATATATAATCTATCATCAAATGCTTCATTTCTTCCTTCCCAAACTAATTCTTTTGCAAATTCAGAAACATTTTCAACATCGTATCCTTTTTCTTTTAACACACAAAAAAGTTCAGCAGCTATCGTTGTTTTTCCTGTACCAGGACCACCAGCAATATTAATAACAATTGTTTCTTTATTCATACTTATATTTTACATTAGTTGATACCAGTTTATTGTCAAAAAGTTTAATACAAAAAGAGACTTGCGTCTCTCTTATTTTTTAATGGTGGAGAATAGGGGATTCGAACCCCTGACCCCCTGCTTGCAAAGCAGGTGCTCTCCCAGCTGAGCTAATTCCCCATAATGGTGGGCCTGAATGGACTTGAACCAACGACCCCACGCTTATCAAGCGTGTGCTCTAACCAACTGAGCTACAGGCCCATAAGTATTATGGTGCCTTCTTATAATACTAAAATACGGGTTATATGTCAATAAAAATAGGCTAAATTGCTTATTTATATACATTTTTTGTTGATATATTGCTAAAAATAGGATATATTATTTAATACATCACTATGAAAAAGGTATTAGTTTATTTATTGTCTATAACTGCTGTTCTTACAATGTGTGGATTCACTTCATTTTTTGGTGAAGAAGAAAATGAACACGTTTTTTGTTTGGAAAATTTATATGATTACCACAAAGAGTTTAAAACTGAAGAAGTTGATGTTTGTGCATCGCAAGGTGCAAAAACATATATGGATTACCGTATGACGACAGTGGTAAATTCAAGACAATATCAATTTATACACAATGAATTAAATATTGATACGAATACTGGTTTCTTATATGACAAGGATGGTTTTATTGCAGTTGCTTTAGGATCTTTTTATGGAGAAATTGGTGATAGATACTATTTTACGCTTGACACAGGAGTTGTTTTACCATTGGTAAAAGCTGAAGAAAAAGCAGATGTTGATACAGATTCAAATGGTTGCTATCATTTAATTGATTCGAGTGTTATAGAGTTTGTAATTGATGATGATTATGCTGGACAATACTTTTGGAACAACGGAAATGGATTAGTTCTTAATGGCAACTACAACAATTATCCGTTATTCAAAGGAGATATTGTTAAAGTTGAAAAAGCATTAGATGAGAAAAACAATAAAACAGTAACTTTTTCAATAGAACCTGATTTGCCAGAAGATATAGATATATTCAATTATGCTTCAGGGTATTAAGATGTTTAAAACATCTTTTTATTTTATAATTACTTTATGGAAAAAGTACTAGCTATCGTTGGCCCTACTGCAGTAGGTAAAACAAATTTAGGAATTGAATGTGCTAAAAGTTTTAATGGCGAAATAATATCTGGTGATTCGATACAAATATACAAAGGATTAAATATTGGCAGTGCAAAGCCAAGTGAAGAAGAAAGACAAGGCATTAAACATTATTTAATAGATATTAAAGATGCAGATAGTAATTATAGCGTTAAAGAATTCCAAGATCTAGGAAGAGAATGCATAGAGAAAATCAGTAGTAAAGAAAAACTTCCTATAATTGTTGGAGGAACTGGTCTTTATATAAAAGCGTTGTTGTACGACTATGTTTTTTATGATGAAAATACAATGGATAATCAATTTGAAGAATTATCAAACGAGGATCTTTATGCAGAATTATTAAAAAAAGATCCAGCAGCATTAAAAACTATACATATTAATAACAGAAAAAGACTAGTTAGAGCATTAAATGTATATGAGAAGCATAATAAAGGAATTAGCGAAATTAAAAACAATCAAGAGCACAAGCCAATATATGATTGCTTAATAGTCGGTTTAACAACTTCTAGAGAAGAGTTATATAAAAAAATAGATGATAGAGTAGATAAAATGATTTCTAATGGACTTATTGAAGAAATAGAAAAATTATTGAATATGGGTATTTCTTTCGATAATCAAAGTATGCAAGGAATAGGATATAAAGAATTTAAGGACTATTTTAGTGGAGAAAAAAAATTGGAAGAGTGTATTGATTTAGTTAAAATTAATTCCAAACATTTTGCTAAAAGACAATACACATTTTTCAATAATCAGATGGATGTTAAATGGTTTGACAATAAAAACGAAGCACTTGATGAGGTCAGAAAATGGTTGATTTGAGTAGGGTTGAATATTTAATTGGTTCAGAAAAAATAGAAGCACTTAGGAACAAACATGTTTTAATATGTGGTTCTGGAGGAGTTGGATCTTTTGTTGCAGAGAGTCTTGCAAGATCTGGTATAGGAAATATTACTTTAGTTGATTTTGATACAATAGATAGTTCCAATTTAAATAGACAATTAATGACAAATAAAAAAAACATAGGGAATAATAAAGTCGATGAATTAAAGAAACATTTGGAAGAAATTAGTGACTGCAATGTAATGACAATTAATAAATTTATAGATGATAGTTTTGTTATAGATAAAAAATACGATTATGTTATTGATTGCATTGATTCTCTTGCGAGCAAATTTCATTTAGTAAAAGAATGCCATAAAAAAAATATACCCATTATATCTTCACTTGGTTCAGCGAGACGAATAAAGATAGAAAATATAAAATACACTACATTAGATAAAACAAAAAATGACCCTCTAGCTAAAGCATTTAGAACTTTAGTTAAAAAAGAAAAATATAATAAAAAAATTGATGTTGTATATGTTGATTCTCCAGCTGTTAAATCAAATACCAAAGAACTTGGCTCATCCATATTTGTAGTTGGCAGTGTTGGATTATATATTGCCTCCATTGTGTTTCAAAAATTAATTTCACAATAGCATCATTAGTAATGTATTTGTTTTATAATATAGTAGATATTAATTGGAGGAATATCGTATGACACAAACAAATACATATGTTAATGAAAATGGTTTAAGAAAGTTTTTTAGTAAAACATTTTCTATTGTTGCATTAGGAACAATTATTTCAGCAGTATTGGCTTATGTTGGTTCAAAATATGTTGAAGGGTTTATTGCTTCCCATCCAGGCGTTTCTCTTGGCTTGATTTTGGGAGTAATTGTTGCAGAATTAGCTTTAGCAATTATTTTTTCTTCAAGATTGATGAAAATGTCTAAAGGCGCTGCTTGGTTCTGTTTTATAGCATATTCTGTATTGACGGGATTATCATTTACGGTAATTGTTAGCACTTATAACTTGGGATCTGTGGCTCTTGCTTTTGCTGCTACAACCATTATGTTTATATGCATGTCAGTTATTGGATACACTTCAAAAATTGATTTTACTAAAGTATATTCGTTATTATTGCCACTATTTATTGCTGGGTTAGTAATATCTTTATTGAATGTATTTTTGTTTAAACAACCATGGCTTGACTTACTTATTACATATATTGGCTTAATTCTGTTTTTGGCATTAACTGCCGCTGATATTCAAAAATTATCAAATTATTACTACGCAAGTATATCTAGCGCTGAGTTAGCCGATAAATTAATGATATTATCTGCATTTCAACTTTATTTAGATTTTGTAAATTTATTTATCAGAATATTAGAAATAATCGGAAAAAGAAAAAGAGACTAAATGTCAAAAACATTTAATATTTTTGTTTATTGTTGATTAAGAGTGTTATAATTACAAAGTTGCATAGGAGGGCACGTATATGAGTTATCAAAATGCAAAAATAGGATTTAAAAAATTACATTCAGCTGAAATTATTGATTTGATTGCCACAATAATTATTGTGGCATCAACTATCGGCATTGTTCTTGGTTTAGTAAGTATTGGAAACAATGATGTTACAACAGGTAATCTTCTTGTTACTAGTTTATCAAGTGTAGCATTAATTATTTCACTTGTTCTTGGTCTTGTTGCATATATTATCAACATTATTGGTTTATCATCAATGGGAAAGGATAACCATTATTTTAAAGATGCATTGTATAATGCAATTGCTGGTTTAATTGTTGTTATTTTATGTAGTATTTTAGTAAATGTATTTAAAGAGGGTACATTTGCATATCGAGTTGTAGATCTTGCAAATAACAATTTTGAAAGAATTAATGAATTTGTAACAATTTACCTTGTATTAAAAGGTTCTATTGAAATTGCCAATACTGAAGGCAAGGCAGAATTAGAAGCATACTGCAATAGCACATTAAAATTTATCATTGCATCTTCAATTCTTTCAATAATACTAGGCGGAATTGGTTCATTTGAAACTGGTCTAGTTGGTATAATTACAGCAATTATATCTTTAGCAAGTTTAGTAATTGCAATCATTGCTTATGTGAAGTACTTATCATTCTTAAAGAGAATGGCAAATGAACTTTAAAATCTAAAAAGAAACCATATATACTAAACACTAAAGCACACATGCGCATCGTATGTGTGCTTTTTTAATTCGTATGTAAAGGTTTAATAGTGGTTCTATAATATTCGTTTATGTGTAGAACGAATTGGTAATTGTCGAGTTATATTGTAGGTGTAAGAAGAAAGGACTTACAAAAAATGAATCAAAAGATTTCTAAATTAATGAACCAGCAGATAACATATGAATTAGAATCTGCTTATTTATACCTAGAATTTTCAAACTTCTTTGATTCTAGAAAATTAGATGGTTATGCAAATTACTATAAAATACAAGCCAAAGAAGAAATTGATCATGCGATGCTTATATACGATTATCTTCACAAAGCTAATCAAAACGTAAAACTGATGGTTGTAAGAGCACCAGATGAAGAATATAAAAGTATTGAGGATATCTTGGATGCTGGTTTAAAAGCAGAACAAAATATTACTAAAAGCATAAATAATATTTATGAAGAAACGATAAAGTGTTCTGATTTCGCATCCAAGATATTCATAAAGTGGTTTATTGATGAACAATTTGAAGAAGAAACAAATGCTCAAAGGATGGTAGACGATTATTCTTTATTCAAAGACAGTTTATTCGATTTAAATCAAAAATATTTAGAAAGGAAGCACACAAAACCGTGCTTATAGGCGTGAAAAATGAAATATTATGAATGTAAAACATGTGGCAATATAATTGTGCTATTTGAAGATTCGGGAGTAACTCCAGTATGTTGCGGAAGTACAATGGTGGAATTAATGCCACAAGATTCAGATGGATCTTATGAAAAACATGTACCTGTAATTGAAACAAATGGTGATGAAATAAAAATAACAGTTGGTGAACAATTACATCCTATGTTAGATGAACATTATATAAAGTGGATTGTTTTGGAAACGGATAAAGGAAAATATATCCGTGATTTAAAACCAGGGCAAGAGCCTATAGTTATTTTCAAACTATGGGATAAAGAAGTACCGCAAGCAGCATATGAGTACTGTAGCGTTCACTCGTTGTGGGGTAAGAAATATGAAAAAAAAGACAATAGTTAGTATTCTCCTTGTAGTATTACCTGTATTAGTTGGATTAGCATCAGCTATTCTTACAAAGGATATGATGACAGAATATGGTGCTCTAGAAAAGCCTTTCTTGTCACCACCAACAATCGTATTCCCGATTGCATGGACTATTCTTTATCTATTGATGGGATTTGCAAGTGCATTAATCTACACAAAGGAAGAATATAGTGAATATAGATCAATAGGATTAACATTACATTGTGTGCAATTAGTATTAAATTTCTTTTGGTCAATAATATTCTTCAACTTAAAACAATACTTAGTTGCATTTGTTTGCTTAATAATAATGTGGCTAGTTGTATTCTCAATGATGTCAAACTATAAAAAGATATCAAAAACAGCTTTTTTCCTAAATGTTCCATATATTGTTTGGCTAACATTTGCGGGATATTTAAATTTAGCTGTTGCAATTATTAATTAATTTTTAATAACAAAAAACGATAATAGTTTGTTAGCATAAATCTCCTTCTTAAAATAGCTAGTTATTAACTAGCTATTTTAATATATAAACGGTTGAATAGAAATAGACATTGTTTGTATAATTGTTAAGTATGGAAAAGAAAGAAAGAAAGGTAAGTGAAACAAAGCCTCAATACGCACCATTTGATTGGATTGTTTCTTTGCCAATAATTAGATTATTAAAACCTATTTATGAGTGGAATAGAGGATTTTGGATTTATTGTTTTTTAGGTTTCGTGTCTGTTGTTTTAGACTTTGTTGTATCTTGGATATTAAAAAAATTTATTTCATCTGCAACAGTGCTATCAGCTATTGCGTTTATGGTATCTACTTTTGCTTCATTTGTTATGTTTAGATATTTATATTTTGATAGAACAAATAATAGTTTTATTAATGAATTACTAAAGTTCATTCCTACCAGATTATTTACATTCTTTTTTGGCGAAATATCTATGTTTGTGTTTGTGGACACATTAAAAATAAATTTTTGGTTAATAAAAGTAATACTAATCCCAGTAACAGCCATATTAAACTACATAACATCAAAGATGTTTGTATTTAAGTAAAAAACTATACAAAATTCAAATTAATCCCTATTGTATAAATCTCTTGTATACACTTTTTTCTTGACATCATCTAGAGATGAATCATATCTATTTGCGATGATTGCTTGAGATTCTTTTTTGAATTTAGATAAATTATTTATTACTTTCGAACCAAAGAAAGTATCTCCATCAGGTAGTGTTGGTTCGTATATAATTACTTCTGCACCTTTAGCTTTAATACGTTTCATTACGCCTTGAATAGAGGATTGCCTAAAGTTATCAGAATTTGATTTCATTGTTAATCTGTATACCCCAATAACAACTTTATGTTCTTTTTTTGAATCATATTGGGCGCTGTTTCCATAAGCACCCGCAATGTCAAGAACTCTATCAGCAATAAAGTCTTTTCTTGTTCTATTAGATTCAACAATAGCCTCTATTAAATTCTCTGGTACATCAGAAAAATTTGCTAGTAATTGTTTTGTATCTTTAGGTAGACAATATCCTCCATAACCGAATGATGGATTATTATAGTGAGAACCAATTCTTGGATCTAGGCAAACACCATCGATAATAGATTTTGTATTTAGATTTTTTGTTTCAGCATATGTGTCTAGTTCATTAAAGTAAGAAACACGCAAAGCTAAATATGTATTAGCAAATAACTTTACTGCTTCTGCTTCAGTTAATCCAATAATTAAAGTGTCGATGTCTTGTTTAATAGCTCCTTGTTTTAATAATTCAGCAAATGTTTCGGCCGCTTTAATTTGTTTACTATCTTTTAAATCTGTACCAACAATAATTCTAGAAGGATAAAGATTGTCATATAGAGCTTTAGATTCTCTTAAAAACTCTGGCGAAAATAATATATTATTAAATTTCTTTTCTTTTCTAATACGTTCTGTAAATCCAACAGGTATCGTTGATTTGATAACGATATATGCTTTTGGATTATATTTAATAACTAAATCAATTACGTTTTCTACAGCGCTAGTATCAAAATAATTTTTTTGAGGATCATAATTTGTTGGAGCAGCAATTACAACATAGTCGGCGTTTTTATAAGCATTTTTTGCATCTGTTGTTGCATGCAAATCAAGTTCTTTGTTTTTTAGATAATCTTCTATATATTCATCTTGTATTGGCGATTGCTTTTTATTGATTAAATCAACTTTTTCAGGAATAATATCAACAGCTTTAACTGTATTGTGTTTAGACAATAAACACGCAATAGACAATCCAACATATCCAGTTCCGGCAACGGCAATATTCATATGTTTCAGGTTGATTGTTTTCTTTTCTTTTACTGAATCATCAAAAAGAATGTCATCAATCGAAAAATTTAATTCTTTTTGTAAACTATCTAGTTGTTCAATTGATGGAATATACTTTCCAGATTCAATTTTTGAAATCATAGCTCTATTGATTTTTGTTTTCTTTGAAAGATCCTGTTGAGAAATATTTTTATTTTCTCTACTCGTTTTAATCATCTTGCCTAATTGTTTAATATTTATTCTTTTCATTGTATTGACCTCTATATATATGTTATAAAATATAACAATATTATTCAATAACTTAATATGCTTGTAATTATTAGTAACATAGAATATACTTAAATTATGATAGATGGAAAGAAAGTATTGATAACAGGATGTAGTGGCTTCATAGGTTCGAATTTATGCGATAGGCTTTTAAACAATTATGATGTTTCTATTGTTGGAATAGATAACAACAATGATTATTATGATGTATCTTTAAAAGAATATCGATTAAATAAAATAAAGTCTTTAAATAAGAATTTTGTTTTTATAAAGGAAGATATTAGTAATCCTATATTTATTGAAAAATTATTTGATGATAATAAATTTGATATAGTAGTAAATTTAGCTGCGCAAGCAGGTGTTAGATATTCAATTGATAATCCTGATGTATATATAAGTTCTAATGTTATTGGATTTTATAATATATTAGAAGCTACAAAAAAACACAATGTTGAGCATCTCATATATGCATCTAGTTCATCTGTTTATGGTGGGAATGAAAAAGTGCCTTTTTCAGTTGATGATAAAGTTGACAACCCTGTTTCATTATATGCGGCTACTAAAAAAACCAATGAATTATTTGCGTACACCTATTCTCACTTATATAACATACCTGTGACTGGCTTGAGATTTTTTACAGTATATGGGCCTGCTGGAAGACCAGATATGGCTTATTATTCCTTTACTAACAAGTTTGTAAATGATGAAAAAATAAAATTATTTAATTATGGAAAATGTAAAAGAGATTTCACATATATAGATGACATAATTGAAGGAATTATTAGAGTGTTGGATAAAGGTCCTATCAAAAAATATAATTTATACAACATCGGAAACAATAATCCAGAAAATTTAATAGATTTTATAAATATATTATCTGAGTCATTAATTAATGAAGGAATATTAAATAAAAATTTTGATATTAACAATCATATTGAATTAGTTGGAATGCAACCAGGCGATGTTCCTATAACATACGCAGATACAAGTGCGCTTCAAAATGATTATGGATTTAAACCGAACACAAGTTTAAGAGATGGTTTAAATTCATTTGCGAAATGGTATAAAGATTATTATAAACTCTAGTGCTCTAGAGTTTTTAAGTGATAAAATTTAATTATGAAGAAGGTAGCATTGGTACTTGAAGGTGGTGGATTAAGAGGAATATTCACTGCCGGTGTAATTGATTGTTTTATTGATAATAATATTAATTTTGATTATGTTTGTGGTGTTAGTGCTGGTTCATGCAACACATTTGCATATGTAGCTAAAGCAAAAGGTTTCATCAAGAATTGTATGCTTCAAGAAAACAAGAAAAACTCATTTTATGGTGTTAGGCAAATGATTAGTTCACACAAATATGTGAATTTGGATAAAGTGTTTTATGACTATACAAAACAATATAATTTTAATTATAAAGACTTTATCAACAGCAAGGTAAAATGGGAGTTTGTTGCTACAAATATTAAAACAGGTAAGGCTGAATATTTACATTCAAACAACATTGAAACTGCTAAAAAAATGGGAGTTGCTTCTTGCAGTTTGCCAATTCTTACCGATCCAGTAAAGATTGGTTCCAAATTATATTTAGATGGCGGTGTTGCAGATTCAATCCCTTTACAGCACGCAATAGACAAAGGGTATGATAGTGTTGTTGTAGTTTGTACAAGAAAAAAAGGTTCGTATTCAAAAGTAAAAGATATAGAACTTTCAATTTTTAATCAAATGTATAAAAAATATCCAAATTTTTTGAAAGCGGTTAACAATAGAACTAAAATTTATAAAGATCAAATTGATTTATGCGAAAAGCTTGAAAAAAAAGGAAAAGTAATATTAATTAGGCCAACAATGCCTGAAGTGGGACGTCTTGAATCAAATGTTGATGAATTGAGTTTGGCTTATTATCACGGATATCTTAAGGCGGAAGAAAACATAAATAACATAAAAAAATAGCATTATAATTTGTCGTGATTTGCTAACGAATATTTGTAATATAATTAGGTTTGAGTTTGGAGGTTATATATGACTATAAAAAAACAAACTAAAATTGTGTGTACATTAGGTCCGTCATGCAATGATTATGATATTTTGTTGAAGATGGCTGAAGCTGGAATGAATATTGTGAGATTGAATTTTTCACACGGTACTCATGAAGAACATTTACAAAGAATAAATTTAGTTAGAAAAGTTGAGAAAGAAAACGGACTTAATTTAGGCATCATGCTTGATACAAAAGGTCCAGAAATAAGATTAGGTAATTTTGTTAACGGTGTTGAAGAGTATAAGATTGGTGAAGAAGTAACAATTCAAAAAGAGGACATAGAAGGAACGCACGATAGATTTACAATTCAATGCAAAGAGTTGTTTGATGATATAAAAGTTAATGATTATATTTTAATAAATGATGGTAAACAAAAATTAACTATATTATCGAACGATGGAAACGAAATGAGATGTAGAGTTGATGTGAATGGACCATTATCTTCTAAAAAAGGATGCAATGTTCCTGGCGTAAAGTTGTCAATGCCTTTTATTTCTACGAAAGATGATGAGGATATAAGATTTGGCTGTGAGCAAGATGTAGATTTTGTTGCTGCAAGTTTTGTTAGAAGGGCAGAAGATGTTTTGGCAATAAGAAGAATAATAACTGAAATGGGAAAACCAAAGATTCAAATCATTGCTAAAATAGAAAATCAAGAAGGATTTGATAATATCGAATCAATATTGGAGGTTGCTGATGGCGTAATGGTTGCTAGAGGTGATTTGGGTGTAGAAGTTGAAACTGCTTTCGTTCCAATATATCAAAAGAAAATAATTGAAATAGCAAATAAGTATGGAAAAGCAGTAATTACTGCAACTCATATGCTTGATTCAATGACATCAAACCCAAGATGTACTAGAGCTGAAGCATCAGATGTATCTAACGCTATACTAGATGGCTCAGATGCTGTAATGCTATCTTCAGAAACTGCTGCTGGTGATTATCCAATTGAAGCTGTACAAACAATGGCTAAAATTGCATCTGCAACCGAGAAGATTATTCCTTATAGAGAAAATTTAAATCACGCAAAGACAACAAACAATAAAACAATTCAAGATGCTATAGGCATTGCAATCGCTGATGCGACATTAACATTAGATATTGCAGCAATCGTTGTATTTACACAAGGTGGAACTACAGCAAGAAGAGTATCAAAATATAGACCACCTGTACCAATCTTTGCAGTTACATTTACTAAGTCTACTCAAGGTAAACTTGAATTATATTGGGGAGTCCAACCAATAATGTCATATGTTCAAAATGATATGACAAATGATGATGAACTTGCTTCAAGCGTTGTTAAAACATATGGAATAAAACCTGGTCAACAAATTATTCTATCTGCTGGATATCCAACAGGAGAAGGAAGTGCAAACTTCATGAAAATTATTACGGTTAAATAGTGAGTTATGCTCACTATTTGTTTTGATAAAATAATATTGGAGGTATAATGATGTCTAACGAAGAATTAATAAAAATTGCCATCGAAGAAAGAAATAATGCATATGCACCATATTCTCACTGGAAAGTTGGTGCCGCTTTGCTTTCAAAAGATGGAAAAGTATATAAGGGATGTAATATAGAAAATAGTGGTTTTTCTGCGACTATATGCGCTGAAAGGACGGCAATATTTAAAGCTGTTTCTGAAGGCGAAAGAGATTTTGAAAAAATTGCTATTGTAGGTGGAGATGAAACAAAAGGATTAACTGAAATATGCACACCATGTGGTGTTTGTAGACAAGTGATGAGTGAATTTTGTGATCCTGATAAATTTATTATTATATGTGCCAAGTCAGAAACGGAGTACGAAGAATATACATTGCGTCAAATGATACCAAACGCAAATTATATTTGTACGAACGAAGGATACGGTTATAAAACAAAATAATTCCAAAGACGCAATATAGTGAAAATATATAAACAAAGACGCTTAGGCGTCTTTGTTTTCGTTTTCAATAATTAAATTATAAATTTTGTCATATAAGAGTTTGTTTGCTTCTTCATATGACATCTCGCTAATATCTATTGGCTCAGAAAAGATAACTTTTAGTTTTCCTGTAAATGCTTTGTACTTGCCAACAATTGCAAATGGGATAATTGGTGAATTGGTTTCTTTTGCCATTTTTATTGCACCATTTTTAAATGGTTGTAAAACAATAGAATCATCTCTTTTTACAGCACCTTCTGGAAATAAACCAACAAGTTCTCCCATATTCAATCTTCTTATTGCTTCGACTGTAGATTCATGTGATTTATGATCGCAATCTACTGAAATGCATTTTGCATTTCTAAACACAAATCCATACCATGGTTCAAATAATTCAGACTTGGCAAGAAAGGAAACCATTCTTTTCGTGCTAATTATTACATTGCACGGATCTAAGTTATTTACATGGTTTCCGATAATGATTGCGTTTCCTGTTTGAGGAATAAATTCTTTGTTATAAACTTTAACATTAAATATTGCTGGATATAATATGTTTATTATCTTTTGATAAACATAGTAGTGTTTTTTATTTAATTTATTTTCCATAAAAATATATTACTACTTATTGAATAATATGTATAATAAGACTATATAAGGAGAAGGAAATGGGGCTATTTAATAGGAACGATGATCAGTATATAAGCGAATATATGACTGAATGTCCAAAATGTGGACATAGATATAATAAAAAATTACATTTATTCAAATGCCCTGATTGTGGACACATCAATATAAACAAGGGATTAATGATAGCAGCGCTCGCAATCGTGTTATTAATAATTGCATCATCTTTTACGAGATTGATTAATCCAGTATTCATTATTATCATAATTAATGTTATTTGTTTTATTAAGAATAATGATTCAAACGAATATGGCAATTGCTATTACAACACAATAGTATGCAAACAATATTATCGTTTAATAACATCTGGTTTTACTCATGCTGATGTACTACATATTGTATTGAATATGTTTTCTTTATATAACATAGGAACAGAAATATATTATTACATGGGTTTTTGGTTATTTATGATAATATATTTTATTTCAATGATTTTGGGAGGACTATTATCTACAATATTTCATCATCGTTTAGGAGATGACTATAGATATTCTGTGGGTGCTTCGGGTGCTATATGTGGACTTATAGGATTTTATATAATATTTATTTTTATGATGGGTGTTGATATAAGTTATGTTTTGCAATATACATACAAGGCATTGTTGCCAATGATTATTACTGCTTTTGACCCAAGGATTGATAATATTGGCCACATTTCTGGATTAATAGTTGGTATCGTTTCAGGATTTGTAATATTGACTATAATGATATAAAAAAAGCTCAAACGAGCTTTTTTAGAATCTTGGGCCTCTATGTCCACCAGGACCTCCATGTCCTCCCATTGGTCTATGTCCGAATCTGCCCATTGGCCTAGGACCACCCATTGGTCCATAATGATGACGATGTGGGCGAAAGAAGCGAGGGCCAAACCATCCATAACGGTGATATGGTCTTGGTCTTGAAAATGCTAACGAGAACAATAAGATTAATAAAATAATAAATAAAATCAATTTCATTACCTCCTTAAATATAATTGAAATAATGTTATAGTTTTAATAATATGACTTTACTAATAATTACTTTTCAGTATACATTTTGATAAATCCTACGATTATACAAACAATAGCAGCTGTTGGAATTAAATATACTATCCATTCAATTATAGGAGCAAGTATCCTATATACTAAATAGACAACTAATGCTGTAATACCGTAATTAATTAATGATTTTCCATCCATTTATTTATCCTCCTTTATTTAATAGTTTGTATTTAGATTTAATAGTGGAGTAAACCATGTATCATTTTCTGTATTTAACAATATTTGAAAATTATTGTTCAAACTTTCATTTTTCATAGTTTTAGCTCCTTTCTGTGTTTAGTTTTTGTAGATACATATCAGATTTTTTTGACATCTCAGATGAGTAATATGCGTATATCATAACTTTCATACAGGTATTTAATTTTCGATTTTTAATATTTTTATTTACGATATTTTCGATTTTATTCAAATCATCAATTTCATAAATAATTTTTGAAAATAATTTGTAAAGTTTCTCTTCTGAAATAATGTCATCCGATTCATCATCTACATCACCATTTATGTAATACATAAGTGATCCTATATCTTCGATATACATACATTCCCTTAAAGCATTAATTAGTAGGATTCTAGCTAGATGCTTCGTGTAATATTTCTTGTTGATTGGGTGGGGAACATATCCTCTTTTAACCCAGTTTTGAATCAAATGAGGTTCTAGTTTTGTAATGTTACAAATTTGACCAAGTGATATTCCGTCGCCAAGTTCAATCATTTTCTTATATGCCTCAAAGCCTTCGCCACTCTTATAACAAGAATCTGTTCCTGGGATGCATTTCACCATATATCTTTGCCTCCTTATGGTAATTTGATTATCTCATATGGTCAAATGACTGTCAATAGATATTTTGATTATTTTTAGAAAAATAAAAAAGTACATTTAGTACTTTTGATAGTTTATACAAGATGGTGATCCCCGGGGGGTTCGAACCCCCGACCCTCTGATTAAGAGTCAGATGCTCTACCAACTGAGCTAGGGGACCATCATTATTTAATAGTGGTGATAGGTACGGGATTCGAACCCGTGAATGCCGCCGTGAAAGGGCGGTGTGTTAAGCCGCTTCACCAACCTACCACAATACAATGGCGCCCGAAACAGGACTCGAACCTGTGACCTGCCGGTTAACAGCCGGACGCTCTACCGACTGAGCTATTCGGGCACATTGCTCAATAATAATACCATAACAATAGGCTTATTTCAAGAAATATTAATGACTTATTTTGATAAAATAAGGGTGATGAATTACCTACCAAATAAATTAAATAAGCTTAGAAAACACTATAATTATTCACAACAATATGTTGCGGATAAGTTATCTGTAGATGTTATGGATTATATGAGCTACGAAAACGGTAGCAATATGATAAATTACTCGCAAATGAAAAAAATAGCGAGTCTTTATCATGTGTCTGTAAAAGATATTTTTGAAAATAATGATGATGTTGAACTTCATAACATTAAAGGTGATACAGATGAAATCAACTCTAAATATTTTATGTCAAATAAAAATGGGATTAAGGCTAAAATCAAGGGATTTGTGATAAATCATAAAATAGCAACCATTATTATTGGAACATTACTATTGGCAATAATAGTTTTGAGTATTTTATTGAGTAGATTATATAAACCTTATACTATGAAAAGAGAAAATATAAATAGATTATCCGTATCTGAGACAACAGTAATATATATAGAAGATTCAGGTGCAATAGGTTTTTCTGGATCAAATACAAATGGACAATTGAATGATTTGGCTGTAAGTAATGCAATAAAAGTATGTGAAGGTGATGGTTTTTCTGCAGTATTAAATGACGATGGCACAGTAAAAACATCTGGATTGATTTCTAAATATTCAAAAGAAATATCTGATTGGACAAATATTATTGATATAGCAACAGGTGACAAGCACATTGTTGCTGTTGATTCAAACGGACGAGTATATTGTACGGGTGAAAGTAGTGCATGTGATATTGATGGAACAAAAAACGCAACAAAAGTATTCGCAACTGCAAACTCTTCTATTGCGTTAAGCAAAAACGGATCATTAATGTATGAAGGAACTTTGATTGGTTCAAGTTCATTAAAGGATCATATGAATATAAAGGATATCGCAAGTAGTGATAATATTTTGGTTATTTTAAATAACGATAGTACAATTAATGTTTATTCAAAAAGTGGTTCATATATTAAAGCAGAAACATGGAATGAAATAGTTGATGTAGCGTGTGGTGATGATTTTGTTGCTGGGTTAGATGTATATGGAAAAGTAAAAATTGAAATTGAGAATGATGAAATAGAAAAAGAAGTAAGCGAATGGTCTAATATTATTGCGATTGCAGCAGGCAAAGACTTTTTAATAGGTTTTGACGGCAAGAATATTCATGGTGTTGGAAATAATAAATATAATCAATTTGTTAAAGAAGAAAAGAAAAAAATAACTTTAGAAAAGGTTACAAATATTCTATATACATTAGATCAAAATTGTATATATATCCAATTTGATGGTGTAAATAACGCAAGTGGATATTTGGTTGAAATGAATGTTGGAACAGGACTATCTAAACATATTGAAAGTGCTGAGACAGTATCGTTCTTAACCGAAAATATGATTGAAGGAAAGACATATACAATTTCAGTTACAAGTTTAGGCGAAGGAGATTATAAAGATTCGGATGTTGAAACAACCACATTTGTATATAATAAGCCAGAAATAATGACAAACATAAATGTTAGTAGTTTCATTGGAAAAAAGAAAGAGGAACTTGAAGACTACTTGAAAAGTTTAGACATTTCATTTGCGGGAGAAGTAAATGAAGAATGTAAATGTGAAACTGAAGATGAAATTGTTACAGAAATAAACGGTTTGGAAGATAAGCCATATAGTTTAACTGAATTATCAACGATTCTTGTTAAATATAAATATTGTAAGGTGGAGGTAGAAAATGAACAACAAGATTTGGAAAATTAAAGACTATGAAGGCACCTTCACTGATGAACAAATTATTTCTTTAATAAAAAGTGGTAGACTAACTGGTGAAGATGCTTTAAGTTCAAAAGAAATTAAAGATTATGTAAAAATTAAAAATAGTATTTATGAATATTATTTAAAGAAAGGAAACAAGAAATGAAATTATATAATTCCTATACATTGAAAACTGAAGAATTTAAACCAATTAAGGAAGGTGAAGTTTCAATGTATGTGTGTGGGCCAACCGTGTATAATCACGCGCACATTGGTAACGCTCGTCCTATTGCTGTATTTGATACTCTAAGGAGAACATTAGAAGCTGAAGGATATAAAGTTAAATTTGTATCAAATTTTACAGATGTTGATGATAAGATTATCAACAAAGCAATTGAAGAAGGTGTGAGCGAGAAAGATATAGCAGATCGTTATATCAAAGCATATAACGATGTAAGAAATTCCTTAAATATTATCCCAGTAGATGTGACACCTCGCGTTACAGAGACGATGGGTGAAATTATTAAATTTATTGATACATTAGTAAAAAACGGCAATGCTTATCAAGCAGGTGGCGATGTATATTTTTCTGTTGAAACTGATTCAAAATATGGAGAATTATCACATCAAAAACTAGAAGATTTAAATGCTGGTGCAAGAGTAGAAGAAAACGATTTAAAAAGAAATCCACAAGATTTCGCTTTATGGAAAAAAACTGATAAAGGAATTAAATGGGACTCACCTTGGGGTGAAGGTAGACCAGGATGGCACACGGAATGTGTCGTTATGATTGGTAAAGAATTTGATGGAAGCATGATTGATATTCACGGTGGAGGAAAAGATTTGAAATTCCCTCATCATGAGAATGAAGTTGCCCAATCAGAATGTGTTAATAACCATCGTTTAGCAAACTATTGGGTTCATAACGGTATGTTGGAAACAAAGGGTGGAAAAATGTCTAAATCTTTGGGTAATACACAATGGGCAAAAGACGTAATTAATGAATATGGTTCCAACCTAGTAAGATGGTTTTTATTAAGTGCAAATTATAGAGATAGTTTGATTTATGATGAAGAAACTTTTAATGCAGCAAAAACAGAATTAAATAAGATTGAAACAGCTCTTAAACAAGCAGAAGTAAAATCGCAAATTGCGAATGTAAAATTAACAGATGAGTTTAACGAAGATAAATATAATCAATTTTTAGAACAAATGAAAGATGATTTAAATACACCAAATGCATATATGGTTATATTTGATACAGTAAAATTATTAAATCAATCATTGAGAACAAAAGACATTGATTATAATGAGGTATCAAAAAACTATAATGCAATCAATAAAATGTTGGGAATATTAGGCATCTTTATTAAGAAAACAGAATTATCTACCGAAGATAAAGACACATATAATAAAATGCTAGAGGCAAAGGCAAATAAAGATTTTGATTCCGCAGATAAATATAGAACAATATTAACAAACAAAGGGATACTTTAATGAATATCAAGGAAGTTAGTGCTAATTCACTTAGTTATATTGGTGATGCAGTTTTTACCTTAAGAGTTAGAGAATTTTTCATCAGTAATAATTATCAATCAAGTAAATCGTTACAACAACTTTGCAATGGTTATAATTGCGCTAAAGGGCAAACAAAAATATTTAATAGATTGAATGATGCGGGTTTCTTTAATGAAAAAGAATTAGATGTGTATAAAAGAGGTAGAAATCATATTAGCCACATCCCTAAAAATGGTAACCGTTTAACTTATGAGTGCGCATCTGGATTAGAAGCAATTTGTGGATTTTTGTACTTAACAGATAAAGATAGATTGGAAAAATTCTTTACGGAAGTTTTTAAAGGAGGGATTAATAATGAGTAATATAGTTTATGGTAAAAATTCTTTCTTTGAAGCTTTACATAATAAGCGTATTGTTATGGCATATGTGTTAAGTGATAATGAAATAAAAGAATATCGTATACCTTATAAAATTGTTGACAGAAAAACATTGGACAAAATGTCTAAGTCAGGAAATCATCAAGGCTATTTAGCAGAAGTAAAAGAATATAAAATGAGTAGCGTTGATGAAATGCTTAAAGATAAAAATGGATTAATAGTTATACTTGATGGCTTAGAGGATGTTCATAATTTGGGTGCAATAGTAAGAACATGTGAATGTGTAGGAGTTGATGGAATTATATATAAGTCACACAACAGTGTGAAAGTTAATGATACTGTTGCTAAAGTCGCATGTGGTGCACTTGAATATGTAAAAATTGCTGAAGTCACAAATTTAGTAAATACTATCAAATTTCTAAAGGATAAAGGGTATTGGATTGTTGGGACTGATGGCAATGCTAAGCAAATGTACACGGACATTAAATACGATTTTAATACCGTGTTAGTAATTGGTTCTGAAGGAAAAGGTATTTCTAGATTAGTTAAAGAAAAATGTGATTATATGATAAAGCTTCCAATGGTTGGACATGTTACAAGTTTAAATGCATCTGTGGCTACCGGAATACTTGTATACAACATTCTTAATTCTAGAAAATAATAAATATTTAAACAGTTGATTATAAATAAAGTGGTAAACATATAAGTTTTCCACTTTTTTGTTGGTTGATGATGATAAAAAATGATAATCAAATAAAAAACAATGAAAAAAATATCTTTACATCTCATTTGATAATGTGGTTATGGAAAACTGTGAAGAAATTATTGAACGCATAAAGAATGGTGAAAAAGAATTATATAGTGTTGTACTAGAGAACCACAAAAAGATGATATATAAAATTATTTCTACTAAATCATTAAATAAAGGTGATTTTATGATTGATGCAGAAAGTTTATATCAAGAAGGATGCATTGCTTTATACAACGCTATATTTACTTATGAAAAAGATAGAGGAATGTCTTTTAGTTCATATGCATATATGGTGATAAGGGGAAAGATAAGCACGTATATTAGAGATCATGGCAAATTATATGATGAAGAATATTATTCAATCGATAGTCACGAAAATATTGATTATTATGTTTCTATGGCTAGCATGTGTGTTAGTGAAGATCCTGTAGCCTATCATCGTGAACAAGAATTTGAAGAAAAACTAAATAAGTTCGTTAATAGTTTATCCCAGGAAGATAGACAAATTTTTGAAGGGAGAAGGGAAGAACTATCATATAAGCAAATTGCTGAAAGATTAAAGATCAGTAGCAAACGGGTTGATAATAGGCTTACTGTATTAAGAAAAAAATTAAGGCAATACCTAAATAATTAAATTAGCGAAAAATTGATAAATTACATAAAAAAGCGGAAAATAATGAGTATTTTGTCATTATATTGTGTTATTTTTATTGACTAATGTATTCGGATGCTTTATATTATTAAGTAGATATCTGAGATATCTTTTTATTTACCCATAAAGGAGGGATTACATGAAAGACTCTAAAAAAGTAATTCTTACCTGTAGCGTTTGTTTATCTAGAAATTATTCGACGAATAAGAACAATAATAGTAAGGAACGCATTGAATTAATGAAGTTTTGTCCAAGATGCAATAAACACACATTGCATAAAGAAACTAAGTAGGAGGTCTGATATGAAGTGGTTTAGTCTTAGCGCTATCGCTAAAGAAATCGGAAAAATTCGTTGGCCAAAGAAAGGCGATTTAGTTAGTAATTCTGTCTCAGTAATTGTTTTTACCGGATTATTTTGCTTGTTCTTTTATTTATGTTTAACTGCTATTACAGCATTATTGAAAGCGATTGGGGTGTTATAAGATGGAAGAGAATAAAAAAGAATGGTATGTTGTTAACACATATGCTGGCCATGAAAATAGAGTAAAAGAAAATCTTGAAAAAAGATTGGAAACAATGGGTATTTCAAACAATCTATTTAGAATAGTTGTTGCGGAAGAAGTTCAGATTGAAGTAAAAAATGAAAAATCAAAAGAAGTAGTAAAAAATATTTTCCCTGGATATTTATTTGTTGAAATGATAATGACAGATGAAGCTTGGTACGTTGTTAGAAATACTCCAGGTGTTACAGGATTTATTGGATCATCTGGTGGTGGAGCAAAACCAATTCCAGTTAAGCCTCAAGAAATTGAAGCAATTCTAAGAAGAATTGGCAAATCTGATAAAGTTGTTGAAGTTGATTTTGCTGTTGGTGATAGCGTTAAGATTCTATCTGGACCATTCTCTGGAATGGAAGGCAAGATTGAATCTATGAATGATGCTACACAAATTGCTACTGTATTGATTATTTTATTTGGTAGAGAAACACCTACTGATATAAGTTATGTTGATTTAGAAAAGGTTGAATTTTAAGAGGTGAATTATGAAAGTAGCGTTATTAATTGTTGCTGTATTATTGATAATAGTTTCCTTATTGCAAAACGGTAAATCAGATGGCTTATCAGCATTTACTGGTTCAAAGGACTTAGGCTTGTTTAAAGATGTTAAAGAGCGTGGCCCTGAAAAAGTAATGTCAATTATTACAATGGCACTTGGGATTATCTTCTTTGTGTTAGTTATAATAATTAAAGTAACTGAATAATTTGTAAAATAGTGAAATTAATAACTTCACTATTTTTTTCCAAAAAAATATGAAAGATATTGCACTAAATAAAAAAGCATACCACGATTATTTAATAGAAGAAAAATTTGAATCTGGAATTGTTCTTGTTGGTAGCGAAATAAAATCATTACGAAATGGTAAAGTGTCACTTAAAGAATCTTATGTGAGTTTTGTTCATGGTGAAGCATATATTAAAGGAATGAATATCTCAACATACAAAGAGGCGACTTACAATAATCATGATGAAAAAAGAGATAGAAAACTATTATTACATAAAAGAGAAATATCAAAGCTAGCAAATAAGTGTAAACTACAAGGATATACTGTTGTTCCATTAAAGATATATTTTAAAAATGGAAAAGTGAAAGTTGAAATAGCTTTGGCTAAAGGAAAGAGTTTGTATGATAAAAGACAAACAGACAAACAGAGGACGATGGATAGAGCCGCAAGGGCTGCATTAAAGAGGTAAGAACCTCTTTTTGTTTGATATAATATTGTGTGAAAGAAGAGGAAAATAAGATGGATAAGATTTTGGTAGAAGTAAGTGCAAGGCATATTCACGTGACTGATGAACAATTAGAAATATTATATGGAAAAGGATATAAGTTAACAGTAAAAAAAGAGTTATCTCAGCCTGGACAATTTGTTAGTAACGAAAGAGTAAGAGTTGTTGGACCAAAAGGCGAATTAAAAACTTCAATTTTAGGTCCTACAAGAAAAGCTGCACAAGTTGAGATTTCATTAACTGATGCAAGAGCATTAGGAGTTGAGGCAATGGTTAGAGAATCTGGAGATATTGCAGGTACTAATGGAATCAAGGTTATAGGTCCAGAAGGCGAAATAGATTTAGCGGAAGGAGTCATTGCAGCAAAAAGACATATTCATATGACTCCAAGCGATGCAGAAAAATTTGGTGTTAAATCTGGTGATATTGTTTCTGTAAAAGTAAATACAAACGGAAGATCGGTTGTGTTTGGAGATACAGTTATTAGAGTTAGAGAAGACTTTGCTTTAGCAATGCACATTGATACAGATGAAGGAAACGCAGCTGGCATGTCTGGTTCAGTAGAAGGAGAATTAATTAAATAATGATTAAAGTAATTGTTGCTAAAGATTATGAAGATACTTCTGACAAAGCATTCGAAGTATTTAAAGAATATTTAAAACCAGGGAAAGTATTAGGATTAGCCACTGGCTCAACCCCTCTTGGATTATATTCAAGAATGGTAAAAGATCATAAGGACAATGGCACATCATATAAAGATATTAAATCTTTTAATCTTGATGAGTATGTTGGGCTTCCAATAACTCATCCTGAGTCATATTATGCATTTATGCATAAAAATTTATTCAATCATATTGATATCCTTGAAGAAAATACACATGTTCCTTCAGGTTTAGGTGATAATCTTGAAGCTCAAGCAAGAGAATATGATGCGATGATTGAATCTTGCCCAATTGATTGTCAATTATTAGGAATTGGTTCTGACGGTCATATTGCTTTTAACGAACCAGGAACATCGTTTTCATCTGGAACACATGTAACCGATTTAGCAGAATCAACAATCAAAGACAATTGTAGGTTCTTTGATAACGATATTAATAAGGTTCCAACTCAAGCAGTAACGCAGGGAATTGGAACAATTATGAAGGCTAAAAATATTCTATTAATTGCTACTGGAAAAAACAAAGCAAACGCAGTTAAAGAAATGTTAGAGGGACCTGTTGATGAAGCGTGCCCTGCATCAATTCTTCAAAAGCACAATAATGTAGTAGTTATCATTGATGAGCCTGCAGCATCATTGCTTAATAATAAATAAGATAGACTAACTAAACTTTTTGAACATCCTAGAAGGATAAAAAATAGGAACTGTTTTATCTCGTTTGAGGCAGTTCCTTTTTTGTTGAGCAATGTAAAAAGCAAAAAAATTAACATGGATGAAGCATTGAAACAAGTGAGATAATTATGTTGTTCTTATTTCAAAATATATAGACATTTTGAAATAAGGAATATATAATTAAATTGTTATTTCATTTTATAATTCTATGAATAGAGCAGGACAATACGTAAATAACCTAAAAGGAAAAGTAGCTTACAAGTCATTTAAGCCATCTTTTCTGCCACCTAAACAAGAAATAAAAATTGATAGTAAGATTCAAAAAAAATTAATTGAAGCACATAGTCAATTATCTAAGCTCGATGGTATTTCAAACTTAATGCCAAACAGCGATTTATTCATTTCTATGTATGTTAGAAAAGAAGCACTTTTATCATCTCAAATAGAGGGTACTCAATGTACTTTAGAAGATATATTAAGTCCAGAAATAGATACTAATAGTAATCAAGATGTTTCTGATGTAATAAATTTTGTTGATGCATGCTTATATTCAATCAAAAGAATAAAAACATTTCCTATAAGTTCTATATTTATAAAAGAAATACACGCAAAACTAATGAAGGGCGTTAGAGGACAAGAAAAAAATCCAGGGGAATTTAGAACTAGTCAAAATTGGATTGGTGGTAGCAATTCCACAATATCTCAAGCTAGGTATATACCGCCAAATGTAAGTGATATGAAAGAGGCTATGTCTAATTTAGAAAAGTTTATTAATAGTGAAGATGATATAGATCCTCTAATTAAAAACAGTTTGGTTCATTATCAATTTGAAACAATTCATCCATTTTTAGATGGCAATGGAAGAGTGGGAAGACTACTTATAACGCTGATGTTATTAGATAGCGGGTTATTATCAAAACCAATACTTTATGTTTCGTATTTTTTGAAAAAAAATCAAGTTGAGTACTATGACCGTATGTCAGAAGTGAGAACAAGTGGCAATTATGAACAATGGGTATTGTTCTTTTTAGAGGCAATGTGTGAAGCATCAAAGGATGCTATAACAACCATAGATGAAATAACAAAATTACACAATTCTAATATTAATAAGTTACCAATAACTAATAGAAAAAAAGATAACATTAAGGAATTATTTGAATATATTGAAAAATATCCAATTATTGACATTCAAAAAACATCAAAAGCGTTGGGCATGAGTTATAACACTACAGCTAGTGCAATTAAAAAATTAGTAGATTTAAAAATACTAAAAAAGGGCAATGAGTCATTAAGGAACAAGATATACATATATGAAGAGTATTTAAAAATTTTAAGAAAAGATACTTAAGAAGATAATGAAATAAAGTAACAATATATAATTTAAATAGGAGGTGTTTACTATGTTAGTTATTAATCATTTAACAAAATCATATGGAAAAACAAAAGCAGTTGATGATTTAAATATACATATCAATAAAGGTGAGATATATGGCTTTATTGGGCATAATGGTGCAGGTAAAACAACTACATTAAAATCAGTTGTTGGTATTTTGGATTTTGATGAAGGTGAAATATTAGTAGATGGTGTATCTGTAAAAGAAGATCCACTCAATTGCAAAAAGAATATTGCTTATATTCCTGATAATCCTGATTTATATGAATTTATGTCTGGTATACAATATCTTAATTTTATTGCCGATATTTTTGGTGTTGATAGCGTAACTAGAAAACAAAATATAGAAAGATTAGCTGAAGATTTTGAAATTAAAGACAATTTGGCACAACCAATCACATCATATTCTCATGGTATGAAACAAAAATTAGCTATTATCTCTGCTTGGATACATAATCCAAAATTAATTATTATGGATGAACCATTTGTAGGGTTAGATCCAAAGGCCGCACACACATTAAAGGAGATGATGAGACAAGTTTGTGATAATGGTGGAGCTATTTTTTTCTCAACCCATGTATTAGAAGTAGCTGAGAAGCTGTGTGATAAGATAGCCATAATAAAAAATGGTGTTCTTATTAAATCTGGAACAATGGAAAATGTAAAAGGTGATGAATCACTTGAAAGTGTATTTTTGGAGTTAGAACAATAATATGTTAAAGAAATTAATATGGATGCAGTTTTACCAAACATTTAAATCATATTTTGTTGACAGCAAAACTGGAAAAGCAAAAAGTAAACCAAAAATAATAGGAATGTTTTCATTATTTGTTTTTGTAATGTTAGGACTATGCGGAATATTTTATATGTTCGCTAATAGTTTATTGGCGTTATTAGATACAAATGTGCCCTGGTTATACTATGCATTCTTTGGCATATTAACTTTGGGGCTTGGTATATTTGCGAGTATGTTTAATACAAGCAATACCATATACAACGCAAAAGATAATGATTTGTTGTTATCTATGCCTATAAAACCAGAACAGATATTGATAAGTAGAATAATATCTGTTGCAACTTTGTGTTTAATATATTCAGCAACATCTTGGCTTCCAATATGCATCGCTGCTTTTATCTATAGGGGATTTAGTATTGTCAATTTTATATTTGAAATAGTATTGTTATTTGCAATTGTATTGCTTGCCTGTGCAATATCTTGCGTAGCTGGATATGTGGTAGCAATTGTTCAAAATAAAACAAAAAATAAGAGTATTATTACAGTAATTATTTCATTAGTTTTTTTAGCTGTTTATTATTATGCTTGCATCCGTTTTTCCGACTTTATTAGTAGCATGATAACTAATGCTGATAGTATTGCTAGTGGTGTAACAAAATGGGGTAATCTTTTTTATCAGTTAGGAATAGCAGCAAATGGTGGTGTAATTGGATTTATCATTTTTGTAGGAATATGTGTTGTTTTAGCTATTATTTGTTATTTGGTATTAAAGAAAAATTTTGCTTTGATTATTGCTAAATCAAATAATGTTAGCGTTGCGAATAGTAAGATGGTATATAAATCTTCGAATAAAATTTCAACAATATTATTAAGAAAAGAATTTAAGAGATTTACAAGTTCGCCAATATATATGCTTAATTGTGGTTTAGGCTCTATATTTGTAATTGTTATGACAGTTACACTTGTTTTTAAGAGCAATGATATATTGCTGTTAATCGATTTGATTAAAGAAGTAATGCCAGAAATATTTGGTTTCCTTCCATTAATCATAATTGGTGTTACTTGTTTTATTATATCTATCAATGCTCCAGTAGTGCCTTCTATTTCTTTAGAAGGAAAGAACTTATGGATTATTAAATCTTTACCGATAAATGCTATCGACATATTATTCGCAAAGAAAAAGATGCAAATATTATTTAATGGCATTCCAGTTACAATTGCAACTGTGATTATATGTTGTGTTTTAAAACTTAATTTTGATTTGAGTATATATATTATAGCTTTAGTAATTATGTTTATATTTGTTCAATCATCAATTGGAGTAATTCTGAGCTTAATAAATCCAAACTTTGCTTGGACTAATGAAGCCCAACCAATCAAACAAAATTTTAATGTGATAATTGAAATGTTTGCTTGTTTGATAATACTAATACTTTTAATTGGTGGGTATTATTTTTTAAGAGAAAAAATGTTGGTTCAAGAATACATGCAATATGCATTAATTCTATTTGCAGTAATTGAGGTTTTATTAAGAAGAACGCTTAGAAGTTGGGGTGTAAGTAAATTTGAATCATTATAATTCGTTAATGCATATCTTTAATAATTAATTATTTGTATATAATAAAAACATAAATAGAAGGGAGAAAGATATGAAAATCGTAAATGAAAATGAATTTGATGAAATCATAAAAAACGGTGTTACATTAGTAGACTTCTATGCTGATTGGTGTGGGCCTTGTAAAATGTTATCTCCAATTCTTGAAGAACTATCAAAAGAGTATCCAAATATTACATTTGTGAAAGTGAATTGTGATAACGATATAAAACTAGCAGAAAGATTTGGAATTATGTCTATTCCAGCTATGTATATGTTTAAAGATGGAACACAAATTGCAAATACAGGCGGATATAGGCCAAAAGATGACATGAAAGATTTTATTGATAAAGCAATAAACAAAAATTAGAAACATAAATAGAGAATTAAAATATTCTCTATTTTTTATAAAAAAACTATTGTATTTTGATTTAAATTATTATTAAATATTATCAGTACTTATGTACAGAATGTGACCGCCTAATATTTAGGCTGAGGCTACACGGACGGCCGGGTCAAATGCCGAAAACTAGTTGAAGAGACTAGAACCGTATTTAGGGGAATACGGAAGGTAATTTGATTACCTTATTGATTGAGTTAAAAGCTCAGTTTTGTAAAGTGTTGTACACATCTTATAAAATGATCAATAAGAAGCATTCTGCTACAGAAGTTGCTTAGTGAAAATTTTAGATAGGTGTGTAACCTATCTTTTTATTTGAAGGGGGAAAAACTATGGAAAAACTAATCGAATTTAGAAACATCGTAAAGAAGTTCGATGGACAAACCGTTTTAAAAGGTATCAACTTAGATATTAATAAAAATGAATTCGTCACATTATTAGGTCCTTCTGGTTGTGGTAAAACAACATTACTTAGAATCTTAGGTGGTTTCTTAGAGCAAGATGAAGGTTCAGTAATTTTTAATGGTGAAGAAATTAGTAAAGTTCCTGCTTACAAGCGTCCTATTAATACTGTTTT
>JAZUIZ010000013.1:0-29313 GCA_045642525.1 Erysipelotrichaceae bacterium
TGGACGTCATGGAAATAAAGGTGTTGTATCAAGAATATTACCAGTAGAAGATATGCCATTTATGCCAGATGGAACTCCAATAGATATCTTATTAAATCCTTTAGGTGTACCTTCACGTATGAACTTAGGACAAATTCTTGAAGTTCATTTAGGAATGGTAGCAAGAGAAAAAGGATGGAAGATAGCAACTCCAGTATTTGATGGAGCAAATCAAGAAGAAATAGAAGAGCTTCTTGCAAAATCAGGAATTTCAACAGATAGCAAAACAATACTATATGACGGTCGTACAGGAGAGCCATTTGATAAACCAGTAACAGTTGGTGTTATGTACATGATTAAACTTGCTCACATGGTTGATGATAAGTTACATGCACGTGCTACTGGTCCTTATTCATTAGTCACTCAACAACCTCTTGGTGGTAAAGCACAAAATGGTGGTCAAAGATTCGGTGAAATGGAAGTATGGGCACTAGAAGCATATGGTGCTGCACATACATTAGGCGAAATCTTAACTGTTAAGTCAGATGATATCAATGGACGTACAAAGACTTATGATGCAATCATCAAGGGTAAGAAAATTCCAGAAGCAGGTATTCCTGAATCATTCAACGTATTAAAGAATGAATTACAAGCATTAGCAGTTGATATTAAATTATTAGATGCTGATGGAAATGAAGTAACTGTTTCTAGAGAAGATGATGATAAAGAAGTTGAAACAGCAGCTGATGCAAAAGTCGTTGAAGATACTGAAGGCTTAAGCTTAAGAGATTCAATTGATGATGATGTTCCAGAAGCTGTAATGGGATTTGGCGGAGAGGAGGAATTAAACTAGTATGGCAAAAAAGTTTGAAGCTATAAAAGTTGGTATTGCATCTCCAGAACGTATATTAGAATGGTCACATGGTGAAGTAACGAAGCCAGAGACTATAAATTATCGTAGCCAAAAACCAGAACGTGATGGTTTATTCTGCGAAAGAATATTCGGTCCAACGAAAGACTGGGAGTGTTACTGTGGCAAGTATAAAAAGGTTCGTTATAAAGGTGTTGTTTGTGATAAGTGTGGAGTTGAAATTACAAAAGCATCTGTTAGAAGAGAACGTATGGGACATATTACACTTGCTGCCCCTGTTGCACACATTTGGTATCTAAAAGGTATTCCATCAAGAATGGGATTAGTGTTAGACATTTCTCCAAAAGTTTTGGAAGAAATTGTTTATTTCGTAACTTGGATTGTTACTGATCCAGGAAATACTGATTTACAATACAAGCAAGCTATGTCAGAGCTTGAAGTTAGAAAGAACGAAGCTCTTTATGGCAAAGATGCTTTCAAGGCACAAACAGGTGCTGAAGCAATTAAAACATTGCTTGAACAAGTTGATGTTGTAAAAGAAAAGAAGACATTGTTAAAGGAACTTGAAAAAGCTCAAGGCGATAAGCGTAAGAAATTAATCAAGAGACTTGAAACAATTAATGCATTTGTTGAATCTGACAACAAGCCTGAGTGGATGATTATGACAGTTCTTCCAGTCATACCACCAGATTTGAGACCTATGTTACAACTTGATGGTGGAAGATTCGCAACATCTGATTTAAATGATTTATATAGAAGAGTTATCACTCGTAATAATCGTTTAAAGAAATTGTTAGAAATTGGTACACCTTCAATCATTGTTCAAAATGAAAAACGTATGCTTCAAGAAGCAGTTGATGCTTTAATTGATAATGGTCGTAGAGGAAATCCTGTTAAAGGATCTGGTAATAGACCACTTAAGTCATTATCACATTCTCTAAAAGGAAAACAAGGAAGATTTAGACAAAACTTATTAGGTAAGCGTGTCGACTTCTCTGGTAGATCGGTTATTGCGGTTGGACCAGATTTAAAGATGCATCAATGTGGTATACCAAGAGAAATGGCAATTCAATTGTATAAACCATTCGTGATAAACGAATTAGTTAATCAACAAATTGCTCAATCAAGCAAGTATGCTGAAAAGATGATTGATAAACTTGATCCACAAATTTGGGATGTACTAGAAGAAATTATGGATAACCATCCAGTGTTCTTAAACCGTGCACCTACATTGCATAGATTAGGTATTCAAGCATTTAAACCTAAATTAGTTGAAGGTAGAGCTATTAGATTGCATCCATTAGTTTGTCCTGCTTTCAATGCGGACTTTGATGGTGACCAAATGGCTGTCCATTTACCTTTGTCTGAAGAAGCTAGAGCAGAAGCAGAAATATTGATGATGGCATCTAACAATATTCTTGGTCCAAAAGATGGAAAACCAATTGTTACACCATCTCAAGATATGGTACTTGGAAACTTCTACTTGAATATGGAAGAAACTGCTGAAGAATTCTATGAAGAAGCTGATGCAATTGATGCTCTCGGTGATAAGGAAAGAGCACAAATATGGAGAACATTCGGTGATAATGAAGGACATGTTTATAAAGATTACAACGAAGCAGTAACTGCTTATACAAATAAGCAAGTGCATCTTCATACACGTATTGCGATTCCTGCAAAATCATTAGGAAAAACATGCTTTAGTGACAAACAAAATGACATGTATCTTATTACTACAGTTGGAAAACTAATTTTCAATAATGGTTTCCCTGCAGATTTCCCTTACATTAATTATGTTAGTGATGAATCATTAAAGAAAACTCCTGACGAGTGCTTTGTAGAATATGGCACTGATATTAAAGCACATATTAAAAAACAAGCTATTGCTCCAGAACTTGCAAAGAAAGCTTTATCAAAGATAATTGCCGAAGTATTCGCAAGATACAAAACCGAAGGATCTGCTCCAATTTTGGATAATATTAAAGATTTAGGATTTGAATATTCAACCGTTGCTGGTATGACTATTTCACTTTCTGATATTAATGTTGCTCCAAACAAACAAAAGTATATTGATGAAGCTAAAACTAAAGCAGATGTGTTACAAAATTTATTAAAGAGAGGTCAATTAACACTTCCAGAATGGGAAAAACACTTCTCTAAATTGTGGGGTGACACTACTAACGCAATTGGTGATGATGTTATGAATAACTTATATCGTAAATCTCCAATTAGTATGTCATTTACTTCTGGTGCCCGTGGTAATAAGTCTAACTTTACACAACTTGCAGGTATGCGTGGTTTGATGGGAAGACCAACTCAATCTAAATCAAAGAAAGAGTATCAACCATCTATCATCGAGGTTCCAATCTATTCTTCGTTCCGTGAAGGTTTGAATATGTCAGAATTCTTTATTTCAACTCACGGTGTTAGAAAAGGTTTAACAGATACAGCCTTAAAGACTGCTGAGTCTGGTTATTTAACAAGAAGACTTGTTGATGTAGCTCAAGACGTTATGATAATGGAAGATGATTGTCATACAGACCAAGGCTATTATGTTGAAGATGTAGTAGATCAAAAGGATAATTCAATAATTGAAAAATTCTATGATCGTATTGTTGGTAGATATGCAAAAGAACAACTAACAGACAAAAATGGCGAAGTGATTGTTGATGAAGATCAATTCATTGATGAAGACATCGCAGATAAGATTATTGCTGCTGGCTATAATGGCATGCACATTAGAAATCTATTTACATGTAAATGTAAAGATGGTGTTTGTCGTAAATGTTATGGTAGAAATATGGCTACTGGTAAACTTGTTGAATCAGGTGAAGCAGTTGGTATTATGGCGGCACAATCAATTGGTGAACCTGGTACACAATTAACAATGCGTACATTCCACTCAGGTGGTGTTGCAAACGCAAGTGATGATATTACACAAGGTTTACCACGTGTTGAAGAATTGTTCGAAGCACGTTGTCCAAAGAGACCAGCTATCTTAGCAAAAATCAGTGGTGAAATTACCAAGATTGAGGAATTAGAAGATCACTCTTATGTTGTTGAAATTTCTAATGAAAAAGAAACTATTGCTCATAAATGTGGAATTTCTCAAACAGTGCGTGCCTTCTTAAAGGTTGGATCAACTGTAAAAGCAGGCGACAAATTAACCGAAGGTAATGTTGATCCAAAAGAATTATTAGCTATTGCTGGTGTTCAAGCTGTACAGAATTATATTTCAAAAGAAGTTAAGAAAGTTTATTCAGTTGCTGGTATCGATATTTCTGATAAGCATGTTGAAGTAATTATTAAACAAATGCTTAAGAAAGTAATTGTAATTGATCCAGGTGATTCTGCATTATGTGCAGGTCAAACAATTTCATTAAAGAGATTAATTGAATTAAATAATAACCTATTAATTAAAGGAAAACTTCCTACGAAGTTTGGTCCATTGTTGTTAGGTATTTCTAAATCTTCTGTTGAAACTGATTCATTCTTATCAGCCGCATCATTCCAAGAAACTACAAAAGTTCTTACTGATGCTGCAGTAAACGGAAAGATTGATACATTATTCGGTATTAAAGAAAATGTTATCATTGGAAAACCAATTCCTGCTGGTAGTGGTTCTAAATTTGAAAGAGAAACTACAAAGCAGATAATTGCAAAAGCTGCTGAATTAGATGCTATTCGTGAAGAAAAACTTCAAGCATTTTTGGAAGATCAAAGGCTTCCTGCTGAATTAATATCTCAAGATGATGAAGATGATGACGATGAGGAAGATTTGAAATTAAAAAACGAAGAAAATAATGATGAAGTTGAAGAAGTAATCGAACAGTAGAAATAAGGGTACGATAAAATCGTACCCTTTTTATTTCAGTTAAAATTCATAATTATTGTTTTATAATAAAAAAGTGAAAATAAATAACAAAATACTATTTTGCATTATTATATTAATCTTTTCTTCTATCGTTTCGATGTTTGTGTTTGGCATAAAAAATATTAAAGAGACAAGCAAAAACAAAGAAACACAAGAACCAGTAGAAGAAGAAATTGTATGCAATATAAATAACGAAAAAATTTATTTGGCTAAAGGTGAAACTTATAATATTAAAGGACTATTAGTTAGTGAAGACAGCAAAATAGTTAAAGTTGTTAATAATTCTATTGTTGGCGAAAGTGTTGGAATAACAAATGTACTAATTAATGGATGCCCGATTGAGGTCCAAGTTTCAGATTTATATACTGCTCCAATATTGAATAATAATAAACCGATATTGCTATGCAATGAATATTCAAGAAGTGAAAATGATTATTTAGATACAGTGTTGGATTATTTAATATCTAAAGCTGGTTATAATACGAGAGCCGGTGTAGTAGAAGCTGCAAGGTTTTTGACTTTAAGATTTACTAACAAACTAAATTATTTTTTTGAAAATGGACGTTTAGGTACAAATGATTCTAGTAAATCTATTGTTGATGGCGAAGGAAGATATTATCATAAAGGTTTATATTTAAATCCATCAAAAATATCTGAAATAACAAGTTCGATGGGTGGTCCAAAAATATGGGGATGCGATTTGATGGAATATACTGAGGAAAAACTTGTACCAAATAGTTTAGATTGTAGTGGCTTTGTTTCTTGGGCGATGTATAACGCTGGATATGATGTTGGAGATATCGGCGCTGGTCCAGAACCGGGTGTATATGATTTAACTGATACAGGGAATAAAGTAAAACTAAAACAATTGTCTATATCGGAAATAAAACCTGGAGACTTAATTGGGTTTGAGGGACATATCGGAATAATTATTGGAATAAAAGATGATGTTATTTATATTGCACACATGTATTGGGAAGGCGACTTACAAGTCAGCGAATACGAATTTGACGATATTGGGAAAAGCTCATGGTCGTACGTTGTATTAATGGACTCTTATTATGGAGATGATGGTGATTTAACATATTATTGGGAATAATATAAGTTTTGTTGGTGTGATAATATATATCTATGGAAAATAAGAAAATTATTAAAATTAATATATTTTTAACAATAATAGCTATTTGTTTAGGTGGCTTTTTATTATATTTATTGATGAGTGGATATAAATCATCAAATACAATAACAGTAACTTTTGATGATGAAGACAAAGACATTGTTGATGAAGCAAAGATAGTATATTTGGCAATTAACGAAGAATATCATTTAGATGATACTAATTATCATTCTGATAATGAAGAAATAGCAGTGATTGATGGAGATATCGTTATTGGAAAATCTGTTGGCAAAACAGTTTTATCAAATAGGTTTTCTTCATTTGAAGTTGAAATAACTGATATGATTATTGCGCCACAAGTCATAGATAATAAAAAAGAATTGCCATGTGGTTATTATTCTAAAGAAGACAATGAATATTTAGATATGATTCTTTCATCAAAAATAAAAAATGTCGGTTATCAAACTAGAGCTGGCGTAGTAGAAGCAGCGAGATTTTTGACTCTACAATTTCCTTATCATTTAACATATTTTCCTGCCAACGGAAGACAGAATTATGTTGACAAAGTATGCGATGGAGAAGGAACATATTATTTTGATGGTTTGTATTTAAATACATATAAAGAAAAAAAGGAGGGCTTTTCTTCAAACGTAAGTGGTCCTGCCGAGTGGGGATGCAAAATATATTCAGAATCTCAAAAAGAGAAAATTGGTAACTCATTAGATGATTATGGTTTTTTGTCTTGGTGCTTAAAAAATGGCGGATATAATTTTGGTGATATTGGTATTGGAAGTGATTCAGAGTATGGATATTCTCAATTTGCTTATCAAAATAAATTAACTAAAGATTCTCTATCTATGATGAAGGTTGGAGATATTTTCTTAGAAGAGAATCATGTATCAATATTGATAGGCTTATTTGATAATCAATACTATGTTGCTGAATCTAAAAAGAAAAAAGGCGTTAGAGTTGTATCATATACAGTTGATGAACTCCTTGCATCTAAGAAATATGCTTGGATTGATATGACTAATTATTATAAAAACGATGGGCAATTGACTAATTATTGGGAAATATAAGTTTTTGAAAAATATAGAAATTATTGCATATCAAGTGTAGAAGAGATATGATTCTTCTGATTGTTTGAGGATTGATATATTGCAAACGTGGGAATATACTTTTGTTTTTTAGAAATTAACCAAAATGGTTGATTTTTTAATTAAGATAAAATATAATTAACTTAACCAAAATGGTTAAGAAAAAATTAAAAAAACACAGAAAAGAGAAAGAAAAAATGAGGCGAACTAAACTAGGAGATTTATTAAAGAATTTTAGAATTGAAAATGGTATGTTACTAAAAGAAATGGCTAAAAAACTGAATGTTGAATCTTCACTATTATCAGCTGTTGAATGTGGAAAAAAGAAGTTTCCAAGTATTTGGTATGAAAGGTTTGAGAAAAATTTAAAATTTAATGATGAACAAATGAAAAGTTTAAAAGAAGCTGTTGCTGAAACAAGTAAAACATTAGAACTAAATTTCACAAATTCAAATAGCGTAAATCAAAGATTGGCTGTTTGTTTTGCAAGAAATTTTGACTATATAGATGAAAAAACCGCAAAGAAGATCTGTAATATTTTAGAAGATAAAAAGTAGGAGGTATATTGCATATGGCGTTTAATTCTTTTGTATCAGAACCAAAATCAAAGAAGGAAATAAGGGAAATTGCTAGAGCTTTTAGAAACTATTTAGGAATAGATAGTAAAGACTATATTGATATAGCGAAATTACTAGATATTATGATTAAACACGATCCTTTATACGATTATGAGGTAGTTCCAGATAATGAAATGGAAGAAAGCAAACAAGCTGAAACAGATGTAATAAACCATTACATAAGGATTAAACAAAGCGTGTATGATAGAGCATGTGAAGGAAATAAAACTGATAGAATGACTATCGCACATGAATTTGGACATTATATTTTGATATGTATTTATGGAATTAGTTTTGCAAAGAATCTTGATAAAAGAGGTTATGTGGAAACATATAAAGATCCAGAATGGCAAGCTGCTGTTTTTGCCTCAGAATTTCTTGCTCCTGTTGAGAAAATAAAAGGTATGTCTCCAAAGCAAATATCTATTAAGTTTGGTATTTCTGAAAGAGCTGCTAGAACTCAACTTAAACATATATAAAATAAAAAGAATTGTATAAACAATTCTTCTTATAGCCATAGTAGATATGGACTTCGAACATTTACATTCTACCATGGCGAGCCACCGGATTTCAATCTGGAGAAAGGAGAAACCATGGTAAATTTATTACTGAGTGTTGTGATTTCTATATTGTACTAATTGTGATTATCGAAAGTAGAGGTGATCAAAATGTGCAATTTAGATCGCAATAAGTACGATATCAAGAAAGATATTAAAGATATTTTTGGTGCCTATTTATTAGAAGGAGCTAGGTTTGCTGGATATTATGATATGCCAGTAATTGATGTTAAGGTAGATGTTGAGCCTAAACATGTTCTTGCATATTCGCAACTAACATCATCGAGCATAGAGCCAAATACTTTTTGCCATTTTTATGAATTTGATTACAAATTTGATGGCAGAGATGGTGTGTGGAATACTATGATTCAAAGAACATATTTCAAACGAGGCTTTAATTTAGGAAAATTAGATAATCTCACCGGAATAATTTCTCCTGATTATTCAACTTATATGGATATGCCTAGATGTATGCAAATATGGAATATCTATAGAAGCAGAACTGTATGTTACCGTTTAAACAAATTAGGATATTTATGTATTCCTAATGTTAGATGGACAGATGAAGAAAGTTATAAATATGCTTTCGATGGAATCGCAGAAGGATGTGCTGTTGCTGTTGGGACATTAGGATGTTCTAAAAAAGGATATGATAAATACTTGTTTATCAATGGATTAGAGGAATTGATTATAAGAATTAAACCATCTTTAATAATCATTTATGGTTCTTTAACTAAAGAAATAAGAGTTTTATTAAATACTTACAATCAAAATTATGCTTTCTTCCCATCGCAGATTCACGAAGTTATGGAGAATATCAAATATGGGAATGAAAGCTAATGGAGGTTTCTTTAAAGGAACCAGTGGACATATGAAATATAAATTAGATATCCAATTTTTTGCTGCAAACAAAAGGCCATTAAAGGCTCGATTATTATTAAGAATTGTTAAGTCAGATAATTTAAAGAATACTATCAAAGAATTATACAAACCAGGTGCTAAAGTTGGTGATGGTAGCACTGCGGCGGCTATTAAAAAGCAATTGAAAACCGGTGTACTTGTAGGCGGCAAAGACCATTTGGTTAAGGGCAGAGAAAGAATAAATAATCTTACTAATTTAATAAACTGTGGTAGACTGAATAAAATGGATTTAAAAATTGCTAAAAAATTAAGAAAAAATCTTGAGAGAGCATTTGGAGGAAAGTAATATGAAAGAAAAAGAACTTAATTCTCTATTGTTAGAAGCATTTCCTGATATAAAGGAATCCTTTAATGAGGAAACATCATGGCAAGATGGATTAGATACAGGCTGTACTGTTACTTTTGCTGATATTTTTATTCCTTATATAGTTAAAAGTGCTTTATCAAATGATGAAGAAAAAATTAGAAAGATTTTTGAATTTATCGAAAAAATTGCATCATTAAAAGACGAATATGTTAACCAAGTTATATTATTATCAATATTTGATTCATTATTCTATGATTATAATGACATTGATTGGAAAAAACATTTTGGAGAGAATACTAATAAATTATTAGAAGTATACAACAGTTAATTCTTCACATTAAACTATAGAAACATCCTTTAAAAGACTGTTATTTCAAAAAAATATATTAATATCACAAATATATGAAAAATGATTATTAATTGTAATAGTATAAAAATAGTGGTAGTATATGTGTATCCATAAAGAGAGGTGGAGAGACAAGCTCAGTGAAACCTCAGCAACCTGAATAACAAGGTGCTAAAGCTTGAACGATGGGAACATTCGAATTATAAATCTCGTCGCTTTGTGGCGAGATTTTTTATGGATAGAAAGAAGGAAGAATGAAATTATTTAGTAATGAAATTGTATTTAGGGGTCATCCTGATAAAGTGTGTGACCAAATATCGGCTGCTATTTTAAATGAATGTTTAAAACAAGACAAACATAGTCGTTGCGGTATTGAAACAATTGGGGGCAAAGGAACAGTATTTGTTACAGGTGAAGTTACTACTAAAGCAAATATTGATGTTGAAAAAATTGCAAAAAGAGTATTGAGCGATATTGGCTATTCTACAAATTATAAAATTGTTGATAATTTAGGTAAGCAATCAATGGATATTGCTCTTGGTACGAATGATGAAGTAAATGGTGCTGGCGATCAAGGAATGATGTTTGGCTATGCGTGTGATGATACTAAAGAATATCTTCCAACAGCAATGGTCATTTTACAAAAATTAGCGAGAGAATATGACAAGTTAGTTCAAAAGCATCAAGATTTTTATGCTGATGGAAAAGCACAAATAACAGGAATATATGATGATGACTTTAATTTGATAAAAATAAAAGATTTCACAATATCATATAACAACTCTGAAAACAATAGAAAAGAAACGGATAAAATTCTTATAGATATTGCTAGTAAGATTTGTGCTGAATATAACATTGAAATAGAGAAATATTTAATTAATCCTACAGGAAAGTTTTTAATAGGTGGATTTGAAGGTGATGCAGGATTAACTGGAAGAAAAATAGTTGTTGACTCATATCAATCATTTGCCAATGTTGGTGGTGGATGTATGAATGGCAAAGATCCAACAAAAGTTGATTTATCTGGCGCATATATTGCTAGAAAATTTGCAAAAGAAGTATTGGTTAAAGAGAAACTAAAATGGTGTGAAGTACAAATTAGTTATGCAATTGGTTTAAAGACACCTTTGGCAATCTATATAGATTCTGACAAAGGAAATATTGAACCAACGGAAGAAATGTATAAAAGAGCTGAACCAAAAAACATTATAGATGAATTAAAACTTAAAGAATTAGATTATGAAAAACAAGCTATGTTTGGACATTTTTATGATTAAATAAACTATTTATTTAAATCAATTTAATTGAATACATAGTTAATAGTAATAGATTTATAAAAAATTAATGATTCAGACAAAAAATAATTATGAATTAAATCAGAATAATTTAAATTATGTTTTGACATAAAAATAAAAATATATTATGATTTAGTTCCTGGGGTTGAATTTGGTTTCGACTGGTCTAGTCTGATTTAAACTGCAGTGGAGTGATGACCTAATCATCAAAACAAATTAAACGCTAACACTGAATTAGCATTTGCCTAATTTAACCTAAAGACTGGTTTGGCAGCCTCTAACTGTAAAGTTCATAGCAGTTAGTTGTAAAAATGAACTAGGTGAAATAAGTTTCGTTTCTTCCCTTATTAATCGAAAACCGAAAAGAGGCAATTCAATACTTGGTTGTTTAAGCCGCTAGTATTGTCTTATCAAAATTTAAACTAAACTGTAGATGTTTAAATGTGAGATTATTCTAGGACGAGAGTTCGAGTCTCTCCAACTCCACCAGAAATATATTAAGCCATAGCAATATGGCTTTTTGTATGTAAATAATATACCTTTGAAAAAAATAGAAATATTTTAAGTTTTTCAAAGATAATTTGATATACTTGCCAATTATAATCACGCATATATGATATGTTTTGATAGAATGGTAATATAGGAAAGAAGGAACTGATAATGGCTAAATCAAAAGTATATTTTACAGATTTTAGAACAAGTTATGGAGGAAAAACACTTCCACAAAAATTGCAACATTTAATTAAAGAAGCTGGAATAGGAAATATAGATTTTAATAACAAATTGGTTGCAATTAAAATGCATTTTGGAGAATTAGGAAATTTAGCTTATCTTCGTCCAAATTATGCAAAAGCAGTTGTGGATGTTGTAAAAGAATTAGGTGGCAAACCATTCTTGACAGACTGTAATACGCTTTATCCTGGTTCAAGAAAAAATGCTTTGGAACATTTAGAATGTGCTTGGGAAAATGGTTTTACTCCACTAAGTGCTGGATGCCCTGTTATTATTGCTGATGGTTTAAAAGGTACTGATGATATAGATGTTCCGGTTGAAGGAGAATATTGCAAGAGTGCAAAGATTGGTCACGCAATCATGGATGCCGATGTATTCATTAGCCTTTCTCATTTCAAAGGACACGAGGAGGCTGGTTTTGGTGGATGCATAAAAAACATTGGAATGGGATGTGGTTCTCGTGCTGGTAAAGCCGATATGCATAACAATGGAATTCCTACTATTAATCAAGAAAAGTGTAAAGGATGTAGGAGATGTCAAAGAGAATGTGCTAATAATGGATTAGATTATAATGAGGCAACTCATAAAATGTCTATTAATACAAATAATTGTTTAGGTTGTGGAAGATGTTTGGGTGCATGTAATTTTGATGCAATTAAATTCACGCAATCAAATGCAAATGAAGTGTTAGATTGCAAGATTGCTGAATATACAAAGGCAGTAATTACAGGAAGAGATAATTTCCATATCTCTCTTATTGTGGATGTTTCACCATTTTGTGATTGTCATAGTGAAAACGACGCTCCAATACTTCCTAATATTGGTATGTTTGCATCATTTGATCCAGTTGCATTAGATCAAGCTTGTGCTGATGCTTGTTTAAATGCGACACCAATTGAAAATTCTATGTTAGGCGATAATATGAAAAAAGAAGGATTTGAAGATCATCATGACCATTTCAAAAATACCACTCCAGAATCTGAATGGAAATCTCAATTAAGTCATGGTGAAAAAATTGGATTAGGCTCTAGAGAATATGAATTAATAAAAATTAAATAATTTTTTCTATAAATGAGAGCAAGATAAAAAACAATATGTCGTTACAAAAATTGTAACGACTTTTTATATCTTAATGTTTGTTTATATAGAAAGCATTATAATTAATAAGTTTATGAAAAAATATATTACATATGTAAAGGAACATAAAAAAGTGATACTATTAGAGTAATCTTGGGTTTGTCCCATAAAAAGGAGCGCTTATGAACAATAATGAATTAGAAAAGTATGGAATTATAGGAACTGATGAAATCATTTATAATCCTTCTTATGATTTACTTTATAAGGAAGAAACAAAACCAGAACTTGATGGTTATGAAAAAGGAATAAACACGGAGCTTGGTGCAGTAAATGTAATGACTGGGATTTATACTGGCCGTTCTCCTAAAGATAAATATATTGTTATGGATGATAATTCAAAGGATACAGTTTGGTGGACATCACCAGAATATCCAAACGATAATCATCCTATGTCAATAGATGTATGGAATGTTGTTAAAGAACTTGCAAAAAAAGAATTAAGTAATAAAAAATTATTTGTGGTTGATGCATATTGTGGCGCAAACAAAGATACTCGTATGGCTGTTAGATTTGTTATGGAAGTTGCATGGCAAGCACATTTTGTAAGGAATATGTTCATCAAACCAACTGAAGAAGAACTAAAGAATTTTGAACCAGATTTCAAAGTATATTGTGCTTCAAAAGCAAAAGTTGATAATTATAAAGAATTAGGATTGAATTCTGAAACTTGCGTTGCTTTTAATATTACTTCTAAAGAACAAGTTATTATTAATACTTGGTATGGTGGAGAAATGAAGAAGGGTATGTTCTCGATGATGAACTATTATCTTCCATTAAAAGGAATTGCAAGTATGCACTGTTCAGCAAATACTGATATGGATGGAAAGAATACAGCAATATTCTTTGGTTTATCTGGCACAGGAAAAACAACATTATCTACAGACCCAAAACGTTTATTGATTGGTGATGATGAACACGGTTGGGATGATAACGGTGTATTCAACCTAGAAGGTGGATGTTATGCAAAGGTTATTAATCTTGATAAGGATTCTGAACCAGATATTTATAATGCAATTAAACGTAATGCGTTATTAGAAAATGTTACTGTCGATAATAATGGCAAAATTAATTTTGCAGATAAGACTGTCACTGAAAACACTCGTGTTTCTTATCCAATTGATCATATTGAAAAGATTGTTAGGCCTATATCAAGTGCTCCTGCAGCGCAGAATGTTATATTCTTATCTGCTGATGCATTTGGTGTTTTGCCTCCAGTTTCAATTCTTACACCTGAACAAACACAATATTATTTCTTGTCTGGATTTACTGCTAAGTTGGCTGGAACCGAAAGGGGAATTACAGAACCAACACCTACATTCTCAGCATGTTTTGGGCAAGCATTCTTAGAACTTCATCCAACAAAATATGCAGAAGAACTTGTAAAGAAAATGAAAGTTTCTGGTGCGAAGGCATATCTTGTGAATACTGGATGGAATGGTACAGGAAAAAGAATATCCATCAAAGATACTCGTGGAATAATTGATGCAATATTAAATGGCTCAATCAACAAATGCGAAACAAAAAAATTACCTTACTTTGATTTTGAAATTCCTACATCTTTGGATGGTGTTGATACTAACATTTTGGATCCAAGAAATACATATACAAATAGTGATGATTGGGATGTCAAAGCAAAAGATCTTGCTTCAAGATTTATTAAGAATTTTACAAAATATGAATCAAATGATTATGGCAAGACTTTAGTCAAAGCTGGCCCAAAACTATAGTGTTGAAACTCAATTTTTGAAATTGAGTTTTTTATTGAAAGGAGAATTATGGTAAAAATTGTTGAAACATCTGTTCGCGATGGCCATCAATCATTATTTGCAACACGAATGACAACAGAAGAAGTTGTTAAGCTATGTAAAATATACGATGATGCAGGATATCACGCAATAGAAGTATGGGGTGGTGCAACTTTTGATGCTTGTATGCGTTTTTTGAATGAAGATCCATGGGAGAGATTAAGAGAAGTTAAAAAAGTCTGCAAAAAAACAAAACTTCAAATGTTATTTAGAGGACAAAATATTTTGGGATATCGTCATTATTCTGATGATGTTGTAGATATGTTTTGTAAAAAATCTATCGAAAATGGAATAGATATTATTAGAGTTTTTGATGCTTTGAATGATATTAGAAATTTGCAACAAGCTGTAATGTCTACTAAAAAATATGGAGGGGAATGTCAAATCGCATTATCGTATACCACTTCTCCAGTTCACACCATAGAATACTATGTTGATTTGGCAAAAGATATTGAAAAACTTGGTGCTGATTCAATTTGCATAAAAGATATGGCTGGAGTTTTAACACCACAAGATGCAACGAAATTGATTACAGCATTAAAGAAAGAAGTAAGAATACCTTTAGAATTGCACTCACATTGCACAGCTGGGATATGCGAAATGACATATATGGCTGCAATTAAAGCGGGAGTTGATATTGTTGATACATCAGTTTCTCCGTTATCAAATGGTACTGCACAGCCCTCAACACAAGCATTATGTGTTGCTTTAAAAGATACTGAATATGATCCAAAGATTAATATGGATGTAATTCATAAAGCTGAGCCAATTGTAACTGAAATTGTAAATAAATATGTTAATAATGGTTTATTAAATCCTAAATCGTTTGAAGTAAATCCTAATATATTAAATTATTATGTACCAGGTGGAATGTTATCAAATATGATTAAACAACTTACTGAACAAGGTGCAATGAATAGATATGAAGAAGTGCTAAAGGAAATACCAAATGTTAGAAAAGATTTAGGTTATCCACCACTTGTCACTCCAATGTCGCAAATGGTTGGCACACAGGCAGTATTAAATATTTTAAATGGTGAAAGATATAAGATGTGTGCTAAAGAAATAAAGGATTATCTTCATGGTAAATATGGAAAGGCACCAGCACCAATTAATGAAGAGGTAAAAAAGAAAATAATTGGTGATGATGAGGTAATAACTTGTCGCCCTGCAGATCTTCTCGAGCCAGAATTTGAAAAATTAAAAGAAAAATATAAAGATATAGCAAAATCTGATGAAGATGTGTTATCTCTTGCTTTATTTGAACAAGTTGCTACGGATTTCTTGAAAAAGAAATATAGTACATCAAATAATTCGGTAATTGATGAATTTGAAATGTATATATAAGGAGGGATAAATGAACTATTCAGGATTGATTGCATTAGTTTTATATATTGTTGCTCTCATAGTGTTCTTGAGATATGAAGCAACGCACGAAGATGATGATTCCGAAGAAAAAATTGAACATTTAAATAATAATACAATTTCATCTCCTCTAGATTTAAATGATGAAGATGCTACTATAGCAAGTTTGGTTGCCTCAATTGAGTGCCGAGAGGAATATAAAAAGAATGTTCGAGTTGTAAATGTTAGGAGGATAAAATAACATGAAAATGTACAAAGTAAAAGTTAACGGAAAGATTTATGAAGTTGAAGTAGAAGCAGTTGATGAAATCAAAGGAACCATTGAAACTCCCAAAGCATCAACAGGCAATGCTCCAGTATCCGATGGTGCAAACACAATTTTAGCTCCAATAGCAGGAAAAATAGTAGATATTAAAGTAAATATTGGCGATACTGTTAAGAAGAATCAAACAGTTGCAATCGTTGAGGCTATGAAATTAGAAAACGAAATACAATCAGCATATGATGGCAAGGTTGTTGATATAAAAGTAGCCACAGGCGATAATGTTAAAAATAAAGATGTATTAATAGTGCTAGAGTAATATGAAAGAAATCTTATTTGAGACTATAGATTCAACAAATACATATTTAAAAAACAATTATCACAAATTAGAGGATATGACATTTGTTTGTACAAATCGTCAAACAAAT
The DNA here is from genome assembly GCA_045642525.1 of Erysipelotrichaceae bacterium. Taxonomy (GTDB): domain Bacteria; phylum Bacillota_I; class Bacilli_A; order Erysipelotrichales; family Erysipelotrichaceae; genus Colivicinus. Next base: position 16,711 of record JAZUIZ010000013.1, read on the forward strand.
GGTAGAGGACGAAATAGCCACAAATGGGATAGTGACGAAAACAACTTATTATTTTCATTATTAATAAAAAATAAAGTATATTTTAGTTTAACTAATTCAATTTCAATTATTACTGCTTATTCTATATTGGAAGTATTAAAAAAATATAAACTAGTTGATTTAAAGATAAAATGGCCTAATGATGTATACTCAAATGGTAAAAAAATATGTGGCATTTTATTAGAATCAATATCACAAGTTGAAATGAACTGTTTAATCATTGGTGTTGGATTAAATGTAAATCAAAAAATATTTGATTCAAATTATGATGTGTGTGCAACTTCTATGTTTAATGAACTTGGAGATTATATTGATGTCAACAAACTTAAATATGATGTGTATTTAAAATTAGAAGATAATCTTAACAAATTAATAAATGGATATGATTTTTATCAAGATATTAAGCAATATGATTATTTAGCCAATAAAGATGTATATGCATATATTGGGAATGAAAAAACATTAGTTAAAGTAAAGGGTATTGATACAGATTATTCATTGAAAATATTCCATCAGGATTTAGAATTGTCATTAAAATCTGATGAGATTAGTTTCCATATATAGGGAGGGGGATTATGAGTTTCTTATATGAAAATTTATTAGCCATTACATGGCAACAAGTTGCTATGTGGGCAATCGGAAGTGTTCTTATCTATTTAGCAATAAAAAAAGATATGGAACCTTCGCTACTATTACCAATCGGTTTTGGTGCTATTTTGGTTAATTTGCCTTTTTCAGGTGCTGTTAACCAATGGGTAAATGGTATTTTACAAGAAGGGCCTTTATCTACGTTATATAACGCAGGAATTGCGAACGAATTATTTCCACTGTTGTTGTTTATTGGTATTGGTGCAATGTGCGATTTTGGACCATTGTTGTCAAATCCAGTAATGATGTTGTTTGGAGCTGCTGCACAATTTGGTATTTTCTTTGTTTTGTGTTTAGCTTCAATGTTCTTCCCAATAAATGATGCTGCATCTATTGCAACCATTGCCGCTGCTGATGGTCCAACTGCAATTGTTGTTGCTGAAAAATTAGGATCACAATATTTAGGACCAATTATGGTTGCAGCGTATTCTTATATGGCTCTTGTTCCAATCATTCAGCCTCCAGTAATTAGATTATTAACTACTAAGAAGGAAAGAAAAATTAGAATGGATTATGAGCCAAAAAATGTATCTAAGACAACAAGAATATTATTCCCAATTATCATCACTGTTGTTGCTGGAATTATTTCTCCTGCATCTGTATCTTTAGTTGGCTTTTTGATGTTTGGAAACTTAATAAAAGAATGTGGAGTACTCGATAGTTTAAACAATACAGCTCAAGACTCTTTAGCAAACATCATCACTTTGATTCTTGGAATTACAATTGCTTCACAAATGCAAGCTGAACAATTTTTATCTGTTAATACTTTAATTATTCTAGGATTAGGGTTGTTTGGTTTTGTATTTGATACCGCTGGTGGGATTTTGTTTGCGAAGTTCCTAAACTTATTTTTAAAGAAAAAAGTAAACCCAATGATTGGAGCCGCAGGTATTTCTGCCTTTCCGATGTCGGGTAGAATTGTTCATAAGATGGGATTAGAGGAAGATAACCAAAATTTCTTATTAATGCATTCGATGGCAGTTAATGTATCTGGACAAATAGCTTCTGTTGTGGCTGGCGGTCTAATACTTAGTATGTTTATGTAAGGAGGGCAAAACATGAATTTGCAAAACTTTGTGACAAACATTCCTTATATGTTAAAGGGCATGTTAGCACTATTTATAGCGCTCGGAATAATAGCTTTATCTATAATATTTCTAAACAAATTATCAGAAAAATAAGCAATAAATAGACAGCCAATTTGTTAAAAAAAGCTGTCTTTTTATTAGTATAATAATTGTATGAATATTTATATTGAATTATTGATAGCAGCACTATTGCCAGTTATATTTACGATATTGTTAGATGTTATTAATAAAAAAACATCATTTAGCAAATTGCCATATGTTGTAAAACAAATTGTATATGGAATTGTTTTTGGTGGTATTGCGGTACTTGGAACAGAATATGGTGTTCCATTCAATGGATCTCAAGTAAATTGTCGAGATGCGGCTGTGCTTACTGCTGGTTTGGTATATGGCGCACCTGCAGGAATAATTGCAGGATTGATTGGTGGAATAGAAAGATATTTTGCAGTTTATTGGGGGATTGGAACATACACAAGAATAGCGTGTAGTGTTTCAACAATGTTTGCAGGTTTCTATTCTGCATTTTTAAGAAAATTTATGTTTGATGATCATAAACCAAGCATAGGATTGTCATTTGCAATCGGAATGGTTATGGAAGTATTCCATATGACAATGGTTTTCTTAACGAACATGTCCGATTCTCAACACGCTATGGAAATTGTACAAACGTGTTCTGTGATAATGATTCCAGCAAATTCAATTTCTATAATGTTGGCAACAGTAATATCAAAATTGATTAACAAGGAAGTGAAACATAAATCTTCTCAACTAAGCATCTCACAAACAATTCAAAGATGGTTACTTGTAAGCGTTGCGATAGTTTTCATTTTGACTACTGCATTTACATATAGATTACAAACAAGTATTGCTGATAAGCAAGTCAGTAATCAATTAATGATTTCTATCTATGATTTGACTGCCGATATTGAAACAGTATCTGATAATAATTTATTGTTGATAACAAAGAATGTTGCAGATGTAGTTGATTCATATTCTGATATGAATAAATTATGTGTTGATTATGATGTAGTTGAAATAAATGTAGTTAATAAAGATGGTATTATTGTTCGAAGTAATATTGATGGTTTTAATGGGTTTGACATGAAAGTAGGCAAACAATCAAGTGAATTCATGTGTTTGTTGAATGATAAAGATGAATTTGTTCAAGATTTTGGACCAATATCTGCTGATGGTGATGTTTATAGAAAATATGCTGGTGTAAAAAAAGATGATGGTTTTGTCCAAGTTGGTTACAATGAAATTCAGCTTCGTTCTAGTATAGCTAATCAAGTTAAAATATCTGCAAATAATAAACACGTTGGTGAAAGTGGATATATTATTATTTCTGATAAAGGATTAAAAATTGTAAGTTCACCAGAAGATCATCGTTATTCAACACTAGACAAATATGGTTTTGATAGTAACAGTAAAGCAAATATAGTAAATAGGGGCATTATAGATGGAGAAGATTGTTTCTATATCTATACATCCGTCGAAGGATACTATATCGTTTCTATTTTGTCAGTTAATGAAGCGTATTCAACTCGTAACACTGCTATTTTTGTAAATACATTTATGGAAATATTAGTTTTTGCTGTGTTATTTGGATTGATATATTTCTTAATTAAGTTGGTTGTTGTTGATAGAATAGATGATGTAAACAAATCATTAAATAAAATAACAAATGGCGATTTAAATGAAATTATAAATGTAAATACAAATCATGAGTTTGTAATTCTATCAAAAGACATAAATCAAACAGTTGATAAATTAAAGGAATATATAGCTGAAGCAAACGCAAGAATAGATGCTGAAATACAATATGCAAAAAATATTCAAGAAAATGCATTGCCTCATGTCTTTCCGAATGATCAAAAATATGAATTGTTTGCTTTGATGGATGCTGCAAAAGGTGTTGGTGGAGATTTTTATGACTTTTATAAAACTAGCAGACATGGTGTAAACTTTATGATCGCTGATGTATCTGGAAAAGGTATACCAGGAGCAATGTTTATGATGAGAGCCAAGAGCGAACTACATGCACTGACCGAGACCGGCATTCCTGTAAACGATGTATTTACATATGGAAATGAAAGGTTATGCGAAGGCAATGACGCGGGTATGTTTGTAACTGCTTGGGAAGGAAATATAAATTTAGATACTGGCGAAGTTCATTATGCAAATGCTGGTCACAATCCTCCTGTATTAATGCGTGCTAATGGCACATGCGAATATGTTAGAGGCAAAGCTGGTTTTGTATTAGCTGGAATGGAAGGCGTAAAATACAAAGCACAAGAATTGCAACTAAATGAAGGCGATATATTGTTCTTATATACAGATGGCGTGGTTGAAGCAACTAACGCAAATAAAGAACTATATGGTGAAGATAGATTAATTAATTGTTTACGCGGTATAGATAGAGATGTTAGTATGGAATATTTGTGTTGTGAAGTAATTGGTGATGTTGGACGATTTGTCGGAGATGCTGAACAATTTGATGATATTACAATGATGGCATTAAAATATAAAGGCTGTCATGGTGAAAAAGAAAAATCAACAATTGGAGCATATACACTTTCAGGAAAATTAGAAGAAACAGATAATTAAATAAAATTCACAATATAAATGTTGTGAATTTTTTAATTTGTGAAAAAATAGAAATTTTCACAAAGCGAGTTTTTTAATGATAAAATAAGATTGTAAAAAAAGTTATACATAATATAAAACAAGGAGAGTTATGAACATAATAGTTTGTATCAAACAGGTCCCTGGAACAAATCACGTTAATGTAGATCCAAATACAGGAACATTAATTAGAGATGGCGTAGCGTCAAAAATGAATCCATATGATTTGAATGCTCTAGAACTTGCGCTTCAATTGGTTCAAAAAGAAGGCGGAACATTAAGAGTTATTACTATGGGTCCACCTGCAGCAAAAGAAGTAATAAAAGAAGCAATATATATGGGTGCAGAAAGTGGAGTATTATTATCTGATAGAAAATTTGGTGGTGCTGATGTTTTAGCAACATCATACACTTTGGCAAGCGGAATCAAAGCGATGGGCGATTTTGATTTGATAATAACTGGAAAACAAACAACGGATGGTGATACTGCTCAAGTTGGAAGCGAACTAGCTGAACATTTAAATATTCCTCATGCAGCAAATGTTAGGGAAGTAAAAAAAGAAAATGATAAACTAACATATGTTTCTAATTTAGATAACAAAATTGAAACAGCTAAAATATCTATGCCTTGTTTGTTGTGTGCTGATAATGACATAAATACTCCAAGACTACCATCATTTAAAAGAAAGATGGAACATAAAGAGTGTGAAGAATTAATAAAAGTAATTACTTTTAATGATGTAGAAGATCAAGATGAAACACATTATGGATTAAAGGGATCTGCTACACAAGTTGAAAAAATATTTGAACCTGAAAAGAAAAAAAATAAACAAATTATAACTGGTGATGATTTATCTTCTGAAGTGTTTGAATTATTAAAAGAAAGAAAGTTTATTTAGAGGAAGAAAAATATGGGATTAAAAATTAATCAATCATTAGTAAATGAAGAAATAGCAAATAAACTTGTTGAATTATGTCCTTTTAAGGCAATATCTTATATTGACAATAAGTTAGATATTAATGCTGGATGTAAATTATGTAAAATGTGTGTTAGAAATTCAAATGGAGTTGTAACCTTTGAAGAAGATACTAAACAATCGATTAATAAAGATGAATATAAGGGAATATGTGTATATATCGATTGTGACCATGGCAAAATTCATGATGTATCAATAGAATTGATTGGTAAAGCAATTGAATTAGCCAAAACAATTAATCATCCTATTTATGCGTTGCTTATAGGAAACAATACCGAAAAGAACGCTAATGAATTATTAGAATATGGTGTTGATAAAGTCTTTGTATATGAACATGAAAAATTAAATGATTTTGATATTGAAAGATACTCAAATTGTTTTTCAGATTTTATTAATACTGTTAAACCATCATCTATTTTGGTTGGTGCTACAAACGTAGGAAGAAGTCTTGCTCCAAGAGTTGCGGCAAGATTTCATACTGGACTAACTGCTGATTGTACAAAACTTGAGATGAAAGAAAATACTGATCTTGTACAGATTAGACCAGCTTTTGGTGGAAACATAATGGCTCAAATTGTTAATCCAAATAATCGTCCACAATTTGCTACTGTAAGATATAAAGTGTTCTCTAAGCCAAACAAAGTTTCTCCATTTGGCGAGATTGTAAAAGTTAACATAAAGGATGAATGGCTATTGTCTCATATAGAAGTAATTAATATTGAGGAAAAACCAAAGGAATTAGATATTTCGGAAGCAGATGTTATTGTTGCGGTTGGAAGAGGTCTTAAATCAAAAGATGATTTGAAAATGGTAAATGAACTTGCTGATTTGCTTGGTGGAGTTGTTGCTTGCTCAAGACCAATGGTTGAAAACGGAATGTTTGATAGTAAGCACCAAATTGGTTTATCTGGAAAGACAGTAAAACCAAAATTAATAATAACTTTAGGTATTTCTGGTGCAGTTCAATTTACGTCAGGGATGAAAAGTTCAGATTGCATTATTGCAATTAATTCTGACCAAAACGCTCCTATATTTGATGTAGCTAACTATTGTGTGGTTGGTGATATTTATGATATTGTTCCAAAATTGATTAAAAAAATAAAGGAGACTAAATAAATGTATAAGAAAATTGATAATAATGACATTACATACTTAAAGTCTTTTATTCCTGAAAATAGAATATTTGTTGAAGAAGAAATATCACACGATTACGCACATGATGAACTTGGTGGAATTGAATCAATGCCTGAGGTTTTGATAAATGTTTTATCCACTGAAGAAGTTTCAAAAATAATGAAATATGCTTATGAAAATAATATCCCAGTTGTAGCAAGAGGCTCTGGAACTGATTTGGTTGGTGCTGCTGTTGCTTTAAATGGTGGTATTATGATTTGCACAAAATTGATGAATCATATTATAGAGTTGGATGAAAACAATCTTACAATTACTGTTGAGCCAGGTGTATTATTAATGGACTTGCAAGCATATGTTGAAGAAAGAAAATTTTTCTATCCACCAGATCCAGGAGAAAAAACAGCAACTATTGGAGGAAATTTATCAACAAATGCAGGTGGTATGAGAGCTGTAAAATATGGCGTTACTAGAGATTATGTCAGAGGATTGACTATTGTTATGCCAAACGGAAATATAGAGCATATTGGCGGAAAAACAGTTAAAAATTCAAGTGGTTATGATTTAAAAGATTTAATTGTTGGTTCAGAAGGAACGCTATGCATAATTACTGAAGCAATATTAAAAATATTACCTTTGCCAAGTGAAAGTGTTTCAATGTTGTTACCTTTTAAGACTATGGAAAAAGCGATTGAAGTTGTCCCAGAAATAATTAAATCAAAAGCTTCTTTAACTGCAATTGAATATATGTCATTAGATACTATTATTTCTGCAGAAGATTTTTTAGGAAAAAAATTTCCTGATACAAATTATGAAGCATATATTTTATTAACATTTGACGGCAATAATATTCAAACAATCGAAGAAGAATATACTAAAGTTGCCAACTTGTGCTTAGAACATGGTGCTATTGATGGATATTTTGTCAATACAGAAGAAAGAAAGAAAAGTGTTTGGAATGCTAGAGGCGCTTTTTTAGAGGCAATTAAGGCATCAACTGATGAAATGGACGAATGTGATGTTGTTGTTCCAAAATCAAAAGTTGCGGATTTTATAAAATATACTCATGATGTTGCAAAAGAAGTTAATATACGTATTCCATCATTTGGACATGCCGGTGATGGGAATTTACATATCTATATTTGCAAAGATAATATGCCAGAAAATGAATGGAAAGAAAAATTATCAAAATCATTTGATATGCTATATTCAAAAGCAAGAGAATTTGGTGGACAAGTTTCTGGTGAACATGGAATCGGTTATGCTAAAAAAGAATATTTAAAGCAACAATTAGGTGATAATCAAATGGAAATAATGAGAGGAATAAAAAGAGTATTTGATCCTAAAAATATTTTGAATCCAAACAAAGTGGTGTAATGATAAAATGAGCGTTACTTTTTAATAAATAAAAGAAAAAAATAAGAAAAGATATGATTATCTTGTGTTTGTGTTATTGTGTACAAGATAAAGCATATCTTTTTTATTTAAAAAAAAGATTAGATATAAATAAATGATATAGAAATATCATATAATGATAGTGATGTACGATATTACAATAATTGGAGCAGGAATTATAGGATCATTAATTGCACATCGTTTAAGTAAATATAACTTGAATGTTTTGTTATTAGAAAAAGATAATGATGTTTGTAATGGAGCAACATGCGCTAATAGTGCAATGATACATTCTGGTCATGATCCAAAAACTGGTACTTTAAAATGCAAATATAATGTTTTAGGTAATAGAATGTATCCCGATTTGTGTAAAGAATTGCAAGTAGCATATAAGCAAATAGGAGCATTTGTTGTTGCGACGAGCAAAGATGAAGAAGAAAAATTAGAAATACTTATTCAAAATTGCATAGATAGACAAATACCTTACGAGGTTTTGGATGGTGAATCAGCTAGAAAGATTGAAAAAAATTTAAGTGATACTGTTACAAAAGTTTTATCACTACCAACAACGGGTATTATTACACCATGGGAAGTAACAATAGCAGCATGCGAAGAAGCAATACTTAATGGTGTTGAGCTTAAACTTAATTATGAAGTAAAAACAATAAAGAAAATAGAAAGCAGTTATGTCATTAATGACGAAATTAAAACAAAAGTGATTATCAATTGTGCTGGAGTTCATTGTGATGACATTACATCAATGTTAAGAAATTCTCCATATCATATCGAAGCAAAAAAAGGCGAATATTATGTTCTCGATCATTCAAGAGAAATGTTGGTGAATAGGATTATTTACCCAACACCTTCTTCAAAAGGAAAAGGTGTGCTTGCAATTCCGACAATACATGGAAATATATTATTGGGACCAAATTCAGATTATTGTGAAAACAAAGACGACACTTCAACTGGTTTTGGATTGGATTATGTTAAGAATGAAATAAATAAGACTATAAAAAATATTCCGTTTAACACAATGATTCATAATTTTGCTGGTTTAAGACCACATATTGATTTGGGAGATTTTTATATTAGAGAAGATGACATAATGAATGGTTTTATTCATGTAGCTGGAATTGAATCTCCAGGTTTGACATCGGCACCCGCAATCGCAAAAGATGTAGTTGATGATATTGTGCTTCCGAAGTTCGATGTTGTTGAGAAGCAAAATTATTTAAAAAGAAAACCATTTATCAAAATAAACGAATTAAATGATTTACAAAAAAATGATTTAATAAATAATAATCATGATTTTGGAAAAATAATTTGTCGTTGTGAAAAAATTTCTTTAGGTGAAATAAAGGATGTAATTAATAGAAAATGTGGCGCCACAACAATAAAAGGAATTAAATTAAGATGTCGTCCTGGTATGGGTAGATGCCAAGGAAGTTTTTGTGAGTCTGAAATATTTAAGATACTTCAACAAGAGTTAAAAACTGATACGAAGTCTATTAAACTAAACAATAATGGCTCTGAAATCGTGAGTTCTTTTGTTAAGGAGGACTTATAATGGAAAAACATCAACTTGTAATAATAGGTGGTGGTAGTGCCGGCATAGCTGCTGCACTTGGGGCTTTTGAGAACGGATTAGAAGATATATTAATTGTAGAGAGAGATTTTGAATATGGTGGAATATTACAACAATGTATTCACAATGGATTTGGTTTACATACATTTAATGAAGAGTTGTCTGGGCCAGCATATGCAGAAAAATATTATTCATTAATAAAAGATAATCAAGCAATTAAGTTTTTATACGACTCATGTGTTATTAATATTGATGAAGAAAACATAATAACAATTCAATCAACGAAAGGTCTATTAAAAATTAAAGCAGATGCTATTATTATGGCAACTGGTTGTAGAGAAAGACCTGCCGGAGCTATTGGCATAAAAGGTGACAGACTTGAGGGGATTTATACAGCTGGTTCAGCGCAAAAATATTGTAATAAACAAGGAATACTTGTTGGTAAAAATGTATTTATCTTAGGCAGTGGCGATATAGGCTTAATAATGGCTAGAAGAATGACACTTGAAGGCGCAAATGTTATTGGAGTAGCTGAAATTATGCCATATTCAAATGGTCTTGCAAGAAATATTAAACAATGTTTACAAGATTTTGATATTCCTTTATATTTATCACATACAGTTGAATCAGTTCATGGAAATGGTAGGTTAGAATCATTAACTTTGATTGAAGTTGATGATAAATTACAAAAGATTATAGGAAGTGAACAAGAAATCAAGTGCGATTTATTATTGTTGTCGGTAGGACTAATTCCTGAAAATAGTTTAATTGAAGATTTGGGTGCTAAAATTGATAAGAAAACAAAAGGCGCAATTGTCGATAATACATATATGACTTCAATAAACGGAATCTTTGCGTGTGGTAATGCATTGCATGTTCATGATCTAGTAGACTATGTATCTGAAGAAGCAAAGAAGGCTGGTAAATCAGCAGCAAATTATGTTTTAAAAAAGATGAATAATAACGAAACTTTTACAAACACATTAGGGGATGGTGTTTCATATGTTGTGCCTCAAACCTTTCATAAGGGAAACGATATTGATTTTATGTTTAGAGTAAAAAGAGTATATAAAGAATGTTCGATACATATATATGGTGGTGGATTTGAAAAGAAAATCAATAAATTAGGTATTGTCCCAAGTGAAATGCAAAAAGTGACATTACATAAAGAGGAACTAAATGATTTAAAAGGTGAATTAAATTGGGAGATTATTGAATGAAATTAGTGTGTATCAACTGTCCAAGAGGCTGCAAATTAGATGTTGAAAATAAAAATGGCGAGATAATTGTGAGTGGAAATTTTTGTCCTAGAGGAAAACAATATGCTATTAACGAAATGACAAATCCTTTAAGAACAATTACGACCACTGTAGCAATTAATTCTATAAAATATAATAGATTGCCAGTTATAACTTCTAATCCCGTTCCAAAAGATAAGATGATGGATGTTATTAATAATTTAAAAAACATTTGTGTTAAAGTGCCAATAAAAATGGGTGATGTTATTGTTGAAAATATTATTGGACTTGGAAGCAACATAATTGCTTCAAAAAGTATTGAAGAGTAGTTATATCAAATTAAAATATTTTAAAGCGTTATATATACCATCGTGTTCGATGTGGCTTGTAACATAATCAGCGCTTTTTTTAATTTCTTCATTAGAATTTCCCATTGCTACACCTATATCACAAAATTTCAACATATCTATGTCGTTGCTAGCATCGCCAATTCCCATAGTTTCTTCAGGTTTAATGTTTAATAATTTGATAGCTCTTTCTATTCCGTTAGCTTTGCTAGCATCCTTTGGGATAATATCTACTGCTCCGTCATGCCAATATACTATTTTTGCAATGTTTTTAATATCTGATAAGATTTCAAATTCTGATGAATTTTTATAAAAGGCTGAACACATATATATTTTTTCTCCTTCATATTCTTTGATTCTTGGAATAGGAGAATTAATAATATTTTGTGTTTCTATTACTTTTTCATTCACGAAATTTGTAAATATATCATCACCGGTGTTTATAAAAATAGGGATATGTTTACTGTTAAATTTTTCCAACATTTTTTCTTTTAATACGCCATCGATAGGACAGTCGTAAATCAATTTTTTATTTTCATCATATATATTTTGGCCATTATTTCCAATCATCCCATCAAATGTAACTTTTGAAAGGTCAAAAGCATCTAGTTCACAAATTGATCTTCCTGAACAAATAAATATTTTTATTCCATTTTTTCTTGCCATATTTAGTGCATCTATTGCACTTGACGGTATTGAATTGGTTTCGTGTGAGAATAATGTATTATCAAAATCTATAAAAATAATCTTAATCATGTATATATTGTATAATACTTGTGATGAAAAAAATCGTTGTTTTATTATCGTTATTATTATTAACTTCATGTACAAAAAGAGATGACTATTATAAGTTATCTATTGATGACTATTCAATAAGTGTTGGTTATGATGATGCTAAGTATTTAGACACAGCGTTTGATTTTGAATTAGATGGTGTATTAGAAAAAAATGAAATAGTGAAAGATATTGATATATATTTATTGAATGAATTTGTTGGAAATATTGATTTTTATAATAATGAAAATAAGAATATTTCTGCATATGATAGTACTATTGGAAAACTTACCTTGTATGTTAAAGATATTCCAGAAAGAATTATTAAAATCAACGATGTGAATTTAGATAAAAGTATAAAAACAAATTGCGAAACTTTTTCTGGAAAATACATCAATAAAAACGGGTATGCTTGTGTTATAAGCAAACCTATTAAAGATAAATTAAATGTTATTGAGCTACATGGTGATTATTTAAACGAAGATCAAGATTTATTAGATCATATAACAATATATATTAAATAGTTTATTTCTAGTTGATAAAAAAAGTTCTAATTGTGACAGTGTACCCCGTATAGTGTACATAATAAAAAGGATTTATGAGAAACTATCTCCATGAAAGGAGGTAGTTTTTTTATGGCTAGTAAAGGTCAGAAACATAATCAATTATCTTATAAGTACAAAGATGAAATCGTTCAAAGATATGTGAGTGGTGAAAGAAGCCCAAGAAAACTTTCAATGGAATATGGAATTTCTTT
>JAZUIZ010000014.1:0-73592 GCA_045642525.1 Erysipelotrichaceae bacterium
ACAAAACATTTTTAATTAGTGAATTAATTGTATTAGAATCATAACTTACGATGCTGTCGTTTTTTAATAAAAAATAATTTATATCAAAACAACAAAAATTAACAATTGTCATAAAAACAGTTGCTAAAAATGATATAGGAATAATATTATTAATGATCTTTGATATTTTCATTCTTATAAAAATCTATAAATTTTTTTAAAGCAATTGCGCGATGAGAATATTCATTTTTATAATCAGTGCCAAGCTGTGCTTCAGTTTTGTTATATTCTGGAATTAAAAAAATAGGATCATATCCAAAACCTTCATCACCAATTTGTTCGATCGATATTTCTCCATAATTAATTCCATCAAAAGTTCTAATTTCTCCTTTTGAATTGATATAGCATAATACATCATGGAAACTTGCTTTACGATTTTTTATACCATCCATTAATTTAAGAATATAATCGTTTTTATCTTTATCATTTAAATCCGAAAGAAATCTTTTTGAATATATGCCTGGTCTACCACCAAAATAATCTATGCATATACCTGAATCTTCTCCAATACATGGCAAATGGTACAAATTATAATAAAATTTTGTTTTTATAATTGCATTTTCTGAAAAGGAATTTCCATTTTCTGTTGGTTCATCAAAACACCCTAATTCTTTTGGAGTAACGATATCAAAAGTCACATTATTAAGTTTAAAAATTGTTTCAATTTCTTTTATTTTGTTTATATTATTAGAACCAATCAGCAACTTTTCCATATGCTAAAATTATATTATGAATGTTGAAAAATATCTAAAACAACTATATTCGTGCGATATTAAGCCAATTAAGACAGATTTAGGATATTCAAACGCAATTTATCAATTCGAATTTAAAGGCGCAAAATATGCCCTTAGAATTCCTGAAAATGAAGGTTCAGTAGAACATAGGAAAATAGAAAGAAAAGTACAATTATTAGCAAAACATATGGATTTTGAAGAAGTCTATTATGATGAAATAAATAATATTAGAATAACCAAATGGGCAGACAATTTAAAAACATTTTCTGAATATCATGACACAGATAAATTCGAAAAAACCATTAATAGAATAAAAGAATTTCATAATTTAGACATCAAAACGGAATTATGTTTTGATATAAACAAAAAATATAAATATTTTTTGTCTAGAATTAATAAACCACTATTTGATTATAAAAAATATGGTGACATTATTAATGAATATAACAATTTAAAATGCAAAATGGTATTTTCACACAATGATCTTGTTGATGGAAACATATGTTTCAAAGAAGATAAATGTTATTTAATAGATTACGAATATGCTTCGATGAACTATGAATATTTTGATTTAATGTCATTACTATCAGAAAACAATATATATGACAAAAATAGAGATGAAATTTTCAAACTCTATTTTGGTGATAGATTAAACGATGAAGTAAAACATTCGTGTTTAGTTATTGAAATAGCACAAGATTTATTATGGTCAGCATGGGCTAATAGCGAATATGATAACAAGAATGACAATGATTATTTAAAAATATTTCAAGAAAAAATATCAAGAATAAACTATTTATATAAATAATTAAATTATATATTTTTCAATTATTTGTTGAACCAAAGGATTTCTTACAACGTCGTTATTTTGAAATTCTATAAATCCAATCTTATCAATATTTTTGAGAGTAGAAATAGCTTTTACTAAACCGGAAGAATTTTTTTGAATATTTAAATCAATTTGTGTAATATCGCCATTTACAACCATCTTCGAATTAAAACCAAGCCTAGTCAAAAACATCAACATTTGTTTTTCAGTTGTGTTTTGGGCTTCATCTAAAATAATAAATGCTTCGTCTAATGTTCTGCCTCTCATATATGCCAATGGCATTATTTCTATAACGCCTTTTTCGATATATTTATCTTTTTGTTCACTTCCTAATATTGAATCAAGCGCATCATAAATCGGCATCAAATAAGGATCTATCTTTTCTTTTAAATCGCCAGGCAAGAAACCCAATGATTCTCCAGCTTCAACAGCAGGCCTTGTAATGATTATTTTATGAATGTCGCCTTTTCTCAATGCATTTATAGCAAGCAATACAGCAATAAATGTTTTTCCAGTTCCAGCAGGCCCAACAGCAAACACCAAATCATTATTTTTAATTTCTTTAATAAATCTATATTGATTTAAAGTCTTGCATTTATATGGCTTGCCGTTAAACGATGTTGAAATTATTTCATTTTGAAAATAATCATCTGATATATTATTAATATTAATAAACGATTGTTTAATAAAATCATAATCTATATGATTATCTCTACAATTTTTAACAATATAATCTATATGTTTAAAAAATTTGTTAGATAATAATTCGTCATCACTTAAAATTTTAATGTAGTTATCTCTAAAAACTATTCCACATCCATATAATTTTTCTAAAAGCTGTAAATTTTCATCATTGACACCAATAATATTTTTAATATCATCAGAATCTAAATTTTCAATTTTGTATTCCATAAACCTATTATATTAAAAAAGTGAGTTTTTGAACTCACTAGTTTTAATAAAAGCAATATTAATCTCTTTTAAGCAGATTTCTTTCTCAACTTACGAGCATTTTCACGTTTAAGTCTTTTCTTAATGCCTGGCTTAACATAATATTCTCTTTTTCTTACTTCAAGAAGAGTGCCATTGCGAGATACTTGTCTCTTAAATCTACGTAAAGTATCATCAATTTGCTCATTATCTTTAACAACAATCTTAGACATATAAATCACCCCTCTTTCTTAGCACACTTATTATACATATTTTTGAATTATAGTTCAATTTTATTCACCTTTTTGTATTAGTTTAGTTCCAGATGATGTGCCAATTCTGCTTGCACCTATTTCTATCATTTTTAACATATCATCATGACTTCTAACACCACCTGCAGCTTTAACCAAACACTTGTCTCCGACAGTCTTTTTCATCAAAGAAACACCTTCAAATGTTGCACCAGAAGTTGAAAAGCCTGTTGATGTTTTAACAAAATCAGCACCACCCTTTAAAACACAATTACATGCTTCAATTATTTCATCATCTGTCAATAAACATGTTTCAATGATTACCTTTAATGTTTTATTTCCACATACACTTTTAATTTTTTTAATCTCGTCAATACAATAATCGAATTGTTTATCCTTTAATCTTCCGATATTGATAACCATATCAACTTCATCTGCGCCCTTGGAAATGGCATCTGAAGTTTCGAATACTTTAGCTTCAGTTGACATTGCTCCAAGTGGAAATCCAACAACACAACAAACTAAAACATCTGTGCCAACGAGTTCTTTCTTGCAAATTTCTATGTTGCATGTATTGACACATACGGATTTAAAATCATATTCTATAGCTTCAGAACACAATTTTTTTATTGATTCAATAGATGCATCAGCTTTCAACAATGTGTGATCGATAAATTTAGATAATTTCATTAGTAATAGGTTCCTTTCTATTCTTCAAATACTTTAATACATAATATTTATCTCCAGCATATTTTTCTTTGCCGAGTCCCATATTCAAAAAAGTTTCATTTCCTTTACCAATAATTAATAATGTGTCGTTTTTATTCATTATTTCAACACCATTTTCTATAGCACTTGATCTATGAGGTATTTGAACAACTTTCTTCGTATGAATATACTTATTTGTTCGAGCAAGAATATCCATTACCTCACTTTGCATAGACTCATCTTCAGTGAGAATAATAACATCAAGAAATTTTTCACAAATCTTCAATATGTTTTCAATTCTTTTATCACTATCAGAATAATTAATTCCAATAATACCTATTAATTTTCCTTTGCATGTATCTTTAGCATATTTTAAAAGACTATTAATACTATCAATTTCATAGCCACAATCTAGTATTACATTGTAATCTTTATCAACAACTTCCATCACACCATCAACATAATCAATGTCATTTAATTTGTCGATGACATCTTTAATATCATGACCTCTTAAATTTAATGCAGCTATTGATGCAGTTAAGTTGTAGATATTAACATTACCAATTAATTTGCTTTTAACCTCATAAACCATATCGTTATGAACAATTTTAAATCTAACACCATCATTGGAAAGATTTGCATCAATAATTTTATATGTACAATTATCAGAAAAGCCATATGTTGCATAATTATTAACAGAATCTTTCAATTCTTCAAAAGCATCATCATCTCCGTTAAATAAAACACAAGTTTTATCTTCTAATGTATACAAATATTTTCTAATATTCGAAAAATAATAACTATTACAAACATTATAGTCAGCAGAAAATTTACTAGTATTCGTATATATAAATACATCTGGCTTAATTACATCAAACTTTTTATAATATAAACTAATTACATTGGTTTCAAAGGTACAATTTTTAATATTGTTCTTTTTAAAATTATCTAATGCTTTTAGATTATCTAAAGGAGTAAGAGTCGGATATGACAAACTTAGATGCTTACCTAAATAATTAATGCCGAATATGCCAACTGAGCCACATGTGCTAACTGAATTAAGATAATGATTAATTATCATGCTTACAGTTGATCTGCCATAACATCCACTGATTAAATATTTATCAATATTAGAATTTGGATGATTATAAAAAATTTCCGATATTCTTGACAATGTTTCATTAACATTCTTAACTTTTATATATATAGCATTTTTATTATTGGTAATTTCTTTAGAATAAACAATAACTTTCGCGCCGTTAGAAATTGCTTCATCTATATAATTATGTCCATCATACTTAATTCCATCAAGGCAAAAGAAAATAGCATTCTTCATTGGAAGCCTACTATCTTCTGATAACTGCTCGATTTCAATATTTGGAGCACCTTTAAATAATTGATTAAGCTGCATTTATATTTTCCATACTAATTTTAACATCAATTATGTCACCTATTTTGTAATTTCCCTTAACTTTATAATAAATATACTGTTTACTATAACCGTAACTAAAACCATCAACATTTTTTTCGATAAGAATTTCAACGTTTTTGTTAAGGGACTTCATATTAAATTCTTTAGTTATATCTTTTTGAATTTCTATAATTTTATTTACTCTCTGTTTTTTAATTTTAGGATCAATGTGATTAATCATTTTATCAGCAACAGTTCCTTCTTTTCTAGAATATGGGAAAACATGAATAAAACTAAATTTAATATCTTTTAACTGCTTAACAACATTTTCAAAACAATCATCAGACTCGCCAGGAAAGCCAACAATTAAATCAGTACTTATACTTATATCAGGTATTTGTTCACGAATATAATTAATTCTATTTTTATATTCATTAATCGTGTATGGCCTATTCATATTTTTTAAAATAGTATCATCACATGATTGAACAGGGACATGAAGATGGCGAGCAAATTTATTATTGCTTTTAATTAATTCGATTATTTGATCATTTAATTCTGTAATTTCAATTGAACTTAATCTTATTGTTTTGATTTTATCAATCTTAACTAATTCGCATAATAAGTCATAAAGTTTGTATTCACCATCATTATATCTACCAGTATGTATTCCAGTAAGTACAATTTCTTTAAAATTATTGGATAACAATGTGGCTTGTTTAATTACATCGTTGTGATTGCAACTTCTTTCTCTTCCCCTAGAATATGGAATAATGCAATAATTACAAAATTGATTGCAACCATCTTGTATTTTAAGAAAAGCTCTAGATTTATTTGGATAAGTATTAATAAACAAATTTTCATAATTATTAGAAATCTTATCGTTTACTACATTATCTTTAATTCCATCTAAAATATAATCAATTATTTTATCCTTTTGATCAGAACCAACAACTAAATCAACATCATTAAATACTTCATGCTTTGATTTAACTTGTGGCAAACACCCTATAGCGCAAATATATGCATTAGGTTGTTTTCTTCTTGCATCATGTATAAATTTCCTTGTTTTTGCCTCTGCAGTATTAGTGACACAACAAGTAAAGATTACATAAATGTCAGCTTTTTCCTTAAAACTAACTTCTTCAAAATGTTTATTTAAGTTTTCTCTAATGTAGGTTGCTTCGTAATCATTTACCTTGCAACCCAATACCATCATTGCGAATGTTTTCATTGATTTTTACCAACAATGACACTTGTCACATAAATAGCAGCGGTTTCAGCTCTTAAAATTCTTCTACCAAGCGAGATAGATTTAAAGCCTAAATTACATATATCAGTATATTCATTATTGTCGAACCCACCCTCAGGACCAATAATATACGAAATAGATTTGCATGTTTCAATTTCACTTAAATTGTTTTCAGATTCATAACATATATAATTGCAATCAGACATATATTTTTTTAAATCATCAATATCCGCAAAAGGACAAACCTCAGGTATAAAATTGCGATGAGATTGTTCAGAAGCCTCTTTAACGATTTTTTTAATTCTATCAATTTTCTTATCATCTTTAATCTTAACTACACTTCTTTTAGCTTTATATGGAACTATTCTTTTAACACCAAGTTCAACAAGTTTTTGTATAGTCAATTCAAATTTATCGTTTTTAATTAAACTTAAAATGCAAGTAATATCGCAATTTAATTCATTATTTTCATCTAAAAAATCTAATATTTCGCATTCTTTATTATGTGTTAAATGTGCATGAAAAACTTTGCCATTTGAATCAACAACTCTGAATATATATTTATCATCTTTTCTTAAAACTTTAACTAAATGATATAAAACATCACTATCTAAAGTAATAATTTCACCTGTTTGAATGGACTTATCAACAAAATATTGTTGCATAGATTTATTATATCAACAAACAAAAGAAGATTACTCTTCTATTTGTTTGTCATCAAATTTTATTTTTATTTCGTTAACTTTCTTTTCATCTGCATCCGTAACTTCAACATGCATATTTAAATAATCAAAGCAATCACCATTATTTGGAATTTTATCAAGTTTATCAATTACCCAAGCAGATGTTGAGTTAAAATCATATTCTTCGTTATTATCTATACCAAAATGCTCAAATAAATCTTTAATATCTAAATCGCACTTTATCAAATAAGTATTTTCATCTACCTTTTTGTAATATTCAATCACTTCATCATGTTCATCATATATTTCGCCTACAAGCTCTTCAAGAATATTCTCCATAGTAATAATACCTTGAGTGCCTCCGTATTCATCGCATACAATCGCAAAATGTGCTTGTGATTTTTGAAATTGTTTAAGTAAAGATGATATTTTAACTTGTGGAGAAGTATAAATGACTTCTTTCAATATCTCTCTTACATTTGTTGATTTTTCATAAAACAAATGATAATAAAAATCTTTTTCATGTAATATACCGATAATATTATCAATACTGTCTTCATACACTGGTATCCTAGAATATCCTGAGTCTCTAAATATTCTTTCAATATCCTCTATTGTATCTTTGTTAATATCTATAGATACAATTTCGATTCTTGGTTTATATATTTCTCCTACATCTACATCATTAAATTCTAAAGCATTAGTAATAAGATCAGCTTGATGATCTTCCATATTCCCTTCTTCATTAGCTTCTTCAACCATAGTGATAAATTCTTCAGTAGAATATGTTTCATCATCTTCGCAGATGGATTTTGAAATTTGTTTTTCTAGTAATCCAAATATATATGTAATTGGAGTAAAAATAAACATTAGTACTTTTAATAATGGTGTAACAAACATTGCGAATTTTTCTGGCATATGTTTGGCAAGATTTTTAGGAATAATTTCACCAATAATCATAATTACCAAAGTCATAACTATAGACGAAATAGCTACACCGTTTTCTTTGAATATATTAGTGAATAATATTGTCGCAATAGAAGCAGCAACAACATTAACAATTGTATTTCCAACAAGAATGGTTGTTAATAATTTAGAAAACTTCTCATCAAGTTTCAAAGTAGCTTGAGCTTTCTTGTTATTAGCATTAGCTAAAGCTTTTATTTTAACTCTGTCCAATGACGAAAATGCTGTTTCGGATGCACTAAAAAAACTATATGACAGCACTAATATAATTAAAATAAAAATTATTGTATTATTATCCATAAAAAGCCTCTTCTAAGAAGCTTATATAGCTATTCGGCAAAGGAACATCTTCTTTATTCATATGCAATAAATTATAACAAAATATGTATAAATATCAACTTTATCTATATTTAAAGTATTTATTAAATAAATCAGTATTATAGTTTATAACCAATTCTTTCGGAAAATTAACTTCTTCTAATAATTCAACACAATAATCAACATTTCCTATTAAGAATTTAATATGAGCATCACTATTCATTATTATTGGAACATTATACTCCATACAATAAGACAAAATTTCTTTGTCAATATCCCTAGCACCTTTTCTTGATCCATTTGGATCTAAAGAAGCATTATTTAGTTCAATAATTTTGTCACAATCCTTAGCTGCTTTAATTATTTTTTTATAATTGCATGGAAAAATAGGATAATCTAAATGCCCAAGAAAAGAGATATACGGGGTATACAAAGCTTTAATATAATTATCAGTATTTTCTTCGTATGTATGTTTTGGAGAATATGCATAAGCATGCATTGAAGCTATGCAATAAGATAACTCGTCAACTTTTATACCGTATGTATTAAAATCTCCATCAGAAACATTCATTTCTATGCCAACTAAAATTTTAGTATTATTGTATTCTTTCGGAGCAATCCTCATGCAATTATTAAAAACATATTTGTGTGCGCCAACATTGAATTCGTCTGGTTGATGTTCGCTAATTCCATATACTTCTAAACCAATTGACGCAGCATATTCAATATTTTCAGTCAGAGATGAATAAGCATGTCTTGATAAGACGGAATGCGTGTGTAAATCTATTTTGTTATTCATATATTATTTAAAAAAGCACATTGTGCTTTTTTATTATCTATTTCTGAAGAAAGAAGGAACATCATCTTCCTCTTCATCGACTTGACTAATTATCTCATCACTCGAAAAACTGCCATCTAAACCATTCTTCTTCTCGAACAAAATATTAGTTGGCTGTGATGTATGTTTTGTGTTAGGTAAATCAAATCCGGTTGCAATAACAGTTACTATAATTGATTCTCCTAAAGATTCATTAATAGCAACACCATAAATTATATCAATATCATTTCCAGCAGCTTCTTTGATGTATTCAACAGCAACAGAAGAATCTTGTAAAGAAATAGTTGGACCACCAGTGACATTAATAATTGCAGATTTTGCACCTTTAATATTAGCTTCAAGTAAAGGTGAGCGAATAGCTCTTGAAGCAGCATCTTTAGCTTTATTCTCACCTTGCGCCATACCAATACCAATTAAAGCAGTTCCTTTGCCAGACATAACAGACTTAATATCTGCAAAATCAAGATTAATAAATGCAGGCACAGCAATCAAATCTGTAATAGTTTGAACGCCTTGTCTTAAAATGTTGTCTGCTTCTTTAAATGCTTCTGGCATAGGAATTTTGCCAATAACATTTAGCAATTGGTTATTTGAAACAATAATCAATGAATCAACATATTGTTTAATTTGTTCAATTCCAACATTTGCTTGATCCATTCTTTTTCTTCCTTCAAAATCAAATGGCTTTGTTACAATTCCAACAACTAAAGCGCCCATTTCTTTAGCAAACTTTGCAAACAATGGAGCAGCACCTGTTCCAGTGCCTCCACCCATACCGCATGTAACAAAAACCATGTCAGCACCTGAAAGAGCCTTCTTAATATCCTCTTGAGATTCAAGAGCGGCTTTTTGCCCAACTTCTGGATTTCCACCTGCTCCTAAACCTTTAGTAAGTTCTCTACCTAAGACAATTTTATTGGAACATTTAGATAAATTTAAAGTTTGGATATCAGTATTGCATATATAAAAATCAACACCTCTTACTCCATCGTTAACCATACGATTAACTGCATTACATCCTGCACCACCAATTCCAAAGACTTTAATTCTCGCTACTTGATTGTATTCTGGTTTAACCGTCATAACTATTCTTCCTCCTTGCCGATATGTTTAAACAAATTTTTAATCTTTGTTGTAATTGTTTCACCTTCTGTATCTAATTCTTTTTGGCCAATATTTGAATCATATTCTAATAAATCAATACAACTTACATTTTGATCTTCAAATGAAACTTTTTCGTGATATTGAACCAAAGAACCAAATATAGAGGTATACGATGGATCTCTAACACCAATTGTTTCAGGGAAATATGATTTAACATCTATACATGATTGTTCTTTAATTTTATCAACCAAGCATGACATTTGCTGGCCTTCGCCAGTCACAAATAATGTTGCACCTTGTTCAATTATTGGTTTACACATTGTAATTAATTTATCAACTAAATTTTTAATTAATTTTAAAGATATTTTGTTCAAATCTTTTGTAGATATTGTCTTAGTATCAGAATTTTCATTATAAGCATATACAATATCATCTAAATAATTACTATTAAAATTTATATTATATTTAATTAATTTGAGAATATCTTTTTCAGGAATATTGTATTCTTTTTTAATCTTATTAACTATAGTGTTTAATCCATCGAATACTATTTCAGTTGAAGCTAACTTTCCCTTTGAAAACAAAGATAAGTATGTACAAGATCTATTAATATCCAAACATATCACATTTTGTTTAAATGATTCTTCAAATATAGAAGCTTCTTTTCCAATAGCATAATTATTCAAACAAACATCAATAACTTTTACGCCTGTCTCTTCAACTACCGAAACATAATCAAATGACATTTCTTTATCTGCACACAATAAATCAATGTCAACAATAACTTCATCGCATATTTCTTTTTCAGGAAATTTTCTTGTCGATAGTCCGTTGATAGTGTACTTAGTAACCATCGGATTGACAGCCATAACATCATAATCAATCTTTGCTTTTAAAGAATTTTTTATTGCTCTAGAGATATCTTTTTTTGTTATTATGCCTTTACTAGAAACAACCTTGCTCTTTAAAGGAAATCTCTTAAAATTATATGCAGGCAACACTAAAATGATTTTCTCTATTTTGGCACCAGTTTTATCAAAACAATTCGTAATGATAGTTCTAATATCTTTCTTTAATAATTCTTTATCAACAACCTTAAAATCACTTATTGCTTCGGTATCTAATCTTTCAACGCGAAGCACATTAAAACGTGTATTGAAATACTCAGCAAGTAATAGTTTTAATTCATTTTCGCATATTTCTAAAGAAGCATATATTTGCTTAATTGAACTGTTCATACTCTATGATTTTAGCATATTTGGTGATAAAAATTAATAATATAAACTAACAAAATATCCCAATTATAGTATTAAAAAGCGTTTTAACTAGTTATTAGTTTCTATTTCGTTATTTTGTTTTTTATCATTTTTTACAAAATACGATAATAATAACGGAAAACCAAATAAGCCTACTATTCCAAACAATTGCAAACCAACAATCATTGAAAACAAGGCTGCAAGAGGATGTAGACCTAAGTTACCACCAACAATTTTTGGTTCAATAATGTTTCTAATAATAGTGATAAATATATAGAGTATTGCTAATCCAATGCATAATGCAGTTTTTCCAACTATAAGTTCATATATAGCCCATGGAATTAAAACTGTTCCAACTCCAAGAACAGGCAAAATATCTAAAAACGCAGTAACTAGAGCAACTAATCCGAAATTTTCAATCCTTAAAATAAATAACCCTATTAACAATTCAACGAATGTTATTGACATTATTAAGCCATAAGATTTAATAACTAAAAATACAGTATTAACTAAAAAATCAGAAACATTTAAGTATATAGTTTTAACTTTATTGTTCATTAGAGAAACTAAGTATGAAACTATGTTTTCATAATCACATACAAAAAAGAAAGATGAGATTAAAGTGACAAGAACAGATACAAATAAAGAAGTTGTATTTGAAATAAATTCAGTTGCCTTCGAAACAATAAATGAAGAAAAACTAGAAATTAAAGATTTAATTGAATTCATGATATTAGCATAAATTTCTTTAACATCCCCTTGTATTTCAATTGGCAAATTTGAGTTTATATCACTATTGCCAAGATTATTTAAAATAGGTTCGACATAAGATTTATATAAATTTGGCAACTTAGCAATAAACTCAATTAATTCATTTATTCCAAGTACAGCAAGTAGTGCTAATAAACCAACAAGAATTAAATAAACTAAAATCAAAGATAACGATCTGATAATTTTTGTATCTTTCTTAAATAGTTTTTTACTTATCTTTACTGCAATATATGCAAAAATAAATCCAATAATAAATGGAGAAATAACGCCTAATATATAATTGCAAAATAAATATACTAAGCCAATAATTAATGCATAATATAACAAATTAATAATAAATTCTTTTTTATTTTCCATATTTTAATCTTCTTTCTATAATCCAAATTTCGATTTCATTGATGATAATGACTTTACCATTTTAGCAGTTTTTTCATATCTATTCATTAATTTATTAACATCATTAATAGATGTTCCAGATCCTGATGCAATACGCCTTTTATGCGATGATCTCATATTTAATGGATTGTCCCTTTCTTCTAGTGTCATAGAACAAATAATAGCTTTAATTTTTTTAATTTCTTTGTTTGCTTCTTCATCATTTATTTCGCCAGCATAATTGGACATGCCAGGTATCATACGCATTAGTGAAGAAATGGGCCCCAGCTTACTAGATTGTTCTATTGAATCCAATAAATCATTCATCGTAAATTTCCCTGCCATTAGCCTATTTGCTGTTTCTTCAGCTTTTTTCATGTCCATTTCTTCTTGTGCTTTTTCTACAAGAGAAACAACATCGCCCATGCCTAATATTCTTTGAGCCAATCGATCAGGATGGAACTGTTCTAAATCATTTATCTTTTCTCCAACACCTGTGAATTTAATTGGAACACCAGTTATAGCTTTAACAGATAAAACTGAGCCACCTTTTGAATCACCATCAAATTTCGTAACAATCAACCCAGTGATTTGTAATGCGTCATTAAAAGCTTTAGCTACATTGACAATATCTTGGCCAGTCAAAGCATCAACGGTCAACAATATTTCATTTGGATTAACAGACGATTTGATATCTTTTAATTCTTGCATTAATTCTTCATCAATTTGAAGTCTTCCTGCTGTATCTATAATTGCCAAATCAAAAGAATTTTCTTTAGCATATTTAATTCCATTATTTACTTGTTCAACAACATTAATTGATGTACCTTCGGAATAAGTTTCTACATCAATTGAATTTCCCAAAGTTTTTAATTGTTCTATTGCAGCGGGTCTTATTATATCTGCAGCAATTAATAAAACTTTTTTTCCTTGTTTCTTATACAAGTTTGCAATTTTAGCAGCATGCGTTGTTTTTCCTGTTCCTTGCAAACCTGCAATCATAATAGTTGTAAGACCGCCATCATTAAAAGAGACAGAATTATCATCATCACCTAATAACTTTACCAATTCGTCATGAACAATTTTTACAAGTAATTGTCCTGGCTCAACGCTATTTAAAACATCTTGTCCTAACGATTCTTTTCTAACTGTTTCTAAAAAATTTTTGACAACGGTATAGTTAACATCAGATTCTAACAAAGCTACTCTAATATCTTTTAGAGTATCTTCCATGTTTTTCTCTGACAATTTGCCTTTGCCTTGTATATTTCTAAAAGCTTTTGTTAATTTTTCTTGTAATGTATCTAACATTTTATCCTCAACATACCATTAATATTATACAAAATAATTGTTCCAAATATATAAAAAATCCATCAAAAATAACTAATGATGGATTTCTTTTACTCTTAAATTTAATCAATTACCACATCTACTTAACAGGGTATATTAAATAAATGAGTTATATTATCAAAAAATTTCAATATTTATTTTCCAAGAAATGTTATATTATTGCCAACAATAGAACAATTAAAATACGACTTTGAATCTTTTTGATAATTATTTGCTAATAATTTGCCACTTACACCAACAAATTGTCCAACTTTTAAATCAACATCTGCTAAATCTCTAAATAGGACAACTTCAAACACATCATATGTGCTTTCATCGTTTTCTTTGCTAAACTTATCGACAGCAATTTTGAATTTTGCTACCTTTGTACCATTTGTGCTTATCGATTTCTCTGGTTCTTGTGTAACATGGCCAGCTAAACATAAGTTGTTCATTTTTCTCCTTTCTAGTTACTTGCATAAATAAAATAACACGGGAACATGAACAACAATTATCAAAAATTATTATTTATTTATCATTTTTTAACATACTAACATACGAAATATGTGGAGAATTTAAATATTTTAAGGAATTCTTAATATCATATATATTAATGTCTTTTAAAACTTTAATTTCTTCAAATGTATCGTTACCATTTAAATAGTCTCTAATATAAATTGAATTAAACAACTCTATATCATTAAATAATTCAAAAGTAGAACTTATATAACGACGCTTAAGTTGTTCCAATAATTCGTCGTTAATTAAATCATCTTTCAGTGTTTCTTTAATTAATTTTGGAAGAACTTTCTCATCGTCGTTCTCTATATAAAATATGATATAAAAATATTCAGAGCAAATATCTACATCATAACCAAAATAATCATTTATTAATTCATTTTTAATCCAATCTTGATATTTTGGATTTAATGAAGAAAAATACATATCCAATAATAGTTTTAAAGACAGTTCAATTTTAATCATTTCACCATTACTTTTAAACCTTGATTTGTTTTTGATTGCATAAACATGTTTAGAAGTATTGATATTCATTTTAAACTTATATCTTTGCCTTGCAACCTCATCAGGTTCTTTTTCATTATTGACAATTGGAATATTAGAATTAGAAAAATTCTTCTTCTTTTGGTTTTCTCTAACAATCTTAATAATTTTTTTTGGATCTAAAGGACTAGTGATGCATAATGCCATATTAGAAGGATGGTAATTAATTTTATAGCAAGTTTCTAATTCTTCAAGCGTAATAGCATTAACTGATTTATTATCACCGCCAACATCGTACTTCAAAGGATAATTATGATATAAACTTTTATATGTTTCGTTTAAAAGTCTTTGATCTGGTTTTTGTTTATACATTTCAAGTTCTTGTACTATGATGCCCTTTTCTTTTTCAACAGATTCTTTAGTAATATTTAAATTTTGAACAAAATCTAATAACAAATTCAATGGCTCATAGATATCACTTCCTGTTTTAACAAAATAGTAGACAGTTTCTTTATAAGAAGTAAACGCATTGACACTTGCACCCATACTCGAAAAAACATTAAGCATGTCTTCGTTTTTTTCTTCAAATACTTTGTGTTCTAGAAAATGTGCAATTCCAGGATGGAAATGATATTTTTTATTTTTATACTTTTCATTAATCTTAAGCGCACCATAAGGAGTGCCAAAAGAACATATGCTAGTTTTAAAATAAGGCTTATGAAAAATTATAACATTCAAGCCATTTGGCAATGTTTCAGTATAATATATTTCATCAAAATATTTATCTATATGTTTATTCATGCTTAGTACCTAATAGTATGTAATTGAAATAATGATTATATTTTTTAAACACATTGGATATATCTTTTTTTGTAACTAAAGAAACATTTTTCATATATTCTTCAATAGTATAATCAAAATTTTGAATAATTTTATTGTAATCATAAAGCACAAATGCATCAAAGTCGTCTTCTAATCCATCAAGCGAGTTCAAAATCATGTTTTTAGAGGCATTCAAAACAGAATCATCGTAGTCCATTTTAATAATCTTTTGAAATTGTTCGTTTATTTCTGAAATAACTTTATCTTTATTTTTTCCATCAATGCTGGTAGAAACAATAACTATTCCTTCGCTTGTAAATTCTTCGACGCCAATTGAATAACATAAAGACTTCTTTTCTCTTATTTCATTAAATAATAAAGATGTTGGTAACTTGCCAAAAACAGCATTTCCAACAAACCAAGCAAAAAAATCTTTATGTTTTTTATTAAAAGGTGTTGAATAAACAACTTTTATATAGGATTGTGAAATATCTTTTTTATCAATAGTAGTTTTCTTATTGTTGGTTTTGATTTTTTTAATAGAAATCTTTGTTTTGTCTCTATTATCTAAATTATATGTGGATAATTTAATGGCATCTTGTGGTTTAATATCACCGCATATATAAATATTCAAATTGCTCTTATTTAATATATATTTATATGTTTCAATTAATTCATCCAATTTAATGGAATTAATATTTTTAATAAAAGTTTTATTTTTATTGTAGATTATAAATTGAGGATTATCTTTTCCAATTATTTCCAAACACCTTTCGTTAGCAAAATACGAAGGCTCGTCTAGTTTTCTAAATAATGAGGCAATAATATTATTTTTTGCTTCTAAGAAAGTATCTTCATTAATGACGCAGTTAAAAATTATTTCTTTTATAAAAGCATTATATTCTTCAATACTGATATCAACGAATTTTGGATTAATGAAAGAAAAATGAATAATAAATGTAATGACATTAGCAGTTTTTTTATATGTTGTATTGCAATTAATTCCATACAACATATCTTTAGCTTTAGTCATTTCATTTTTAGTGGGATATTTTTTTGATATATCACCAATCAATCTTGATAAAAGTGCAACTTTTTCCTTAATCAACGGTGAATTCTCAAATGAAAAAAGCAAATATAAATTAATTGTTTTATATTTGCGTGATTCAATTAAGGTAGTATTATCATTAAGTTTAATCTTGTTCATTTTCTGGTTTTAAGTATACTTCTCTTGGTTTAGCACCATTCGCAGGGCCGATTATACCTTTATCTTCTAACGTATCAATTAGTCTAGCGGCTCTATTGTACCCGATACCAAATTTTCTTTGTAATAAAGATGTGGAAGCTTTCTGTTGTACTTTTACAAATTCTAATACATCATCATATAAAGAATCCATTTCATCAGCATTTGTTGATCCAGAACCCATGACCGATGTGCCGTTCATTGCACTTAAGAATTCATAATAGGAATCCTCGTATGTAGGTTTAGCTTGAGATTTGACATATGTTGTCAATTTATGAATTTCTCTATCAGTTACAAAAACACCTTGGAGTCTCATTGGTGCATTTTCACCTTGAGGATGATATAACATATCACCATTTCCTAATAATCTTTCAGCACCAGTTGCATCTAAAATAGTTCTAGAATCAATTGAAGATGCCACCGCAAACGAAATACGAGATGGAATATTTGATTTTATCAAACCAGTGATAACATCAGTTGATGGTCTTTGTGTAGCTACAATCAAATGTATTCCAGATGCTCTCGCAAGTTGAGTAATACGTTGTATAGACATTTCAACATCTTTGCCTGCAATCGCCATTAAATCAGCTAACTCATCAATGATAACAACAATATAAGGCATTTTATTCATTGGACTGTCACTTACTTTCAAATTGGCATTATGCTCATCAACGAGTTCATTGAAACTAGTAATGTTTCTCACTCCAGCATCTGCAAAAGCATCATATCTATCTTCCATCATTACTACAACCTTTTTCAGCATATTAGATGCCATTTGAGCATCATCTATAATTGGCCATAATAAATGTGGAATATCTCTATATGGTGTAAATTCAACTTTCTTAGGATCAACTAAGACAAGTTTCACATCATCTGGATTAGTACGAATCAATAATGAAGTAATAATTGAATTAATACATACTGATTTTCCACTTCCTGTTGCGCCAGCAATCAATAAGTGCGGCATTTTAGAGATATCACAATACACTGGTTTGCCCATCAAATCTTTTCCTAACGCAAATAATAAAGGATTATTCTTTTTATCAGATTGAATGGACTTCATTAAATCAATCATTTTAACAGGTACAGGTTCAACATTAGGTATTTCAATACCAACTGCACTTCTGCCAGGAATTGGTGCCTCAATTCTTATGTCTTTTGCGGCTAATTCCATCTTTATATTATCTGAAATGTTATATATCTTATTGATCTTTACGGTACTATCTGGTTTAATCTCAAATTTTGTTACAGATGGTCCAATATAAGTGTTAACTAAAGTTGATTGAATTCCAAAATTCTTTAATATTTCAATTACTTTTTCGCCTTTAACAGCAGCAGATGTTTTGTTAACGTTTGAAGAATTTGAAACAGATGCCTCTAAATATTGATCCAAAGGTTTAGGAAGTTTATACACACCATTAGTTCTTTGAACTTTAAGACTTTTATATTTTGAATTATTGCAACTATCAGAAGTCTCACTAGAAGAATCGTTTGTAGAAGATGCAACTTTGGAAGAAATATTCTTTTTTACACCAGAGCCAATTTCTTCACTAGTTAAATTAATTAAAAATGGTGAATTAGTTGAATATGTATCAACGTGTTTCGGTTCTGTATTTTCTATTTCTTCAATTTCCTCATTTTCTTGTTCAACTTCATCATCTATTTCATCTTGATGCGCCGACATCTCTTCAGCCAATTTTAATTTTCTTTCCTCTTCTGCTTTTTCGTAGGCAATCTTTTCTTCTTCTTTACGTTTTTTTCTTTCAGTCTTTGCTTCTAATATTCTTTCTTTTGTTTCAGTATAAGCATTTATATATGTTTCAGAAGGAATTATAAGCAACATTGAAATAACAAATGTAATCAATAGAATTAATAATGTTCCAGTTCTTGATACCAATGTTGCAGATAAAACATATAATGTATTTCCAATAATTCCACCATTAAACAAAAATGGTTCATTCTTAAATAATTGAGAAAAATTGCTTGTTATAAATTGGCCCAATTCAGTATAAGAATTTACACCATTATTAATAAAAGAAGAAAGAACAACAATTGTTAAATTAATCAAAATTAATCCAAAGATTGTTTTCTTTGAAATAGAGCTTTTTTTAGAAAAGAATATAATGCGGATTGAACATATGAACAATGTCAATAATGGAATAGCATAAAATGAACCAATTAAGAAAACTAAAAGATTATTTATAAATAAACCCATCTTCCCCATTTTAGAAATAGCAAAAATAATTAAAATTGCATTTAATAAAGACAAAAAAATCCAAGTAATTTTACTTTTTCTTTTTTTGGCGTTTTGTTCTTCTTCAATTTGTTTTTTAGATTTTCTACCCAATTTTTTCTCCTGAATTTATTTCAATAATTGCTGGTAAAATCATAGGTTTTTTTCCAGTTTCTTTCAATACAAATCTAGAAATTTTTTCTCTAGCTTCAGCTCTGCATGCCATATTCTCGTATGATTTATTTTTTACTTCATCACTTATCGTAGATACAAGTATATTGCCAATCTCATTCAATATATGATCAGCATCTTTAAGATATATTACACCTCTTGATTGAATATCTGGTCCACCAATCACCTTCTTAGTATTAAAATCAATAACTACACCTGCAATTATAGCACCGTCAGTTGATAAGGATTCCCTATCTTTGAGTACCATGCCTGAAACATCCTTCATACTAGATGAATCTATAGCCATATCTTCTAATTTAATGGTGTCAGATGTGGATGAAAGCCTTCCGTTTTCGAATAAGGCAAATTGCCCATTATCTAAAACAATTATTTTATCTGGAGTTAGTCCCATTTGTGTTGCAATTTCAGCATTATTAATTAAATCAGAATATTGTCCTTTAATTGGTAAATAATATTTTGGTCTTGTTAAAAATAACATCATTTTCAAATCTTCGATTGAAGCATGCATAGATAAAACTTGTTTTGCATTTAATTTAAGGATTTTAACATCAGCTTTATATAAATCATTTTCCATTGCAGTTGCATCATTTTCTGTTCCAGGAACAACAGGAGAAGCAATTATGACTGTATCGTTTTGTTTTAATTCAATTTTTCTATCTTCACCTATCGCAATATTATTCATTAACTTGAAAACTTCATTTCCAGAACCAGAAACAATACAAACAACATCGGTTTGATTGTTGTTAAGTTCTTTAGTAATAATGACATCTTTAGGAACTTTATAATATCCAAGTTGATCAACATAATTTAATAACTTAATTTGAGCTTCATCATAGAAATATACTTTTTTATTATATTTACTTGCGAGTTCAAGTATCTCAATAATTCTAAACAAGTTTTGTCTATATAAAGTAATAATTATTCTATTATCATTTAGTTCAAAGTAATGTTCGATGTGTTCTGTGATTCTATGTTTTGGAGCAGTATATCCTTCTCTTGAAGATCCAGTAGATTCAGAAAGTAAACATAAAACACCTTTTTCTCCAATTTGAGATAAGGCATTTACATCCATGGAAAATGATTTGTTTAATACATCATAATCAAAAATAAATTCAGAAGTATAAACAATATAACCATGTTCTGTTTCGAAAGCAAAACCAGTTCCATCGGCTATTGATTGCATTATTGGAAAAGTTCTTATTTTATGACCAGCAACATCTATTATTTCATTTCTTTTTATAACATTTATATGTTTGTTTTTAATTTTAAATTTTGTAAATTGATCATCTAATATTTTAGCTGTTAGAGCTGTGGCATATATATCTATATCTATTTCTTTTGCCAAATGAGCAACTGCGCTCATAACATCATCATGCCCATGTGAAACAAATAAACCTTTTATCCTA
Organism: Erysipelotrichaceae bacterium; assembly: GCA_045642525.1. Classification (GTDB taxonomy): domain Bacteria; phylum Bacillota_I; class Bacilli_A; order Erysipelotrichales; family Erysipelotrichaceae; genus Colivicinus. Next base: position 20,693 of record JAZUIZ010000014.1, read on the forward strand.
TCTTTATGTTCTTTCAAATATGTAAAATCAGGAATAATATATTCAATTCCTAATTGTTCTGATTCACTGGGATATTTCAAACCACAATCAACAATAAAAATATCGCCATCTATTTCCACTAGGTACATATTCTTTCCGTCTTCATCAAGACCGCCTAGTGCTGCTAAACGTATTTTTTGCACTAAATTATATCCTCCATAACCATTAATAAAATTATAGTAAAATAGCTTTTATTTTTCAATTGCAACTCCATTGAGAGAAAAAGATAATGTTTCAGTTATTTTAACTTTAATTATTTCGCCAATTTTTATATTACTTCCCGTAAAATTTACTAATTTATTTTCAGGAGTATATCCAGAATATACTTCCTTATTATTTTTACTTGGGCCATCAACTAATACTTCAACAATTTGATTTAAAAATTTTTGATTATTTTTGTTGGCATAATAAGCAACTTTTTCATTTAACATTTGTAGTCGTTTTTCTTTAGTATGGTAATCAATTGAATCTTCCATATTCGCTGCAGGGGTTCCTTCCCTTTTAGAATATATAAATGTATATGCATTATCAAATTCGCAATGTTCAACAGCACTTATAGTATCCATAAACATATCGTCTGTTTCGTTTGGAAAGCCAACAATAATATCAGTAGTAAAAGAGCATCCCCTTATTTCAGATTTTAATCTATCATATAATTCTAAATATTGTTCACGATTATATTTTCTATTCATTTTCTTCAACACTTCACTGTTGCCAGATTGTATTGGCAAATGAATGCTTGGCATGATATTACTGTTGTTTTTAATGGCATATATCATATTATCGTTAAAATTCCATGGATTAGATGTCATAAACCTTAATCTTGGGATGTTAGTTTTTGCAACATCATTCAATAAGTCACCAAAATCATATTCATCATAAAGATCTTTTCCATATGAATTAACATTTTGACCTAATAAGCATATTTCTTTATAACCATCTTTAACTAGTTGTTCGCATTCATATATGATATCTTCTTTATTCCTACTTCTTTCCTTTCCTCTTGTATAAGGAACGATACAATAAGTACAGAAATTATTACAACCATACATTATATTAACCCATGCTTTGTGATTCATAAATCTCGTAACAGGAACATTTTCATATATATCACCCATTTTGGAAAAAACTTCAATTTTTCTATTTTTAGATAAAATAGTTTCATATAGTAATTTTGGTAAAGAAGTTATATTGTGTGTACCAAAAACAATATCAACCTGTTTATATTTTTCAATTATAGTATTAACGGTTTCTTCTTCTTGACACATACATCCACAAATACCAATTATAAGATTTGGGTTTAATGTTTTAATTCTTTTTAAAGCGCCTAATTGCCCTAAAACTTTATCTTCAGCCCCTTTTCTTACGGCACAAGTATTTATAATAATTACATCAGCTTTTTTCTCATCATTAGTTGGTGTAAAAGACATCATTTCAAGTAAGCCAGCTATCGTTTCAGAATCTCTAACATTAGCTTGGCATCCGTGTGTAATTAAAAAATATCTCTTGTTTAAACCAAGTTTAGTATAATCATCATCAACGCTAAAAATAACTCTATTTGAAACTTCTTTATTTCTTTTTCTAGCTTCAATTAGATTAGGCAATATATAATCTTTTTTCATTTATTTTATTAACTTAAAATGTAATTTGCGTCTTCGTCGCTTTGTTTCTTTTTAAACAAACCACCCTTTGCATCAACTTTTGAGAAAACAAATCCAGATGCATTATCAACAATTTGTTTATTTACTAATATTGTTCCAATATTTGCTTGACCTTGAAGCTCTTTAGCTTTACAAGGGGCTTCACCAACAATTGTTCTATGACTATTTTTATCAAATCCAACAACATTTTTAATTGAATGGCCATAACATAAGCCAACAGAATAATAGATATCAAAACCATATTTTTTACCAACTAATGATCTAATTTCACCATTCAAATCAATTAAAGCCTTTGCTGTCTTGCAAGCAGTATTGACTGTTTTGTTGTCATCACGTTTATTTATCCAATATGCCAATACTTCACCATAATTAAATAGATCAATTGTTCCCTCGTTCTCAATAATTGTTGTATTTACAATTTTTAAGAAATCATTCAACAACGAGATTAAATCTCTAGGTTTAAGAACTGAAGCAATTTCGTCATAATTATCTAACTTCAAATATAAACAAGCTGTATTTTCAAAATCTTTTATTTCTGGGAAAACATTATACTCATCTATAAAATTCGCAATATCATCAGATAATTTCATTACGAATTCAAAATCTTTTTCGTCAAAGAAAGAACCATCATCTTTATTAATTAATTGTACACAACCAAAAGTATAATTGTTAGCTGTTAAAGGAATACACATCATACTTTTAGTAACAAATCCAGTATTTTCATCAGTTTTAGAAGACCAATTTTCGTCTTTTTGAACATCATATATTTTTTCAGGAACACCTGTTTTTATAACTTTTCCAGCTATACCTTCACCAATTTTTAATCTAATTGCAGATAAATCTGCTCCGCCTCTTACAGAAAAAGCTCTTATAAATCCATCAGCATTGACATCGTAATACCAAAAAGTTCCAGCTACAGCATGTGATGCGCTACATATGGCATCTAAAGAAAAATCAATTATTTTATTGACATCACCATCGCAAGAAGAAATATTAGTTTGTATCTCCTCTATTGTTTTGTTGTACTTCGCTTGTTTGACCGCATCCCAGTCTTCAAAATTATCAAATGCCATATGTGTTATCCCCCTATAACTTATATATATCTCCACTTCTTACAAATCTTGAATTTGTAAAGTTCTTTTTACATTCAATTTCCATCGTCAAGAGTCTTTCGTCATTATATTCAGGATTGTGATGAACAATGTACAAATTTTTAACATTATATTTTTTCACTAATTCAACTCCAATTTTCCATGTTGAATGACCCCATCCAAAAAATTTTTCATCATATTCATCATCATCAAACATTCCATCATAAAATAACATGTCTGAATCTTTAAGAAAATCTAAATTAATATTGTCATTATATTCAAAATCAGATAAAAAACATAATTTATTATTGTTAACTTTTATTTCATATAACAACGCATTGTTAGGATGATTGCCAATATAAGGAGTAACTACAAAATCATCTCCAACCACAATTTTTTCACCATAATTGGAAATATTTATTGATGAACCAAAATTAGGCATTACAGGCCAAAATGGAGCTTTATAAAAATCATAAAAATCGTTTTTACCAAACCATTCATTAAATGCACCATAAATATTAATATTGCAATTTTTTGGAAATGCATACGATTTAAGTAAACCAAGAATATGATCATAGTGCATATGAGTTAAAAAAATGTCTATAATGTCACAATCGTTCAATAGGTCCTCTGCCTCATACAGACCGGTTCCACAATCAACAATTAAAGCGTGGCTACCCTTTTTTAATATGTAACAACTAGTTTGGCCACCAAAAACTTCATATTTTTTTCCAAATACAGTGTGAGATCCTCTACTGCCTAATACATGTAAATCTACATTAAACATTATTTCAAACCTATTAATCTATATACACTAACTGGCTCAGCCTTTCCTTTTAGCTCAATTTTGCCAGCATCTTCAACTATAATTCTATCATTTAATTCATTTTTTACATCTACACTTATTAATATTTCGCCTTTACCAGCTTTTCCTTCTATACGCGAAGCAGTGTTAACAGTATCGCCAATTGCAGTATAATCCATTCTTGTTTTACAGCCTATATTGCCAATGACAGCTTCGCCTATATGAACACCTACACCATAACTTACTGTTTTTCCATATTTTTGTAGCAATTTTTCAGAGATCTCCTTAGAACCTTGCGCAATATCATATGCTGTAGCAACAGCTTCATATATATAATCCTCTTGGTCTAATGGAGCATTATAAACAGCCATTGCAGCATCACCAATAAATTTATCAAGCATACCATTGTGTTTGAAAATGCAATCTGTGACATGGCCAAGATATTCATTTAAGATTCCCACGACATCAGCAGGATCCATACTTTCAGACATCGTTGTAAAACCTCTAATATCAACAAACAAGACTGCAACATTTCTTTTTTCGCCATTAAGATTTATTTCTTTTGAATCATCCTTGGCTAATCTATTTACAAGTTTAGGATCCATATATCTATTAAATACTTGTGTTATATGTTTTCTTCTACTATATTCAATGATAAATCTTCTAACAATCGAAGATACAATTAAAAGCAAGAAAATGATTATAGAAGAAACTTGGTGTATGATAATTCCCTTATCGCTTAAAACTCTTCCTAAAAGTAAATGAACAATCATCATTAATAAAGGCAAAACTATATTAACAATAAAATTTGAATATTGAGTTATCATACACACAACAAATACAATGATAGAAAATACGAGAGAATAAATAAACTTATTAACCTCTATTGCAGTTTTTCCATCAACTAATGCTTGGAAAATATTTGCGTGAATCGCTACACCATACATAGTTCCAGTTATATCAGATGTTGGATAAAATTCATCTTGCATGGCAGAAGCAAAAGCACCAATCAATACAATTTTGTCTTTAAATTCAGAATTAGGTACTTTTCCTTCTAAAACAGTCTTTAAAGAAATGTGGTTAAAATCATTTTGTGATCCTGAATAAAAAAATCTAAATTGGTTTTCTTGATTACAATTAATTTTTGGAAGTTCAATTCCTTTCTTTTCAGAATAAATGCTTGCAAGTTTATAAGATAAACTATTAATTACTTCCCCGTTATAAATATATTCATAAGTACTGTATCTAATAACACTATCATTACTTATGTTTGTATTTGCAAAACCTGAATCCGAAACGTTGTACAACGAGTCAAAACTTGTTTCAACCATTGCTATATTATATTTGTCATATTCGTGTGTATCGTTTGAAACAGTGGGTTTAATTTTTATAATACTTGAATTAATAACGCTTCTATCTTTACATGCTTCAACTAATTTATTATCTATATCTTCATCAGTGTTTCCTTGAAATAAAATATCAATTCCAACAGCATATGGTTCGTTATCTTTTTCTTCATATAGATAATTAATCACATCGGCAACTTTATCACGAGACCATACGCTAAAAGCTCCGTATTCTGATAATGTTTCAGAATCTATACATATGATAATTACATCTTGATTTGTTTTTCTTAATTTAGAATACATCTTATCTGTCAATGTACTATCCAAATCAGAAAAAAGATTATTGTAACTTAACACAAAACCTAATACAGATATCAACAATGAAATTACTATATTTTTAATATGCTTTTTCATAACTATTATTTTACATTAAAAAATATGCATAATAAAACCAAGTTTTATAACTTGGTCAAATTATTGTGAAATAGCACTTACTGGACATGTTGCAACGCAAGATCCACAATCAATACAAGTATCTCCGTTACATACAGACTTGCCATCAGCATCTAAAGTTAATGAAGCTGTTGGACAAACACCTGTACATGCACCACAGCCTATACAAGCTTCGTGATCAATCTTTACTGGCATATACAACCTCCTATTGACTAAATTATATCACATTTAGCAACATAAACATTACATAAAATCAAGTAGCACTGAGTTCAATATATTTAAATTAGAACAATATACTCTATTTCCATTAATTCTAATGTATTTATTAGAAATACCCTTTTTGTATTTATTTAAAAAATTTTCATCATATTTTTTATTGAAAACTTCTATATTCAATCCATTTTTTAATCGCAAAGACATCATTATATTTTCAAACATTTGTTGATCTTTTGATAGAACGATATCCTCATCTTTACAATTATAATTATTAAAATATAAATCAAATGATTTGGTATTGGTCCATCGTTTATTGCCAATCTTAGAAGATGAAGATAAAGACAGACCTAAAAAATCATCATAATTCCAATATCCTAAATTATGTATAGATTCATATCCATTTTTACAAAAATTTGATACTTCATATTGTACATAGCCATTTTTGGTCAATCTATTAATGAGTGTCTCAAACATATCGGCCTCTATATCTTCATCTAATGTTTTCACACCTTTTTTTCCAAAAACAGTTTCATCTTCAATTGTTAATGAGTATGCAGAAATATGAGGAACATCTAATTGCAGCACATCATCAATTGTTTTATTTAAAATATCCATTGTTTGCTTTGGCAAAGAATACATTAAATCAACACTTATATTTGTGATATTATTGTCTTTTAATAAATGAACTACATTTTTAACTTCATCGAAGGTATGTTTTCTATTAATTGTTTTCAACAAATAATCATCTGTACTTTGCACACCTAAAGATATTCTATTTATATTATATTTTTTTAAAAGTTTAATTTTATCTTCACCAATATTTTCAGGATTAGCTTCTAGGGTATATTCAATTACATTATTAGAATATGGTTTTAATATATCTAGTAATTTTTGTAGTTGTGCAAAAGACAATGAAGTTGGAGTTCCCCCACCAATATATATAGTTTCATATTGATCGTGACATTTTTCTTTAACTTCGTTTTCTAAAGTTAAAAGCCATTTACTTACAAGTTCTTCATTATAAATCCTGTGACAAAAGTCGCAATAAAAACAAATTGTTTTACAAAATGGAACATGAACATATAAATGTTTAATTCTTGTCATCATCCAATGATAGAACAGCCATAAAAGCCTCTTGAGGAATTTCCACACTTCCAACAGCTTTCATTCTCTTCTTTCCTTCTCTTTGTTTTTCAAGAAGTTTCTTTTTACGAGATATATCACCACCATAACATTTTGCTAATACATCTTTTCGCAAAGATTTAATATTTGTTCTTGCAAGTATTTTATTGCCAACAGCAGCTTGAATAGGAATTTCAAATTGTTGCTTTGGCAATAAATCCTTTAATTTAATTGTTACGGCTTGTCCTCTATGATAAGCAAAATCTTTATGCACAATAATAGATAATGCATCAATGATTTCACCATTTATTAAAATATCCATTTTGCACAAATTAGATTCTCTGTATCCAATTAACTCATAATCTAAAGATGCATACCCCTTAGATACAGATTTTAACTTGTCAAAGTATTCAAATATAATTTCACTAAGTGGCATTTCATATATTAACTGATTTCTATATGAATCTATATAAATCATATCCTTATATATTCCACGTTTATCTTGCGATATTTGCATAACAGCACCAATATAATCATTTGGAACCATGATAGAAGCTTTTACATATGGTTCTTCAATGTAACCAATAACATTAGCGTTTGGCATCATGCTTGGATTATCAACGAATTTTACACTTCCATCTGTTAGAGTTACTTTATAAATAACGGAAGGAGCTGTAGCGATTAAATTAAGTCCATATTCTCTCTCTAATCTTTCTTGAACTACTTCCATATGAAGCAATCCTAAAAAACCACATCTAAAACCAAAACCTAATGCTTTTGATGATTCTGCTTCAAAAGTCAAAGATGCATCATTTAATTGCAATTTCTCTAAAGCATCTCTAAGGTCATTATATTTTTCATTATTTGTAGGATACATACCGCAATAAACCATCGGATTCATTTTTCTATACCCTGGCAAAACTTCACTACATGGATTATTTTCTAAAGTTATTGTTTCACCAACATGAATATCTTGAATAGATTTTATAGAAGCACATATATATCCAACTTCTCCAGAAGAAAGAACATCTCTTTTCACTTCAGCAGGAGTCTTAACACCTAATTCTGTTACTTCATACACGGAATTGCTTTGCATTAATTTAATATGATCACCAACTTTAACTTGGCCATCTTTTATACACACAAAAACTACGACACCCCTATAAGAATCATAGTATGAATCAAAAACTAATGCTTTTAAAGGCATATCAACACTTCCCTTTGGAGCTGGAAGATATTTAACAATTCCTTCCAAAACATCTACTACATTCTGACCTGTTTTAGCACTAATACATGGTGCATTTGTACAATCAAGGCCAATAATATCTTCAATTTCTTTTTTTGTTCTTTCGATGTCGGCGCTTGGAAGATCAATTTTGTTAATTACTGGCAAAATTTCTAAATCGTTGTCCAATGCAAGATATGTGTTTGCAAGTGTCTGTGCTTCAATGCCTTGAGAAGCATCAACAACAAGTATTGCTCCGTCACAAGCTGCAAGAGACCTAGAAACTTCATATGTAAAATCAACGTGCCCTGGGGTATCAATTAGATGAAATATATAATCTTGGCCATCCTTAGCATGATATTTAAGTTGAACAGAATTTAATTTAATTGTAATTCCTCTTTCTCTTTCTAATTCTAAAGAGTCAAGGATTTGATCCTGCATTTCTCTTTTCGAAACGGTATCAGTCAACTCCAAAATCCTATCTGCCAAAGTAGATTTGCCGTGATCAATATGAGCAATTATTGAAAAATTTCTAATATTATTTTTATTCAAGAGTTTCACCAACTAAATTTCTACCAATTCCATTATAGAAAGACTTTGCATCCATTGAATTCTTTCCTTCAGGTTTTATTGAAAAAACTTTAATATATCCATTCAAACAGTCAAATCTCAGATAATCCTTTTCTAATCCTATGTATTTATTAGGGTTGACAAAATCAGTTAATTCATAAAATACATTTTCTAATTTATATTTTTTATCTTTCATCACGATATATGCACCTGGATTATCTAACAAGCCTCTAATGTGATTATATACATCTAGCACATCTCTATTAAAATATACATGTTCAATTGTTTTATCTAAATTAGGTGCATATGTTGCATCGTCATTTTTTTGTGAAATAGGATTTACTTCACCATTGAATATCTTTGGAATATCTTCCAATAACATCTCAAGTGATAAATCACTCATTTTTTTGAATAAAGAAGTGCTTGTATCTTTTATGTCTATATCAATTTCTTTTTGCCATAAAATGTCACCTTCGTCCATCTTTTCGTCCATATACATTATGGTTATTCCCGTTTTTGTTTCACCATTAATGATTGCTCTTTGGATTGGTGCTCCACCTCTATATTTTGGAAGTAAAGAGCCATGTGTATTTATGCACTTATATTTGGGATAATTCAATAAAGCACTTGGAATAATTTGCCCATAAGCACTAGTTATTATCAAATCTGGCTCAAAAGCCAATATTTCATCATATTCAATTCTTATTTTTTTGGGAGTTAATACTGGAATATTGTACTTTAAAGCTATTGTTTTAACTGGAGATGGTGTTAAAACTTTTTTTCTGCCTATCTCTTTATCAGGCTGGCTAACAACGCCAACAATGTTGTATTTAGCTTTAATTAAACCTTCTAAAATATTCGAAGCAAACTCAGGTGTGCCTAAAAAAACAATTCTTTCATTCATACTAACTAATTATATCGTATTCTTTGCATTTAATTGAGTATTTGATATAATTATTAAGCATTATTGATAAGGAGGATATATGGCAAATATTAAATCTCAAAAAAAGAGAGCTCTAACAAATGCTAAGGCAAATTTAAAAAATGCAGCTGAAAAGTCCGCTTTAAAGACTGCAATAAAAAAAGTAAATGCCGCAGTAGTAGCCAAAGATAAAGAAGCAGCTACAAAAGCATTCAATGAAGCAAACTCATTGTTAGACAAAGCTGTAACCGGCCATTTAAAACATAAAAATTATGTTGCAAGGCAAAAAGCTAAATTAGCTAAAGCAATTGCAAAAATGTAATTGAATAACACCATTAAGGTGTTATTTTTTTCTTACAAATCATAGACAAACTTTTAATATTACACCTTCACATATTTAATATTTCGATATAGAATTACACATATAAATAGATATATAATTATCTATATTAACGAGGAAAAGCTCATGGAAAATAATACAAAAATCAAAGACAAAGATTTATCAAATGTAGTTGGCGGATCAGATACAGACACAAGCACTGTTAACAACATTAGAAAAGGCGCCACATACAAGAAAAAAAGTTCAGGCCAATTTGCGAAATTAGGATATGAATTTTATGCAAGAGTAAGAGTTTTAAAAGTAAACCAAGTTGGTTGCGATTATGGAACTAAATATCCAGATTCAAATACTATTGCCGTAAAAAGCTATTTATCAGATACAATAGATTGTTTTATAGATAGCTTTGATATCACACACGAAATAAACGATGTCTTTTGGAATGATTAAAATTCCAAAGTATTAATATGTTAATGATTTTTTTATTGTGCTTAAAGTAAATATTATTTTATTTTATCTATCTTCCATATATCATCAACATATTCTTGTATTGTTCTATCGCTAGAAAAATATGCTGATTTTGCAATGTTAATTAAACATTTCTTCGCCCATAAATGTTTATCATTATAATATTCATACATTTTTTCATGGGCTTTACAATATTCATCAAAATCAGCCAATATCATATATTCATCATTCCTAATTAAGAACTCATCTGCAATATCTTTAAAATCACTGGCATCATTTGACCATGTTCCATTTGTGAAAGAATCTATTATTTTGTGTAATACAGGATTGTTTTCATAATATTCATAAGGTCTATATCCTTGTGATTTAAGATTATTCACTTCATCTTCGTGTAAACCAAATATTACGCAATTGTCCTCTCCAACCAAATCTTGAATTTCTACATTAGCACCATCTAAAGTTCCTAAAGTTAGAGCTCCATTCATCATAAATTTCATATTACCTGTTCCGCTCGCTTCTTTTCCAGCAGTAGAAATTTGTTCAGAAATATCTGTAGCAGGCATTAGTTTTTCAGATACAGTTACTCTATAATTTGGAATGAACACTACATTAATAAATTTATTAACATCAGGATCATTATTTACCTTTTCCGCAACACAATTTATTAGTTTAATAACCTTTTTTGCAAAATGATATGAACTTGCGGCTTTAGCTGCAAAAAAGAATGTAGTTTTAGGCATATAGAAATTTGGATCTTCTTTAATCTTAAAATATAAAGAAATAATATACATGATATCAAGAAGTTGTCTTTTATATGCATGTAATCTCTTTGCAATTGAATCAAAGATAGAATTAGGATCAACTATAATGTTTTCGTTCTTTTTTAACCAATAAGCCAATTGAATTTTCTTTATATTTTTAATTTCTAAAAATTCATCTTGAAGTTTAGGATTATCAACATATTTCATCAAATCTTTTATTTTATTAAAATCACTATAAAAATCTTTGCCAATATATTTTTCCAATAGCGCACACAATTGAGCATTTGAATATAATAACCACCTTCTAGGAGTTATACCATTTGTCTTATTGTTGAACTTATATGGATATATTTCATAATAATCTCTAAAAGTATCAGATTTAATAATTTCAGTATGAATCTTTGCGACTCCATTAACTGAATAAGAACCTACAATAGATAAATTAGCCATTCTAACATTTCCGCCGCTAATTATTGAAACTGCTTCTACAAAGTTATGTGATTTGCCCGAATCATATAAACTTTGTTTAAACTTTTCATCTATAGTTTCTATTATCATATAAACTCTAGGGATTAGCTTTTTAATATAATCAACTGGCCATTTTTCTAATGCTTCTTGCATAACTGTATGATTAGTGTATGCGAAAGTTTTAGAAACAATACCCCATGCTTTATCCCATTTCATACCATATTCATCTATCAAAATTCTTGTTAATTCAGGAATAGCTAAAGCTGGATGAGTATCATTCAATTGAATAACAATTTTATCAGAAAAATTATCTAATGTTCCATATACTTTTAAATGATCATTGATAATTGATTTTAAGCCTGCTGCAACAAAAAAATATTCTTGTTTTATTCTTAAAATTCTTCCTTCTTCAGTTGAATCATCTGGATATAAATTTAAACAAATATCATCAACATCTCTTAAATACTTTTTATAATCTCTTCCTATAGGTAAATCATCAGAAGGTTCTGCAGACCACATTCTTAATGTATTTGTGGTATCGGTGTTGTATCCAGCAATGGTCATATCATATGGAACAGCTAATACATGTTCAGTATCTTTTCTATGAAATTGCAACTCTCCATTTTCATCCCTAGTAACTTCAACATAGCCATAGTATCTAACATCAACTGTTTTATTAGCTTTTCTAACTTCCCAAGGATTTTCAATTCTTAGCCATTGATCAGGAACCTCAATTTGTTCATTATTGACAATATATTGTTTGAATAATCCGTTTTTATATCTTATCGTATTTCCAGAACCAGGATAATCCAATGTTGCAAGCGAATCCATGAAACAAGCCGCCAATCTTCCAAGTCCACCATTTCCTAAACCAGCATCTGTTTCTAAATCTTCAATATCATTTATATCGATGCTCAAATCATTAAGCCCTTCTTTTACAACATCATAAATGCCTAATGATTTTAAATTATTTTTCAACATTCTTCCAAGCAAAAACTCTAAAGAAAAATAATAAACTTGTTTACAATTATTTGTCCTAATATTATATTTAGTTTTACGCCAGTCATCTAGCATGTATGTTCTCACCATTTTAGAAAGAACAATATATTTTTCAGTTATATCAGATTCAGACATATCTTTTCCAAAATCGATATGCATGAAATAGTTAAACATTTCAATGAAATTTTCTTTATCAGAAAACGCTTCTTTTACTAATATAGAATAATCTTTTAACATAAACACCCCCGAGATTAATTATATAATATATCTTCTATTTCTTTTATAGATTCACAGTATTCTTCTTTGTTAGCCTTTTCGTTTATTTTTAAAAGTTTATCATGTTTTTCTTTCAAATATTGTAGAAATAAATGATCTCTTTTTTTAAGTAGTATTGGACCATATTTTGTCTCAATATCCGAATAATGTTCATTATAATCTGGTGAAAATTTTATAATCTGATAATAGAAGCCATCATCAAAAACTATTCTTTCATCTTCTATCGTAAAATTATGTTCACTAATATACCTTCTCAATAAATCAACATCAGTATTTGATTGAATAACAAAATACTGATAATTATTAATTACACAATTATCCAAAATATGTTTTATTGTATTAAAACCCATTCCAGAAATTACAACTACTTCAACATCCTCGCTGCATTTATCTAGGCCATCTGATAAAACAGGAGTAATTCTATCTTCTAAACCTCTTTTTTTAATATTATCAATTGCATGATTAAGAGGACCTTGTGCTATATCTCCAGCATATACCTTTTTAGCAATACCACTCTCAATCAAAAAACAAGGTAGTAGACCGTGGTCAGAGCCAACGTCAAACACTACCTTATTCTTATCTACCATATATGCAATAGCAGCCAAACGATCTGAAATCATTATTTTTTATCTTCCAAAAATTCTTTTAATCTCTTACACTTTGTAGGGTTTTTAAGTTTTCTAAGTGCTTTAGCTTCTATTTGTCTAATTCTTTCACGAGTAACATCGAATTCTTTGCCAACCTCTTCAAGAGTTCTAGTTCTTCCATCGACAAGACCAAATCTTAATCTTAAAACTTTTTCTTCCCTATCAGTTAAAGTAGAAAGAACTAAATCAATTTCATCTTTCAACAATTCATTATTAGCGAATTGATCAGGAGATAAAGCTTCTTTATCCTCAATAAAATCGCCAAGATGTGAATCATCTTCTTCACCAATAGGTGTTTCCAAAGAAACTGGATCAAGAGCAATTTTTTGAATCTCTCTAACTTTTTCCGCTGACATACCAGATCCCATCTTAGCCGCTATTTCTTCAGCACTAGGATCTCTTCCTAATTCTTGAACTAATTGTCTTTGAATTCTTGTCATCTTATTTATTGTTTCAACCATATGAACTGGAATTCTAATAGTTCTAGCTTGGTCAGCAATTGCTCTAGTAATAGCTTGTCTAATCCACCATGTAGCATACGTTGAAAATTTAAAGCCTTTTCTATAATCAAATTTATCAACAGCTTTAATCAAACCCATATTACCTTCTTGAATTAAATCCAAGAATAGCATACCTCTACCTGTATATTTTTTAGCAATAGCCACTACTAATCTTAAATTTGCAGTAATTAATTCATCTTTAGCTGCTTGGCCATCAGCCACCAATTTTGCATCTTTAGGATGTTTTAATCCTTTCTCAATTCTTTTTGCAATTGCAACTTCTTCTTCTGCAGTAAGTAAATTAACTCTACCAATTTCTTTTAAATACATCTTAACTGGGTCATTTACTTTTGTATATGAAGATGCCTGTTCATAATTTATAACAATATTTTTTTCAGAATCCTTATTTTTTTCATCTTCATCATCATCTTCAGAAGCTAAATAATCGTCATCATCCAAATTATCTGTGTCAGATTCATCAATTAATTCGATATTTACAGAATTAAGCCAATCATAAAAACCATCAACCTCTTCATCAGTCATTTCGAACCTATCAAGAGCATTAACAACATCTCCTTGAACAATATCGACACCTTGGTTATTTAAATTCAACAAGTCATTCTTTAAGTCTTCAATGTCGTTATATTTTTTCTTTAAACCTAAAGTTGACTTCTTATTTGCCTTGATTGCCCTAATTGGTTTTACAGTACCGTCTTTACCAATTTTTGCATTCTTTAATTTAACATTTTGTTTAACAGTATTAGACAATTGTTTTTTCGCAATTACAATACTTTTTTTTGGCTTTATAGGTTTTTTTGAAATTTTTATCTGAACCTTTTTAGCGCTCTTCTTTGGCTTAGCTTTTTCTTTTTGTTTAACTACTTTTCTTTTATTATTAACTTTGCTTACTTTCTTTTTAACTTTAGTTTCTTTTTTCTTACTAACAGTTTTTTTATTGATAGCACTCTTTTTTACAGTTTTTTTAGAAACGGCTTTTTTAGTTGTTTTTTTAGTGTTCTTTGCTACTTTTGAACTTTTTTTAGTATTCTTTTTATTCGCCATTTGAACCTCCTAATTCCTTAACGAGTTCAATATACTCTTTAAGATAGATTTCGCTTTGTTTAGGATCTACGGTTTGAGTCATAGATATTTTATCCTTCAAAACATTTAATTTTTTTCTTTTAATTTCTAGTTTAACTTTATCAATAGCGCTATTTAAACTTTCTTCATTAAATTCTGTTGGCAAATTTTCAACAGCAACAAGGTTTGTAATTGTTTCTTTGATGTTTGCATCGTCAGTTTCATCATAAATTCTTGATAATGAACATTTTCCATTTTTACGATAATCATCAATAATCAACATAGACAAATCTTGATTTGATTGCTCAAGCAGACATCCAAGTTTATTTTGATATATATCAAGTGCACGCTTAGATAAAGCTATCTCAACAAGAATAGTATATTCAGCCATAGTCAAACCATCAATTGTATAGTTTGTCCTATTAACTGCTACATTATTATAACCTTTTTTAGTAGTATTTGTTGACTCTCTTTTACGGATTTTAGTCAAATCAAATAAAACATTACTATAGTTTTCTTTATCGTAATCATCAGTTAATTTATCTATTAATCTAGATATATTAATAGTCAATTGTTTTCTATCATTATAATTTTCTAAATTATAGCGTTTCTTATAATATTTAATAGCATAGTCAATATAAGACAACTGTTTTGACTCTAAATCTTTTAAGGCGTTCTTTCCATATTTTTGAACAATCTCATCAGGGTCAAGTTCTGTATCATTATCAATAACGGAGACATCCAAACCTTCATCCAATAATAATTCTCCAATTTTCATATTTGCTGCTTGACCAGGCTTATCACCGTCATAAGATAAAACAACATTTTTACTTAAAGACTTTATTAACTCTATTTGTTTTTTTGTACAGGCAGTGCCAAGAGTAGCAGCAACATTATGTTTATCGGCGTGATAATATGCAATAACATCCATAACACCTTCGCATAAAATAACATAATTTAATTTCTTGCATTCATCTTTTGCTCGATGGTAATTATATAAATTATCACCTTTTGTATAAATTATATTTTCACTTGAATTAATATATTTGCTATCAGACTTATTTTCAAAATCCCTTGCAGTAAAAGCGATTGGATTGCCATACATATCATGAATAGGAAATGTAATACGATTATAGAAAATATCAGACATACCATTGTCCGTCATTCTACATGCACCAGATTTTATGATATTCTCATCAGTATATTTTTGTGCATTTAGATATTTATATATAACATTATCTTTTGGGTTGTATCCTATATTAAAATATTCAATTATATTATTATCAATGCCACGTCCTTGCAAATATTTATTAGCATTTTCACCAATCTTTGATCCTTGTAATAAATAATTCGTGTAAGAAATCATCGATGTTAATACATCGTAATATGGTTGAAATTTTGATACTTTTTTAGGAGCTAGTTCTATGTCAATTGGTTTTCCGATAATTTTGCTTACTTCAACGACACTCTCTGGAAAACTGATTTTTTTATAATTTTGTACAAAAGTAAAAACATTACCACCGTTTCCACAAACAAAACATTTATATATCTGCTTATCTTCACTAATTGACAAAGAAGGATCATGATCATCATGAAAAGGACAAAGTGCAGTAAAACCTTTTCCTTTTTTCATTAAAGGAATATAGTGTCCTATTACATCGGTAATACTGGCACTATTTCGGATATCATTAATGACATCTTCAGAAATTTTCATTAAAATGCAATTCTTTCTTTTATATACTCTTTTAAATCACAAATTTTAATTCTTGTTTGTTGCATAGAATCTCTTTCTCTAATTGTTACACAATTATCATGTTCAGAATCAAAATCATATGTTATACAATATGGAGTCCCAATCGCATCATTCCTTCTATATCTTTTTCCAATTGATCCAGACTCATCGTATTCGCAATGAAATTCATTGCATAATTCTTCGAAAAGTTTAGATGCTGGTTCAGATAATTTTTTGCTTAATGGACAAACACATGCTTTAACAGGTGCAATAGCAGGATGAAAGTGCATAACAATTCTTTCATCACCATCGCCAATGGCTTCTTTGTCATATGCATCACAACATATCATTAAAAATAACCTTTCAACTCCAACTGATGGTTCAACACAATACGGAACATATTTTTCGTTTGTCTCAGGATCTAAATAACTTAATTCTTTTCCAGAATATTCTGAATGTTGTTTTAAATCATAATCAGTTCTATCAGCAATTCCCCATAATTCACCCCAATCAGTAAATGGGTAAGCATATTCTATATCAGATGTTCCTTTAGAATAAAAACTCAATTCTTCTTTCGAATGTTGTCTAATTCTCAAATTTTCTTCCTTAATACCTAATTTTTTTACAAAAGTGAAACAATAGTCAATCCAATATTTATACCAATCTAAATCAGTTCCAGGTTTGCAAAAGAACTCTAGTTCCATTTGTTCAAATTCTCTCACCCTAAATATGAAATTGCCAGGAGTAATTTCATTTCTAAATGATTTTCCTATTTGGCCAATTCCAAAAGGAATTTTTTTTCTAGATGTTCTTGCAACATTATTGAAATTTGTAAAAATGCCTTGTGCAGTTTCAGGCCTTAAGTATACAACAGATTTTGCATCTTCCACAGTTCCAATAAATGTTTTGAACATTAAATTAAATGGCCTAGCATTTGTAAAATTGTGTTTTCCACAATCTGGACAACATATATGATTATCTTCAATCATCTTATCCATTTCTTCAGGAGTTTTTCCTTCTGCAGATAGTCCTGTAGCTTCTTCAATTAATTTATCAGCTCTAAATCTTCCCTTGCATTCTTTGCAATCAACCATTGAATCACTAAAACCCTTTAAATGCCCAGATGCTTCCCATGTCTTAGTATTCATCAACAATGCAGAGTCGATTCCAACATTATAAGGAGATTTTTCTATAAATTCTTTCCACCATAAATCTTTTATATTTTTTTTAAGCCATGAACCTAATATACCAAAATCCCAAGTATTAGATAATCCACCATATATCTCTGATCCTTGATAAACAAAACCGGATGATTTTAAATGTGAAACTATTTCATCAAAATTGTATTTATTCCCCATAACATTCACCTCTAACTATAAATTATACAATAGTTAGTAATTAAGTTTTTCGTCTGTGTCTATAATATAGTAATATAATGATTCAAATAACGATGAAACGCACTGTTCATCAGTAAATAAAGACAAATTGGCATCTTCAATTGTTTCTAAATATCCTTTATAATACGCATCATCTTTTACGATTTTTTCCCAAGTAGCAACTCCAGACTTAAGGTCTTTATTGGATAAATCCCATATTTGCAAAGCTGCAAAAGCACTTGTCCCATATGAAATATAATACATAGGACTATTAAAATTGTGTGGAACATAATTCCAATCATATTTAACTGAATCTATATCAGGCCAACCAACCTCTTTATATAATCTTTCATATCCGTAATCAATTAATGTTTCAACAAACATATCATTAATTTCATCTAAAGATGAATTTGGTTTAGCAAAAACTTTTCTTTGCCAATCATCATATATACAAGCCATCAGAATACTATAAAGTTTATCAACAACATTATGACAATTAATATAATCATAATCATCAAAAATAGATTTAGCTGATAATCCAAATATCATTTCTAATCCAGTTGAATGTGTTTCAAAAATATCATAACACCCACCATTTACAATAGGATTTACGCATGAGCTAACAATCGAATTAGAAAAATGACCAAATTCGTGTGCTAAAGTAAAGTAATCATTCTCTGTATTCTGACAATTTAGAAAAACAAATGCAGAATTATTTTTATATAATGGCGTTTCGAAAGAACCATTATATCTTCCATCGCCAGAACTAATTGAATACAATTTATTATTAATAAAAATATCTGCAGTTTCTGAGGCTAAAGATGATGTTTTAGACAACGTTTTCATAACAGTAGATACAAATTTATCTGGATTAATATCAATTTCATTTAAATCATAATATCTATAAAAACAATAAAGTATAAAATCGCCATATTGTTTTGTGTATTCTTTCAAATACTTTAAATCATCATCTTCATAATCTCTACCATATATCTCTACATCAGCATATTCTGAAAAATTATTATAGCCATAATATTTTGCGATTTGATCATACAACTTTATTATTTGCAAATAAACATTTCCTGTTTCTTCATTGTATTGTTTAATTAAATTATGATATATCTCATTATATAAATCAGGATTATTAATATATAAATAATTAGCATCCGAACTATTTATAAAATCATATGTATATGTAACATCATCAACGGTGTAAGAATATTTACCAATTCTATCTGATATTTCGTTATATTGTTTTTCCAATTCAGAAATTTTTGATTCAATTTCTAAAATCTCATCAGTTTTTTCAATATAATCAGCATAGCCATTATAGATATTGTCATTATTAATAAAATTCTTAAAATCTTCATTTGCTTTAGTTTTAGTAATCTTATGTACAGTAGTCGCAAAATAATTGGTCATTTCACGTTGCAATTCTTCTGTATATATATTTTCATTTTTGTTATTTGTATTATTGACATCTTCAGAATACAAAACATAAGATACACTATCTAAATCAATAATTTCTATGACTTGATTGTATAGTGTTTTATATAAATCCAACATTTGATCAACATTTCCATCATTTGCATATTCAAGCATTTTGTCACAATCATCATAAAAAGATCCTAGTTCATAGTGGTAATAATCAACTACTGAAAAGTCTCTTTTTTCAATAATATTTTTGCCAGCACATCCAGCTAATAAAAACATGCATAATAATAAATTTAGTATTTTTTTAATCATAATTTTCACTCCTCAAATACCTATTTTTCTCTAATATATTCAAATCTTTTCAATTGTTTATTATCTTTCACTACAGTTTCTTCAAACATGCTCACTGGTCTAATCCACAAATGACGTTCGCCATATAAAGCTTTATAAACAACATAATCTTCATTTGTCTCACTGTGTTTTGCAACACCATACACTTCATACAAATTACCTTTAAAGTGTTTATAAATACCTGGTTTTATCATTCAAGCCTCCATTAAATAACATAAAGTCTTATATTATTATTAATTTTTGTAATGTTGCCCTTTTCATATATACATTGCGCACTAACCAAAACAATAGAATTATGCCAATCATTAGGAATAACAAATGTATTATAAAACTCATAAATAGATTTTCCAATTGATATATTATCGAATCTTTCAACATTTATATTTCTAACATCTTCATATACCTTATTGTTTGTCTTAAATGTATACTTTATATATTTTGGATAATTCATAATTTTATATGTATTGTCATCTTGTAATATGAAATCATTTGGATCTAGTTGTATTGGTTTAACAACACCACTAATAGCAATGTTATCACCACAATGGATATGTACATTACACAAATCTGTTTGAAAAGATATAACATTAGATTCGTCAATATAATATACATTTTCAATCGCCTGTTTAACAACATCGACACGATAAAACACACCATACTCATTATTATTGAATTTTTTTATTATTCCGCATTGTTTATCGCCGATGTTTATTCCGAGCATTGCCTCACCGATATCGTAATAATACACTGATAATCTTTTATTAATCATATTATTTTTTTGAAGAAATGCTAATTCGGTACTATAAGAAATGCTTGTTTCATCAATTAAATAGTCAAATAGCACTACATCAACATCATCAAATAAACATATATCATTTGCTCTAAACATCTTCAATAAACCCATATGATATTGCCACACTCCAAGGTACGGATTTAAATAACCTGGCAACAATTCATTAATCATTGAAAAATTGTTTTCTGAAGCAAATTTAAGCATTCTATCCTTATGATTAATAGGATTTACACGACATATTAACTGATTATTATTCTTGCCTATTGTGATGTTTTTACTTGTAGAAGACAAAACATTATCGCTATCAAATAAGCTAACTATTATTTTATATTCACCCATTTCCAAAGTATGATAAGGATTGGCATTTTCATCTACAAAATTCATTCCATCATCAAAGATGGCACCACTTTCGATATTGCTTGCACTAATAATAATTGCTTTAAATTCTTTATCACTATACCAAGCCTTAATTGTTGCATTGTGTATAGATTCATAAGGATTATCTATGTCGTTAACAACAAGAGCAGGAAAACCAAAAGTTTTTAATTTTTTAAAATCCAAATCCATATTCTTAGCATAAGTTTTTAATCCAGGATAATTCAAAAACATTTCTTTATATTTTTTATCGCAACATGCAAATCTAACAAGATTACCATTTGCATCATATAGTTCAATAGATAGTTTTATATCATCTTTTAGTGATTGGTCACCTTCAAAAAAACCTTCAACAACAAATGATCTTTTGTATTCAACAAATCCAATATCACCACTTGGAGATGATATATTTATTTTAATGCTCATGAAGAAACTCCATAGAAACAACACATTCTACATGATTTGTAAAAGGAAACATATCAATTGGTTGTATATAGGTGATTTTATAATTAGTAATTAGTTTATTTAAATCTTCAACTAAAGTTTCAGGATTGCAAGATACATACACAATTCTTTTTGGTTTTAATTTTGAGATAGCATTCAAAAACTTTTTATCCGAACCTGTTCGCGGAGGATCCATTATTAGCACATCAATGTGCATTTTATTCTTCGCTAAATATTGCATATAATTTGATGCATCTTCGCAAATAAAATATGCGTTATTTATATTATTAATTTTTGCATTCGTAATAGCATCTTTTACAGCATTTCTATTTAATTCAACTCCTATTATTTCTTTACACATTTTAGATGCAACTAAACCAATCGTTCCTGTTCCACAATAAGCATCCAAAAGCACATCATTTTTATTTAATTTTGCTGATCTTATTACATTATTATATAGAACTTCAGTCTGCGTCTTATTAACTTGATAAAAACTTGATGGCGAAATTCTAAAATTTAAATCACATAGTCTATCAACAATATATCCTTTACCATATAAAGTAATATTTTTATTCCCTAATATCATAGAAGACTTTTTATTGTTAATATTTTGAACAATTGTGGTTATATTAGGATTGAATTTAACAATATCTTTGATAAATTGCTCTTTTTTATTAATGTTTACAGTCCCCGTAACAAGAACAAGCATATATTCATTGCGGTTAGTACATCTAATCAAAAGATGTCTCATGCACCCCTTATATGAGTGCTCATTAAAAATTGATATTTTATATTTATTAATCAACTTTTTAATTGAATTAATGATAACATTCGTTCCTTTGTCACAAATCATGCAATAATCAACTGGAACAATAGTGTGTGTACTAGGAATATAATTGCCACATATTATATTATGATGCTTAGCATCATAATCAAAAGAAACTTGAACTTTATTCCTATAATTATGATAATTTTCACATCCGATTATTGTTTTAACATTGCAAAATTTTGACAACAATTTATTAACATAATCTTGTTTTATGTTAAGTTGTTCATTATATTCAATTCCTTGTAAAGAACATCCACCACAATATTCGGAATACTTACATTTGCACATACTTTAATTATAAACACATATTAAATCAAATAATCTTTTAAAGTTGTATTTCTATCTTTCATAGTTTTACTAGCGCCAGACACGAAAATGCTATTTTCACAAATTATTACAAGTTTTTCTTTTGCCCTACTAACTGCTGTATATAAAAGCTTTTTATTTAGCATATACAAATTACTTCTAGAAATGATTAAATATACAATTTGATATTCAGAACCTTGAGACTTATGAACAGACATTGCATAAGCTAAAGATAGATCATTTAATTCATCAAAGTTGTAATAGCAATATATGCCATTATAATTGACTAATAATACTTTTTCATCTTCATCTATATCTTCTAGAAAGCCAATATCGCCATTATAAACATCATCAACTGGTCTATTTTTCAATTGTAAAATCTTATCGTTTTCTCTAAATAATCTATTTTGAAGTTTCTTTTCTTTCTTATCAACATCTTTCGGATTAAAAGCATCTTGTAATTTATTATTCAAATTATCAATCCCCCATGTTCCCTTATACATTGGAGTTAATACTTGAATATCATTTAAAGAATAGCCATTATCTATATCCTCTTTTATCAAACTAATTAAATCAATATTTTCGTTTTTGATATCATAAAACACAATATCCTTAAAATATTTTGTTAAGTTAATATCACCATTAATAATGTCATTGGATAAAGAAATAATTTCATTGCCCATAGATTGACGATAATTTGAAATTAAATGTGTTGTGATAAAACGCTTTGATTCAATTAAGTCATTTAAAACAAAACCAGGTCTAATAGAAGGCAATTGGTTTTTGTCACCAATGATGCATATTTTTTTTATATTTTTGCAAGCTCTTAATAAAGAAGCAAACAAGTTGTTATCAACCATGGAAAACTCATCGATAATAATTGCATCATACATTATTGGATTATCAATATCAAAAACAAATGTATTAGTTTCTAGATTCCATTTTAACAATGAATGAATTGTTTTAGCTTCAACATCACATATTTCATTTATTCTTTTAGCTGCTCTACCAGTTGGAGCAACAACAATAATATTTTGATATGGATAATACTTCTTGAACATACTAGTCATAGTTTTTACTATAGTTGTTTTTCCAGTGCCTGGTCCACCTACAATTATTGAAATCTCGTTATTAAAAAAAATTTTGATCGCATTTTTTTGCAATGAATCATATTTAATACCAAGTTCTTTTTCGTTTTCTTCTATATCACTTTCTACAATAAGATCATCAATTATCATATCTGAAGAAAAGTTTTTTAAAAATGAAGCAATGTATAATTCATCGTTATAGTCATTATATAAATATATTTTTCCATCAAAATAAACGATATAATCATTATCTATTGCCATTTGCTTAATAAGATTATAATCTGAGAAAATTCCATATTTTTTTAATAGTTCTAATAGTTCATTTTCCTCGATATAAATATTTCCAGTATTGAAAGTATATTCTGATATTAAATGAATTATAAATGCTTCTTTATATTTATTATCTGCATCTTCAAATTCTACATTATTAGCAAAATTTTTAACCTTATTAAAACTAATTCCATAAACATCGTTATAAAATCTAAAGGGATTTTCGTTGCCTACCTCAATTGTGGCAAGTTCAAATCGAGAGTATATTTTTTGTGATTCAAGAGAATTAAAACCATTAGATGCTAAATAAAACATTATTTCTAATTGTGGATCTTTTAAATTAGTAAAACCTTCGGTTAAACTTAATAATTGTTTTTCAGTTAAATCCAATTCTTTGATAACACTAATATCATCTTTAATAATATTAATGGCATTATCTCCAAAATATTCATATATCTTTTCTGCTGCTTTTTTGCCAATACCCTTAAAGGATTTGGAACTTAAAAATGAAATAATTTCATCCTTTTTTGTAGGTATATATTTATCAATACACTTAATGTTGAATTGAAAACCATATCTTGGGTGTTCAGCATATAATCCAGTTAATAAATATTTTTGATTTTCTTCAAAGTTAAAGGAAGGACCAGTAACGGTAATTGGTCCTTCATTTGTTTCGAATTTACAAACCATATAGTTTTCAGTTTTATATATGATTCGCAAAAAGTAACCATCTATTATATCCAATACTTCGTCATTCATTATTTACTCTATTCATTAACCAATCATTAACATTATTACCATCAATGAAAGTTTTTTCAATAACACCCCCACCGAGCAACATGCCATCTTTGTAAAACACAGCTTGTTGGCCAGGTGTAACGGACTTTATTTTTTGAGGATAAGTCAACAATACTGAACCATCTTCATTCTTGTGTAAATGTACTTCATTATCATTTTGTCTATATCTAAATTTGCATTGAATATCCATATCGCTTTCTATATTTTCTATCCAGTTGATATCTTCAATTAAAGCACTATCAGAATTCAAATATGACTCATTATTAACTGAAGTTAAATACAAAATGTTCTTTTTAACATCTTTTCCAACGCAATAATATGGTCCTCTGTCTCCTCCTACACCAAAGCCTTTTCTTTGCCCAATAGTGTAATAATATACACCATCGTGTTTTCCAACTACTTCAAGATTGTCTATATCAATAATCTTTCCTTCTTTCATAGGAATGTAATTCTTTAAAAACTCTCTAAAATTTCTTTCGCCAATAAAACAAATTCCAGTAGAATCTTTTTTATCAGCAATATTTAAATCAAGTTCACGAGCTATATCTCTTACTCTATCTTTTGTAATATCAGCTAACGGGAACAAAGAACAGTCCAAAGCGTTCTTTTTTACCTGTGCTAGAAAATAGGATTGATCTTTATTTAAATCCTTAGCTTTGTAATATTTATAACCATCATCTTTAAAAACCGATTTAAAATAATGCCCTGTTGCGATTTTGTCAAAGCCTCTTTCCTTGGCAAACTTCAAAAAATAGTCGAATTTGATGTATTTATTACAAAGTATATCTGGATTTGGTGTTCTACCCTTCTCATATTCGTCAATGAAGTTTTTAAAAACATAGTTCCAATATTCTTCAATATAATCAGAGCGTAACAATTCCAAACCTAGTTTATTTGCAACAGCTTTAGCATCGTTATAATCTGATTCTTGTGGACATACATCATTATTTAATGTTGTATTTCCAAGAACATCATTATTCAAAGCGGAATCCCAATTACGCATAAAACAACAAGTCACATCATGACCTTCTTGTTTTAGGAGATATGCGGCTACAGCACTATCAACGCCACCTGATAAACCAACAAGAACTTTCAAATTAATTTTCCTCTCTAATGTATCCACAAATATTGTAATGAGAACATCGTGAATCACATTTACCAATTTGTTTTATCTTATTGAAAATTTCTATTTCATCCTCATCAAAACCAACTTGAAAATTTTTGTCATCTATTATAATTGGCCTTTTTAATATAGATGGATTATCAACAATAAATTTACATAGTTCCATTATAGACATATTGTCGATATCAAAATTATTCTCTTGAATAATTTTTGAGCGTTTAGATATTAAATCATCGGTGCCGTGTTCTGTACGTGAAATTAAATATTTAATTTCATCTTCATTTAATAAAGTCTTAAATATATTTTTCTCTATATATTTAAGATTATTGTCTTTCATAAATTTTTTTACTTTTCTACATGAAGCACATCCAGGAGAAGTATAAATTACAATCATATAATAATTATACCTTCTAATATCTAATCTCTAGACCAATCTTTTTTTCAACTTTAGCTAATTTTTTCGATGCAATAGCACTGGCTTTCATAGCACCATCAGCCAAAATATTTTCTATTTGTTTTGAAGCAAGTATTTCTTTATATCTTGATTGAATCTTTTCCAGTTCATCACAAACAACATCTGCAACATAGGCTTTGAGCTTACCATATCCTTCATTTTTAAATTCCTCAGCAATATCGTTCATACTTTTTCCACTTAACGATGAAGCTATTTCAATCAAATTATATAAACCAGGCTGATTTTCTTTATCAAGTTTTACAATTCCAAAAGAATCAGTTACGGCAGACATAATCTTTTTTCTGGCAACATTTATGTCATCTAATAAATAAATACACCCCTTATTTGTTTCATCAGATTTTGACATTTTTTTGTTTGGATCAGACAAAGACATAATTCTTGCTCCAACTTTTCCAATAAGAGGCTCTGGAACAGTAAATGTATCACCATATTTATTATTAAATCTAATAGCAATATCTCTTGTTAATTCCACATGTTGTTTTTGGTCTTCACCTACTGGAACATAATTCGCATCGTATAAGAGAATATCCGCAGCCATTAAACAAGGATATGTATATAATCCTGCAGTTAAATTCTTTTCACCTTTAATTGTCTTATCTTTAAATTGAGTCATTCTATTAAGTTCACCAAGATATGTATTGCAAGCCATAATATAACCAAGTTGAGCGTGTTCTTTAACATCTGTTTGTAAAAAAATTGTGGATTTATTTGGATCTAATCCGCATGCCAAATATAAAGCTACAGCATCAGTTAAATTTTTTCTTAGTTCTTTTGGTTCTTGATATTCTGTAATACAATGTAGATTTGCTATAAATACAATCATTTCATAATCATCTTGATAACTAACAAAATTTCTTAAAGCGCCAATATAGTTGCCCAAAGTTAATTGCCCTGTTGGCTTAATTCCCGAAAGCATTCTTTTCATATATTTTTACCTCCTATAAAATAAAAAAGGTGCTACACAAAGGGCGCAAATGCGCGGTACCACCTTAATTTTTAACTTATATTCTTAACGCGAATTCACGTAAATGACTATCGCCATTTAATAAGTAGGTCCCAATTCATTTATAATTTTGTGATTATTTTCACCATCCATAATCTCTCTAAAAGCAAAATTTATAAACTACTATTTCCTACAACTATATTAGCTATTTATCTCTCAAAAATCAAACTTTTAATCAAGTGGTTTCTGATAATAATTTCCTATAACTAGTTTTGTGTCTTGAACATTAATAAATGCTTTTGGATCAGCCTTCAATATTGCTTTTATAACATCATCAGTTTGGTATCCATTAATCACAGTATAAAGCATATTTGTTTGAGTGTTTTTGTATTCACCAACAGCATTAACTTTTGTAATGCCGTGTCTAACAGTTGAAAAGATTTCCTTTGATACTTCTTCTGGATGAGCAGTTATTATAGTTATAGTTTGTGAAGTATAACGTTTATGCATTCTATTAATGACTTGAGTAGAACAGAACTGAAAAATAATAGAATAAAGTGCTCTTTCAAGGCCGTATATTAACCCAGTTAAAATAATCAAAACACAATTTATTCCAAAAATATAATTCCACATCGATTTCTTATACTTACTTGATAAAAATATAGATAAGAAATCTGTTCCTCCAGTACATGCGTTGTTTTTTAAAGCCAAGCCAATGCCGAAACCATTTACAATTCCACCAAATACTGATAAAAGTAAAATATCATCTATTTCAAATAATGGTTTCATAAACGAACATATTATCGTTACTAACACAACATTTAATAATGATAAATAAGTAAATAATTTTCCAATATATTTATAAACTAGAAATGTCAGTAATAAATTAATTGAAATATAGAAAACAGTAAAACTAATATCTATATTAAAAAAATCATGTAAAACATCAGATGCTAATCTCGAAAAGCCCATTAATCCACTAGAATAAATTTGTCCAGGAATCGAAAAAGAATTGGAACCAATAGAAATTAATACCGCAGATATCACAACAAACAGAATGTATTTAATAATCTTTTTGTTCATCTTCAAGCTCACCTTTGTTTATTTTAGCAAATCTATTGATAATTTTTTTAGAAGTCGTATTTAGACCTTCAAAATCTGAAACTAAATTCATATAATCCTTATACAATTTATCTTGTCTAGAATTTAATCTTTCAAATTCCATTGATAACTGAGCTAGTAGTTCTTCAATTTCTTTCGCTTTTTGATCCTTTGCTTGGCCCAAATATATTGACTTGATTGCAGTAATATATGCCATCAAAGTAGTTGGTGACACTAAATATACTTTGCTTTGATAAGATAGTTCGACAAGTTCATCAAAATTTGCATATATTTCAGAAAATATAGCTTCAGCAGGAATAAACATATAAGCCATTTCAGCAGTAACACCAGGAATGATATATTTTTCTTTAATATCAGTGATGTGTTTTTTCACATCATTTTTAAAAGCCTTACGAGCATTTTCAATTTCAGCATTGCTTGCGTTTTCATCATATATTCTTCGATAATTCTCCAAAGGGAATTTTGAATCAACACAAACGATTTTTAAAGTTTCACCACCAAATATAGCTGCATCAGCAATTGAACCATTTGGTAGTTTATATTGTTTTGCATATCTATCACTATTAATTCCATAAGATGCCTCAAGTAACGAATAAAGTTCGACCTCACCAAATGTGCCTCTAGATTTCTTGTCCGTTAAAATCTTTTGTAAGGAAATAACATCATTCGATAAATCACTAATATTTTTTTGAGCTTCGTCAATTTTTACTATTCTTTCATTAATAGAATTAAAAATTTCATTAGTGTTCTTTGAAGACTGTGATAAATTGTTGTTTAATCGATCAGTTAAATCATTAAAATCATGATTGATATTATTTGAAAACTTAAATAAGTTGCTATTAACACTATCTTTAAATTTAGATATTGACTCATTAATTTCTAAATTTCTTTTGTTGTTGGCATTAATTATAAAAAATATAATGATTCCAACAAGGATTAAAATAATAAAACCAAAAATAATTAATATCAGTATTGTGGAGTTGTCCATTATTCCTCTTCGTTATCACTATATTCAAGTATAAGTTTCCATAAATTTTCATTTTTGGAATTATTGGAATCTACTTTTATTAAAGAATACAATAAAATTCTAAAACTAAATATAGTAATTATTATCAGTACAATAAATGTTAGAAAGTCGTTCAAATTCTTAATCATCTTTTTCTCTCAGTTTATTATACAATGTTTGAGCAACTTTTCTATTTAAAATCGTCTCCAATTCTTCCAAAGGCACATTCTTCATATTAGATATAGATTTATATTTTCTCAATAGTTTCATTCTTGTTTTGGGACCAATTCCATCTATCTCATCTAAAATAGATTTATATGCTGTTTTTGACCTTAATTTCTTATGATATGTAATCGCAAATCTGTGAACCTCATCTTGCATATTTGAAAGAAAAAAGAACAAGTTTGAATTTGGAGAAATAGAAATTACATTATAATCAGAATCCATTAAATAAGAAGTATTATGATGCTCGTCTTTTCCAAGGCCAGCAACCAAAATATCTAGATTTAATGAATTAACTATATCTTTTGCAATGTTTATTTGTATTTTTCCACCATCAACAATTAATAAATCAGGTTTTTCTAAATTATCTTTTAATACTCTAAAATATCTACGATAAAGCATTTCTTTCATGGATGATAAATCATCAGCGCTATCGCCTAATTTAAATAGACGATAATCTTTCTTTGAAGGCTTAAAATTTTTATAAACAACCATTGCACCAACTGTGTTTTTACCACCAGTATGCGAATTATCAAATAATTCTATTCTTACTATTTCTTTCTTGAAGATTCTTTCAAATTCATTTTTTAAATATTCATTATAATTATCTTTATTTGTAATAATCATTTTATTCTGTTTTAATACTTCTTTTGAATTTGTTTTTGCTTGTTTCAATAATTGATACTTATAACCTCTAGACACACTTGAAGCATCGAAAATATCTTTCAAAAATGACAGTAATTCTTTTGGCAAAAATAATTTTTTTGGTTTTTCATTTATTACATAAAATTGATATATGTATGAAGAAACAAAATTTTCTGCATCACCAACTAAAAAATCTATATATTTATGCGATGAAAGTAGTTTTCCTTTTCTAATAAATAAGCCAACAATAGCAATATATCCATCTTCAACATCATAATTGAAAACATCAAATGTTCCTGTGTTATTTTTTTGTACATCTTGTTTGAGAACGGAAACATTAATATCATTTATTAAATCTCTGTATCTTGCAGCATCTTCATATTTTAATTCTTTCGTAGCTATTGCCATTTTTTTTCTTAATTCGTTGATTATATTTTTGCTATCTCCACATAAAAAATTATCTATTGATATTTTTATATCTTCAATAAGTTTTTCATCTACTTTGTTTTTACAATATCCAGGACATTGGCCTATATGATAATAGAGACAATAATCATCCTGTAGATTTTTACACTTTCTAGTTGGATATAATTTATTGATTAATTCAAGCATATTTCTAGAAGCAGTGACATCAGTATATGGACCATAAAGTTTGCCCTTATATTTTGATTTCTTTTTCAATCTAACAACAGAAACATATGGTTCATAACAATCCTTTAATAAAATATACGGATAAGATTTATCATCTTTAAAAACAACATTGTATTTTGGATCATATTCTTTTATTAAATTATACTCAAGAATTAATGCTTCTTTTTCAGATTTAGTAACAATATAATCGAAGTCCGCAATATTTGAAACAAGTTTAGTGGTTTTATAGTCGTGGGCGCCTCTAAAATAAGAATTTACACGATTAAAAAGATTAATGGCTTTTCCCACATATATTACTTTGCCACTTGAATCTTTATGCAAATAAACACCAGGTTTTTTTGGTAATGTCTTAAGTTTTTCCTTAATTTCCATTATTTTAAATCAACTATTGTAACTGCTGAGCCTCCATCATAAAAATCTCCATCTTTAAAACTTTTAACATATGGTATTTTTTTAAGTTTTTCACGCAAAGCACTTCTTAAGGCTCCCGTTCCAATTCCATGAATTATTTTTACACTAGAATGGTTAGCTAGACTCGCATCATTTAAATATTTTTCCATCAATACAACACCGTCTTCAACTCTTTGCCCGATCAAATTTATTTCACGTGGAATATTTGCTTTTCTAGGTCTTTCAACATATGTTGATTTTTTTGAAACTTTAGGCATTTTTGTCAAATCTAAAACATTTGTTTTAATAGTAATGCCATTTAAATTAATCGTAACATTATCATTTTTAATATCAGTTATTTGTCCAATTTGTTCATTATTATTGATTCTTACAAAATCTCCAACACTAAAAGTATCAATAGATTTAGTATCAATATAATCATAATTTTTAAGACTATCTATTTCTTTAATGATAGTTTTATTAGTATTATTATTAATACTTTCTATTTTATCTTTTGCTTTGTTTTTAATATCTTCTATGTAGTCGTGTAATTCTTGAATATACTTTTGATAAATTTGCTTCTTTTCATTCTCAAATTCAAGTATATTATTATTTAATTCATCTTTTAATGTATTATTTTCTTCTATTAAATTTTCTAATTTATTATTCCTTAGTTCTTCCTCTTCAATTTGTTTTGACAATGTTTCTATTAATTCATCTTGTTTGCTTTGCTTTTCTTTTAAATACTTTTTAGCATTCTCAACTATATTTTCATCATCAAAATACCTTGAAGCAATTTCCAAAGCATTAGAACTTCCTATTGAATTTTCATGATACTTATATGTCGGCTTCAATGTTTCAAAATCAAACCCTACTGAAGATAATAATATTTTTTCATCATTGTATGAATAGTTTTTTATATCATCGAAATGCGTTGTAATAACAAAAATAGAACCAATTTCTTTAATCTTGTCCAAAATTGAAAGCGAAATTGCCTGTGCTTCTTTTGGATCGGTTCCGCTTATTAATTCGTCGATTAATATCAAAGAATTGTCATCTGCGTGATTAAGAATATTATTTATATTTGTAATATGTGCTGAAAAAGTTGATAAAGAATCTTGAATAGATTGATTATCATCTATATCAACATATATATATTTATAAAACGGTATAGAAGCACTAGATGCAACAATTGGTATTCCTAGATAAGACATCAATATGCTTAAACCAATAGCCTTTAAAGAAACGGTTTTGCCTCCTGTATTAGAACCAGAAATAACAATACCAAGAAATGGTTCGTAAATCCTATATGAATTTGATACTACAGTTTTAAAATCTAATAACGGATGGCACAAATCTTTAAAGTCAAAGTATTTTTCATCAACAAAACTAGGAATAATGCCATTATTTTTCAAACCATAATTTGCTTTAGAAAAAATTACATTAAGTTTTAACAAAGAATCAAAATTATGGCGATATTTATCACTAATGGTCGAAACAAGAAAAGTTAATTCTTTAAGAATTCTATCAATTTCATCTTGTTTGTCATGAATTAACTTTATTTTTTCATTATTCAAATCAATAAATATTGCAGGCTCAACATATGTAGCCAAACCAGAAGCGGAATTGCCGTATGCATAACCTCCGAATTTGTTTTTATCAGAATTTTTAATTAAAAAAGTTAGACGATTATCTCTACTATAAATAGAAGTTTCTTGTAAAGAAGAAGAATTTTTAGAAATAAATTGTTCCGCCCTACTATAAAGAGTTTTATCTATTGATTCAATTTTTTCATTTATATTTTTAAGAACACTAGTTGCATCTTCTTTTATTTGCCCAGAATTGTCTATGCAATTATTAATTTTATCAAAGATAACATTTTCAATTACTAGTGAGTCGGTATAATCTTTAATATTTAAGTTACTGTCAATATTTTTAAAAATATTGAATATTCTTTCGCAATGATTATGAAACACTAAAACATTTTTTAGTTCAAGAGCATCGAGAGATATTTTCTTATCAGCCTTATCTAATATAGCATTAGGTGATTCAATACCAGAAAACTGAACATTTATATTATCGCCTATTATTTTTAAAGCTTCAGAAGTCTCAATACAGTTTTGTTTGATTCTTAATGGATTAAAAATAACTTGTTCATTCAAAATGTATTCTTTAGCCTCAGCAATTGAAGCAAAAGATGCAACATTTTTTTTAATTATATCTAAATCAAGGCAATTATATTTATTCATTTAACTATTCTTAAAATCTAAATATTCTTTAAATTGTTCTCTTGCAGCATTTACATCAAAACTATCAAATTGTTCTTTCATATGATCTAAATTTATATTATCAATTGTATAAGATAATATAGTTTCAGAATATTTATTTACATACTTAAAAACAGTACCATTTATAATTTCATTGCCATTTTTAAATATAGGCAGTGTGAGTAACATAGACAATAATAAAGAGACTATGGCCGCATTTAATACTCCAACTAGTAAACCAAAGAATTTATTAAGTTTACCAACAACAGGAACTTTATTGACACCTTTAAATAATGCAACAAGTATTATATACAATAACTTAAATAGCAGAAAAACAATAACAAAATATACAATTGAATTTAAAACTGCTTCTAAATCAACGAATTTGTTTATTATTTCGATTTCAGTAGTTATATTTTTCAATTTGATTATAGGATACAAATTTGCGAATATTGGAGCTAAAAACCAAGCTCCCAAGCAAGATAAAGCAGTATATACAAGTGACAACAACTCATAAAAAAATCCTTTTTTATATCCAATTATCATAAAAATCAAAAATAATGCTATTACAAATATATCAATAAATACAAAAATACTCTTAGGAACTAACATATAACCTAATTTTAGCCCAAATTTCGAACATTATTCAACTTTGATATACTTAATATATGGCGACATTTTCATTTAAATTAAGCAAAGATAAAATTGCGAGAATTAAAGATACTTTTTGTGAATATATTAAGCCAAACGCAAATGAGTATATTGACACATTTATTCAAAAAGATAACTTAACAATTTCTATCTATAAGACTGATAAAGTTGTTTTTCAAGGAAACGATGCCTTCTTTTATGCTCAAGCATATATTGATGTCAAAAATATAAGACAAGCAGGCAGCGATGAAGTTGGAACTGGTGATTGTTTTGGCCCAGTTGTAGTTTGTGGAGCGATTGTTGAAGAAAATGACTATGATTTTATAAAAAAGAATCATATAACTGACTCAAAACAATTGGAAGATGAATACATCAGGAAAATTGGAAAAGAATGTATTAACAAATTTAAACATTCATTATTAATTTTAGACAATGCAACGTATAACAAAGTTCATGAAAACGATAATTTAAATGCTATTAAAGCAAAAATGCATAACAAAGCATATATTAATATGCAAAACAAGGGCTACGATATACCAAAAACAGCATATGTAGATGAATTTTGCCCACAAGCCGATTATTATGCATATTTAGATGGTGAAAAGGAAATATATAGGGATTTGTTATTTGAAACAAAAGCTGAATCAAAATATCCTGCCGTTGCCGTTGGATCGATTATTTCTAGATATGCTTTTCTAGAATATATGGACAAATTAAACGCAAAATATGGGATTGAATTTCCCAAAGGTAGTTCAGATCTCGCAAATATTAATAAAACAATCGAATTATTTTTAACAAAATACCCGAAAAGCGAACTAAATAATGTCGCAAAATTACATTTTAAAAATTTTGAAAAGTATAGATAATATAATTGTTATGGGGGAAAAATATGAAATTAAAAAATAAATATTTCTTTACGTTAAGAGAGGATCAAAGAGAAGAAGATTCAACATCAGGCAACCTTCTTGTGAAAGCAGGATATATTAAAAAAACATCTGCTGGAGTGTATATGATGCTTCCTCTTGGACTTAAAGTATCAAATAAAATAGAAAATATTATTAGAAAAAATATGGATGCTACAGGTGCACAAGAATTAAAAATGCCAGCATTAATTGCTTCTGAATACTACGAAGACTCTGGCAGAATGTCAGGGTTCGGTCCTTCAATATATAAATTAAAGGATAGAACTGGAAAACAAATGGTGCTTGGGCCAACACATGAAGAATTGTTTGCATACGCTGCAAAATCAATGATTAAGTCATACAAGAATATGCCTTTCAATTTATATCAATTTCAAGATAAATTTAGAGATGAACCTAGAGCAAGATTTGGTCTAGTAAGAGTTAAAGAATTCGTAATGAAAGATGCCTACTCATTTGATTCAAATGAAGAAGGATTAGATAAATCATATAAATTGATGTTTGATGCATACAAAAAATCATTTGATGAATTAGGTCTTAAATATAGAGTTGTAAAAGCTGACACTGGCATTATGGGTGGATTATTATCTGAAGAATTCCAAGCAATAACCCCTCTTGGCGAAGATACAGTTATATATTGCGAAGATTGTGACTATTCATCAAATATGGAAGTTACCGAAACAATAAGGCCATCAAAATCAAAACCGGTTGAAATAAAACAAATTGAAGAAGTTGAAACTCCAAATTGTGAATCTATAGAAGATGTTTGCAAGTTTTTAAATATTTCAACAAGCAATTCAGTAAAAGCATTAATTATGAATGTAGATGGAGAATTGGTAGTTTTCTTCATGAATGGTGAAAGAGAATTGAATGAGACAAAAGTTCTAAAATTGTTAAACGCACAAGAAATCAATTTCGCCGATGATCAATTAATATCGACATCAAATGTTGTGCCTGGGTACTGTGGCCCAATTGGACTAAATTGTAAAGTTGTTATCGACAAAGAAATATTGGAAATGACAAATTTTGTATGTGGCGCAAACAAAAAAGGTTACCATTTTATCAATGCAAACATTAATGATATTAAGTATGATTTGGTTTCAGATATCGTTAACGCAAAAAATGGAGATTTATGTCCAAAATGTGGAAAACCATTGAAATTCACAAAAGGAATTGAAATCGGAAATACTTTCAAACTTGGAACAAAATATTCTAAAGCAATGAATTTGCAATATGCAGATGAATCGAACAAATTACAAGACGTTTGGATGGGTTCATATGGCATTGGAATCGGAAGAACAATGGCTGCAATAGTTGAACAAAACCACGATGAAAAAGG
The DNA here is from genome assembly GCA_045642525.1 of Erysipelotrichaceae bacterium. Lineage (GTDB taxonomy): Bacteria > Bacillota_I > Bacilli_A > Erysipelotrichales > Erysipelotrichaceae > Colivicinus. Next base: position 57,229 of record JAZUIZ010000014.1, read on the forward strand.
CATTATTTGGCCTGAAACAGTAGCTCCATATAAAGCAATAATCTTAATCATGTCTACAAAAGATGATATGCAAGTTAAAATTGCTAATGAAATATATGACAATCTAACAAAAGCTGGAATTGAATGTATATTAGATGATAGAGACGAGAGACCAGGAGTTAAATTTAATGATGCAGAATTAATCGGAATACCATATAGAATAACAGTTGGTAAAGGTGTTGTAGATAATATTGTTGAGTTTAAGCCTAGAACTGCTGATGAAGCTGAAAATATAAAAGTTGATGAAATAATTAATAAATTTAAAAAGTCCTAATCGGACTTTTTAAAACTATAATTTTATATTTTGTTTTTAAAGATAATTGATATAAATGGATTATAACTTCTTTTCAACTTCGTTTGATAAAGAACTAATCAATTCATCAATATTCATAGAAATCTGTCCTTCTTTTCCATGTCTTCTAACATTAACTGAATTAGAATTCATTTCATTGTCGCCAACAACCAATACCACAGGAATCTTGGCAATTTGTGCTTCTCTCATACGATAACCAAGTTTCTCATTTCTATTATCCACTTCAACTTTAAAACCAGCATTTACAAGTTTAGATTTTATTAATTCAGCATAGTCATTGTGAACTTCTCCATTTACAGGAATAATGCATATTTGCCTTGGTGCAAGCCATAATGGAAAGACACCGGCATAATGTTCTATTAATATGCCAATAAATCTTTCAAGCGAACCAAAACATGCTCTATGTATCATTACTGGAGTTTTCTTACTACCATCTTCAGCAATATATGTACAGTTAAATCTTCCAGGAAGTTGCATATCTAGTTGAACAGTTCCACATTGCCATATTCTTCCAAGTGAATCAGTCAATTTAAAATCAAGTTTAGGTCCATAAAAAGCACCATCTCCAGGGTTAATCTTAAACTGATGGCCAGTTGCTAAACATGCTTTTTCAAGAGCTTTTTCAGCCTCATTCCAAACTTCAATTTCACCTATAAAACTTTCTGGTCGAGTAGACAATTCAATAGAATAATTTAATCCAAAAATTGAATATACATGATCGTAAAGTTCAAGAATACGTGCCACCTCTTCACCAATTTGAGATTCCATTAATAATATATGCGCATCATCTTGAGTAAATCCTCTAACTCTAAATAATCCACTCAAAGCGCCAGATGCCTCATATCTATGAACGTGACCTAATTCAGAATATCTTAATGGTAATTCTTTATATGAATGAAGAGAATTATTATATACAAGAATAGCACCAGGACAATTCATTGGCTTAATAGCATATGTTCCATCCTCAACATCAAATGTATACATATCATCTTTATAATGATCCCAGTGGCCAGAAGTCTCCCATAATTCTCTATTTAAAAATATAGGAGTGTCAATTGTAGTATATCCACGTTCTGCGTGCAATTTTAGCCAAAAATCTTCAAGTGTTCTTCTCAAAGTATATCCATTAGGAAGCCAAAATGGTAAACCAGGTCCATAGTCAGACATCATAAACAATTCCATTTCTTTGCCAATTTTTCTATGATCTCTTTTTTTAGCTTCTTCTATCTGGTTCAAATGAGTTGCAAGTTCTTCTTCGGTTGGAAAACATACACCATATATTCTTTGCAACATTTTATTATTTGCATCACCTTTCCAATAAGCGCCAGAATGTTTCAATAACTTAAAATTTTTAAGTTCTTTCACTGTTTCAACATGTGGTCCTCTACACAAATCAGTGAAATCACCTTGAGTATAAATCGAGATAATTGACCCATCTTCCATATTGTTTATCAAATCAATTTTGTATTCGTCATCCTTAAACATCTCAAGAGCCTCTTTCTTGGAAATTTCACTTCGAATTATTCTCTTGCCATCTTTAGCAATCTTTTTCATTTCTTTTTCAATTCTTTCTATATCCTCATCAGTTATAGAATGATCGCCTAAATCAATATCGTAATAAAATCCATCTTCGATAACCGGGCCAACCCAAAACTTAGCATTTGGAAATAAGTGTTTTACTGCTTGCGCTAATAAATGAGCACATGAATGGTTTAATACATTTAATTTTTCATTTTCTTTAATGTTAATCATATGATTACCTCCAATAAAAAAGGTGGACCCTAGGGCGAAAAATCGCGGTACCACCTATTCTTCTAACTTCGCATACGTAACGTGTATTAACGGCTATTATTGATAGCACTCACAAGTAGTAACTATATTAGTTATATATAATCGTTTGCACCAACCACGATCTCTCTATAATATTTACTAATACGTCATGTCTTGTTCTTTGTTTATAAATAAATTTTACTTTAATTTATAATATTTATCAAACAACAAGATAAAAATAAATAAAAAAAAGAAACTCAATTGAGTTTCTTTTTTTAAAACAATACTATTTAGCTTTCTTAGCAGTTTTCTTAGCTGGCTTCTTAGCAGTTTTCTTAGCTGGTTTCTTTGCAGTTTTCTTAGCAGCAACTTTCTTAACAGCTTTCTTAACAGCTTTCTTAGCAGCAGTTTTCTTAGCAGCAGCTTTCTTAACTGCTTTCTTAACTGCTTTCTTAGCAACTGCCTTCTTAGCAACAGCTTTCTTAACAGCTTTCTTAGCAGCAGCTTTCTTTGCAACTTTTCTCTTTGTTGGCATAAAAATTTTTATCCTTCCTTTTTTTATTCTGGTTTGTTAAAGAGTAACCAGTTAAATCTCTACTTAAAATTATAAAGACATTTTTTATAGAATGCAACATTTTATAAATAATTTTTTAGGAATTTTTTTATGACAGAAAAATATTCTTTATCATAAAAACATTGTGAGTGGTCTGCTTCATCAACCATAAAAATTTTTTTGTCTCCAACATTTGCGTTATATAATTCCTTCACCATTTCAAAAGGAACAAGTTTATCTTTCTTTCCGTGAATGAATAAAATTGGCAAAACGTTAGTATTTAAGCATCTTTTTGCACTAATATCTTTAAATTTAAATCCAAATTTTTCAAACATTATAACTTCAAATAATTTTAAAACAATTCCAGGATTTGAAACATTGTACTTATTTTTAAGATAACTTGATAACTCATCTTCTAGAGATGAGTATCCACAATCTTCTATTACACATTTAACATTACTAGGCAAAGAATTTTGTGTTGCCATCATGCAAGATGCGGCTCCCATTGAAACCCCAAATAGACAAATGTTGATCTTAGGATTATATTGGACTAAATAATTAGACCAGTTTACTAAATCAAAAGATTCTTTTAAACCATATGTATAATATTCACCTTCTGATTCGCCAGATGCCCTTTGATCTATTAACAAAATATTGTATCCTAGTCTATCTATTTCATAAGCATATGGAAGCATGAAATTTTTGTTAGACCAAATACCGTGAACCAATACTACATAATTGTTCGTCTTGTGATTTTCGATTAAAAAACCATTAAGCATCAAACCATCATATGATTTAACATTAATTTGACTCTTTTTCGAAGCATCAAACCAATTGTAATATTTTTCATCGATATCATCTTGAATCTCATGTTTCTTGAAAACATAATTAAAAATAGACTCACTTAAAATTTTGTAAGAAGCATAAGTAGCTACGCCAGCTATAGATATACCACCAATAGTTTTTAATAATGAATGTTTTTTAGCCATCAATTAAACTCCTTTTTCTTCTCTAATAATGTGTTGTATGAATTTTGATAATTTATAAGTTTAGCTTTTTCTTCTTCAACCTTTTCTTTTGGTGCTTTAGAAATAAATTTTTCATTAGCAAGCATATTGTTAGATCTTGTTATTTCGTTTTCTAATCTTTCAAGTTCCTTATTGATTTTTTCCAACTCTGCTTTTTTATCAACAATTTCATTCATAATATATGATATTTTGCCAAATATAGTTGGTCTTACAATTGTTTCTTCTTCTGTATTATCTATTATGTTTAATTTACACATTCTATATATGATAGAAGACAAAGATTCGCTTAATTTAAAACCATCAATTAAAACATGCAATTCTAATGAAGGTTTAATATTATTTTCTGTGCGAATTTCACGTGTTGTTTTAATAATTTCAATAATATTATCAATATTATTTGCAGAATCTACATCAACATTTTTTATTTGTGGCCATGACTCTTTCATAATCGAAACATCACTTCCATTAATAGCTTGATATATTTCTTCAGTAACAAAAGGAATAAATGGATGTAATAATTTTAAAATAGATTGAAGAACATATAGCAATGTATCTAATGTTTGATGTTTTAAATTGATATCATCACTGTTTAATGCTGATTTAGTAAATTCAATATACATTGAGCAAAAGTCATTCCAAACAAAATCTATTATTTCGTTTCCAGCAATTGCCAATTCATATTTGTCTAGATTGGAAGTCACTGATTCAATAGTTTTATTTAATTTATTTACAATCCAACAATCAATCTCATTTTTAATTGATGGCTCATTATATGAATAAGTATCATCACAATTCATTAAAACATATCTTGAAGCATTCCATAATTTATTAATAAAATTCCAACCAGCTTCCATCTTTTCAGTTGAATAATTCATATCTAAACCAGGAGTTGAATTAGTTGATAAGAATAATCTTAATGAATCGCAACCATATCGATCAATTAAATCAATAGGATCTATGCCATTCCCCAATGACTTAGACATCTTTCTTCCTTTTTCATCTCTAATTAAGCCATGTATTAAACAATCTTTAAATGGAACATCATTCATAAAATGTCTAGCACTAAATGCCATTCTAGCAACCCAAAAGAAGATTATGTCATAGCCAGTAACCATACATGATGTTGGAAAATATCTATTCAAATCAGCAGATTCAGTATTTGGCCAACCAAGAGTAGTAAATGGCCACAAGGCACTTGAAAACCATGTATCTAAAACATCTTCGTCTTGATTCCAATTTTCAATGTCTTTTGGTGGATCAACTTCACAATATATTTCTCCAGTCTCTTTGTGATACCATACAGGAATTCTATGTCCCCACCAAAGTTGTCTAGAAATACACCAATCTTCAATATTTTCTAGCCATTGAATAAATGTTTTTTCAAATCGTTTAGGATAAAAGTTAATCTTCGTTTCATCCTTTTCTTGATTAATTAAAACAGCTTTGGCTAAAGGTTTCATCTTAACAAACCATTGTTTAGACAAATATGGCTCAATCATAACACCAGTTCTTTCGGAATGTCCTACGCTGTGAATTATTTTATCTGCTTTAATAAAACTGCCATCTTTTTTAAACTTTTCAAGTAATTTTTCACGACATTCAAATCTATCTAAACCACAAAATTCACCACAAAGTTCGTTCATTGTTCCATCTTCATTCATACAAATTGGCATTTGTAAATTATGTCTTAAAGCAATTTGATAATCGTTCGGATCGTGCGCTGGAGTGCATTTCATGATACCAGTCCCAAAACCAATTTCAATATATTCATCACCAATTATAGGAAGTACTTGTCCATTTGCAGGATTAATTGCTTTTTTGCCAATTAAATAGTTTGCTTTTTCATCATTTGGATTAACAACAATGCAAACATCTCCAAACATAGTTTCAGGACGTGTTGTTGCAACTTCAAACGTCTGATCGCTTCCTTCAATGTGATACTTTAAATAATACATAAATGCTTCAACATCTTTATGTATAACTTCAATATTGCTCAATGCAGTTTTCGCTTGAGGGTCCCAATTTATAACTCTTGCTCCTTGATAAATTAAGCCTTCTTTATAATACGTTACAAAAACTTGAGCAACAGCTTTTGATAAACCTTCATCTAAAGTAAATCTTTCTTTTCGATAATCAGTACTATTTCCAAGCTTAGCCCATTGAGACCTAATGAAGTTCGAATATTCATCTTTCCATTCCCAAGCTTTGTCTAAAAATTTTTCTCTTCCAAGATCATAACGAGATATTCCTTGGCTTTTTAATCTTTCATCAACTTTAGCTTGCGTAGCTATACCAGCGTGGTCCATTCCAGGAACCCATAATACATCATAGCCTTTTAAACGTTTATATCTTGCCAGTAAGTCTTGAATTGTGTTATCCATTGCATGGCCTAAATGTAATTTTCCAGTTACATTTGGTGGTGGAATAACAATACAATATGGTTTTTTATTCATATCACCACATTCAAAATAATGATTGTCTAACCAATTCTGATATTTTCCTTCTTCGACTTCTTTGGGATTGTACTTATCTTTCAACATTTTCATTTCCTCCAAAAAATAAAAAAGTGGTACAAAGGTCGCTTATAGCGAGGTACCACCTTAATTTATTGCTTACACTCTTAACGCGAGCAACACGTACATACGTAAACTCCAAGACAACGTTTTCATTAATTCCAGTATGACTTTCACCAACCGTCACATCTCTAAATTTCCAAATTAACTACTTTCTTCTTTTCAACGTCTACAATAATTCTATTATAATATATACCATTATTCAATAAAAATCAGATTATTTATACATTATCACTTTTATTAAAATCCTTTTTCTATAGAAATACATTCTTATACATTGATAACAAAGAAGGAAATTAGATAATTTGAATTAATTCTATTATTAGAGTGATTATAGAACTGTTATTTTTCAATGATGATGCTTTTCAAAAAATCAATATTCAATTTCGATAGAGTTGAAACACAGATAATTTTGTTTGGTGGAACTTCAAGGATATCGCTTATACTAGAAACAGATTTTTTAATATCATTTTTATTCAATTTATCACATTTGTTCGCTACTACTATAGTTTTGATATTTCTATCTCTCAAATAGTTTAGCATGTTGACATCGTCTTCATTAGGTATTCGTCTAATATCAATTATTAATAAACATAAGTTTACTATTCTATTATTAAAATAACCTTCCATTATTTCACCAAATTCTATAATTTCAGCTTCGTTTCTTTTGGCATAACCATAACCAGGTGCATCACAGATAGTTAAAACATCATCGACATTAAAAAAATTTAATAATCTAGTTTTTCCAGGTGTTTTTCCAACATATGCGACTTTGCCAAACAAAGAATTTATTAATGAAGATTTTCCAACATTGCTTCTTCCCACAAAAACAACTTCCCTATTTGTTTTTGGGAAGTCGTCTTTGTATTTTGCTGACTTAATAAATTTAATCACTAAACTAATGCCTCAGAAATTACTTGGTCTACTTTATCAACAGGTATATATTTGACATCATCTTTGACAGTTTGTGGCACATCATCTAAATCTTTAATATTTCCTTTTGGAATAATAATAGTTTTAATACCACTTCTATGTGCTGCAAGAGATTTTTCTTTTAAGCCACCAATTGGCAACACATTGCCTCTTAAAGTAACCTCGCCAGTCATAGCAACATCTTTTTTTACGGCTCTTCCAGTTAGTGCAGAAACAAGAGCAGTAGTTAAAGTTACACCAGCTGATGGACCATCTTTTGGAACAGCACCTTCTGGAACATGAATATGAATGTCATGTTTTTCAAAAAATTCAATTGGAATATTATATTTTGATGCATTTGCTTTTATGTAGTCAAGAGCAATTTTAGTTGATTCAACCATAACTTCACCAAGCTTTCCAGTAACTTCAAGCTTGCCCTTTCCTTCAAAGTAATTTACTTCAACTTGAAGAACATCACCGCCAAATGAAGTATATGCAAGACCCGTTACAACACCAATTTGATTTTTCTTTTCTTTTGTTCCGTAATCGTATATTTCGTGGCCAAGCCATTCATTGATTAATTTTTTAGTGATTGTAATTGAACGTTTCTTTTCCTTTAAAATTGCTAGAACTGATTTTCTACATAAAGAACCAATTGTTCTCTCTAATTGTCTAACACCAGCTTCTCTAGTATAGTGCCTAATAAGATAAATAATCATGTCATTAGATAGAGAAAATTGATTGTCTTTTAATCCATTTAATTCCAATTGTTTCTTTAACAAATGATTCTTAGCTATCATTTGTTTTTCATATTCTGTATAGCTTGATAATTCAATTATTTCTAATCTGTCTAATAGTGCCGGTGGGATATTATCGCGATAATTAGCAGTACAAATAAACAACACATCCGATAAATCATAAGGTTCTTCCAAATAATGATCAGAAAATTGATTATTTTGTTCAGGATCCAAGACTTCTAACATAGCACTAGATGGATCACCTTTATAATCGGATGACATTTTATCAATTTCATCAATCAAAAAAACAGGATTTAATGTACCGGCCCTTTTCATGCCTTGAATAATTCTTCCAGGCATAGATCCTAAATAAGTTCTACGATGTCCTCTAATTTCTGCCTCATCTCTAACGCCACCCAAAGAAATCTTTACAAAGTTTCTATCAAGAGCCCTTGCGACAGATTTAGCAAGCGATGTTTTTCCTACACCAGGAGGACCAACCAAGCAAATTATAGGTGCCTTTAAAGAATTAGTCATTTGTTTAACTGCTAAATATTCAAGAATTCTTTCTTTAACTTTATCCAAGCCATAATGATCTTCATCTAATATTGCACTAGCTGCTTTTAAATCCTCGTTATCTTGAGACTTTTGATACCAAGGAACATTTAAAAGCCACTCAAGATATGTCCTAATCACACCAGTTTCTCCAGTTGATGGAGGAAGCATATCATAATGTTTAAACTCTTCTCTTGCTTTAGCCTTAACATTTTCAGGATATGGTTCTTTTTCTACCCTATCTCTTAGATCGTCAATGTCAGAGCCGCCATCATTTCCTCCAAGCTCATCTTTAATTGCTTTTAATTTTTCTCTTAAATAATAATCACGCTGTCCATCTTCGATACTTTCCTTAACTTTTTCATTAATTTCTTGTTCGATGATGTCCATATTTCTTTCTTTATCAATTTTATCCAGCATCATATGAACTCTATTGGTAACATTTATTTCTTCTAAAAATAATTGCTTATCCATTATATTTTGTAAATACAATTGAGCAAATGTATCAACCAAAACAGATGCTAGCTGAGCATCAAAAGCATTCAGTTGTCTTACAGGAAATCCTGGCCTAGCATATTTTTGTGCAATTAAGTTAAATTCAGCAATAGCTTTTTTTGTTAATGTTTCGATTTCTTCTTCATCATCAACAATATCTTTTAATTCTTCAATTTCAACAAAATTTACATCTGATTTAACAAAATGTTTCGTAATTTTACATCTTGATAAACCAGTGAAAATAACTTTTAAATGATCTTCTTTTTCTCTAAAAGATTTAATTCGACATATTGTTCCGTACTCAAACAAATCATCAGGTCCTGGTTGATCTACAGTTAAGTCACGTTGTGAAACGATAACAATATTGCTATTATTTTCATTAGAAAAATTAACTGAATCAATGCTTGCTTTTCTTCCAACTTCAACTGCTAAATCTTGCATCGGGAATATTACAGCACCACGAGTACACAATAGTGGGAAAGATAAATTATTGCTCATATCATTAACCTCCTATTAAACATAAAAGACGCAAAGCGTCTTTAATTATTTTTTAAGTAAATCCAAAGTCTTTTGAATCTTTAAATCACTTCTAATATTATCTTCTGGAACATATACCTTAATATCTTCCATTGAAATACCATACATTTTAGACATCTTTTCGTATTCGTTATTAACATCTGCATCGTTTACTTCGATTTTTTCATTTTTTGCTATCTCACTTAATGCTAAATTAATCTTTATTCTCTTTGCAGCATCATCCTTCATTGAATCTCTTAACTGTTCCATTGTTTGTCCAGTTAATTCCATAAATTTATTTAAAGTTAAACCTTGTTGCATCATTCTTTGTTCATAATTTTGAACCATAGAGTCTAATTCAGACTTAATCATGATTTTTGGAATTTCAACCTCTGTTATTTCTGCAAGTTTATTTGCTAATTCTTCATCCGCTTTGTTTTCGGCAACTTGTTTCTTAGCATCGGTTAAATATTTTCTTGTGTATTCTTTCAATTCATCAACTGTATTAACATCTTTGATTTTTTGTTCTTTAACAAATTCATCATCAAGCACAGGTAATACTTTTTTCTTTATTTCATGAACTGTAACCTTAAAAGTCGCTTCTTTACCTTTTAAGTTTTCAGCTTGATAATCATTTGGGAATGTAACTTTGATTTCTTTAGTTTCTTCAGCCTTCATGCCAATTAGCTGCTCTTCAAAGCCAGGAATAAATGAGTGTGAACCGATTACTAAATCATAATTCTCACCTTTGCCGCCTTCGAATGCTTCACCATTTAAGAAACCTTCAAAATCAATAACAGCAGTGTTTCCATCTTCGACTGTTCCATCTTCAACCAATTCAAGATCAGCTTTTCTATCAAGAAGTTTAGCTATATCATCATCAACATCTTTGTCTTCAACTTTGACATCTTCAACTTTATATTCTAGTTTTTTATAATCGCCTAATTTAATATCTGGTGTAACTGTACAATCAAAAGTTAAAACGCATTTTTCATCATTGATTTCGTCTAATTTTAACGATGGTCTATCAATTAATTGAATGTCATGTTCTTTTATTGCATCAGTCAATGCATTTTGAGCCAAACTTTCGGCGGCCTCTAATAAAACCTCGTTATGAGAAATATATTTCTCAACTAGATTCTTTGGTGCTTGACCTTTTCTAAAACCTTTAATTTCAACTTTAGCAGCTAATTTATTAAAAGACGATTTTATAGCATCGGCCCATTTTTCACCTTCTAAAGTACATTTTAGCTCAGCTTTTGAACTCTCAATTTTTTTATATTCAGACATAACTAAATCTCCTTCTAGCCTAGAATATTTTATCATTATTAGAAACTATTTTCTATAAAATGCTTCATTTTAGTACTTATTTAGCACTAAAAGCTTTATCAATATAATCAATTATCTTTTTTGAGACATTTTTGCCGTCAATTTGCATAGGAAGAGTAAGTAAAGACTCTTTATATAGCAGTTCAGTGCCCATTTGTAGTTTTGATGGATCTTTTAAATAATATTCACCTAATATTTTCAAAGCATCTTTAAAATCATCTGTTTCTTCTATAACATTCATTTCAGATGGGTTAAATTCAATTAATGAACCATCGTTCAAAAATGAGAAATTATAGTTAATTTCTTGTCTTATTAAAGAATCAATTAACAAAGCTTTAGCATTCGCATACCCACTCCCTTTTAGATAAGAATCACAACAGTCTATATAATCTCTTAGGTTTTTTCTAGAGAGTTCATCGATAGCCAACAATTGTTTATCAAAAGAATCATCCAAATAATTTAATATTTCATCATCAGACAATGTTTTTATAGTATATGTAGCATTTTTTATAATTGATAAATATGAATTCAACTTAGACTCTATATCCTTTGGAACATAAGGTAAATTCAATTCTGAAATTATCAAAGTTTTAGCTTCTTCATATTCTTTCTCAGATAATAGATTTTCTATTTTTTCTATTAATTCATCATAATAATTCATATCTAGATTTTAGCATAATAAAGAACCTCGTTAAGAGGTTCTTTATGCTATTTCTTTAATTCATCAAATTTAACACGGTTCTTATTATATGTAGTATGTAATAATTCATGTGCTAGATGAGAATTAGGTTCACCTAAGAACTTAGTATATAGTTCTTGAACTTGTTTATTGTTGTGAGATTGTCTAATAGTTTGTCTTTCATCTTCTGAATACAAAGCATTAGCTCTCTTTTCTTTATAAGTATCAATAATGTCATCATCTTCGTTAGGTAATAACTGTGGTCTAACATATGATTGTCCACCACCATTGATACAACCACCAGGACAACCCATGATTTCAATGAAATGATATTTAGATTTACCTGCTCTGATATCATCTAATAGAATCTTCGCAGACTTCATACCTGAAGCAATAGCAACATTAACTGTCATACCATTGATATCAATTGATGCTTCTCTAATACCAGCATCATGTCCTCTAACTGCTTCAAATTTGAATGCACCATATTCTTGACCAGTTAGTTTGTAATATACAGTTCTTAATGCAGCCTCCATAACGCCACCTGTTACACCAAAGATAACAGCAGCACCAGTATAATCGCCTAATAAATCTTGGTCCCAATCTTCATCAGGAAGTTTATTAAATTCAATGCCAGATCTCTTAATTAATTTGCCAAGTTCTCTAGTGGTTAACACAGCATCAACATCAGGCATACCATCGTGAGAAAGTTCTGGACGTTTTGCTTCAAACTTCTTAGCAGTACAAGGCATAATTGATACTACAAATATATCTTTTGGATCAATTCCTTTTTCTTTTGCCCAATATGATTTAATGATTGCACCTTGCATCTCATGTGGAGACTTACAAGATGATAGATGATCCAATAAATCACTATAGTAATATTCAGCATAATTAATCCAACCTGGAGAACAAGAAGTAATCATAGGAAGTGTACCACCATTTGTGATTCTGCCTAATAATTCTGTTCCCTCTTCCATGATTGTTAAATCAGCGCCAAAGTTAACATCATAACATTTTTCAAATCCTAATCTTCTCAATGCAGCAATCATCTTGCCGGTTACTGGAGTTCCAATTGGTAAACCAAATTCTTCGCCAAGAGATGCTCTAACTGCTGGGGCAACTTGAACAATAACATGTTTGCCAAGTTTGAATGCAGTATCAACTTTATCAATATCATTAACTTCCATTAATGCACCAGTTGGACAAACTGTTGTACATTGTCCACATAGGATACATGGAGAAGTTTTGAATGATCTATTTTCAGCTGGAGCAACGATAGTATTGAAACCACGTCTTTCAAATCCTAAAACAGATAAGCCATGTGCGTTTTCACATCTCGCAATACATCTACCACATAATACACACTTTGATGTATCACGTTTGATAGATGGAGTTAATCGGTCAACTGTAACAGGAGTTTGAGAACCGATATACATTCCATCTCTAGCGCCAGTTATTTGAGCAACATATAATAATTCACAATTTCCATTTTTATCACATTCTTGACAATTCTTTGAGTGATTAGAAAGTAATAATTCAACTGAAGTTCTTCTAGCAGCAGTAGCTTTAGGAGATCCAATCGAAATAACCATTCCTTCAGATACAGGATACACACAAGATGCAACCAACTTAGCAGGAGCCTTGCCTTCCTGTGCTTCAACTAAACATACACGGCAACTCGCAAGAGAGCATTCACCATGGTTGAAAGAACATAATGTTGGGATATTGTATCCACATTTCTTTGCAGCTTCTAATATTGTTAGACCTTTTTCTACTTGATATTGTTGGCCTTCAATAGTAATGTTAATCATTTCCATAACTATTCTCCCTTCTACTCCTTGCTTATAGCGTTAACTTTACATGTAGCTATACAAGCTCCACACTTAACGCACTTATTAGCATCAATATGCATAGAACCAAGTTTATGGTTTGGTGCAATATATTCTGGTTCAATTCTACTAATAGCATTAGCAGGACAACCTTTAGCACACATACCACAACCGATACATTTATCTTTATCAATTACATAAGACATCAAATTCTTACATACATGTGCAGGACATTTCTTATCTTGAATGTGAGCAATGTATTCATCTTTGAATGCCTTCATAGTTGAAAGAATTGGGTTAGGAGCAGTTTGCCCTAAACCACATAATGAATTTGTCTTAACATTATTAGCAAGTTCTTCAAGAGCATCTAAATCTCTCATTGTTCCCTTGCCTTCAGTAATCTTAGTTAAGATTTCTAATAATCTCTTAGTTCCGATACGACATGGTGAGCATTTGCCACAAGATTCATCGCAAATAAATTCCATATAGAATTTAGCAACATCAACCATACAGTTATCTTCGTCCATGACAATAGCACCACCAGAACCCATCATTGAGCCTCTAGCGATTAAGTTATTGTAATCAATTTCACAATCCAAATCTTTTTCAGTCAAGCACCCACCAGATGGACCACCAGTTTGAATAGCCTTAAATTTTTTGCCATTTGGAATGCCACCACCAATGTCATATATTAATTCTTTCAAAGTTGTGCCCATTGGTACTTCCACCAATCCGACATTATTAACTTTGCCACCTAATGCAAATACTTTTGTTCCTTTTGAATTATCAGAGCCAACTGAAGCAAATTTAGCAGCACCTTCTCTTAAAATAAATGGAACGTTTGCAAGTGTCTCAACGTTGTTAACACATGTTGGACAACCCCATAATCCCTTAACAGCTGGGAATGGTGGTCTAGGTCTAGGCATACCGCGTTTTCCTTCAATAGAATTCAACAATGCAGTTTCTTCACCACACACAAATGCACCAGCACCCAATCTAATATGAACTCTAAATGAAAAATTAGTTCCTAAAATATTATCTCCAAGTAATCCAACTTCTTCCATTGCTTTAATTGCAAGTTTTAATCTTCTAACAGCAATTGGATATTCAGCACGAACATAGAAGTAACCGTTTTGTGCACCAATAGCATAACCACCAATCATCATACCTTCGATAACTGCGAATGGGTTGCCTTCAAGTATTGAACGATCCATGAATGCACCTGGGTCGCCTTCATCACCATTACATACTAAATATTTTGGACCATCAGTGTCAGGAACAAATGACCACTTCTTTCCTGTAGGGAAACCAGCTCCACCTCTTCCTCTTAATCCAGAATCTAATACTTCTTGGATAACTTGTTTTCTATCCATTTTTAAAGCCTTAGCAAGTCCAACAAAAGCACCAGCACCAATAGCTTCATCGATATCTTCTGGATTGATTGCTCCACATCCATGTAATGCAATTCTTAATTGTTTCTTATAGAATTCGATATCATCTTGTTTTCTAACTTTTTGTTGAGTTTGAGGATCAACATATAATAGACGTTCAACTACTTCACCATTTTTAATATCCTTTTCAATGATTTCGTCAACATCTTCAATATGAACCATTCTATATAGAGTGTCTTCTGGATAAATCTTTACAAATGGGCCTTGAGAACAAAAACCAAAACAACCTACTTGGTTAACAGTAACTTTATCACTTAATCCCTGTTCTAGAATTACCTTTTCAAATTTCTCCCTAATTTCTTTAGAATGAGAAGATAAACAACCAGTACCACCACATAAAACGATATGACGTTTGCCATCTTTTCCAGTAAACTTATCATCTAAGCATTTAGTACATGTTGCTTGTTTGCTTTCCAATTCTTCAAAAGTTCTAATAACTTCGCTCATTAGTTAGCACCTCCATTCCTATATTGTTCGATTAATGGAGCCACCTTATCAACGGACATCTTTGGATAAACTGTACCATTGATTTGAACAGCTGGAGCAATGCCACAAGCACCAATGCATCTTAATGCATCAAGTGTAAACTCTCCATCTTCAGAAGTTTCTCCTGGTTTAATCTTTAAAATTTCAGAGAACTTATCAATAATTTGTTGTGCACCCTTAACATAACATGCTGTGCCTAGGCAACAACCAACAACATTCTTTCCTTTTGGTTTTAAAGAAAAGAAAGAATAAAAAGTTACAACACCATATATTTCAGCAACACTAATACCTGTCTTTTCTGAAACTAATTCCTGTACTTCAAGTGGAATATAGCCATATTCTTTTTGAATGTCACTTAAAATCATCATTAGTGGTGTATTTTCATCTTTGTAACGATCACAAATTTCACTAATTTGTTTTACAGCTGCATCTTGCAAACGAGCCATTTTTTATCCTCCTTAATTCAACAATTCGAACGCAAAATCAATATTTTGCCATAAAAATTATATCATATTTATGAACTAAAAAACTTATAGAAAAAACTTAAAAAGTCCATATTCGAAGTATTATTTCTATTAGTAAGAAATACTGTCATACAAATAATATATTTAAGTTAAAGTAAATAAAATTAAGCTTTTATAAGTAATATAAGCATATTATGTAGTATAATTTTAGCGATGAAACTTGGATATGATAATAAGAAGTATATCAAGCTACAATCGCAAAACATTAAAAAAAGAGTTGCGAAATTTAATAAACTATATCTTGAATTTGGAGGAAAACTATTTGATGACAATCATGCATCTAGAGTACTTCCAGGATTTGAACCAGATTCAAAAATCAAAATGTTATTAAACCTTAAAGATAAGGTTGAAATGGTCTTAGTAATTAATGCTGACCATATAGAAAAAAATAAAATTAGATCAGATTTAGGAATTACATATAGTCAAGAATTATTAAGATTAATAGATGCCTTTCAAGCTGTTGAATTATCTATTGGTGGCGTCGTTATAACTCACTTTAATAAACAAGAAGAAGCAATAAAATTAAAAAAGACTTTAGATAAATGTAAAATCAAAGTTGCATATCATTACAC
>JAZUIZ010000015.1:0-6547 GCA_045642525.1 Erysipelotrichaceae bacterium
GTAAGGTTGCTGATGTTGTTATTAACAACAACTTCATTGATCGTGGTTATTTAATGATTCATACTGCTAAAGAATTAGGATGTGATACATTTGTTCACGTATCATTCCCTCGTCACTTAGCTTATGAAACAATGTCAAGAAGAATTGCTATTATGGAAGCTGCTTGTAATGAATTAGGATTAAAATTCGTTCAAGAAACAGCACCAGACCCAACTGATACTTCAGCTGGTGGTATGGATGGTGCTGTTGCATTCATGAAGGAAAATACTCCTAAATGGATTGAAAAGTATGGACAAAATTCTGCATACTTCTGTACAAACGATGGTGAAACTGCACCAATGCTAGAAGCTTTGTTAAAGAATGGTGGTTTCTTTATTGAAGCAGATTTACCTTCTCCATTATTAGGATATCCTGAAGCATTAGGTGGCCTAGACACTACTGCTGAAGCAGGTGACTTCGATGCTATCTTAAAGAAAGTTGAAGATGCTATCGTTGCTAATGGCGGTGCTGGAAGGTTTGGAACATGGTCAAGTTCTTGGGGTTATACATTATCTTCAGGACTTGGTGAATATGCTATGGAATTAGTTAAAGGTAATGCAGAAGTTGGAAATTCTAGTGATATAGCTGCAGCATTCAAAGTTGCATCTGGAAAAGACTGGAATGGTTCAAAATATAAAACAACTGATGGCGTAACATTAGATTCAGTAATTCTAATGTATGCTGATACTTACATCATGGGCAAAGGATTTATGCATATAACTGATGTAAAAGTACCTGAAAAGTACTACAATTATTAATATGGATAAGGGGAGGAGTATCCTCCCCTTATATTCGTTTATGAGGTAAGTAATATGGATACAAAAAATGCTCCGTTATTGGAGATGAAAAATATCCAAAAAAATTTTTTTGGAAATCAAGTATTGAATGATATAAACATCACATTGAATGAAGGTGATGTTTTAGGTCTTTGTGGAGAAAATGGTGCTGGTAAAACAACACTAATGAAGATTTTATTTGGTATGAAAGAAATAGCCGCAACAGGTGGATATGGTGGTGAAATTTATGTTAATGGCGAAAAGGTGAATTTCCAAACACCTTTTGATGCCCTTGAAGCAGGTATAGGTATGGTTCATCAAGAGTTTTCACTTATTCCTGGCTTTAGTGCAACTGAGAATATTCTTCTTAACCGTGAACCAACAAAACGTAATATTGTTTCGGAGATTTTCGGTAAAAGATTAAATACATTAGATTATAACGAAATGACTGGTAGAGCAGAACACGCTATTGAAAAAATGGGATTTGAAATTGATCCAAAAATGAAAATATCTGAAATGCCAGTTGGTCATAAGCAGTTTACTGAAATCGCAAGAGAATTATCTAAAGATAATTTAAAAATATTAATATTGGATGAGCCAACAGCTGTGTTGACTGAATCTGAAGCCAAAGCTTTACTAAATTCTATTAAGACAATGTCTGATAATAAAGTTGCAGTAATTTTTGTAACACACCGTCTTGAAGAAATAATGACTGTGTGCAACAAAGTGGTTGTAATGCGCGATGGTCTTGTAGTTTTAGATAAAGACGCAAAAGATACAAATATAAAAGAAATAACTAAAAATATGGTTGGAAGAGAAATTAAAAATGCTTCTGATCATGATTTAAATTTGAATGAAAATGCTAGAACTATAATGTCTATTAAAAATTTATGGGTAGATATGCCTGGCGAAACAGTTAGGGATGTTTCTCTTGATATTAGAGAAGGCGAAATTCTCGGTATTGGTGGTTTAGCAGGTCAAGGAAAACTTGGCATTCCAAACGGCATTATGGGTCTATATGAAGCTGGTGGAGTGGTTGAATTTGATGGCAAACAAATTGAATTAAACAATCCAAGAAAATGTCTAGATTCTAACTTAGCATTCGTTTCTGAAGATAGAAGAGGTGTTGGACTATTATTAGATGAATCACTTGAATGGAACATTTCTTTCCCAGCTATGCAAATTCAAAATAAATTTTTAAAGAAATTATTTGGTGGTCTCATCAAGTGGAGAGACGAAAAAGCAATTAAAGAAGTTACAGAAAAATATATAGAAGAACTTCAAATAAAATGTACAAGTTCTAAACAAAAAGCTAAATCGTTATCTGGTGGTAACCAACAAAAAGTTTGTTTAGCTAAGACATTTGCATTAGAACCAAAATTTTTGTTTGCATCTGAGCCAACTAGAGGAATTGATGTTGGCGCAAAGGCACTGGTATTAGATGCATTAAAGAAATTGAATAAAGAAAAAGGAATTACTGTTGTTATAGTTTCTTCTGAACTTGAAGAGTTGAGAGGAATTTGTGATAGAATCGCAATTATTTCAGGAGGTACAGTTTCTGGCATTTTACCTGCCAATAAATCTTCTGAAGAATTTGGTGAATTAATGATAAATAAGGTTGTGTAAAGGAGGTAAAGATGAAAGATAGAATAAAAAATCTAGTGAAAGAATTTGGCGTCTCTAGATGGATCATCGTTGGATTCATTGTTTTGATGTTTTGTCTTGCTCCTGCTGCTGATACAAAAATTTCTTCATTATTTACAAATGTATTTAATAGATTTGCTTGGAATGCAGTTTTAGTTCTTTCGATGGTTCCTATGATTCATTCTGGATGTGGACTAAATTTTGGTCTTCCTCTTGGAATTGAAGCTGGATTATTAGGTGTTACTTTAGCACTTGAATTTGGTTTCACTGGTAATATGTCGTTTTTTGCTGCTATTACTATTGCACTTCCAATTGCAATTGTTTTTGGTTTATTATATGGATTCTTATTAAACAAGATAAAGGGTGGAGAAATGATGATTGCAACCTATGTTGGTTTCTCTGCCGTATCTTTAATGTGTATTGTTTGGACAATGCTTCCATATAAAAATCCTATTATTGTTTGGGGCTATACTGGCCATGGTTTGAGAACATTGATTTCAATAGAGAGTTATTTCTATGAAGTGTTATCAGACTTTTTAAGATTTGAAATATTTGGTGTGCAAATCCCAACTGGTGCGATTTTGTTTTTCGCGTTAATTGCGTTAGGTATTTGGGCATTCTTACACACAAAAACTGGTACTGCAATGACTGCCGTTGGATCTAATCCAACATTCGCAAGAGCAGCTGGAATTAATGTTGATAAGATAAGAACTTTATCTGTTGTTTTATCAACTTGTTTAGCTGCTGTTGGAATTATTTGTTATGAACAAGGATTTGGATATGTCCAATTATATACGGCTCCATATTCAGCTGCTATGCCTGCTGTTGCTGCAATTCTTTTAGGTGGTGCAAGTGTAAACAAAGCATCAATTTCGAATGTTGTTATTGGAACATTATTATTCCAAGCAATTACTACTACAACACCAAGTGTAATAAATTCATTAATCAATTTAGATATATCTGATGTAATTAGAATCATTGTTTCTAATGGTGTAATTCTATTTGCTTTAACTAGAAAGATAGAGGAGCCAAAGAGATGAAAAAATTCTTAAATTTTATTAAAAGAAACAGTGTTTCTACGATGTTCATAATTATATGTATGATATGTGTTCCTATATCAGGTTTTTCACCTACATATATTATTAATGAAGTTATGACAAGATTAACAAGAAATGCCTTCTTAATCTTATCTTTGCTTATTCCTATTGAAGCCGGAATGGGATTAAACTTCGGTATGACTCTTGGTGCAATGGCTGCTGAAATTGCCATTATCTTAGTTTCTGACTGGCAAATTTGGGGTATACCTGCGATGGTACTTTCTTGTATTATTTCTATTCCTATTTCTGTTTTATTAGGATGGTTTGCAGGAAAAATATTGAATATGGCTAAATCAAGAGAAATGGTTACAAGTTATATTCTTTCATTCTTTATGAATGGAATATATACTTTGGTTGTTTTATACGCAATGGGATCAATTATTCCAATTAAACACACTTCAATTAAATTATCTAGAGGATATGGTATTAGAAATACAGTATCTATGTTAAATAATAGACAATGTATTGATAATGCTATATCGTTTAGAATTGCTGGTATTAAAATTCCTGTTTTGACATTATTAATTATTGCTTCAGTATGTGTATTTGTAATATGGTTTAGAAAGACAAAACTTGGTCAAGATATGAGAGCTGTTGGTCAAGACATGGAAGTTGCTAGAGCGGCTGGTATTGATGTTGAAAAAACAAGAGTTATCGCAATGATAATTTCTACAGTAATGGCTGGCTTTGGAATGGTTCTTTATGTACAAAATTTATCTAGTTTCTCAACTTATTCATCACATTCAAATATTGGAATGTTCGCAATAGCAGCATTACTTGTAGGCGGAGCTTCTGTTGACAAGGCTTCAATTGGAAATGTGTTCTTAGGAGTTATTTTATTCCACACATTGTTTATTGTTGCCCCAACAGTTGGCACAAAGATTACGGGTGATTCAATGGTCGGTGAGTATTTCAGAGTGTTTATTTCATATGCTGTAATAACTGCTGCTTTGATTATGTATGAAGTTAGAAAAAGAAAACAAAAATCTAATGGCAAGCTATTAGCTGATGCTCAAAATGCAAAGGAGAAAGAATAATATGAAAATTAATATTCGTAAGTTATTATTCACATCTGCCTTGATTATTGTTCTTGTTGCTATTTCGATTGTATGTTTCATAATTGGAAGAGGCCACACAGTTTATTTCGATAATATGAAATTAAGTGGATCAAATTATGATGCATATGAGTCAATAGAAGTATCATATGATGGTAAAAAGATTGCTACATTAAATAAAGATGAACGTACTTCTTTGACTTTAACGGGACAAAAATTAAAAGTTACTTTAGTAGTTAAAAAGAGTCAAACAAGTTCAAAAGAAACTATTGATATGACAATTGCTCTTCCATATGATTTAGATGGTATTGTGATAAATGTTCCTGCATTATTAGAGGGTGCCGAACAAGACGTATATCTAAGTGAATATGTTTCAGCGGTAAGCGAAGAAGAAGTTGGCGATGAAGATGTTCCAGTTACTGATGAATTCGGAATGACAACTGATGAATAATTATTAAATTCTATGGGCAGTTTTTAAAATGTAGTGACCCCCAAAAGTTAGACCAACTTTAGGAGGTCACTTTTTATATGAAGTATTCAAAAGAATTTAAACTAGAATGTGTTCAAAGGTATAAGAATGGAGATTATATTGAAGATCCGCCAGGGGCAAAACACAAAAGTTTTCAAGATCAAGTAAGAAAATGGACAAGAATATATGACTCATTAGGTGAAGCAGGTCTAGAACATGGTAAACCAACATTAGATATTAATCAAAGAATAGAATTAATTAATAGAGTTGAAGCTGGTGAATCTTATACTTCTGTAGCACTATCGGTTGGTATAAAAAATAGTTTATTAATCAATTGGCATAAGATATATAAAGACAAAGGCATAGATGGTTTAAAATTATTAAAAAGAGGTAAGAAACCATCTATGGCAAAACAAAACAAAGAAGTAGTCAAAAAAGATCCAAAAGATATGACAAGAGATGAACTTATCGAAGCTCTTGAAATGGCTACAATTGAGAATGAATACTTAAAAAAACTAAGTGCCTTAGTTCAGAAGAGAAAGGCCCAAGAACAGAAGAAAAAGTAGCTGTGATTGATGAACTAAGGCTTAGCCACAAACTAAACAAGATTTTAAAAGTGGTAGGTCTTTCTAAATCAACATATGAATACTATAAATCTAGTAAGCATATTAATTCTCTACATTCTAGGGCTTTAAAAGAAGATAAGATACTTTCAATAGTAGTTCCAATATTTACTCATCATAAGAAAAGATATGGCGTAAAACGCGTTATATTAGACGCTAAAGATAAACTACAAGGTATTAATCATAAAACTATTGAAAGAGTAATGTCTGAAAATGGTTTAAAAGCTATTCAAGGTAATAATGGCAAATATCATTCCTATAAAGGTGATAATGGAGAATTTAAAGAAAATCTTTTATTACAAAAAGAAACAGTAGATGGTAAAGAAAAGCTAGTAAGACATTTTGAAACAAACAAACCTAATGAGATATGGACAACTGATGTATCTGAGTTCAAATATCCAGGAGGCAAGTTATATCTATCACCAATATTTGATATGTATGATCAATCAATAATTTCATATGATATATCAACTAATCCTGATTTTAATCAAACTAAAAGAATGGTTGATGAAGCATTTAAACAATATCCAAATTTAGAAGGTTTAATTTTCCATTCAGATCAAGGCTGGCAATATCAACACAAAACTTATCAGAAATGGTTAAAAGATAAAGGCATTAAACAATCATTTTCTCGTAAAGGTAATTGCATGGATAACTCACCAATGGAAAACTTCTTCGGTATCATGAAGAATGAAATGTATTACGGATACACTTACAACACTAAAGAAGAATTATTAACTGCTATGAAAGAATATATTACTTATTACAATAACGAAAGAATCAACATTAAAAGAAAAGGACTAAGTCCATTAGCTTATAGACTTGAGTCCTTAAATCAGCTATC
>JAZUIZ010000016.1:0-14115 GCA_045642525.1 Erysipelotrichaceae bacterium
CGCGTTCTACCATTGAACTACATCTGCATATTTTGGCGAAGAAGGCGGGATTTGAACCCGCGCGCCAGAGAAATCCGACCTAAGGCCTTAGCAGGGCCTCCTCTTGAACCACTTGAGTACTTCTTCATGCCAAGACACTAAGTCATTTTTGCTTTTATATTATTGCATATATAGTTTGATTTTACAAGTTTATGATAATATTTATTTATGAAGGTTGCTGATTTTGAAAAAGTTAGTCTAAAACAGTTTAATAGTGATGTAAAAAGCCTTTTATCTATCGAAGGCAATTATTATGATAATGTAAAAATTCCCTTTAGAGCTACAAAAGGTAGTGCAGGTTATGATTTTTATTGTCCTATTGATATTACGATAAAACCTGGAGAAATTGCGAAAATACCTACTGGAATTAGATGTAAAATTGATGATGGTTATGTTCTTCAAATTTATCCTCGAAGTTCATTAGGCTTTAAATATCAAATGAGTTTATTAAATACTGTTGGTATTATAGATTCTGATTATTATAATGCTGAAAATGAGGGTCATATCATTGTTGGCATAGTTAATAGAGGAAGCAAAGATATCGTCATTTCTTGTGGCGATAGATTTGTTCAAGGTGTTTTTTACCAATATTTTGAGGCAAATGATTATGGCATTCAGCAAGAACGGTGTGGGGGATTCGGATCTACCAATTAATATGCGCTTTTAGCTCAATGGATAGAGCGTTTGATTCCGATTCAAAAGGGTGTGAGTTCAAGTCTCATAAAGCGCTCCATATAATATATAGGGTTATACAAGCCCTTTTTATTTGATATAATAATAAATTGTTAAGGAGGGTTATTGTGACTGATTATAATATCAATTTAACTATACAAAATATATGGGAAGTCTTTAGAGTAATAATTGATATTGGAATTATGTGGTTTGTTTTTTATTATGCCATGAAAGCTATTCGCAATAATTCTCGTACCATACAAATATTCAAAGGAATAATTGCAATTGTAATTGTTAATGGACTTGCTAAGTTATTGGGCTTATCAACAGTTACATATTTTACAGATATATTTATCAACTGGGGTTTGTTAGCTTGTATCATTATATTCCAACCAGAAATAAGAGGATTACTTGAAAAGATTGGAAAGACAAATGCGTTCTCTAAAATTTCTTCATTATTATCTAACGAAAGAGAAAAGTTAGTTGATCAATTATATGAAGCTACTATTGCTTTGTCTAAACAAAAAGTTGGTGCTTTAATTGCTATTGAACAATCTCAGTCATTGGAAGATTACATCAAGACAGGTATTTCAGTTAACGCTGTAGTATCTAAAGAATTGTTATGTTCAATTTTTATGACTACTACACCATTACATGATGGTGCAGTTATTATCCAAGGCGATAAAGTTGCATGTGCTAGTGCATATTTTCCTCCAACTAATATTAATCTTTCTTCTAGATATGGAGCTAGACATAGAGCAGCTCTTGGGATTGCAGAAGTAAGCGATTGTTTAACGATAGTTGTTTCGGAAGAAACTAGTGCTATTTCTATTGCTGAAAATGGAAGAATTTTTTCTGCTGACGAACAACAATTAAAAGAATATTTAAGAAGAGTAATATGTGGAGATGCAACAGCTATTGAAAAAAATACGCGTAGAAGAACATCTTTGATTGATGATTCTGATGAAGTAATTGTTGAAAAAGTTGTTGATGAGAAAGTACCAAGAAAAACAGGATTCCCTTTTTTCAAGAAAAAAAATAATAATGTTAACATTGTCTCTAATGATGAAAAAAATAATGTTTCTTCAGAACCTGATATGAAAATGCCTACTAATAATAGATATAAATATGAAAATGATTTAAATAATGCAAACAATAATTTTGCGGAATTTAAGGAAACAAAAATAGAAGATAACGATGTCGTTTCTATTGAAAACAATTTAAAGGATGATAATAATGGACAATAATAAAACATCTATCGAAAAAACTGAAAACGCTAAAAAGATTGCTAATAGATTGAATAGTAATAAGGGTTTTTATGAATCAATGGAAGAGGGCATTGTTAAATTTTTTAGATGGATTTCTGGCATTGTTGATAAGTTGTTCTTTTCTCCAAAATATTCAATTTTATTTGCGTTATTGTTATCGTGCCTTGCTTATTTCATTGCAACTTATGATAACAGTAATACAACTTTAACAAGTTCAAAAGTATTAAGCGGAATATCAATTAATACAAGATATAACTCTGAATCATTTGAATTGAATGGTGTTCCTGCTGCGTGTGAAGTTGTTATTACTGGTGAAGCAGCAAATGTTACGAATGCTGCTGCAAAAAAAGGGTATTGTCAAATTGATCTTGAAGGCTATACCGAAGGGACTCATACAATCAAAATGTCTGCTATCGGTTATGGAGACAATGTTAATGCCATCGTTTCACCAAGCGAAGTTATGGTCACATTGAAAAAGAAAACAACTATGCAATTTGATTTAGCCTATGATTATATAAATAAAAACGCTATGGATTCTAAGTATATTTTAGGTATTCCTGGTTTTAGTCAAGGCACGAAAATTAATATTCGTGCTTCTCAAGATACTTTGAACTCCATTGCTTTAGTTAAAGCTTTAATTGATGTTTCTCAAATTGATGTTAATAAAATAGACGAAAACGATAAAACTTCTAAAACTTTTGAAATTGAAGCACCTATAGTTGCTTATGATAAAAACGGTAAGACTATCGATGCGGAAATTGTTCCAGATAGAACAAAAGTTAGTGTAACGATTGGAAATCCTAGCAAGAAGGTTCCTATTGAACTTAAACCTAATGGTTCAATACCTATTGGTTTAGCTATTGATGAAGTACAAATTGTAAATCATGAAACAGTTACATTATACGCACCTCAAGAAGTATTGAATACAATTTCTAAAGTATACGTTGATTTTGATATGTCTACTATAACTGAGAGTGCAAATCTTGAAATGATATTACCAATTACATTACCAAATGGTGTTAATGCATCTGATACTAATGTTGTGAATGTAAAAGTAACATTAGCGCAAATTGAAGAAAGAGAAATTGAAGGTATTTCTTTAAACTTTGAAGATAATGTGAATAATTTAGCTATTGCTAAGATGAGCGAACAAAATGTAAAGGTAAAAATCAAAGGATCTCAAAAGAATATTTCATCTGTAAATGAAGAAGATATATATGTTTACTTTAAAATGCCTGAAGAAGTTGGAGAAGATATAGTTTGTGATTTATATGCAAAAGTTAATAACAATCCTTATGTTACTGTAGAGATAGAAAATCCTAAAGTAACAATCACAACTGTTAAATCAAATTAATCATATGGGAAAATATTTTGGTACAGATGGTATTCGTGGCGTTGCCAACGATACTTTAACATTAGATATAGCTCACAAAGTTGGTCTTTTTTTGGGCAATTATGTAAAGCATAATGGAAATGGAAAGATTTGCATTGGCAAAGACACAAGGATTTCTAGTTCTATGTTTGAAAACGAAATAGCCGCTTCTATTTCCGCAAGTGGCGCTAATGCATTTCTTATTGGCTATTGTTCAACACCCTGTTTAGCTTATGTTGCTGAACATGATGGATTTGATTTAGGAATTATGATATCTGCATCACATAATCCATATTATGATAATGGCATTAAAGTATTTTCTAATAATGGTGTTAAACTTTCTGAAGATATTGAATTACAAATTGAAAATTATATAGATAATCCAGTTGGCATCGAATTGGAAACTGGAGATAATATTGGCTATATATATGAATATAAAGAAGGTGTTAATCACTACATTGAATGGTTGGAAAGACTTTATCCTACAAAACTTAATAATTACAAAATACTTGTTGATTGTGCCAATGGCTCAAATAGTTTTATAGCTTATCAAGTATTTAGAGATTTAAACTGTAACGCAGATTTTATTAATAATAATCCAGATGGCATAAATATAAACAATAAATGTGGATCAACGCATCTTGAAATGCTTAAAGATAAAATAAAGAAAGAAAAATATGATATTGGTTTTGCTTTTGATGGTGATGCGGATAGATTGTTAGCTGTTGATTCAAAAGGAAATGAGATTAATGGCGATATTATAATGTATACTTTAGGAAAGTATTTAAAGAGCATTAACGAATTAAATAACGATACTATTGTTGTTACAGGTTATTCTAATGTTGGATTACATAAAGCACTTCAAAAAATAAATATTAAAACAAATATTGTTGATAATGGCGATAAGTATGTTCTTGAATCAATGCTTAATAATTCATTTTCTTTAGGTGGAGAACAAACTGGACATATCATTATAAAAAAAGATTGCAATTTTGGAGATGGTTTAAAAACTGCTTTGTGTTTGCTGAAATCTCTTTCGAATTTAAATCAAACTATTGAAGAAATCGAAAGTGAAATTTACATATATCCTCAACTTTTGATTAACCAAAAAGTTAAAGACAAAAAAATTGTTTTAGAAGATGATGATGTAAAAAATGTAATTAACGAAATTAGAACATTGTTAGCAGATGAAGGGCAAATACTTGTAAGGCCATCTGGAACAGAGCCTTTGATTAGAGTGATGGTTGAAGCAAAAACAAATGAATTATGCAAACATTATGTTGAATCTGTTATTAATGTGATTAAAAACAAAGGTTATGCAATATAATGTTAAATTATGTTAAACGAAGTTACTAAGTATAGTAACTTTTTTAATATGATAAAATTAATCTATGAAAAGAATCATCAATGTCGTTGAAGATGAAAAAGATCTTAATGAATTAGTTAAAAGCTACCTTCAAAAAGAAGGGTATGAGGTTTTTTCATATCTTACATATGATGACGCGTATGCTGCATTAAAAAAACCATGCGATTTGTGGATTTTAGATATTATGCTTGATGATAAATCTGGTTTTGATTTAATTGAAGAAATTAAAAATCAAAATAATAATATTCCTGTTATATTCATGTCAGCTAGAGACAAAGAGTTTGATCGTATTATTGGATTAGAAAAAGGTTCAGATGATTATATTACTAAACCATTTTCTCCTAAAGAAATGGTTCTTAGAGTAAACAACATAATAAAACGTGTATATAAAGAGGGAAATTTAGTTGAAGTAAACGGATATGAAATCGACGATTCTCAAAGGATTGTTTATAGGGACGGGAAACAAATTGATCTTACAACTAAAGAATTTGATTTGTTGATGCTATTTGTTAAAAATAGAGGAAATGCTTTTTTGAGAGAACAAATTCTTGAGAAAGTTTGGGATGAAAACTATTACGGATCTGATAGGGTTGTGGATGATACTTTGCGTAGGCTTAGAAAAAAGTTGCCTGAATTAAATATTCAAACTATATATGGTTTTGGGTATAGATTAGGATGAAAAGATTACGTATTTGGTTAAATAATTTTTCTTTATTACAACAATTCTTAGGAATTGTCTTTTTAACACTTGGAATAGTTGCTTTTTTTGTGACATCATTTTTAAATAAAAATATCGATATTTTCGTTAATAATCAAATGTTCCAATATATACATCGTGAACAAAACGAATTTTTGGATAATAGAACTTTTGACAACGAAAATAGTAATGTTATTCATTATATATACAATGTTAATTCGAATAAATTCTTAAATGAAATTAGTGATACTTACAAAAATATTGTTAAAATTATTAATCCCAATATTAGCAATGAATTATATGATGGTAGTCTTGAATATGATGATGCTAAAATTGTTTATTCGATTTTGCCTTTTGATGATGGTTTAAAATTAATCTCTATTGTTAAAAATGATTACCGCGAAGAATTTAAAGATGCTTTAGTAACTAGTGTTGTTAATATTTCTTTTTATATTCTTGGTGGTGTTTTTGTATTAATTCTTATTTGGGTTGTATCTTTAATAAGACCATTAAACCAAATTAAAAATTATATTAATAAAATAAGATCTGGCGAAAAAGCTGATCTTTCTGTTGGGGGAAGATCTGATGAAATAGGGCAAGTTGCTGAAGCATTGACCTCTATGAATTTAGAGTTATCTGAACAAAAACATATTCGTGATGAAATGATTCAAAATATATCGCATGATTTGAAGACGCCGATTGCCACTATTAAATCCTACTCTGAATCTATAAAGGATGGCGTTTATCCTTACGATACATTGGAGAAAAGCGTTGATGTAATAAGCGAAAATGCCAATAGACTTGAAAAGAAAGTATATTCTTTGATAACTTACAACAAATTTGGATATTTAACTGATACTGATGACGGCATTCTTAATTTAGAAATTGCCCCAATAATAGAAAAGGCTATTTTGGGGTGCCAGGTTTTAAGGAATGATATAAAAATTGAAACAGATGTTGATAGTGATGTTTGTTTTCATGGCGAAGAAGAACCATGGAGAGTTGTTATTGAAAATTTGCTTGATAATGCTCTTCGATATGCAAAGAGTGTGCTAAAAATTACTTTATCAGATGATTTATTAGAAATATACAACGATGGCGAGTCGATAGAAAAAGATCGATTAGATAAGCTATTTAAGCCTTATGAAAAGGGTACTAAAGGGAAATTTGGATTAGGCTTATCTATTGTAAAAAAGGTATGTGACACATATGGCTATACAATAACTGGTGAAAATATGTCTGATGGTGTAATATTTAGGATTTATCCAATTAAAAAAATGAAGAAAGTCTCAAAGAAAAAGGCCAAAAAGGTATAATAGTAATATGAGTGTTTGCGAAATATCTGGCATAGAAACTTATTTTGAAAAATCAGGTAAAAAAGGAAAGAAAGTATTATTATTACATGGCTGGGGTCAAAATACAGAGATGATGGCTTTTATTGCAGATTTTTTAAAATCTCATTTCGTTGTATATAATATTGATTTTCCTGGTTTTGGAAAATCAAGTGAACCGACTTCTCCTTGGGGATGTGAAGATTATGTAGATTTTTTGCATAATTTTTGTTTGAAAAATAAAATAGATAATCCGATTATTATTGCGCATTCGTTTGGTTGTAGAATAGCTGTTAGATATGCATACAAATATGGTGCATATAAAATGGTTCTTACTGGTGCAGCTGGAATTAGAGATAGTAGAACTATTATGTGGTATTTAAAAACATATACATATAAACTTGCTAAAAAAATATTACCGAAATCATTGTTGCTTAAATATCAAAATAAAGTTGGTTCTGATGATTACAAAAACACAAGTGGAGTCATGAGACAAACTTTTATAAAAGTTGTTAATGACGATGTAAAAGACATACTTCCTATGATTGAATGTGAAACGCTTCTTGTTTTTGGGGAAAATGATGAAGCTACACCTATAAAAAAAGGTAAAATGATGGAAAGATTAATGCCAAATGCTACATTAGTTGTGTTTGAAAATGATGATCATTTTGCATATATTAATGAGGCTCAAAGATTTAATGCTGTTTTGGATGCTTATTTAAGGAGTGAATATTGATTATGAATAATTTTGTTTTAGTTACATTTTATGTAATTACATATTCTTGTTTGTCATTTGTGTTTTGTAAACATGCATTAATGATATTTCAACAACAACATTACGAATTACGTAGATATTCTAATTGGTTATTTAATAAATCAAATATTCATTTTTCGAGCACTATTTTGTATTCTGCTATTTTAATAATTATAGAAATCTTATATATAAATGGCATTTTTAATTCAACAACTTCAATGCTTTTTTCTTTAGTACTTACTGTATGCTATACGATATATTTGCTCTATAAAGAATCTAATAAGGTTTATATTAAAGATTTAGTTATTACAAAAAGAGTAAAAAGACAAATCGTTGTTTTTGCAATTTTGTTACTATTATCAATATATTTATTTATGTTTTTAAACATTGGACTATTACTTGGCATATTTGCAATTTTCATACCTTATTTATTAATATATCCAATGTTTTTTATTACATATCCGTTTGAAGAAGCAATTAAAAAGCATTATGAAGATGATGCTAAAAAAATACTTTATTCATATGATGACTTAATTAAGATTGGCATTACTGGCTCATATGGCAAAACAAGTACAAAGAATATTATTAATGATATTATTTCTCAAAATTATTTAACTTTAATTACTCCATCTTCATACAATACGCCAATGGGCATAACAAGAACCATAAGAGAGATGTTGAAACCTATTCATGAAGTTTTTATTTGTGAAATGGGAGCTGATAAAGTTAATGATATTTCTTATTTAATGGATTTTGTTAAACCTAAGTATGGAATCGTAACATCAATTGGTCCTCAACATTTAGCTACTTTTGATAGTATTGATAATATTGTCAAGGAAAAGATGAAAGAAATCGAAATGCTTCCAAGTGATGGTGTTGGTTTTATAAATTTAGATAATGAATTTATTCAAAATTATAGTATAAAAAATAAATGCAAAATTGTAAGTGTTGGAATAGATAATGACAAAGCTGATTATGTTGCCAAAAATGTAAAGTACTCTAATAATGGTTCTTCATTTACGGTTAAAATTAAAAATAGAAATCATAAGTTTACAACATCTTTATTGGGCAAACATAATATTACTAATATATTAATTGGTATTGCTGTTGCTCTTGAATTAGGAATTCCTTTAAAACAAATTGTTGAAAATGTTAAAAATGTTAAACAAGTAGAACATCGTTTAGAAGTGAAAGAAATTAACAATTTTACATTCATTGATGATGCTTTTAATTCAAATCCCGTTGGATCAAAAATGGCTGTTGATGTTTTGAATTTAATGCGTGGCAAAAGAGTAATTATTACCCCAGGCATGATTGATTTAGGAACAAGTGAGAATGATTTAAACTATGAATTTGGCAAATATATGGCTAATAAAGTTGATTTTGTTATACTTGTAGGTGAAAAACAAACTAAATTTATTTATAATGGATTAGTAGATAACAAGTTTAATATGGACAATGTTATTGTGCTTGCTAATATAAGAGATGCTATGAATTATGTTTATTTAAATTTTTCTAGCGAAGATACTATTTTATTAGAAAATGATTTACCAGATGCGTTTAGTAAATAAAGGATGAATAAATATGAAGATTAATGTAGGTGTATTTTTTGGGGGCAAATCAACTGAACATGAAATCAGTTGCATAAGCGCTAATCAAGTTATAAATGCTTTAAATAAAGATAAATATAATGTTATTCCTATTTATATTTCAAAAACTGGTGATTTATACACTGGACATTTGCTTTATAATTTGGAAAATTATTCTTCTTTTATAAATAATCAAGATTCTTTATTGACAAAAGTTTGCATTTATAAAGATGGAAATAAAACTGTCATTAAACCAATCAATGGTTTGTTTAAAATGAATCAAACGATTGATGTTGCATTTCCTGTTGTACACGGAACAAATGTTGAAGATGGAACGCTTGCTGGTTTTCTTCAAATGTTGGATTTGCCATTTACATCGTGTGATGTTTTAGGCGGAGCAATTGGCCAAGACAAAGCGGTTATGAAAGATATATTTAAAGCTGAAGATATTCCTATGGTTGATTATTTTGTTGTCTATAATAATGACTTCGAAAAAGATTATAAGAAATATTTAACTTTAGCGAAAAAAATAAAATATCCTTTAATCGCTAAACCTGCAAATTTAGGTAGTTCAATTGGTATCGAAATAATAAATTCAGATTTAGAGTTCAAGAACAAAATTAAGGAATGTTTAAAATATGACTTTAAAGTTGTTGTTGAAAAAATGATAAAAAATATAAAAGAAGTAAATATTTCTGTAATAGGAACTAATGAAAAAACTAAATGTAGTGTTATTGAAGAAGTAACAAATGGTTTTTTAGATTTTGATAAAAAGTATCAGCCAAATGGTGCTAAAGGTTCTAAAAAAACAGGATATAAAATATCCAAAGTATCTAATTCATCAAAAGGTATGGCTTCTACTGCTAGAAAAATTCCCGCTGATATTACTGCTGCCCAAAAGAAAACGATTGAAGAAACTGCTTTGAAAGTTTTTAAAATTTTGAATGCTAATGGATGCGTAAGAATAGACTATATGATTGATAGAAAAACAGGCAAGGTATATTGTAATGAAATAAATACTATACCTGGTTCACTTGCTTTCTATTTATGGAAAGAAGTTGGCTTGAATTTTGAGGCTGAATGTGATGAACTTATTAAAAATGCTTTAATTAGATATTCTCGAAGGTGCAAAAAAACATATTCGTTTGATACTAACATTTTGGACAATTATAAAAGAAAATGAAAAAGAAGATAAATGAAACTAGAAAGAAAATAGTTATTTTGATTGTTGTTATTTTAATGATAATTATAACTATTTTGCCGTTTGCGAGTGTGTTATTTGAATGAAAAAAATACTTAGTGTTTTAATTTTATTATGCTTATTTGGATGCAGTTTATTCGAGGAACCAAAAGATCCTCTTGAAGAGATAGGATATTCTTTAGATGATGTACAAATCATTAAAACTTTTCCAGAAAATATTCAAACAAAGTTTTTAAATGAGTATAATTCTGCATATATTGATTTAATGCATTCAGATGGTTTTGTACCTAATTATTTAGATGATTATTTAAAATATTATGATATGTTCGATAAAACAAAATTGTTTTATTTAGTTAATAATAAAATAATCAATGAGACTAATTCATTAAAACTTTCGGAATTATATAATAACGAATATTATCTTTATAAAAATGAGGATTTATATCTTGAATATTTAAATAATTATGATTCTGTAAGAGAATGTATTGAAGTTATTAATACAAAAAGATATTTAGATTATTATACTGAAATTGAGAATACTGATTTGAACAAAGATTATTTAATGCTTATAAATAAATATCATGCTCTAAGCTCTGATTTTGAACCAGATGATTTAGTTGATATTGATTCAAAATATGGCAGAGGTGTTACTAGAGCTGCAGTTTATGAAGCATATAAACAAATGTCAGATGATGCTCTTGAAGCAGGATGCGATTTTTGGATATGTTCTGCTTATAGATCGTATGATACTCAAGAAGTTTTATACAATAGGTATTTAATTGAAGAGGGCGGGGATCAAAGTATAGTTGATACATATTCGGCTAGACCTGGACATTCTGAACATCAATCTGGCTTATGTTTAGATTTATATGATACAACATATGGCATGGAAGGTTTTGGCAATTCCGAGTCATCTAAATGGATAAATGAAAATTGTTATAAATACGGATTCATTGTGCGTTATACAAAAGAGAAAGAAAATATTACTGGATATGAAGCTGAACCTTGGCAAGTGAGGTATGTTGGTAGTGCCGAAATTGCTAAAGATATAATGGATAGAAATATCACTTTTGATGAGTATTATGCTTGCTTTGTTGAGTAATGAATTCTAAAAAGAAAAAAATATTAGTTGTAATTTTATCTATTTTATTGGCAATGTCATTATTGTTTCTTTTTGTGTTAATAAAAAAATCTTCCATTCAATCTAATAATGATGTTTCAGACACATATGATGTAATAATTGAAGAGCCTACAATTAAAAAACAAGAATTAAGAGATGTTTGGCTTTCGAACAAAGCTATAAATGATGACTATGTAGGTGAAATAATATTTGATTCAGGATTAGTTAATAAATCTTTTGTTCAAGCAAAATCTGTTTATAATCCAAAAACTGATGATTTATATCATTTTTATAAACAAAATGGTTCTTTAGTTACCGATGGAACTGATTTAACTGGCAATGATGTATATATTTGGACAAATTGGAAAGATATGACTTACGATTATAATATTCTTGGTGGATCAATTTTTATGGACTATCGTAATGAATTGTTAGATCAAAATATTATTATATATGGTCACCATTTTTCTAAAGAGTCAAATAATGATCCTAATAGAAATAAAGCATTTACTCCTTTAGAATTATTGATGGAAAAAGAAAACTATGAAAAGAATAAAATTGTTAAATTAGAACTAGATAATGAAACTAGAGAATATGAGCTTGTTTATGTTTATATTTTTGATGCATTTGATGAAAATAGTTTTGATAATCTTCAATATTTTAGAACAAATTATAATTTTGATAGTTTTCTTCAAGTTATTGATGATGGATATTATGATAAATATATTGAAGCAGTTGAAAACATTAAACTTTATGATACAGGTCTGCATTTGACAAATGCAGATAGAACACTAACATTGCAAACATGTGTTGGTGGACATGCTGGTGAATTGTACGAAATACTTGTATTTAGAGAAAAATGCATCACTTTATATAACGATTAAATAATTGTAAAATTAATTCGTGAGTAAACTTAGGATTATTTTTGCATTTTTTTTAAGTTTGATATTATTTTCTGAAGTAAGCGCTGATGATAGCATTTATCAAATAATAGATAATAACAGCGGTTTTAGTGATACTTTTGATAATTATTCAGATGCATATGATTTTTATTTAGACAACATTGATAAATATGACAATTTATTGTTTCTTAAAAATGATAAGGTTATTTTTATGGAATATGGAATTGTTGAATTTATCGAAGATAATATAATTGAATATCATTCAACAATTAGAAAACAAGATGATTCAATTTGCGGTTCTTATGGAATTGATGGTGCATATTTGTTAACAAGCAAGGATGGCGAAAGAGTATACTTTGTCATATCTGGCGATAGAGGATATACAACAATAGACAATGTTGTTCTTCATCCATATGAAACTTTAGATGTTGGTGTAAGTGTATATAATACAAAAAATAATTATTTATACCACAATATAATGACTCAACTACAAACTGATTATTATTCTTTGTCATTGTGTCTTGATATTAAACCTTCTTTTTTAGAAGATAATAATAATTATTTTAGTTATGATGGCCATTATTTTTATAATGATTTTTACACTATGATAGATGATTATAAAAACGACGATAATAATAAGGCAATTAATAGTGAACCATACTATAACTATTATCAATATTTATCTCATCGTAGTATAAGCAACTATTCGATATATGATTTAGAAAACTATTTTTATAATAATCTTGGTATTGATGGAAGATTAATTCACTACAATGATTTTAATAATGATGGTGCTGCTGATGAAGTTAATCGTTCACAATTTTATGGCAACATAAATGAATTCTTTAATTGTCAGGGAATTTACGGTACAAATGCAATGATGCTTATTTCTAGTGCGATTGTTGAGTCAAGTTATGGCAAATCATTAAATTCGTTTATTAATAATAATTTATATTCCAACGCTGCATTTGATACTGAAAATGAAAAAAATAATGGTAGATATGATTGCATCTCTAATTCGATATATTCCCATGCGAAATACTTTATTGGAGATTTGTATTCCAATCATTTAAAACAGAATTATTATGGTACTAATTATGGCAATAAATTAAGTGGAATTAATATTGAGTATACACTTGATCATTATTATGGCGAAAAAGCTGCATCAATATATTTTAAACTAGATAGTGCATTGGGCTTAAAAGACTATAACAGTTGTGCCATTGCAATCATTAAAGATGATAAATCGTTAAATTTTTATAAGGACGAAGAATTAAATAATAAATTGTATAAAATTGAGAATGTTTCAGAATTATCTTTTATAGTTTTAAAAGAATTTGATAAATCATACAAAATACAAATAGACTCAAGTTTAGATAATGATTATTTTTACAACTTTGAGAAATCAATTGCCTATATTTCAAAAGAAGATGTAGATATTTTCTTAAATAAAGACAAAATTCATGATAATGATTTAACAACAATCAGTTATGATTTTATGGATGGCAAGTATTTTGATGAATATATTATTACTGCATATGCACTTGATGATGAGGGATATATGAATATTATTCCAAAAAAAGATGGATATGAATTTGTTGGTTATGATAAATCAGTAATCCAAGATGGAACTAAAATTTTTGATGCACAATATAAAAAAATAAATTATATAAAAATTAAATATTTGTTTGAAAACAATAACGAAATTGTGCCTTATGCTGATTTGAGTAAAGCAAAAATTTCGGTTGTATATTCCGATAAAACTAATAAGGATGTTGATATTAATAGTGATATGATATCTGTT
>JAZUIZ010000017.1:0-3510 GCA_045642525.1 Erysipelotrichaceae bacterium
AATCCTCTCTTATGCAATTCTTCAATCGCCTGCTGTTCTGTTAGCATTTCTTTTGCTTCATCAGCCGAATATTTCTTTATAATTGTCGCATTTTGTTTGTAATACTCTTCCATATCTTCATATTCTTCCATAAACAATCTCCCTGAAATTTATATATTTATAATATCCATTTCCTAATCATTTCCATCAAGTCTTTCTCTTCAAACTTTTATTGCCTCGATATATAACTTCTTTCATCAATAATGCATCCATAGCTCTACCTCCTTTTGGGATGTTCAAACCGGAATTTAGCCCATATTCTCAAAATCATATGTCCAACTATCATTTTACAAAAAAGGAAGAACAATTACTATTATAATTGTTCTTCCGATAATTCGGGCTAACGCGGGGTCATAAATAACGGTCTAAATGCATCTGTATTTTTTACATTTAGACCTTTATTTTAATCAGTAAACAAATCTTCTAACAAAACCTGATTTCCGACTATACTGCTATATTTGTTATCCTTAACGCCATATGTGGTAATCATAGTAAGTTGAAGTCCATACTTAGTTCGAGTGTTTCTCCTAAAGTTCTCAATTTTGTTGCGCAATTTCAAATCATACTCTTTATCTATGATATATTCATCAGAAGCAAATTTGATCTCACAAATATTGATTACACGATCTCTTCTTTCAATTAACAAATCTATCTGAGCACCTGATGTTCCTAGATCTTCGTCACCTCTCGTGAACCATATATATTCTTCGGATAATACGCCAGAAATTCCTATTTTTTTCTTAATCTGTTCAACATGATCCTTGCACACTTGTTCAAAAGTAAGGCCTGCCCAACTTCTTCTTGACGGAACATCCAACGCCTTACTCCAATAATGCTCGTCTCTTCCATGGTTATTATTAAGAAATCTAAAATAGAAGTTGGTGTAATAATCAGATGATTGATATAAGGTTTCTTTCTT
The DNA here is from genome assembly GCA_045642525.1 of Erysipelotrichaceae bacterium. Taxonomy (GTDB): domain Bacteria; phylum Bacillota_I; class Bacilli_A; order Erysipelotrichales; family Erysipelotrichaceae; genus Colivicinus. The sequence continues at coordinate 959 of JAZUIZ010000017.1, forward strand.
CTTATTACCATAAAACGATGATGCCCTGACAAAGCCTGAATTAATCAAGTTTTCAAGAATTTTCGTGAGTTTGCCATTAGCTGCAAGTCCAGTAATATTTGCAATCTCATTCCTTGTATACCCACTTCTTTTCGCGGCGAGACATTCCATAACCATCACATATTTATCACTACTAGTAAATAATGTACGGTATAGATGTTCAAACTCATCCCATAGTTCTGCTTTTTTTCTAAAGAATAAATTATCTATATTCTGAACATACGACATATTGCTGTCTATCAAACTTAGATAATACGGTATTCCTCCCATTATCATATAACATTCCGTAATATTATATTCCGACCATGATATACCTTGTGTTTGCAAATATTCTTTTGTTTGAGATAAAGTAAATGGCTCCAGATACAATCTACATGTTTGCCTATTAAACAAACCGCCCTTATTATTTGCAATATTATCTACCATCCAAGATGTAGCGGAACCACAAATGACAAATACAAGATTATCTCTACTAGAACCAAAATCATTCCAGAAATATTCAAATGCAGGCAAGAAACCTGACTTATGCGTATCTAACCATGGCATTTCGTCTATGAAAAATACATGCTTTTCATCATTTGATAATTGTTCAACATATTCTCTAAGATAGTTAAATGCCTGAAACCAGTCTTTTGGATTAGTCCACTCCTTTTTAGACTTTCTATTCAATTCGTCAGTAAAATTTCTTAACTGCACTTCCTTAGGCTGACCAAATGCGCCAGTGACTTTAAATTCAAGCTTGTTCTTAAAAAATTGATTAATTAAAAATGTTTTCCCGACTCGTCTTCTCCCATAAACAACAACAAGCTGTGCAGTTGTTGCCTTCATGCATTTTTCAAGTCGCTCACATTCTTTTTCTCTTCCAATTAGATTATTCATACTCTGATTATATGCCAACAATAAGTTTCAGTCAAGAATAGTGGTCTAAATCTGTTGTTTCAAACAACATTTAGACCACTATTTAAATTGTACAAAAACAAATCTAGCTGCATTGTCAAAATCATGGAAACTACCGTAAACCCGGTACCATATGAAAATTTTGTAAAACACCTCAGCACTGCACAGCAGATTTTTCAACCGATTTTTTCTTTCTATTTATTAATAATCTAAACAAGGTCAGAGTGAAACCAACTATAGATAATCCACCAATAATAGCTCCAATACATATATTTTGTATATAATAGGATCCTACAATAGTTTGCCATCTGTCGAATGGTCTAATTTCATCTAAGTTATACGGATTAACTCTTAAATAATGCCATGTACCTATTTGATAATCATCCCACTCAGAACAGTATCCATGAAATTGAGAAACATATGTATTTCCTCTAAATTTAAATTGAAATTGTGGTGTAGATAATTCTATTTCATCAGGTGTATACATGTAGTCATACCCAATAACCTCTGCTCTAACTGTTTTTGTACAGTTGTCTGGTGAATGTCTTCCTGTTTCAGTAATAAAAAAGCCTAAATATAATAAGATTCCACTAATAATAAATCCTATAAAACTCACTATACCTAAAGTTTTTATCTTCATCCTCACTCCTCCTTTTCGCAAAAACTGAAATTATCTATCAATTTTACTTTATTAAAAACCAAAACAACCTCAACAATATGAAAATAAGAATTTACGGTAGCCCGTATTATCAAATTATATTCTAAACGTTATGATCAAATTAATATTGTTCTATATCAATATTCAAAGTCTTAAGTTTTACCATCCATTGTTGTATACCATTTTTCTTTATCAGAAAAATATTCTTTTGTTCCAAAATCTCCTGACACTTCTGTTCCTGCTGGGAAAGTTGAGTAAATACTATTTTAAATTATTTCTTATTATGTTATCACTCATTATTTTAACAGCGGATTCAGGAAATCCTATATCATCGTAATTAATTGAAAAAACAACCATGCCCTCTTTTAAAAACTTCAACAAATAATCATGTTGGATATTTTTATTTACCATAACGCTTTTTCTAATAAACTGTTCTATCTCTTTATTTCTCTTCAATGAACACACTTGTCCTTTATGTTCTATTTCTAATGTATCAAAATCATCCGGAAAATCAGGTTTGTATTTATCTTCTTCAGGTATAGTAAAATAGTATAAATAGTTTATTTTGCACATTAAACCAGCCTCTACTGCTTCATCACATACTTCTCTGATTCTTTTATCGTCATAACATATTTCACCATTATGTTTTAGAGTATGCGCAACTTTCCACGGGTCTATACCACACCACCTACTTCTATACCCAAACTCCCAGTCCAAGTATATTCCTTTTCCAACCACGGTGCACCCTCTTCCATGTAATCGATAACAAATATCATTAATCCGAAACTCCATTTTTCTCACAGAATCTCGATAGATTAAAAAATCCATTTTGTTATATAGTTTTTCATTATAAATTTCATTAATTCCATTCAACAGTTTTTCACAAATCATATCCACTTGTCGAACATAATCTTTTATCATATCATAACATTTTTCATCCATACTTTTATTGGCTCCA
>JAZUIZ010000018.1:0-149998 GCA_045642525.1 Erysipelotrichaceae bacterium
CTTTTGTGTTTTGCCCCTGGCGGATCTTCAATATAATCTCCATTCTTATACCTTTGAACACATTCTAGTTTAAATTCTTTTGAATACTTCATATAAAAAGTGACCTCCTAAAGTTGGTCTAACTTTTGGGGGTCACTACAAAATCGATACATGCCTTTTTTGTTTTAAATACATTGACAAATATTAATACAGATAATACAGTTAATACAGAAGGAGGCGTCTGTGTATTTAGTAAATTTGCAAGGAAAAGAATCAATTTTTGAACAAATAAAAAATCAAATAAGTAGATTCATAGAACTAGGCGTATTAAAGCCAAACGAGAAACTTCCTAGTGTTAGGATGCTTGCGAGCGATTTAGGAATTAATCCTAATACGGTTGCTAGGGCATATGACGAACTTGAAAAGGAAGGTGTTATTTATACATTAAATAAAAAAGGTGTATTTGTTTCAGACAAGAAAAATGATGGCTTTGTTTTTGATCAAGCTCTTGTTGCTTTAGAGTCATTTAAAAAGGATGGCCTAACAAAGAAACAAGCACAAGAAATCCTTTCTAAGGTATACAAGGAGATTAATAATGTTAAAGATAAATAATTTATATAAAGATTTCAAAGAAAAAAATGTTTTAAAAGGTATAAATCTAGAAGTCAAAGAAGGTAGTATCTTTGGTTTAGTTGGTATTAATGGTTCAGGAAAATCAACATTATTAAGATGCATTGCTGGCGTATATGAACCAAAAGATGGCCAAGTAATGTTTGACGATAAAAATACTTATTCGTCTTTTGATATAAGGAAAGATATTTTCTTTGTTTCTGATGATTTTTTCTATCCGAGTAACGCGACAATTAATAGTATGAAATTATTTTATGAATCATTCTATTTAATTGATGAAATTGCTTTCGCAAAATATTTAAAAATTTTTAATTTAGATAATAATGAATTAATTTCAAACTTTTCAAAAGGAATGAAGAGACAAACACATTTATTGTTTGCTTTGGCAATTAAACCAAAACTTTTGTTATTAGATGAATGTTTTGATGGATTAGATCCATTGGCTCGTTTAACTTTTAAGAGAGCACTTATTGAACTATTAGAAGAAAATAGAATAACAGTCATTATTTCTAGTCACAATTTGAAAGAACTAGAAGATATTTGCGATAGTTTCGGAATATTGGAAAATGGGCAAATAAATTCTTTTGGTGATTTATTAGAAACAAAGGAAAACATTGCAAAATTTCAAATTGTATATAAAGGCAAGAATAAAATTGATTTTAAAAAGAAATATAATGTTTTATTTTTAAAAGAAGAGGGGCAAGTCATCACACTTGTTGTCAAAGGCAATATCAAGGATATTAGAACAGAATTAAATAAAACAAAGCCATTGTTGCTAAACGAGTTACCTATTAATTTTGAAGAATTGTTCATATATGAGGTAGAAAGAAGAGGACTTATTAATGAATAATAGCTTATTTAAATATTTAATGAAATCAAAGAAAACCGCAATTATTTTTATTTTTGTTGTTTACGCTTTATTGTATTCAATGGTTTATGCAATAGTTGGCTTAAACGAAGCTTATATTCTATCTTTAGCTATAGCCACTGTGATTGCTTTTATTCTATCTGTAGTGCTTATTCCTATTTCTTTTTGTTATGTTCATAATAAAAAAGCTGTTGATTCATATTTTTCATTGCCTATTTCACGTAAAGAGCAATTAATAACAACAGAATTGTTTTGTGATTTAGTAATTTTGATCCCTGTTGTTTTATTGACTGGTGTTTCCTTAGTTATTAATTATATTTCTGGAGAAGCTATATATCTTTATGCATATTTATTTTATTTAGTGTTGATGATTGTTGGGATATCAGTGATAACTCTATTTAATACAGCAACTTTTTTACAAGCAAATTCAACATTTGATGGTATTGTAATGATATTTGCATATTTATTAATTCCTATAGTGCTATTAGTTTCTATTGAAGTGTTTGCATCGGCTTATATTTATGGTTTTGAAGAATTACATGTCAATGGCATTATAAGCATAATTAGTATTATCTATGCTAATTTTGTTGCTTTGGTTCAAAGTGCAGACTGTATGCTTTTTGGTGGAGCGATTGAATATGGAATAATAATTCGTTTTCTAATATGCGTTGCCTTGCATTTAATTGTTAGTGTTGCTGCGCTAAAATCATCTTATATTAATCGAAAAGTCGAAAGGGCGGAAACGATATCCAATGAGTTTACTTCATATCCTTTCGTTATTTATTTTTATGTTTTTTCTCTATTATTTATAACTGTTTCCATTAATAAGGATAATTCGTTTTCCGAGTCAATAATATTATTTGTGTTGATCTTTGTAGCATTCGAAATAGCTAATTGTGTATACAAACGCAAGATAAAGATTGAAATTAAAAATGTGTGTTTCTTTTTGTTGTCAGTAGGTATTGCCTTCCTTATAGGCATCATTGCCTTTAAAACAGAAGGTTTTGGTTTAGCTCATCAATACGAAAAGAATCCAAAAAATGCTTTTTATGAAGTAAGTATTAATAATTTAATATATCAAAATGATGAAATTGATAAAAAAATATTAGAAATGTATCCTGATTCAATAGGATACGATTTAAGCATTGACGTTAATGTAAAATCAGCCAGTATGGAAAAAGAAAAAGAGATAATTGATTTCTTTGACAAGAAAAGGGTTGAATTAATTGATAATTATTATCATAATGAATATGGGGAAAATATTGGCCGTTTTGGAACATTAACAATAATAAATAATTTCATCGAAAATAAAAACAATATTATTACTGATATCTTTGATGCTAATGAGATACGGTATATTTATTCATATAATAATATTTCATTATTTTCGCTAGATGACTTGGTATTTATAGATAAATTTGGGGATGTTAAAATATATGTATCGACAAGTACTGATGTATATGCTTTGCCGCTTGTTGATATATTGAAAGATTAATGGAGTAAATTATGTCGAATAAAGATTTTTTAAACCAATTTTCAAATGAAGATAAAAAGCCAGACAGCTTTAAAGAAGAAGAAAGAGTTAAAGTTGTTAAGGAAAGAAAACCAATAAATGTTAAATTATTAATAATAATCTTAGCTTCTGCATTGTTAATTGTTGGAGCTGTATTGTTTATTATTTTTAGACCAACTATTGTAGTGAATAATTTTGTTGGTCAAAAAACTAGCGAAGTTAAATCGTGGATAAAACAAAACGAAATAGAAACTCAAGGTGTTGTATTTAAAGAAGAATACAATTTTGATTATGATGAGGGCGTAATAGTTTCACAATCAATTGCGGAAGGTAAAAAGGTTCGTAAGAAAGTTAAAATTGATTTCGTTGTTTCTTTGGGTGCTGATCCAGATGAAAAGATTAGTGTTCCGAATATTGGCTCAATGACGAAAGAAGAAATTCAAAAGTGGATTAATGATAATAAACTAAGTAAGACAAAAATCACTACTTCTTATAGTGACACAGTACCAAGTGGTAGTGTTGTGAAATACGAATTTGCTAAAAATTCTTCTGCAGATGATTTTACAAGATCTTCAACATTGAATATTACAATTTCAAAGGGTCCTCAACCAGCTGGAACTGTTGTTGTTCCTGATTTTGTTGAAAAACATTATTCGGAAGTTGAATCATGGGCAAAAACAAACAAGATTGAATTAAATAAAACAACAAGTTACTCAGATAAAGTCGAAAAAGATTTAGTTATTTCTCAATCTGTTAATCCTAAAAAAGAAATAAAAGAGGGAGAAAAGTTTACAGTTGTTGTTTCTTTAGGCAATGCTGTATATGCTAAGAACTTTGTTGGAAAGTCTTATAATGAAGTATCAAGTTGGGCTAATAAGAATGGTGTCTCATTATTAAGAGAAGAACAATATAGTAATGATTACAGTGTTGATGATGTTATTTCTCAATCTATTGAAGATGGAAAAATTATTAAAGACGATTTTAAAGTTGTCGTTTCTTTGGGCAATCCAAAATTGCCTCAAGATTTAAATACTATGTCATATGCTGATTTAAAGATGTGGCTTAGTGAAGTAAACCAAAAGGGAGCTGATATTTCGAAAGCTACAAAAACATTCGAAAATTCAGATACTGTTGCAGTAGGTAATGTCATAAGTATTGGTGGTTCAACAAATTATGTTAAAACTGGTTCTACAATATATCCCGTTGTGTCTTTGGGGAGAAATGTCTTTTTGAAAGATATTACAACTCCAAGTTCTATTACTTGGGCTGATATTGTAGGAAAGAGTGAGGCAGATGCAAGAGCGTTGTGTGGTGGCCAAGATGAAACTATTGCTTGTGAATTTAAATATATACAAGATCCAGCAGCAACAATTGGAAATGTAGTATCAGTAAAAAGAGCAGATGGAAGTGCGCCTGTGGCTGGAACATATATTTCTCAATCAGAAGCAATAATCTTTGAAATATGTGAAAAAAATTAGTTAAGGAGTAGAATATGAATTTTATTAATAGAGCATTTAAAAATGTTACGAGAAAATTTTCTAAATCAATTTTATTAGTAATTACATTTTTTGTAATAGGCAATTTTGTAATTATTGGTTTAGGTGTAGCCAATGCTGCAGAAAAAGCTAAAACACTAACTCGTCAGAAAATGAGAGCAGTTGTAACATATGGCATTGATTATAATGCTGTATGGGAATATGCAGAAACTATTGAAGATGAAGAAGAAAGAAATGAATTTTATGAAAAGAATTATCCAAAAATAAAACTGAATAATATAAAAGATGTTTTGACTGATTCTCGTGTAAGTACTGCAAATGCGTTTATTAGTGCATCTCAAGCATTTAAAACTGATGAATATGATTTTGTACATCTAAATAATGAAGCAGAACAGCAAATGAATAATCAAAATGACACTGAATGCGTTTTTGATGAATCAAATCAACAAAGATGTTTCAAATATTATATGCCAACACATTTCGTCAAAGCTAATATGTTTCCAAACATGATTGAATTTGTGGATGGAGGTTACGAAGTGGTAGATGGCAGTTTTTATTCACAAGAACAAATTGATAATGCTGAACCTGTTTTATTGATATCTAAAGCATTCGCAGAAGTTAATAATTTAAAAGTCGGAGACAAATACTCATTTTATATTTCTTCTCCAAATGAATTAGAATATTTCGAAGGTTTAGATGCAACGCTTGATGATTTGCTAGTGGAATTTGAAATAATTGGTATTTTTGATCATCAAAGCAAGATTACGCCAGATTCGAGCAATTTCAATTATACTTACCCATATGAAAACCCAGATAATATGTTGTTGATGCCTGGCACATCATATATAAAACAAGGAATAAATTGGGCACAAAAGACTTATGATTATTATGCACAAAAAAATCCAAATGAAGAATATTATCAAAATCCCGAGAATAGGCCATCTTATGAGAACATTGAAAATAATTCTGTAAATGATGTTACATTCTTATTAAACGATCCATTAATAGTTGATGAATTTGTAGAATCTTATTCTAAAAAACTTCCACAATTTATAAAACTTGATGCTAATAATGAAGAATTCAAAAGATTATCAAAACCTCTAGATACATTAGAGTTATATGCTAATTTCATTATTTGGTTAGTTGTTATTAATGCGATTATTATTATTTCTCTAGTTACAGCGTTAACTCTTAAGACAAGAGAATATGAAATAGGTGTATTATTATCAATTGGTGCTTCAAAAATTAAAATTATTGGACAATTCTTTGTTGAACTTGCACTGGTTGCTGTTTTAGGCTTTACTTTGGCAATTGCTTCTGGTTCAATTGTTGCAAACAAAGTAGGACAAACTGTTTTGACATATCAAATTCAAGAATCTGATGTTGATAAAGAGGGCGATTATTATAGAGATGATTCAATATGGAATAATGATTATTCAACAGAAGTTACATTAGATGATTTAGTACAAGAATATAATGTAACTGTATCTCCAATAATAATTGGTGAGATATATGTTCTAGGATTAGGAATTGTGCTTGTATCTATTTTGATACCATCATTAATGATTATGAGATTCAATCCAAAGAAGATTTTAATGAACCAAAACTAAGGAGGCCTATATGACAAATATTTTAAAATTAGAGAATATTAATTATTCATATATAGATGGTGGATATGAAAGAGTAATACTAAAAGACTTATCATATGATTTTGAACCTGGAAAATTTTATACAATATTAGGACCATCGGGTTCTGGTAAGACAACACTTCTTTCAATTATTTCTGGTCTAGATACTGCAAAAACTGGGAATATATATTTTGAAGATAAACTAATTGAAAAAAAAGATTTAGCTAATTATCGTCGTAATAGTATTGCGATCGTATTCCAACAATACAATTTAATCGGTTATTTAACTGGACGTGAAAATGTTGAACTAGCTATGACGGAAACTGATAATAAAATCCCTTCAGATAAAAAAACAGTTGCATATAATTTGTTAGAAAGATTTGGCATTGTTAAAACAAAAGCTGACAGACTTGTGGGACAACTTTCCGGTGGTGAGCAACAGCGTGTAGCTATTGCGAGATCTTTAGCTAGTAATGTTAATCTTATATTTGCCGATGAGCCGACTGGAAATTTGGATACTGCGACAGAGAAAGAAATTATAGGAATATTTAAAGAATTGGTTCGCGAGTATGGAAAAACAATTATTGTTGTTACTCACTCAGATACAGTAAGTGCTATGTCAGATCAAAGATTATTACTAAGAGATGGAAAATTGAATGAAATTTAGTAAAAATTCAGATTAATTATCTGAATTTTTTATATAATTATCGTATGATACTAAAGAAAAAAATATTGATGATTATCGTTTTAGCCACATTGTTAGGAAGTGTGTGTTTAGGAATAGCGCTTAGAAACGAAAAACAAACAAATATAATAAATGATCAAGAGATCATAGACAACGTTGTTCCAAAAACATTTAAAGGTACAGTAAATGATAAATATAATGTTCCAATTGATGTTATGAATTTTGTTACATCATATATGGATGATTACTATTTGAGTCTATATACAATGGAAAAGCAAGATACTACAAAGTATTTTAAGAACGATAGAGATGGATTGGTATCTGACTATGGGATTAAACTTACAATCGAATCAAGAAAATTATATGATTTTGATTTTACTATGAGTGATGCTCATTATGATTTGAATATTACCAATTATGAAGAAAAAGATGGAAAATATTATATAAATTTCTTAGAAGACGATTATATGAGTTTTAAATTTTTAAATGGTATTTGTTCAAAATCATATGGTATTGAAAATTCAATGATTATTGAAAAGATTGATAATATATTTAAAATTAACCAGTATGATAAAACTCAGGGTTATTACATGATGTTTAATGATGAAGCTAATAAAAATGAAGATTTGAATAGTTTATATGACTTTTATTGGAAAGAATTAACATATGAAATCAATAGAGAGAATGATTATAAAATAAAATCACAAGAAGCACCATATTTAGCGAGCAAATTATTTAAAATTCCTTATAATCGAGATGCTGCTGTCAAATACATAAATGACTATAGTCGCAATAGAAATTCTGAATGGGATGATTTTGAAGAAGAAGGCAATTGTCAGAATTTTGCTTCACAAGTTCTAATTGCTGGTGGAATGAAAATGGATTACGATGGCGATGAGGATGATAATACAATTTGGTATTATAACAACAATTCAGATTACACTTCTTCTTGGACTGGCGTACCGTATTTTATGAAATATTGTATGGCAAATACTGGAAGTGGATTGGTTGCTGATGTTGGTATTAATATTTACTATGCAGAACCAGGGGATATTATTCAGGTTGGAATAAGTACAGTTTCTCATTCTACAGTTGTTAGCAAGATTGTAGATGGGCATATTTTACTTAATTCAAATAGTATCGATATGGAAGATTTTCCACTTGAAGCATATGTGTATCCAACAAGAAAGTTAATTAAAATTCTAGGAAGTAATTCTTAGAATTTTTGAATGTTATAATTGGACTATGAATGATATAGAAAATGCTTTACTTGCTAAATTTGGATATGTGACTGTAAAAATAGCTGGAGAGTTTTTAAGTGCTGAAAAAGGAGAACGTGTCAAAACTGTTAGTGAACTTGAAGAAATATATCATTTTTCAAGAGGGACTACTCAAAATGCTTTGAAGGTATTGAAAGATTTAAAAGCCATTAATACTATTTCTAAAGGCAACCAAGGAACAATTTTACTAGAAAAGAATGATGCTATTTTATTAGCTATCATGGGTATTAAAACGGTTGTAGGTTGTATGCCTCTTCCATATTCAAAAAGATATGAAGGTTTGGCTACGGGTTTGATTTCTTGTATTGAAGAAAAATCTGGTGTTACATCAAATATTGTGTTTTCTAGAGGCGCAAGCGTAAGAACGAATATGATATTAAATGGTCGATGTGATTATATTATTACTTCAAAATTAGCTGGTGAAAATATAGTTAAGAATAATAACAATCTTGAAATAATTAAAGAATTTGGTCCAGGATCGTATCTAAGTGACCACGTTATAATTTTTAATAGCAGTGATGCAAAAGATATTATGGATGGTATGAAAATAGGCATTGATAATGAATCATATGACCAAAGTAGACTTGTTAAAACAGTTTGTGAAAATAAAAGAGTAGAGTATATTAATGTTTATTATCCAAATTTATTAAAAAAAGTATTTTCTGGCGATATTGATGCAACTGTTTGGAATAAAGATGAAATATTTGATAAATATTTAGATATTAATTATAAGATAATAAACAAAGATAGTGATGACACTAATGCTGTTATGATTGTTAAAAAAGATAGAAAAGAGCTGGCAACTTTTTTAAAGAAGTATATTAATATAGATTATGTAAATAAAAAAGCTAAGCTTGTAATAGAAGGCCTTGAGATTCCAAAATACTAAATAGTGATATATCATGTTCTTGAAGAAAGTGCTTTCAAATAATATAATATGAATATACAAATTTTTGTATTTATGAAGAAGAATTATATAAAATGCCCTAGGTGTGGGACAGAGTATGAATTAACAATTAAAAAAGTATTTAGTGGAGTTAGTTGTCCTCATTGTAATAAGAAAATGATGATGGATGATAAAACAAAAAAACGACTAAAGTTTTTTAGATACATTATTGTTTTTGTTATATGCATCGCTGTTATGTTTTCAGTAAAGGAAGCATTGGAGGAATCGACGGTTTTTGGTTTATTAGCAGTGATAACTTTATTAGCAGTAATGTATGCTTTATCTCAATATGCTGATAAGTTATGTGGACGAATATTATTTTATACTTTTGGTTTGAATTATGTTGAATATGTTGAAAACAACAATAAGAAAGAGAAGAAAAAGTAATATGGATTTTACAGAAAGATTAAATTTGTATAAAGAAGGCGGGATGTTGAATGATGAAGATATCGCTGATGTACTATCAATAATTAAATTATTCAAAGAAGAATATGGTGCTGAACTTCAAGAAGAAAATGCTGATACATTTATCGCCCATATTTGTTCAGCGTATTCTAGAAATAAAACAGGTGAACTTGTTGAAGAATTGCCAAAACCAGTTAGAGATGAATTGGAGGGGCTTGATTCATTTCAACAAAGTTTACAAATCTTAAATAGGTTAATAGAAGTTACACATAATCCTTTAAGCCAAGTAGAAAAGGACTATGCATTACTTCATATTAATAATTTGATTGCAAGATTTAAAGGGGAAAATAATTGGAACAATTAAATCTGTAATCAAAAAAAACGTCAAACAAGGAGGAAAAAATCATGATTGACTTTACGTTCCCTGCTATTGGAAGAGCCATTATCTTGATTGCTATTTGTGCTTGGGCTGCGTTGCTTTCTCACAAATGTATTTCAAATTTCAATGATGGCGCAAGACCAGTATTCCCAGAATTAATGGAAGGTAGAATGAGCCGTACTGAATTCGCAGTTGTTGTAACTGGTATGGGATTTGGCTGGGTATTGGCAGGATTCTCACAATGGTTAGGTTACGGCTTAATTGCTTGTCACTTAACTTTAATTGCTACTGACTGTTTAGGTGCTTGGGCTCCTAATAAGTGGGTTGCTATCGGCTTGGGTGCTGCATGGGGTGCTTTGTGTTTCTGGGGTACAGCTGGAATTAATGCTGCATTCTCCGCATTGCCATACAACTTCTTAAATGATTTAACTAACATTTCTACACCAGCTTTGCCAGTGTTCTGTATGTATCCTGCAGTTGCTGTTGCAGGACAATATGATGCCAAGAAGGGTATCATCACTGGTATCATTCAAGTAGCTATTTATGTTGTATGTACAATTGTTGGCTCTGTAAACTTTGGTACTTTCTCAGTTGCTTTATATCCTTACACATTCGCTATGCTAGCAGGTATGATCTGCTTAGTAGTATATGCTGTAAAGGGCAAAGGTAATGAAAAAATTGAAACTAGTGTCGAAGAACAAAATTTATTTGAAAAAAATGCTGAAAGAATTAAATCAAATTGGTTATACTTATGTATTCAAGGCGCATTAAATGCTTTAGGTATTGCCACACTATCACAAGCTTATCAACCAGCAACATTATCTGCTGCGGTATTAGCGGGTAACATTTCTGTGTTCAAAGTAGCTATGATTGGTGTTATCATTGCGTTTATTCCATTGATTGTTTCAACATCGCTAGCTACTGGTGTTTATCAAGCTGTAGGTTTAACTGCGGTTATGTTAGCCGGTTCATTTTTCTATGGAACTAAATTATGGTTCTTAGCACCAGTTGTTGGTTTTGCTGTCGAATATATTGAAATTCAATTATTAGGTTTATTGGGTAAATTATTGGCTAAATTCCCTGGTTTATCACAAGCTGGAGATCATATTCGTGATGCTATGATTTCATGTATCTCATTAGCATTATTAATTGGTTCATTTATGGCTGCAAACGCTACTTGGGGCGCTGTAGGTCTATGTATTGTTGGTGGTTTCTATACTATTAATGAAATTACTGGACAACGTTTACCAAAGACAGCCGTTGGTCCAATTGCTGCTGTTGCAGTAGGTATTTTATATAACCTTTGTATTCTTTGTGGCTTTGTAGTATTAGCTGCATAAAAGGAGTGTTTACATGTTAAAGATTGAATGTTGTGGCTTATCAGCAACTCAAACAAAACAGATTATTGAAAAAAATTTTGCTGATAAGGTAGAAGCTCTTTCAGTGTCTGATATGATTGCTGCAAGAAGAGTTAAAAATGGTGAAACAGATTTCTATCTTGGCTCTTGTCAAACTGGTGGCGGTGGTAGTTTAGCGACTGCTATTATGGTGTTAGGTTATTCAAATTGTTTAGTTGTTTCTAAACAAGGTAAATGTCCTACACCACAAGAAATACGTCATATGGTTTATGCTGGAAAACATAAAGCATTTGGTTATGTTAAAGAACATACAGATGTTGTAGTACCAGCAGTAGTACAAGCTTTAGTAGATAGAGAAGAAGGAAAACCAGAATAATAAACATTTAATTAAAGAACCGCCCTATTTATGTAGGGCGGTTCTTAGATGGAGGAATAATATGATTCGTACAGTTTGTGGAGATATCAAGCCAAGTGAGTTTGGTGTGACTATGTGTCATGAACATTTTATTGTTGATTTAAGTATTGTTAGGAAAGATAATGAATCTAAAATCGAAACAGTAGAAGAAGTAGTTACAGAGATTAAAAAAATGATGGATTTGGGAGTAAATTCCGCAATAGAAGTTACAACGAACGACATGTATCGTGATGTTATCAAATTGAAAGAAATTAGTGAAAAAACTAAATTACATATAGTAGCAGCAACAGGTTTTTATTTATCAGAATATCATCCGGAATGGTTAACAACTGCTTCACCTGAAGATGTTGCGAAAGTGATGATTAATGATTTAACAATTGGCATTAATGACACTGGCATTAAAGCCGGCGTAATAGGTGAAATTGCAAGTAGTCCAAAAGAATTTGTCGGTCAAGAAAAGAAAGTTTTGATAGCTAGTGCAATTGCACATAGTATTACTGGCGCGACAGTCACCACTCATACAGGCCCTATAACCGCAAAAGAAACGGTTGAAACATTATTACAAAACGGAGTAGAGTCAGACAAAATAGTTATTGGCCATCAAGATTTAGTGAACGATACAAACTATCATTTAAGTATTTTGAAGTATGGAGTAAATATTGGTTTTGATACTTGTGGCAAAGTAGCGTATCAACTAGATGAAACAAGGGCTCAAAATATTAAAAAATTAATTGATTTAGGTTATGGTGATAAGATAATGTTAAGCAACGATATTTCGAGAAGAAGTTATTTTACTTCTGCTGGAAAATTTGGGTATACAGCAGTCATGAATAGAGTTATACCTTTGCTAAAGGAATATGGTGTGGATGAAAATAGTATTAATAAGTTATTAATTGATAATCCTGCACGCATTTTTAACAATGATAGGTGGTAGAATTTATGTTTATAGAGAAACTACAACAAAATAATCCAAAACTAATACAAATTTGCACAGATTTATTAAACAATGGTTTAATATTGCCTGATACTTATGTATTGGATTATGATGCAATTATAGATAATGCAAAGCATATGAAAAAAATAGCAGATGAAAATGATATAAACCTTTTTTATATGCTTAAACAAATAGGGAGAAATCCAATCATTGCAAAAGGTTTAGACGAAATAGGATTTGATGGATGTGTTGCCGTTGATTATAAAGAAGCATTGTTGATGAAAAAGAATAATTGTAAGTTGGGACATGTTGGACATTTAGTGCAAATACCCAAAGGGGTTTTGAATACAATTATAGAAGCTAATCCAGAATATATTACAGCTTACTCTTATGAAATGATTGAACAAATCAATAATGTTTGTGAAAATTCTAATCGCAAACAAAAAATAGTTTTAAGAATAGTTGATGATGATTCAGATTTATATTCTGGACAAGTCGGTGGTTTTTCAAGTAATGAATTAAAAATGTTGATAGATAAAATTTCAAAATTAAAAAATATCGCTATTGGTGGTTTAACAGTTTTTCCAGCTTTATTGTTTAACAATGAACTTGGTGAGATTGTGCCTACGAATAATATGAAAGCAATGAATCGTGCCAAAGACATATTAAATCAATTAGGATATAAAAACTTAATGATTAACTTGCCAAGTTGCACTTGTGCCAAAACGATTCCTTTAATAAAACAATTAGGTGGCACATGCGGAGAACCTGGTCATGGTTTGACAGGAACGACGCCTTTACACAAAATGTATGATGAATATGAAAAAATAGGGTATGCATATGTGAGTGAGATTTCTCATAATTTTAAAGATAGTAGTTATTGTTATGGCGGTGGACATTATCGTAGAGGTCATGTTGAATATGCTATTGTAGGAAATGATTTTAAAAAGACAAAAGTTGTAATGCCTGATCAAAAGTCAATTGATTATTATTTTGAACTTGAAGGAAATTATGATGTTGGCCAGCCA
Organism: Erysipelotrichaceae bacterium; assembly: GCA_045642525.1. Taxonomy (GTDB): domain Bacteria; phylum Bacillota_I; class Bacilli_A; order Erysipelotrichales; family Erysipelotrichaceae; genus Colivicinus. The sequence continues at coordinate 13,545 of JAZUIZ010000018.1, forward strand.
GTTGTTATGTGTTTTAGAACTCAAGTTTTTACCACTAGAAGTCATGTTGCTGTAGTCAAAGATTTAAATTCTAATCCTGAATTGGTAGGTATATATAATGCTTTTGGTGAATCTATAAATAATATTTGGAGAAAATGATGAAGAACAATTATGAAATGCAACACAAAGTTGCCTTATTAAATCCATACAAATCTATAGTTCAAGTTTTTGATGCAAACGAAGATGATGTTTTGGTTGGCATAAAAAATGTTGCAAGTATTCCTAATTCATTAATGAAAAAATTAGAACCACATGGTTATTCTTTACATACAATAGATAAAAAATCGCAATTGGCAGGTAGAGCTGTTGATACAGAACTATTAAATCCTATTACTGGACATATTATGTCAGGTTCTTCATCTGGAACAGCTATAAATGTTTTTGCTGGAATAAATGATTTAGGTATTGGCAACGATGGTGGTGGCAGTGTTTTAGCTCCCGCTATTTGTGTTAATATTCTTGGGTTTATAAGTAAATTAATTGAAGAAGATAGACCTCAGAATATTAAAACAAATACAGATAATATTGCTTCTGGAAATTCAATTGGTTTTATGTCTAGAAGTAGAAATATTTTACTTGATGCAATAAAACATAGTATAGGAGTAGAAAAAGCTAATGATTACGGCATCGTTTATTCTGATAGGCATTATGAAGGTATTGATAGTAAAATAATTAATATTATGGAGTGTCATACTCCAAGAAAAGAATTAACTGAGTTTTTAATAAATACATTAAAAGATTGTGATGTATTAGTGATTGAAGAAGGACCAATAGATGTATATGGTTTTGGAGATTCGTTATTTGGACATTTTGATGAGAAAACAAAAAAAATTCAAGAACAAGCTAATAAAGGTTATGTAAGAGTCTGCAACATAGCTGGGGCTACAGCTTTAGCAATTCCTGATAAAAAATTAGGATGTTGCAAGTTGTTGATATGTGATTCTAAAGAAGATAAAGTTAGTAAATTATTAAAACTAATGGATTATATAGAAGAAGTGCATGATGAATTAATAGAAAGATATTTTTTAGATTTAAACAATTATTTTATTGAAGGATATAAAATTTGAGGAGGTCTATTATGAAAACATTTCCGTTAAAATCTATAACAATAGAAGAAGCAAAAGAAAAACAGTTTTCATTAATCGATGAAATCACCAAAGAGTTTAGTGGAACAGATTTTTTGTCATTAGGAGATTTAGGCGTTGTTCCAGGACTAAATAAACCTATATATGCAGAAAAAGTTGAAAAAGTTTTGGCCAATTTCTTTCACGCTGAAAAAGCTTTGCTTGTAACTGGAAGTGGCACAGGAGCGTTAAGGTGGGGACTGGCTTCTATGTGCCAGCCTGGCGAAACAATTTTAGTTCACACAGCAAACATTTATCCTACTACAGAAGTTAGCATTAATAGTATGAATCTTGATATTGTAAGAGCTAATTTTAATGATTTGGATGATATAAAAAATGTAATGAATAATCATCCTGAGATCAAATGCGCTCTAGTTCAATATTCAAGGCAAGCAATAGAAGACAGTTATGACATGAAAGAAGTAATAGACACTATTAAATCTATTAAAAATATTCCTATATTGACTGACGACAATTATGCTGTTTTAAAAGTATCCAAAGTTGGTGTTGAATTAGGGGCTGATTTATCCGGATTTAGTTGTTTTAAATTATTAGGGCCTGAGGGAGTCGGATTAATTATTGGCAAAGCTAGTTTAATTGATACAATAGAAAAACTAAATTATTCTGGTGGATCTAAAGTCCAAGGATGGCAGGCTATGGATGCTTTAAGAGGATTAACTTACGCTCCTGTTGCTTTAGCTATTCAAGCTGAGGTTGCCGATGAGTTAGTGAATAAATTAAATAGCAACTCTATCCCTGAAATAAAAAATGCTTTTTTAGCAAATGCTCAATCAAAAGTGTTATTAGTGGAGTTTAATGAACCAATTGCAAGATTAGTATTAAAAGAAGCAGAAAAACGCGGAGGCCTTCCTAATCCAGTTGGATCAGAAAGCAAATATGAATCAATTCCATTATTTTATAAGGTAAGTGGCACTTTTTTGAAGAAAGATCCAAGCTTAATTGATACGATGATTAGAATTAATCCAAATAGAGCTGGTGCAAATACAGTTCTTAGAATATTATGTGAAAGCATAGATGCTGTCAAAGGTAGATAAATGAATAAAAGATTTATTGTAATTGTATTGGATGGTTTTGGAATGGGAGCTATGGAAGATGCAACTACCACTAGACCTGGAGATGAGGCTTCTGGAACATTAAGAAGCATATTAGAAGATTATCCTGATTTAAAATTACCTAATTTAGAAAGATTAGGTTTAATGAATGCTTATGGTTTTGAAAGCAATAAAATGAAGTTTAATAAAAATGCAAATTTTGGTAAGAGCAAATTGATGCATTTTGGTGCCGATACATTTATGGGCCATCAAGAAATTATGGGCACATTTCCAAAAAAACCAGATGTCCAGCCATTTCAAACAAAAGTTGAAGATGTTTATAATCATTTAAAAGAAAATGGTTATAAAGTCAAATATATAGAGAAGCAAGGATTGAGATATGTTCTATGTGAAGACTATGTAACGATAGCTGATAATTTGGAAGCTGATTTAGGAATGTGCTATAACGTTACTGCACCACTAGACTATTGTCCATTTGAAAAGGAATTAGAAATCGCAAAATGTGCAAGGGAAGTTGTAACTGTTGGCAGAGTTATTGCTTTTGGTGGTACTGGCAACACTATGCAAGATTTATGGAATGCCGAAGAGGTTAGAGAAGGAAAATTCATTGGTATCGCTTCAGCAAAATCAAAATCATATGAGCAAGGTTACCAATGCATACACTTAGGATATGGAGTTGATAAAAATGTTCAAGTTCCAACCATTCTTACAAGAAATGGTATAGATTGTGTATTGATTGGCAAGGTAGCTGACATTGTTGCGAATGATAATGGTGAGTCCATATCATGTGTGCCTACCGCTGAATGTATGGAATTGACTTATAAAGCTATGCAAAAAATAAAAAGTGGGTTTATTTGTACAAATGTACAAGAAACAGATTTAGCTGGTCATTCCCAGTCAACAACTGAATATAAACATATTTTAGAAATTGCTGATGAGGGATTAGAAAAAATAATTAACAGTTTAAATGACGAAGATGTTTTAGTAATAATGGCTGATCACGGTAATGATCCCAAGATTGGTTCAAGTAGACACACAAGAGAGTGTGTCCCTCTATTAATAAAACACGGAAATACAGCCGGTGTTAACATAGGCCTTCGAAGAAGTTTATCTGATGTCGGAGCTTCTGTATGTGAATTCTTCAATGTTGAATCTCCGGACAACGGTGAATCATTTATTAAATTAATTTGAGAATAGGGCAATCTATTTTCTTTTTTAGTACCGCATTAACACTAAATGAGATATACATAGTAGACTGCTCAAGTTGTGCTAAATGTTAGCACTCTTATTGACTGAGTGCTATTATAGGGTATAATTGTTTTTGTAAGGAGGTTATTAATTATGATTAAACCATTATATAACAACGTATTACTAAAAAAGGTTGAAGCTTCCAACAAAACTAGTAGTGGCATCATTATTTCTCAAAAGGAAGAAAATGAGGAATTTGCAGTGGTAGCTGAGGTTAGTGACTGCAAGGAAGTTAAAATCGATGATAAAGCATATGCTATGCCTTTAAAGAAAGGTGATAAGGTAATGTACAAAAAGTATTCTGGAACCGAAGTAAAAGATGGTGATGAAGAATACATTCTTATTAAAGCTGAAGATATTTTAGCGATAGTTAAATAGGAGGTATATTTATGGCAAAGATTGTTAAATATTCAAAGGACGCAAGAGAGTCCGTATTAAAAGGAGTAGACACTTTAGCTGATGCAGTTAAAGTTACTTTAGGTCCAAAGGGAAGAAATGTAATCCTTGATAAAGGATATGGTGCCCCAATTATTGTTAATGATGGAGTTACCATTGCAAAAGACATCGAATTAGAAGATACATTCGAAAATATGGGCGCTAAGATGATTTGCGAAGTGGCAAATCACACAAATGATTCTGCAGGTGATGGAACAACAACTGCTACACTATTAGCTCAATCAATGATTCATTCTGGACTTGATGCAGTTGAGAAAGGTGCGAACCCTGTTCTTTTAAGAGAAGGAATTGATAAGGCAGCTAAAGAAGTTGCAGATAAATTATTAAGTAATGCAAGAAAGATAGATTCAAGTTCCGAAATTGCGAATGTTGCAGCAATATCAAGCGGTTCTGAAGAGATTGGAAAAATTGTATCTCAAGCAATGGACAAAGTTGGGAAAAACGGTGTCATCAATGTAGATGAATCAAAGGGATTTGATACATCGCTTGAAGTAACTGAAGGATTAAAATACGACAAGGGATATATTTCTCCATATATGGTAACTGATAGAGAAAAGATGACTGTAGAAATGGAAAATCCATTGATTTTAGTTACAGATCAAAAGATTTCTACTATTCAAGAAGTTTTACCTTTATTAGAACAAATCGTTCAAGCTAACAAGCCATTATTAATTATTGCAGATGATATTGAAAATGAAGTTGTTTCAACATTGATAGTAAATAAATTAAGAGGAACATTTAATGTTGTAGCTACAAAAGCTCCTGGATTTGGCGATAATCAAAAAGCAAGTTTACAAGATATAGCCATTTTAACTGGTTCAACATTTGTTTCTAAAGATTTGGGAATGCAAATAAAAGATATGACTATGAAAGATCTAGGATCAGCTAAGAAAGTTGTAGTTGAAAAAGATGCTACAACAATCATTGATGGCACTGGTTCTAAAAAAGCGTTCAAAGAAAGAATTGTTGAAATTCAAAATTCTATTGATAGAACAACATCAGATTATGATAAGAAAAATCTACAAGAACGTTTAGCCAAATTGACAAATGGCGTAGCTGTAATTAAAGTTGGAGCTACTACTGAATCTGAATTGAAAGAAAGAAAATTAAGAATTGAAGATGCTTTAAATGCAACAAAAGCTGCCTTAGCTGAAGGAATTGTAACTGGAGGTGGTTGTGCATTGATGTCAATTTATAAAGAATTGAAAGATAAAATTAAATCTAGTGATGCAGATACACAAAAAGGTATTGCAATTGTATTTGATGCTTTAAAGAAACCTTTGTTCCAAATCGCAGAAAACGCTGGACATGATGGCAAGTCAATTGTTGAAAAACAATTGGAACAAAAAACAAACTTTGGTTTCAATGCAAAAACTGGTGAATGGGTAGATATGTATAAGACTGGTATCGTTGATCCATGTAAAGTAACTAGATCAGCTTTACTAAATGCAGCATCTATTGCTGGTTTGATGATTACAACTGAAGCTGCTGTTGGAACAATTAAAGAACCAGAGCCAGCTATGCCTGCCGGTGGTATGGGTGGAATGTACTAATACTAGTTATTTAAAAAAGAAGTTTTATAAGTATCCCTTGCTCTTTACTGACAAGGGGTATTTTTTATGAAAATATTTTCATTTGTTTTCATAAAAATTTCAAAAAAATTGTAAATTTTCACAATTTATACACAATTGTATATTAGTATATAAGTATGAAGTTTTTTCATTTAATTTCCTTCGTAACGAAATAAAAAAGACAAGTATGAATAATGCTTGTTTTTTTTGGATAATTCATTGATTTTAAGGCGTTTTTAGGTCGATTTAACAAAAATAAATAATAGGGTATAATAACACTTGTGTTTCATTTTAGAGACACTAGGAGTGTGTTTTGAGATTATTTAGAAAGATTAGCCCTGCATTACTAATTGTGATTATATTTTCATCAATAATTAGTGCTGATACATCTCATAAAGAATTTGTGGTTGATGAAACAATTGGTGAAAAGATAATACATGTTATGCCTGTGGCGAAAATAAAGAATATTAGAAAAAAAGTATCAGATGAAGTTTGGCTGCAAAGTCATTTAGATGAATACAAATTAATACAAACAGCTTATAAAGAATTAGGCAATGTTGGTGGTGAAAAGTATTGGTCTTGGTATGGCTTTGATGGTTATGTTTCTTGGTGTTGTTGCTTTGTTTCTTGGTGTGCAGATCAATGTGGTCTCATTGAAAAAGGTATAATACCAAAGTTTTCAAGTGTTTCAAGTGGCTTAAGTTATTTTATGAGCAATAATCAATGGATTTGGGGCAATTCAACTCCAAAACCAGGAATGATTATTTTCTTTGATTATATTGATAGTGAAAGTGGCTATTCTGATGGTATTCCAGATCATGTTGGAATTGTGAAGAATGTTAAAGATGGATATATTCAATGTATTGAAGGTAATTATTATAATGTCTGTCGTGAAGCGAATTATGTAATAGGTGATTGCAATATTTATGGCTATGGCACGCCACTATATTCAGAATAAAAAAATTGTATAATGTTTTTAAGGCCCTATAGTCTAATGGATAGAACGAGCCCCTCCTAAGGGTTAGATACAGGTTCGATTCCTGTTAGGGCCGCCAAAAGAATTAATTAAATCGTATATTATATAAGTTTTGCGTTAACGTCTTTCATAATCAATGAAGCCTTCTTATTGAAGATATCTTCATTGGAAGTAACGTAATAGTCTATCTTTCCATTAGAGACATTATGCTCAATGGAATTTTTTATTTCATTAACAACACATCTAGAAGAAGACACAATCATTAGTTTTGGATACATATCTTTTATGATAGAGGTTAATAAATCAAAATGTGTGCAGCCAAGCACCAGTGTGTCAATGTCTTTTTCAATTAGTGGTTTCAAATAATGCTCTATTTCTTTTCTAGTATCTTGATTGTCAAAATTAAACATCAAATTTTCTATATTTGATACTAAATTAGGGCAACCTACAGAATAAACATTTATATTTTTATCATGCTGTTTAATTCTGTCATTATAGGAGCAACTATTAACTGTTGCATCTGTTGCGATTACTCCAACTTTTTTATTTCTTGTTGTTTTAATTGTTTTGTTTACTGTAGAGTCAACAACACCATATATTGGGATATTTGAATTATTTGCTATTGTTTTATATGCTATTGAATCAGCAGTGTTGCAAGCTATAATAATCGCTTTTGGATTATGAGAACTTAAAAAATCAACATCTTCCTTTACGTATTTGATGATTTGTTCATTTGTTTTATTACCATAAGGCAAATGCTTGGTGTCTGCTAAATAAATAATATTTTCATTTGGCATTTCTTCAAGTATTGATTTAACAACAGTTAAACCACCAATACCAGAATCAAAGATGCCAATACAATTATTTTTATATGTACTCATAATGAATTCACCAATTTTTTAAAATGTTCTCCACGTTCTTCGTAATTCTTATATTGATCAAAACTTGAAGTTGTAGGAGACAATAACACAATATCTCCAGCTTTAGCATGTTTGTGTGCTTCTATAATAGCTTCATCTAATGTGTTAACGATTATTGGATTATCTATTAAATCACATGCAATTCTTTTGCCTGCTGCTCCAAAGCCGATAACTTTTTTTACAGGATTCATATATTTTTTCATTTCATTCATAGGCAAGCCTTTTTCATATCCGCCAACAAGTAAGATAATGTTATCATCGAATGATTTTAAGGCAGTTATTGTTGCGTCAGTATTTGTTCCTTTTGAATCATTGTAGTATTTGACGCCATTTAATTCTCTTACAAATTCAATTCTATGTTCTACGCCAGCGAAATTTGCTACGGTATCTTCAATTATTTCATTTGGGATGTTTAAATCTTTTGCAATTAAAGAAGCTATTATAATATTTTGAACATTATGTCTTCCAACTAATTTAATTTTATCAAGCGGCAATACTTTTTCCCCATTGATTTCGATGAAACCATTTTTGATATGTGCATAGGTATTATTGTCTGTAAGTGAAAATGATTGAATAGTACAATTAATTGGATATTTTTTTGAGTATTCTTTGATATTGATGTCATCTTTATTAAAAATAAAAATATCTTTATCTCTCATATTTTTATATACATAAGTCTTAGATTTGTAATAATTATCTAGTGAACCCATTGTTTCTAAATGGTCTGGTGTAAGATTGATAATTGTTGATATTTCTGGCCTAAAAGTTTTAATATCTACAAGTTGATGATTAGATATTTCTAGTGAAATATAATATCCATCATTTTCCATTAAATTATATTTTAGGACTAGTTCACATAGTGGAGTTCCAATGTTTCCTCCAACTAATGCTTTATCTTTAAAAGCATTTTTTAATAGTTCATAAACTATAGTTGTTGTTGTAGTTTTTCCATTTGTACCCGTAATTGCAATATAATGTTGTGGTTTTGAAACATTGTATGCTAATTCTATTTCTGTAATTATAGGAATATTTCTTTCATTTAATCTTTTTACTATTTGACTATTTGGAGCCACGCCCGGGTTTTTTATTACCAAGTCAAAATCCTTTTCAAAAATAGACATATCTTGATTAAATATTTCTACATTTAATTCTTTTAATATTGTTTTATCTTTTTCACATATTTCTTTGGCTTCAGATAAAGAAATATTAGCTCCTAATTTGTTTAATACTTTTATTGCAGCCATTCCACTTCTTGCTAAGCCAACAACTAATACTTTTTTGTTTTTATATGTGTTGTTCATATGAATAATTTTACCACTTATTATTGACTTTAATTAGATTTCAATATTTAATATTTGTTGTGACAATTAACCTAACTCTTTTTGATGGTAATGATGAAATTATAGAAAAGAATGCTATAGTCGATGTTGAAGATAGATACAACTTTTCATATAAAGATTCTAAGGATAATCTATGTGAAATGCACATATATGATGATGGCCTTTGTTTAAAGAAACATAGTTTAGATTATGCATTAGAATTGAATGTGCACGAAAACAATTATGTCAAAATAATTACACGTGAAGGTGAAATAAAATTTGATATAAAAGTAGTTGATTTTATTAAAAATGATGATATATTAGTAATGCGATATATTGTCGAAAATGAAGAAAGAAAAATAGAAATTATATTTAGGAGTTAAACATGACAGCTAAATCAATGACAGACATTGCTTACGATATTCTATCTGGGAAAAAACGTGCAATACAATTTCAAAAACTATGGGAAGAGGTTTCCAAAAAAACTGGTGCAAGTGTAGATGCGGTTGCACAATTCTATTCTGATCTAACTTTGGATTCTAGATTTGCACAATTAAAAGAAAACAAGTGGGATTTGGTAGAGAGAAGAAAATATTCTGAATCTCATGTAGACATTTCAAGAATAGAACTTGGAGAGGATGTTCCAGAGGAAGGTGAAAATAGCGAAGACGATAATCTTATTGATGATAATCGTTATTAAAGGGTTACAAAAGTAACCTTTTTTGTTGATATAATTTTTATATGAAATATGTTGTGTTTGATTTTAATGGAACGATATTAAATGATGTTATGGTGGGATTAAAGGCAGAAAACGTTTGCATTAAAAAGTTTTTAAAAAGACCACCAATGGAATTAGATGAATATTTACATTCTTTCACTTTTCCTGTTAAAACGTACTATGAAAAAATAGGCTTTAATTGGAATGATGGGTACACATATGAAGAAGTAGGCGATTTATGGTTTAAGATGTATAACGAATATAAAAACGAATATAAATTATTTGATGGTGTTGAAGGAATTCTTAGTAAAAATCATGAACTTGGTAATAAAAATATATTATTAAGTGCATCTAGTTTAAAGGAATTAAAAAAGCAATTAATTGAATTAAACATTTATTCATATTTTGACGAAGTATTAGGAATTGATAATATCTATGCAGAATCAAAAGTTCAAATAGCGGTTGATTGGGTTAAGGATAAAAATCCGGATGATTGTATGTTTATTGGCGACAGTCTTCATGATCTTGAATCCGCAAAAGCTATGGGAATCAAAAATTGTGTATTAGTTTCAAAAGGTCATCAAGCAAAAGATATATTAATTAAAGAGTGGGATAATGTTGTGGACGATATTAGGGAGGTTAAAATATGCGTATAGGTCAATCTCAAGATATTCATAAACTTGTAAGTGGAAGAGATTTGGTGATTGGTGGTGTCAATATTCCTTACGAAAAGGGATTGTTGGGACATAGCGACGCTGATGTGCTACTACACGCTATAATTGAGGCAATTATTGGAGCTATGGGAATGAAAGACATCGGTACTCATTTTTCTGATAAGGATCCAAAATATAAGGATATTTCTTCTTTAAAATTATTAGATTGTACATATGAAATGATGGATAAAGAGGGATACAAGATAAATAATGTTGATTCATTGATAATAATAGAAGAACCTAAAATGTCTTCGTACATTGATGAAATGAAAAAAAATATCGCAGAACATTTGCATTGCGATATTAATCAAATAAATGTTAAGGCAACTTGCAGTGAAGGATTGGGATTTGTTGGAGAAAAGCAAGGGGTTATTGCACAAGCGGTTGTTTTGATTGACAACAAATAAGCAAATGAAAGGGCATCTTTGATGCCCTTTACATTTAATTAGATTTTGTTGTCACAGCCTAATACATCAACAATCTTGTGTTTAACTAATTCTTTGATGTTGTTTCTAGCTGGTTTTAAATATTCTCTTGGATCGAATTTTTCTGGATGTTCGTTGAAGAATTGACGAATAGATCCTGTCATAGCAAGACGTAAGTCTGAATCAATGTTAATCTTACATACTGCTAACTTAGAAGCTTTTCTTAATTGTTCTTCTGGAACACCAACTGCATCTGGCATATTACCGCCATTTTCGTTGATTACTTTTACCCATTCTTGTGGAACAGAAGATGAACCGTGCAAGACGATAGGGAAACCAGGTAATCTCTTAGATACTTCTTCTAGGATATCAAATCTTAGAGGAGGTGGTACTAATATACCTTCTTCATTTCTTGTGCATTGTTCAGGTTTGAATTTGTAAGCACCATGTGATGTTCCGATAGCAATTGCTAAAGAATCACATCCTGTTCTCTTAACGAATTCTTCAACATCCTCTGGTCTAGTATAAGATGAATCTTCTGCAGAAACACTAACTTCATCTTCAACACCAGCAAGTGTTCCTAATTCTGCTTCTACAACCACACCATGTGCATGCGCATATTCAACTACTTGTTTTGTGATTGCGATATTTTCTTCAAATGGTTTTGAAGAAGCGTCAATCATTACTGAAGTGAAACCATCATCAATACATGATTTACAAGTTTCAAAACTGTCACCATGATCTAGGTGTAATACAATAGGAAGTCCTGTTTCGATAACTGCAGCTTCTACTAATTTAACAAGATATGTTCTGTTTGCATAAGCTCTAGCACCTTTAGATACTTGTAGGATTACAGGAGCATTGCATTCTTTTGCAGCTTCAGTAATACCTTGAATGATTTCCATGTTGTTTACATTGAAAGCACCAATAGCATAACCGCCATTATATGCTTTCTCAAACATTTCTTTCGATGTTACTAATGGCATATATTTAATCTCCTTTATTTTTCTACTTTAATTATAATACAAATAAGCGATGTTATAATTTCTTTATGAACTTGTTAGATGAACTTAAAAGCAATAATTATGCCATTATTGCTTCAAATGGCTATCATTCTATAGACCGTGGGATAATGCCTGTTATTAGTATGATTAATAAAGATAAAAGGTTTTTTAGTGGTTTAATTGTAGCGGATAAAATTGTAGGTAAGGCATCTGCAATGTTGCTTTCTTTATCCGAAGTTCAAGAAGTATATTGCATTGTATTATCTAAAGCTGGAGAAGAAATATTCAAAAAATATAAAGTCAAATATCATTATGAACAATTAGTTGACTATATTGTTAATCGCAAAAACGATGATATGTGCCCAATGGAAAAAACAGTAAAAGACATAGATGACTTAGATGAAGCTTATAAAGCACTTAAGAAAAAAGTTGAAGAATTGCATAAGAATAAGCAAAAATAATAATATTGTGACAAAAGGCAATATTATGTATAGAGTTCTTATATTGTATAATTTAGGATATGAGTTTGATTGAAATAAAAGATTTGTCTTATTCATATAATGCCACAAAAAAAGCAGTAGATGGAATAAGTTTTAATATTGAAAAAGGTACTTATACAACTATCATTGGACATAATGGTTCTGGTAAATCAACTTTAGCAAAATTAATTAGTGGTCTTCTTCCAATTAAAGAAGGTGAAATTAGAATTAATGATATTGTTGTAAATGAAGAAAATATGTCTCGAATTAGAAAACAATTGGGTATTGTATTTCAAAATCCAGATAATCAATTTATAGGATCAACTGTAAGAGATGATATTGCATTTGGTTTAGAAAATCGCATGGTTGAGCAAAAAGACATGGACGGAATAATTGAAGAATATGCTAAGAAAGTTGGTTTAGAAGAGTTTTTAGATAGTGAACCTCAAAATTTGTCTGGAGGACAAAAACAAAGAGTTGCAATTGCTGGAGTTATGGCTATGAAGCCAAGTATTATTATTTTTGATGAAGCAACTTCAATGTTAGACCCAAAGGGCAAAAAAGAAATAAAAAGATTAATGTCTGAAATTGCGAGTGATGATAAGTTTACTGTTATTTCTATCACACATGATATAGAGGAAGTTTTGCAATCTGATGATTGTATAGTTCTTAATCAGGGAAGACTATATATGCATGATATTCCTGAAAGAATTTTTTCTAATGTTGAAGAATTAAGAAAGATTAAATTAGATATTCCATTTGTTTCGCAAGTTAAAACATTGTTTGAAAATAAAAAAATAAAATTAAAAAATAACGATTTGAAAGGTATGGTGGATGAATTATGGCAATACGCTTCAAAAAGTTAAGCTATATTTATAATTCTGGCATGCCTTATGAAAACAAAGCTTTAGATAATATTGACTTAGATATCAAAGAAGGTATTATTACTGCTTTAGTTGGTGAAACCGGTTCTGGTAAATCAACATTAATTGAGCACTTAAATGCTTTACTAATTCCAAGCGAAGGAGAATTAGAAATATTTGATTATGTTTTAAAACCTAAAAATAAGATTACCTTTTTGAAACCACTTAGAAAAGATGTTGGTTTAGTATTTCAGTTTTCAGAATATCAATTATTTGAAGATACAGTATTAAAGGACGTAATGTTTGGGCCTCTTAATTTTGGTTTTAGTCAAGAGGAAGCATTAAAAATGGCTGATGCTTCATTAAAGATGGTTGGTATTGGTCAAGAATATTATAATGTTTCACCACTTGAACTATCTGGTGGACAAAAAAGAAGAGTAGCAATTGCAGGAATTATTGCATGCGATTCAAAAGTAATAGTATTGGATGAACCAACTGCCGGATTAGATCCTGCGGGTGCCAAAGAAATGATTGATTTATTTGTGTCTTTAAATAAAAAAATGAATAAAACAGTTATTATTGTTAGTCATGACAATGAAATGGTATACAACTATTGTGATGAAACCGTTGTACTTAGTAAGGGCAAAGTGTTGTATCACGGTTCAACTTTAGATTTGTTTAATGACACAAAGCAATTAAAACAATTCAATATGTTGGAACCACAAATTGTATCTTTTAAAAATATGTTAATAGAAAAAGGTTTCAAAGTTTCTAAAGAAGCACGAACTTTAGACATGATTGTGGAAGAAGTATCAAAGCAGGTTAGAAAATGAACAATATAGTATTTGGAAAATATATCCCAATTGATTCTATAATGCATCGTATAGATCCTCGTGCTAAATTGATTGCTCTTTTGGTGATGATATTTGCGATATTTATTCCAACCAATTGGTGTGCTTATGGAGTAATTGGTTTGATATTGCTTATTGGATTATTTATGTCAAAAATCGGTATTAAGATGATTATTCAATCGGCAAAAACAATGATTATTATGATAATCTTCTTGCTTTTAATTAATTCTGTCACTGTAAAAACTGGCGATGTTCTTATAAATATTGGAACATTTACTATATATAGTGATGCAATATTTAACACTCTATTTGTGGTTTCAAGATTATTGTTGATGATTGTTGTTACAACATTATTAACTGCAACCACAAAACCATTAGACATGACTTTAGGAATAGAATGGCTTTTAAAACCATTTGAGTTAGTGCATTTGCCAACTCACGCAATAGCAATGATGGTTTCAATTGCTTTGAGATTTATCCCAACAATTATTGAAGAAACAATACGTATTATGAATGCTCAAAAATCTAGAGGCGTCGATTTTGAACATGGAAATTTATTAAATAAAGCTAGGTCAATTTTGTCGCTCGTTGTTCCGCTATTCTCTGTTGCTTTCGAACGAGCATATGAACTTGCAGATGCAATGGAGGCAAGAGGTTTTGAACCAGGTGCTAAACGTAGTAGATATCATGTTTTAAAATTCACTATTAAGGATTATGTTTTTATCTTTATCAGTTTGGTTATTCTTGTGATGTCGATTTTAAGTAGGATTTATTTATGAGATATAAAGTAACAGTAGCATATGACGGAAACAATTATGCTGGATTCCAATCACAAATTAATGCATTGACTATTCAAGATGTAATTGAAGAAGTTTTATTGAAAATATTTGGCAAAAAAATAAGAATAATAATGTCTTCTAGAACTGATGCAGGTGTTCATGCTAAAGGGCAGGTTTTTCATTTTGATTCTGTAATAACTAAAGATTTATATAAACTAAAATATTCATTAAATTGTTTGCTTCCAAAAGATATTCATGTAATTAAAGTAGAAGAAGTAAGTGAAAAGTTTCATGCACGCTTTTCTGTTAAAACAAAGACATATGAATACATTATTAATACTGGTGAATATGATGTATTTTTAGATGGATATGCATATCAGTGTAATTACAAGTTAGATATTGATTTGATGAAAGAGGGTGCCAAATTATTTTTAGGTACGCATGATTTTACATCATTTAATACATCGAGTTTAGCAGAATATCCAAATCAAGTTAGAACTATATCAGAATTTAAGATAATCCAAAAAAAGAATTTGATAACAATTCATGTTACAAGTACTGGTTTTTTAAGAAATATGGTCAGAATAATGGTTGGAACATTAATAGATTTAGCACGTGGACAGAAGTCTTTGAAAGAAGTTGAAAATATGTTGAATCATCCTAGTAAAACAACGAGAAGATATAATGCTGATCCACATGGACTTTATTTAATAAAGATTAGATATTAAAATACTTTTATGGGAAGAAAACTGATTAAAGTTGTATCTATTTTGCAAATAGTACTTGTGATTGTATCTTATTTTTCAATGAGCATTCATTTTAACAAAGATGTTAAAGTATATTCTATGCTTAAAGATACAGATTTCCTCGCAACTTTTTTAAGACTGTCTTTGTATGCATCTCCTGGCATACATTTATTAAGTGGTTTGTATGGATTGGTGTTTGAAGATAAAAAGATATTATTCGTTATCGGTGTTATTGAATTAGTTAATTGTGGCTTGTCACTCACATATATAGGATCTAGCATATATATGTTGGTTTTGAGTATTGTTTCAATCACAATGTCCATTCTCTATATAATCGGCATAAAACTAACAAAATAATAATCTTCTATATGAAGATTATTATTTTGATAATTATAGGGCTTAAACTCTCGTAAATTATTGAGATATCATGTTTTCTTTAATACAATAATAATGAATTTTCATATATGTTTTTTTTATTCATTTTTGACGGTATTTATGGAAAAACAAAACACTAAAACAAAGAAGATTTTAATTATCACACTAACTTGTACTATTTTTGTTGTATCCATAATTGCAGGATTTTTGATATTTAATGAATCTGATGATATTGAAAAAGAACTATTATCTGATGATGAAACAACATCTGAAACAGATAAAAAAACCTTATTTAAGGTTGTTTTAGAAATGGTGCCGACTATAGGACTTGAACCTACCACCTACGCATTACGAATGCGTTGCTCTACCAGATGAGCTAAGTCGGCTTTATCTTATTTTATATGTTAATTCGCCAATAAGATTTATTTTTTGGCATCCTTCAACATATGAATAACTAACTAATTCATTATATCCTTTTTCATCCATATATTCATAAATCATATCTAAAATTACATCTTTGTTTAATAGTTTTTTATAATCATTTGTTTCTTCACTAAAAAGTCTAGTAATGGTTTTTTTGTGTGTAACAATACATGACAAAGCAAGGACAGGAAATAAATTAATATTTTTATAATAATCATTTAACATTAATAAAATATTTAAACGATTTGATATATCATCTTTTTTAGATAATATTTTTTCAGCATATTTTTTCTCTTTTTTATGAGCATCAATGTAGCTTCTAGCCAAATCAATTTCTTTGTTAATTTTTGCGATGCTTTTTTCAACATCTAATTCACACACGATAAAGTGAACAGTGTTGCCCATTGTTTTATATAGCCTTAAATAATTTGGGTTATTTTTTGATATTCTATTTATTTCTTCTTCATTTTTAATAACATATGTGTTTAAACATACTATGTTATTAACTTTTGTTTTTTTATTATTTTTAGTAATAAGATAGTAAAAACTATCTTTGGTTTTTTTATATCCTAGTTTTTCTAGTTTATTAATCAATAAATTATTGTTTGTTTTGGTTGTTGTATTTTGTATATTCGGATTTATAATTATTTTTCTAATTCCTTTTTTAGAAAAATATTTCTTTATAGCTGATGTGAAACCTTCGACAATATTCTCGTCATGAAAATTAGTTAAGAAGCCATATGGGCATATAACTTCTTTATTTAAGAATGATGATTTGTTGTTAATTAAAAATAATCCTAAAGCTTCATAAAAACTATCGTCATTACAATAACCCAAGTATATAGGGGTGTAATCTTGAAATGAATAAAAATTAGCCCAATTAGTAGTTTGATAAAAAGTACTATTAGGTTCAGCTTTAGCGAATCTATTGAATTCTATTGGATTGATTTCAACTAATTTCATACTTTAATTTTATGATATGTTTCAAATAATGCACAATTTTTATCAGCCATAGTTAAAATCCAAGCTTCTTTTGAATGAGGGAAGGCAAAGCCTAGTGGCCACATATGTGATCTGATTGCATTTTCTTCTAAATCGTCTATATTAAAATCCTTTTTAGCATTTTCAGCTGCATATGATGGGTGATAAAAGCCATGCAATTTTGTGATAGAATGCGTTTTTCCATAGATGTGCCAATCGTATTTGAAATAATCATGTAACAAGGCAGCACGACATAATTTTTTTCTATTTATAGAAAACTTTTTTTGATCAGCTATTTCGAGAGCTTTACATGTTACTAAAATACAATGTTCATACACTGAAGTTGATCCGTGTTGTATATATTCTTTTTGTTTAATGAAATCTTTAAAATTAATAATATCTAAAGCATATTCTTCGATTTCATCTAAATATTTAGGATTAATATTTGGGAACTCTTTTTTTAGGTCAACCATGTTTTAATTTTAGCATTTATATATTAACTATGTTAGAATTAAATAGTTTAATAATAAGAAAGAAGAGAAAAGACGAAAAATGAAAGAAGTATTTGAGAAAGATTTCTATGGTAGAAAGTTGATTGTTGAAACTGGAGAAATCGCTAAACAGGCTGGGGGGTCTGTTATTGTGAGGTACGGAGACACTGTTACTATTTCAACAGCATGTGCCTCAAATGTAGCAAAAGACACTGATTTTTTTCCACTAACAGTTTCTTTTGAAGAGAAATTATATTCAGTTGGAAAAATTCCAGGAGGTTTTTTAAGAAGAGAAGGAAGACCTTCAGAACACGCAACATTAACTGCAAGACTAATTGATAGACCAATTAGACCATTATTTGCAGAAGGATTTAGGAATGAAGTTCAAGTCGTTAATACTGTGTTATCAGTAGATACAGACTGTTCACCTGAAATGGCTGCAATGTTTGGAGCTTCACTTGCATTATGTATTTCTAATATTCCATTTGATGGACCAATTGCTGGAGTTAAGGTTGGATATGTTGACGGACAATTTATCGTCAATCCATCTGTTGAAGATGCGAAAAGATCAATGATTGACTTAACTGTTGCTGGAACAAAAGATGCATTAAACATGGTTGAGGCAGGAGCACATGAAGTTTCTGAAGAATTAATGTTAGACGCTTTGATGTTTGGACATGAAAAAATTAAAGAATTATGCCAATTTGAAGAAGAAATAATTGCTAAAGTTGGCAAAGAAAAAATGGAAGTTGTTTTATATGAGATTGATCCAAGCATTAAAGAATATGTAAATGCCAATGGTAAAAGAAGATTGGAAGAAGCTGTATCAATTCATGATAAACTTGAATCTTATGCAGCTCAAGAAAATATAACTAATGAAATGAAGGAACACTTCGAATCATTAGAAGGAATGAGCGAAAAAGAGATTGATAAGCTTGTTAAACAAACGAATGAATATTGTACAGAAATAATTGCTAATGAAGTTAGAAGATTAATTTCTGATGAAAAGATTAGACCTGATGGTAGAGCGCTTGATGAAATTAGGCCATTGAATTCTCAGGTCGATTTATTGTCAAGAGTACATGGTTCTGCATTATTTACTCGTGGACAAACACAAGTTATGTCTATTACAACTTTAGGTCCTCTAGGTGATAATCAAATTATTGATGATTTGACTGAAGTTGAAGAAAAGAGATTTATGCATCATTATAATTTCCCACCATATTGTGTTGGCGAAGTTGGAAGGATGGGCACACCTGGAAGAAGAGAAATTGGACACGGTGCTTTGGGAGAAAGAGCATTGTTACAAGTTATGCCAACAGAGGAAGAATTCCCATATGCAATTAGAACAGTTGCAGAGGTTATGGAATCAAATGGTTCTTCTTCACAAGCATCAATTTGTGCTGGAACAATGTCTTTGATGGCAGCTGGCGTTCCAATTAAAGCTCCAGTAGCTGGTGTTGCTATGGGTTTAATTACAACTGGAAATAATTATTCAATATTAACTGATATTCAAGGTATGGAAGACCATTATGGAGATATGGACTTCAAGGTTGCTGGTACAAGAGATGGTATTACTGCTTTACAAATGGATATCAAGTGCAAAGGTATTACGAGAGAAA
Source organism: Erysipelotrichaceae bacterium (assembly GCA_045642525.1). GTDB lineage: Bacteria > Bacillota_I > Bacilli_A > Erysipelotrichales > Erysipelotrichaceae > Colivicinus. Next base: position 32,741 of record JAZUIZ010000018.1, read on the forward strand.
TATTTAAAGAAGCATTGGCTCAAGCACATAAGGGTAGACTAGAAATTTTAGATAATATGGCTACCGCAATTGTTGAACCAAGAAAAGAAGTTAGTAAATACGCTCCTAAGATGGTTACATTCAATATTCCTTCAGATAAAATTAGAGATGTAATCGGCAAGGGCGGAGAAACTATTAATAAGATAATTGAAGAATGTGATCAAGTTAAGATTGATATCAATGATGATGGAAAAGTTGTAATTTATCACACTGATAAAGAAGCAATCGAAAAAGCTAAATCAATGATTGATGATATCACAAGAGAAGCAAAGATTGGCGATATTTATGATGCAACTGTTGTTAGAATAGAAAAATTTGGTGCATTCGTTGAATTATTTAAAGGAACTGATGCTCTATTACATGTTTCGAAGATTAGACATGAAAGAGTGGACAAACCTGAAGATGTATTAAAGATTGGTGACAAGATTAAGGTTAAAGTAACTGAAATTGATGAAAAGGGTAGAGTCAATTGTTCAGCAAAAGATCTTCTTCCTAAACCAGAAAATGTAAAAGAAGAACCAAAGAAAGAATCTAAACACTTTGGTGAAATCAGAATCTTTGGAAAAAAGAACTAATTAACGAAGGGTAAAACCTTCGTTTTTTATGTGTGAATGTTAAAAGAATTAGATGAGGAAAAGATTAATTCTTTTTAATTGATATTTGATGTACGCAATTAGGAACGCTATGACATTAATATCAAAGAGGTGTAGTTATAACACCAATGAATGCTACAAACGCAAGAAAATAATTTATTGATGGTAATAAAAGAGCATCAGTTATATTTGCCAATCATTATTTGATATCTAATGGAATGAGGTTACTGGTTATATCATTCGAACCAGTTACTTAATTCAAAAAACAATTAGTTGAATATTATGAAAATAGAGATAATGGAAAAAGTATGTGAATTTCTATTAGATAAATGTTATTTAAAGATGAATCAAATTTATGGATACGTTTTTAGTATAAAAAATACAAGAAAACATAGCGTTTATGCGATATATCAAGAGTAAAATATGTTTTACATTTGTTTTTAATATAAATGTGCTTTTTTATTGAATTATTGTACATTGGATGTAAAATATAGGAAATGGGGAATTTTCAAAATATCGACCTTTCTATTATAAGTTGCGAAGCAGTTGGTCTTATAAATATGCTTTCTATTTTTGGATATTTATATAGGCATCGCAAAACATTGTCGAAATCTAGCAAGTATTTTTTGATATCAATTACATTTTTGTGTCTTGGTATAATTTTTGATTTAATTAGTTATCTTTTTGAAGGAATATTGAGTTTAAATTGGCTTTTAACAATATCAAATTATCTCGCTATTGTTCTTGCGGATGCAATTGATGTTGTTTTTATTTTATATATTTATTCAGTTGCTTGTATTAATGATAAAAATGCATCCAAAAGTGGTTTTATCTTGACTGCCATACTATGTGCCATTGATTTTATTTTTGAAACTTATGGATATATTACTCATAAAACTGTATATTTAGAAAACGCTATATTCCAAGCAAATGATTTATATATAGTTTTCTATATCGTACAAGTTGTTGCGATGTTGATTGGAATATTTTATATAATCTTGAATAAAAAAGCTTTAAAGTTGCATTATTCTATTTCATTTTGCATTTATTATTTAATACCTTTAGCAGCATTTGTTGTTGCATATTTCTTTCCAAAATGCATGTATGTATATTCTTCAATCCCACTTTCATTTTTAATTGTATATGTTGAAATTGAATCAAGAAAAGAAAGAATCTTATTCCACAAAATTATATATGATGTATTAACTGGATTGTTAAATAGAAGAGCTTATATAGATAGATTAGAAGAAATAAAGAATTCAAAAGACATTAGAAATGTCGGCATAATTTTTTGTGATATCAATGGCTTAAAGATTGTAAATGATACTCAAGGTCATTCAGCAGGAGACAAGTTAATTGTTGATTTTTCTAAGATTTTAACATCTAATTTCCGTGAAACAGGTATATTTAGAATAAGTGGTGATGAATTTGTGGTTATTTTGAATAGCATTTCAAAGAAAGAATTTGAGAATCGTTTAATGTCATTTGAACAGATTATGAACGACAATAAGAATATTGCTTCTATAGGTGGAGCATATGGCAGCGTTGAAGAAGTTGAAAAGTTAGTTGATGAAGCAGAAAAGAATATGTATGCTTCAAAAGATGAATATTATATAAAAAACAATATTCCAAGAAGAAACGATAAACAAGGGTAACCTTGTTTATATTATGTCTATCAAAATATAATATTATTTAAGGTGTTTATATGAGAATGAGAAAAAAGAAATGGGTATCTCCATTTTTAGAAAATGAAAAAGAATATTTGATATCAAATTTAAATGAATTAAATGTCGATATGCCTATATACATAGAAATTGGTATGGGCATGGGAGATTTTATTTGTGAGTCTGCTTTAAAAAATCCAAACATTTTTTATATAGGTTTGGAAAGAGTTGATGTTTGTGTTGCTAGGGCAATACAAAAAGCAAGCGAAAATAAATTGAATAATTTTAAAGTAATGCTTGAAAATGCTGACAATATAGAAGAAGTTGTTCCTGCAAAATCAATTGATTTAATATATTTGCATTTTTCCGATCCTTGGCCAAAGAAAAAACAAAACAAGAGAAGACTAACATATCCACATTATTTAAAAAAGTATGAAAAAATATTGAAGAATGGTGGATGTCTCATTTATAAAACTGATAATGAGGATTTTTTTAATGATTCTTTAGAATATTTTAAAGAATCAAATTTTAAATTAATAGAAATAAATAGGAATTATATAAACGAATCAGAGCCAATGACTGCTTATCAAGCTAAATTTGTTGCAGAAGGAAAGCCAATATTTTACGCAAAATACGAGCTTTAACAATGTGTTGTATAATGATTCTATGAGATTTATTAAAAAAATAGCTAGTTTAATTGTCGTTTTATTGGTTTTGGTAGGCTGTTCATCTACAAAACACTATGTTTCATATACAATTTATCCAATTGGCTATTTATTGAATAGAATTGGTGGAAACAAAATAGTTACACAATCTATTCAAACAAATAATATGGTTCAAATTGCACAAGTTTCTGAAAACTACAAAGAAACATTAGATGATTCAATTGTATTATTTCATATTGGAGAATTAGAACCATATATGGATTTGTATGATGACGAAATAAAAGAAACAGAAGTTGATGTTCAAGATTTATCAACTTTAAATGCTCTATATGAATATAAAAGATATACACCAATAGTTGTAGACAATAAGGTTACATATCTTGAAGGCAATTATTACGAGGGTGACGAGTTTAAGGAAATCGATACATATAATTTAGACCCATTTATTTGGCTATCACCAATTGGTATGTATTCAATGGCAAAAGATGTTAAAGAATATTTGTCTGACAATTATTTTGAACAATCTAGTTTTTTTAATGAAAACTATGAAAAATTGGCAGATGATTTAATCGCTTTAGATGCTTCATATAATGCTTTGTCATTACAATTATTAAATCAGAATAAAACAATTAAATTTGTTTCAATGACCGGTTCGTTTGGCTGTTGGCAAAAAGACTACGGTTTCCAAGTGTATCCAGTGTGTTTATCAAAATATGGTGCTTTGCCTTCATCAGCTCAGTTAGAAATAATTAAACAAAAAATAAAAGATGATGGAGTTAAATATATTGCTTACGAACCTAATATGTCTGAAGAGATGATTGAGTTATTTAATTCACTTGAATCAGAATTAGGCTTGTCTAGAATTACATTAAATAATATATCTTCTTTAACAAGTTCGCAAATTGAATCAGGAAAAGATTATATGACTTTAATGTATGAAAATCTTAGTGTGTTACAAGGTGTTGCAGAGTCTATTAACTCTCAACAAGCTGTTAAAGAGGAATAATGAAATTATTATTAATTGATGGAAACTCTGTTTTATTTAGAGGTTTCTATGCAACGTGTTATGGAAATATCATGAAAACAAGTAAGGGCGTTTATACTAATGCAGTATATGCTTTTGCGAATATGTTAAATAAAGCACTAAAAATAATAGAACCCGATTATTGTGTTGTTGCTTTTGACAAAGGAAAGCATACATTCAGGCACGACATTGCTCCTGACTATAAAGGTGGAAGAAAAGAAACCCCAGAAGAGTTAAAGGGACAATTTCAATTAGTGAGAGAAATGTTAGATGGTTATCACATTCCGTATTTAGAATATGATGATATTGAAGCAGATGATATCATTGGATCCCTTGCTAAAAAATATAAAATTGAAACATGTATTTTATCTAGTGATAGAGATATGTTACAGCTTATAGATGATTCTACAAGCGTTTATGTTATGAGAAAAGGCTTATCTGATATTGGCAAAATGGATGAAAAAGCCTTAATGGATGAATGGGGACTAAAACCATATCAAATAATTGATTATAAGGGCTTGGCTGGAGATTCATCAGACAACATAAAGGGTGTAGAAGGAATTGGAGATAAAACAGCAGTAAAATTGTTGTCAGAATATGACACATGCGAGGGCATTTACGAAAATATCGATAAAATAAAAGGAAAACTTCAAGAAAAATTAATAAGAGATAAAGATTCCTGTTTCTTATCTAAAACATTGGCAACAATTAAAACAGATTTCGATATTTCTTTGGAATTAAAAGATTTTAAGGTAGATATTGATGAAGAAGGAAGAAATAATTTCTTTGAAAAATATGAAATGTATTCTTTAATTAAAGAAATAGATAAGAAAAATAAAAATGAAACACATACTATGAACAATGTTAAAAAAATCTCAAAAGACTTGTTTAATGAACCTGTTATCTATTTTGTTTCTAATGAATTTTCATATTATGAAAGACAAATAACTGGAGTATGTTTTTCAACAATTGAAAAACAAGAATATATTTCATTTTCAGATTTTTTGAAAGATACAACTGCTTTGAAGTTTTTAGCATCTAATTCAAAAAAAGCTGTTTACGATTTAAAAGCAGTACTTCATATGGCTGATTATAATGGCTTTCAAGTTGGTGAAAACACTGATGATTTATTTTTAATGTGCTTTTTAGCTAATAACTACAACAACGATTTAAATGCCATTATTATGAATTATGGTGGTGGAAAAATTAGTGAATTAAAAGAAATATTTGGTAGTGAAAAAAAGCCTATTGAAGATGATAATTTGGTTTCTTCTTATGCTTATGAAGTATCTCATAATTTGTCGCATATCTACTCACGCGTAAAGATGGAGTTATCTGAAAAGAAAATGGACAAATTATATGTAGATATAGAATTACCACTTGTTTATGTTTTGTATGATATGGAAAAACAAGGTGTTTATTGTGATGAAAATGATTTGGATGAAATTGCTCAAGAAACATTAAAGAAAATTAATAAGATAGAAAAAAGAATATATAAAGCAGTCGGACATGAATTTAATATTTCTTCACCTAAACAGTTGTCTGAAGTATTATATGAAGAATTAGATTTGCCAAATCTTAAAAAGAACTCAACAGCTGCTGAGGTATTAGAAAGATTAGTTGATTATCATCCAGCAGTTGAAGACATATTGGATTATCGTAAATATACAAAACTTTATTCAACATACGCTGAAGGATTAAAAAAATACATTAGTAAAGATAAAAAAATACACACTATCTTCCAACAAATGACTACAAATACGGGAAGATTATCATCAAGTGATCCAAATTTACAAAATATTTCTGTAAGAGATGATGAAGGAAGAGAAATACGCAGAGCATTTAAACCTTCAAAGGGTAATGTTTTAATTAGTTGCGACTATTCTCAAGTTGAACTTAGAGTGCTGAGTTCTCTAGCGAATGAGCCAAAAATGATTGAAGCATTTAATAGTGGAATAGATATTCACACAAAAACTGCGATGGATATATTTAAAGTAAAAGAAAAAGATGTTGATGATATTACAAGACGTCATGCTAAGGCAATTAATTTTGGTGTTGTTTATGGAATATCTGATTTCGGTTTATCAAATCAAACAAATTTGTCTATTAAAGATGCAAAAAAGTTTATAAATGACTATTTTGACACTTATCCAAATATTAAAAAGTATTTAGATTCGCAAGTTAAGTTCTGTGAAGAAAATGGTTATGTGAAAACAATGCTAAATAGAAGAAGATATATAAATGAAATAAGTGATAGAAACTATATGATGCGAGAATTTGGCAAGCGTGCCGCAATGAACGCAACTATTCAAGGAAGCGCTGCTGATCTAATCAAAATCGCAATGGTTAATGTTTATAAGGAAATAAATAATAAAGGGTTAAAATCAAAGCTTATATTACAAGTTCATGATGAATTAATATTTGATGTTCCTAAAAATGAATTAGAAGAAATGAAAGTAATAATAGATAACGTTATGTCTAATGCTTATAAATTAAAGTGTAAATTAGATTATTCTTTTGCTACTGGCAAAGATTGGTATGAGGCAAAATAATGCCAGAATTGCCTGAGGTTCAGACTGTCTTAGATACACTTGAGAGTCAAATAAAAGATTTAAAGATAGTTGATATTAAAATATTTTATAGGCCAATAATAGAATGTTCAACAACTAAGTTCAAAAAAACATTAGTAGGACAACATTTTCGTAATTTCAAAAGAAGAGGCAAGTACCTATTATTTGAAATGGATAATGTTACACTCGTTTCTCATCTAAGAATGGAAGGAAAATATTTTATTTTAGGTGATAATACTCCAAAAAATAAACATGATCATATCATATTTTATTTAAATAATGGTAAACAATTAAGATATAACGATGTTAGAAAATTTGGAAGAATGGAATTGATTGATAAAGATTGTGATTATCAAAACTTTAAAAACTTAGGACCAGAACCATTTTCTAAAGATTTTAATGTGGATTATTGCAAAGAATATTTAAAAAATAAAAAGTTGCCAATTAAGCAAGTATTATTAGACCAATCATTTGTAGCAGGAGTTGGAAATATATATGCTGATGAAATACTATACTCTATGCATGTTAATCCAAAAAGAATGGCTAATAAATTAACTGATCAAAATATCAAAGATTTGATTAATTCAACACGCATAATATTAAAAAGAGCTATCAAAGCTGGTGGAACAACTATACGTTCATATACATCTTCTCTTGGAGTGACTGGCAGATTCCAAATGAAATTAAATGTACATACAATTGATAAATGTAAAGTGTGTGGCGAAGATATTGTTAAAATAGTAGTGGGTGGACGTGGTACATATTATTGTCCTAAATGTCAAAGAAAATAAATGAAAGTCGCAATTACAGGAACTATTGGTTCAGGAAAAACAGAAGCATCTAATTACTTGCGTACAAAAGGATACGATGTTTTTGATTGTGATAGAGTTAATTCACAATTGTTAGAATCTAGAGGATTTGAATTATTGAAGAATGATTTTTGTGATTGTTTTATAAATAACAAATTAGATAAAACAAAATTGGCTTCTATTATTTTTTCAAATGATGATAAAAAAAGAAAACATGAATCAATAATGCATCCTTTAATTTTAAAGGAATTGTTAAAAAGAAATGATGATCCATTATTTGCGGAAGTACCGCTTTTGTTTGAGTCAAACTGGGATATATATTTTGATACAAATATTTTGATTGTTTCTGATGAAGATATTGCAATTAAAAGGCTTATAAATAGGGGCGTTGATATGCAAGATGCAAAAAAGCGTATAGCTAGTCAAATGCCTATTCAAGAAAAGATAAAAAAAGCCTCAATAATCATATATAATAATGGTAGTTTAGAAGAGCTTTATGCAAAAATTGATAAATATTTAGATGATATATGTTAGGGAGTCAGTTATATAAAATTGAAGTAAATTGTGAATTATCAAATGAGAGATTAAAATCTCTTATCTTTTTCTATGGACCTTTAATTGGCCATGACGCTTTAGTGCTATATCAATATTTAGTTTTAAAAGGTTCCACAATTGCTTTTGAAGAGCTTAATAATTTATTAACATCATTAAACATTTCTGTTGATAGTTTTGAGGCGCAATGCGAGAAATTGAATGAATATAAATTATTGAGAACATTAAAGCAAGAAAACAAATATATATTTGTTTTCAATAATCCTTTAATAATTAAAGAATTTATTAAGGATAGTGTTTTAGTTAGAGACTTTATTATGAAAACATCTGGTGTTCATTATCAAGAATTGATTGCGGACATATATGAAGAAGATGCACATAACGATTATGAAGATGTTTCAAAGAAGTTATCTTTAGATCAAATAAAATATTGGTCAAAAGAGAATGAAACATATTTAAAGAAACCAAATGAAAATATGTATAACTTTAACACTTTGTTTGATGTAAATGTATTTTTGAAAGATATATCAACAAATCTATTGCCTATGCGTTTTAGAACTCAAGAGAATTTGCATGAATTGGCTGTACTTGCGGATTTATATAATATTTCATATGACAAAATGAGAACATTCTTGCCAAAAATCGCAAACACTGAAACTAATGAATTTGATTTAAATCAATTAAAATATTTATGCATTAATTCATTAAATGACTATGTAAGAGTTGAAAAAGGGAATTATAATGTGCCTTGTCTAACATTTTTGATGAATCTTCAGGATGGAAAAGATGTTACTGATTATGACAAAAAGATTATTTATAACCTATCTAATTCATACCATTTAAATCCTAGTGTAATAAATGTATTGTTAGAACATACGCTTAAAAATTGTGACAATCGTTTAATTGAAAAATATATGTATTCTATTGCTTCAGATTTACATAGAAACAATGTAGTTGATGCAAAAGGAGCGCTATCTAGATTAGATAGGTCATATAATAAAAATATAAGCAAAGATATTCTTCCAACTTATGACGCTAAGAATAATGATAATATGTCTAAAGAAGAAGCTGATGAGTTGCTTAAATTGATGGGTAAATATGAGTAAAGAATTAGATATTTTAAAACAAGATAAATATTTAAACAGTTTTTTTGAAAAAAACAATCTTTCAGATGATTATCTTGAAAATCATAAAGCAAAATTAATGCGTATTTTAGAATCTCGTAAATTATGCGAAGGGTGTAGTGGATTACATTGTTGTAGACAAGAAGGAATCGGTGAAAGATTAGATGTCACATATGATGAAGTTTTAATTGAAGAAGTAGAATATTGTGATTATGCATTAAATAAATTAAAGAAAAATAATTTATCCAAATCATATGTGTATTGTGATGTTCCAGAAAATATAATATCAATTGATTTAAACAATATTGATTATACAGATGACCAAAAACAATTATATTTAAAATTAGCAGCTATTTTACATAAGAAAACAAATAAAGGACTATATATTGTCGGTGATTTAGGTGTTGGAAAAACATTTTTATCTGCAGCTTTAGCAAATTCTCTTGTTAAGGCAAATGAAAAGGTTGCTTTTGTAAAAGTTTCAAATTTCTTTAATGAAATGAAATCATATATTGGCAGTAGAAGTGAAATGATTGACATTAATATAAATAAACTAAAAAATGTATCTTATTTATTTTTGGATGATATTGGTGCCGAAAGTGTATCGGATTTTGTAAGAGACGATATTTTGCTTCCGATTCTTGATTATCGTTTGGAAAATAATAAAATAACAATTTTTACATCAAATTTAAATAAAAGCGATTTGCTTAAACACTACACATACGATAGAAAAGACAATTCTAACTTAATGAGTGCAAAAAGACTTATGGAAAGAATAGATGTTCTTAGTGAAGACTATGTGTTAACTGGAAAAAACATGAGGAGGTAATTAGGATGCTTAGAAAAATTGGTGTTTTAACATCTGGTGGCGATTCTCCTGGTATGAACGCTGCAATTAGAGCTGTTACAAGAACTGCTCTTGCGAATGGAATAGAAGTTGTTGGAATTCATGATGGGTATAAAGGACTTGTTGAAGGAAATTATGAACCATTTACAAAACGTTCTGTTTCTGAAACAATCGGAAAAGGCGGAACTATTTTAGGATCAGCACGTCTTCCAGAATTTAAAGATGAGGAAGTTATATTAAAGGGTTGTCAAAAACTAAAGGAAAACAACATTGATGCTCTTGTGGTAATTGGTGGAGATGGTACATATCGTGGTGCTGATTCTTTAACAAAGCATGGAATAAATTGTGTAGCACTTCCTGGCACAATAGACAACGATATTCAAGGAACCGATTACACTATTGGTTTTGACACTGCGTTAAATACTGTTGTTGAATGCGTAGATAAATTAAGAGATACTTCTAGTTCACATCATAGATGTTCTGTGGTTGAAGTAATGGGAAATAGATGTGGAGACTTAGCTATATATTCTGGTTTATCTTGTGGTGCCGAAATATTAATCACTCCTGAAACTGGTTACGATGAAGAGGCTGTTCTAGAAAAATTAAAATATCTAGAGTCAAATAAAAAGAATCACGCAATAGTTATTGTTTCTGAAAAAGTGTGTGATGTTAATGCTTTAGCTGATAAAATATCTAAATCGACTGGTTTTTCTGGCAGAGCCACAATCTTAGGCCATATTCAAAGAGGCGGCAATCCAAGTCCTTCGGATAGAGTGCTAGCTTCTAGAATGGGATCTAAGGCCGTTGAATTATTAATAAATGGTGTTGGTGGACATTGTGTTGCGATTCAAAACAACGAAATAATATCAATGCCTATTGAAGAATGTATTTCAATGCCAAGAGCAAGCAAAAAAGAATTCTATAGATTGTTTGATCAGTTGGTATAAGAAACATATTCTAAAATTCTATATTAGATATATAATGCCCCTAATTAAAGGGGCATTATTAATTGGCATGTACAATTGAATGTTGAGTATATTATGATTTTGCTGTTTCATTTTTCATTGCATCAACATGATTCAATATTACTGGTATGACAATTGGATTGTGATTTGTTTTTTGATATAAGAATGGTTCAAGTGTATTTCTTACACAATTTTTTAAATCACCAAATGTAACTCTTTGTTTCATTGAATTTTTCAATGCTTCGTACACTAAAGCTTCTGCCTCTTTTATAAGTGAATGAGACTCTTTGATGTATACGAATCCTCTTGATACAATGCCTGGTTTGCATAGTATTTTATTTGTGCGTGAATCTATACATACGATAACTGCAACAAGCCCATTATCCGCAAGTATTTTACGATCTTTTATTACTGAAGTTGATAAACCAGATATATCATTTCCATCAACATATATTGCATCAGTTTGTATTCTAGTATTTGATCTATATACTTGTCCCTCGTGTAATACTAAAGCATCACCGTTTGAACAAATAAAGCAATTTTCTCTTGGAATTCCAGTTTCTATTGCGGATTCAACATGTAGCTTAAGCATTTTATATTCTCCATGCATTGGCATAAAGAATTTAGGCTTGATTAATTGAAGCATTAACTTTTGTTCTTCTTTGGAAGCATGGCCTGTAGTATGTAAAGAAGATAAGGTAGAATTTACTAAAACTTTTGCACCATTTCTAACTAATTGATTTACTATTCCACCAATATTTAAAGCATTGCCAGGAATAGCACTTGATGAAAATACAACAGTATCACCAGGGATTATTTTTACATATTTATGTGATCCACCAGCAATTCTACTTAATGCTGCAAGTGCTTCACCTTGTGATCCAGTACATACAATACATAATTTTTCAGGAAGATATTGGTTTACAGTTTCTTGAGAAATAAATGCTTCTTCTGGTACATTAATTGTTTTCATTTGCATTCCAATTTCTACAACATTTTCCATTGAACGTCCGATAACGCACACTTTTCTTCCGCACTCATATGCAGTCTTAATTATTTGCGCCAATCTATTTACATTAGATGCAAATGTAGATATTATGATTCTCCCTGTAGTTTTCTTTACAATATCATTTATGGCTGAAGCAACTTGTTTTTCTGATATTGAAAAACCATCAACTTCAGAGTTTGTAGAGTCAGACATTAATAGTGTTACGCCAGCTGCTCCAATATAAGCCATTTTTTGATAATCAGAATTTTGGCCAACAGGAGTTAAATCAAATTTAAAATCACCAGTTTCAACAATTCTTCCATTTGGTGTATTGATTAATATACCAAGAGAGTCAGGAATTGAGTGAACTGTATTGAAGAATCCAATTTTAAAATATTCAGTTTGAATAGAAGAATTTTCATCGATTTGAATTACTTTTGTAGAAGCAAGTCTTCTTCTTTCTTGTAGTTTCTTTTCTATTAATGCTTTTGCGAATCTAGGAGCATATATTTTTTTAATAGGGCAAGATAATAAAAAGAAAGGGATACCACCAATATGGTCTTCGTGTCCGTGAGTTATTATCAAGGCTTTGATTTTGTCTTTATTCTTTATTAAATGAGTATAATCTGGTATTACATAATCTACACCTGGTAACTCATCATCAGGAAATTTTATTCCTGCATCAATAATTATTATTTCATTGTCATGTTCGAAGCAGTACATGTTTTTTCCAACTTCTCCAAGACCACCTAATGCATAAACTAGGGTATCTTTTTTTGGGTCAAAGTTAGAACCAACATAAGAACGCGAAGGTTTTACTTCACGTTTTTTATTTATTTTTGAATTATTCATTAATCCTCCATAAGTATCAATTATATTTTGTTAAACCTTAAACTTATATATACGTATTCTAAAACATATTGTTTTATTATTCAATCTTTATTGCATTTGGATCTTCAAAATTAGGGTTTTGTTTATTTATATGGTCATAGAATAAAATCCCTTTAAAATGGTCTAGTTCATGTTGAAGTACAATTGCAAGATAACCATCGGCTTTTATTGTTATTTCTTTATTTTGCAATATATCGAAACCTTTTACCTTTACACGAGCTGATCTATAAATATATCCTTGATGTTCATTTGTTACAGAAAGGCATCCTTCGCCACATCCTAAATATGCTTTTTCTATAGAATTAGAAATAATTTTAGGATTAACTAAAGCATATTCATATACTTTATTATTGTTTTCATCTTTTAAAATAATAGCAGTCATTTTCTTTTGAACTCCAACTTGGATTGCGCTTATTCCTACAGCTGGTCTTAAGTTTTCTTTTTGAGCTATTTCTTCATTTGTAGAGTCGTCAACATATTTCAACATATCTAATAAAAGATTTTTGTCTTCATCATTTAAAGGCAATGAAACATCATAAGACTTTTGTCTAATCAAATTATTGTCGTCTTTTATTATTGTGTCGTTATTGATAAGCATATATGTATATTATAATACATGATAGAATTATTTTATGAAAAAACGAATTGATTTATTAGGAAACAAAGTAGTAACATTTTCAGCATTAGCGTTAGTTATATTTGGTTCATTGATGATAGCTTCTGCGGAAATGGGCAATAGTGTAGGTGATACAAACTATCTAACAAACGTCATAATTAAACAAGTAATATATGCGGTAGTAGGAATCTTAGCGTATTTTATTGTTATGCATTTACGTATGTATAAGAGAAGAATAAACTTATACTATGTTGGATATGCGATAATTTTAATTCTATTGCTTGCTTGTCGTTTCTTTGGGCAAACAAATGGTGCATATGCTTGGATTAGAATAGGCAATTTCGCATCTATTCAACCATCAGAATTCGCTAAAGTGTTTATGATTGTTTTTGGTGCAAGACTAATGGGCAACGATAGTGGCGAAAACAATACTAAGAATATTAAGACATTTGCAATAACTTCTGCAATATATGCTGGCGTTATTGCAATTTATCAACATGACTTTGGCTCAGCCGTCGTACTTGTTGCGATATGTTATTGCATTATGCTGATTCCTCCATATAAAGAATATAGAAAAATTCAAAGGGGAATGATTATTGGCATCTTTGTTGTGATTGGACTAATTATTATTTTGATGTCTGACCCCGTAACGAATTTGATGAAGAAATCAGATAATTATATGCTTGGAAGATTCGTTGCTGCTGCAAATCCATTTTTATACAGGTATGATAATGGCTACCATGTAATAATGTCACTAGTATCTTTTGCTAATGGAAATATTATTGGTTTGGGTTATGGAAACTCAATACACAAATATATGAATTTCCCAAATCCATCAAATGATTTTATCCTTCCAGTTATTGTGGAGGAACTCGGACTCGTGGGTTTCCTATCATTTGTTTTTGTTTATGGGTTATTGTTGTTTCCTTTAATTAGATGCTCATTTAAGACTCAACAAGTTTCATCAAAGATAGTTTTATTAGGTGTTAGCACATATTTCCTTGTTCACTTTATACTAAATGTTGGTGGCGTTAGCGCCATCATTCCACTTACTGGAGTTCCGTTGTTGCTTATAAGTTCTGGTGGATCATCGCTAGTGGCTTCACTTATTGGACTTGGTTTTGCTCAAAGTGAATTAATTAGAAACAAAAATCTAAATAAAGAATAAAATAAGCTTTTTATTTATTATTCACACCCTAATTGTAATTAGACTAGTAGATAAAAAAAGATTTTATAAATTGCTCAATTTTATAAACTGTTAAATATTTTTGTTGACAGTAATCGTTTTATGTTAAAATGTATTTGATGATAAAGACTCTCGCGCGCCTCTTGATAATGCGTACCATGCGAGAGTTGTTTTTTTGAAAATGACTGTTGAATTAAAGAAATTTAAAACAATCGAGGAACAAATTAATCTACTGAAAAGTAGAGGCCTTATTATTGACGATGAAGAGCAGGCTTATAATACTCTAGAGAAAATCAATTATTATAGATTCACTGGATATTTACATACATACAAAAAAGATGACACTAATAATTATTTAGAAGGAATCACTTTTACACAGATTAGCAGAATTTATGATTTTGATGTCAAACTTACTAGACTGTTGTTATATGTTTTGGAAGATATTGAAGAGACTTTTAAAACGCGATTAGCGTATTCATTATCATCTGCTTATCCCGAAGATCCGTTGATATATTTGGATAAAGATATATATAAAAAGATTGATAAATTTGAGAAATTTATTAAATTATTCAATGATTCAAAAAAGAAAAATTCCGAATTACCTTTTATTAAACATCATAATAACAAATATGATGGACAATTACCGATATGGGTTGCTGTAGAGATTATGACTATGGGTAACATTCATGCGTTATATTCAAATCTATTAAATCCATATGAAAAAGATATCGCAAAAAAATATAATACTGGGTTAGTCCAACTAGAGAATTGGCTTGAGAATTTGACTTATACTAGAAATCACCTAGCTCATTTCATGAGAATATATAGATATAGTTTTGGTAGAATTCCAAAATCATGTGTTAATCACAAAATAGACACAAAGTTTAATGGCAGAATATTTGACCAGATATGCATTATGTCTTTTATGTATTCAAAACCAGAAGATTGGAATAAATATGTAATAAAAGAAATGCAAGAACTCATTAATGATTATTCGGATGTTGTTAAACTTAGCGATATAGGTTTCCCAAATAATTGGAAAGAGGTATTGCTAGTTAAATAGTGATGATGTTATTGTTTTTGCTTTAGCATATAAAAATAGTTGTATGAGTTATAGCAACAAAAATCCAGATTTGTGGAGATGTTTTATGAATAAAAAGATTAGAAGATTATTTGTTGTTAGTATCGCTATTGTGATAATAGTGATTTTACTATTATTATTTTCAGGATATGACCTTGATTATAGTATTACTATATAAGTCTTGAACTTTGCAATTAACTTCTATATTTAAATGTAAAAATAAATGCTTACATAATGCTTTACAATATTGTGTGTTTAAATTAGTAAAGGAGATGTTTATGGCAACTACAATGGTTAATTTTAGACTTGAAGATAAAGACAAAAAAGGTATGGAAATGGTATGTGATGAAATAGGAATTTCTATGTCTGTTGCATTTACTATATTTGCAAAAAAGGTAAGTAGAGAAAAAAGAATTCCCTTTGACTTGAACATTGATCTTTTTAGTGAAGATAATTTTAAGCGTTTATCTAAGGCAATAGAAGATGCTAATGCAGGTCATAATATGTCAGAACATGAACTAATTGAGGTAGATTAATGCACAATTTGGCATGATACTGCTATTGTGGAGTCCCAAAATACGATTTTTATTGCCTTATTTTGTAATGTGTTCTAAAATTATGTTGCTATGTTCAAAAAAATTGAAGAATATAAAATAATTTCTCAGAAGTATAATACTATAGAGAAATTCGTTAAAAATGATGAAGAAGCCAATAATAATGACAAATTTGTTATATATACTATGGTTTCCATCGCTTCTTTAGTTCTTTCTGTATTAAATTTAAAAGATAATTATACAACTATGCTTTTTTCAACGCTTTTATTAGCTTTTGGGATGGCAATAACTGCAATACTTGTTAAAGTATTTAAAAAGTATACACTTGCGGATATTATAGCTGCTGTTTTAGGTGGCATTATATTCTCAATATATGCATTATCAGGCGCAAATGAGGGTTTTGCCATACTTTGGATCTTGATTTTACCGCCAATAATGACAAATATTAATAGAAAAGTAGGTATTATTTTTAGTACATATTTATTGGTTTTTACCTTTGTTATATGCTATTCTCCAATGAAAGTGGGGCTAAGTGCTGTTTATACTAGAACATTCTTAGAAAGATTCCCTTTACTTTGTACCGTTGACTTCTTGATAACCCTATATGTATGGTTTCAAAGCAATTTGTCCGAGAAACAATTGACAATAAAGACATATGTAGATGAGCTAACTGGCGTATATAATAGAGCTTTTTACAACGTTGTATGTGACTATATTTCTAAAAATGAGAAAGACAACAAAAATATAGTGCTTGTATCTATGGATGTTAATGGATTGAAGGTTGTAAACGACGAAAAGGGCCATTTAGCAGGAGATGAGCTTATTAAAGGGGCTGCTTCAATTATTAACAATGTATGCGAAAAAGCCATCATTTTTAGGACTGGTGGAGATGAATTTGTGGCTATTATACTAGAGCCTACAGACAAAATGGAAGAATATTCTGCGCGTTTTGACAAACTGCAAAAGGAATGGAAAGGCGAAAGAATAGATTCAATAAGCATATCTTATGGTTTTGCGAGTGCTGCTGAATTCCCAAATAAGCCTTTAGAATACGTTTTTAGTGTTGCAGATGAAAGAATGTATAAGAATAAGACAGAATATTATTTAAACAACAGCATAGATAGAAGGCACTCCCAAAGGCGTGTGTCTGATAGAAGAAAGAAAAACATACTTAAAGAGGCATAAAGATGCCTTTTTTTGATAAAAGCCTTATTTTAAGCCGTTTTTAGATGTTTTTTATTGAAATTAGATGATTTTTATGCAAATCACATAATGTCAAATGTTTTTGTAGTAAATTGTAAAAAAGCAAGCATAAATATTATAATAAAACATATGGTGACGGACATATTTTTTCAAATTGTCGGATTGTTTATTTCGCTTTCAATATTAACAATTTGGATAAGACAAAAGAAAATGGGTTTATACAAAGAAAACCTTTTGATGGTTGGCATTATTATATGTTCTGTAACTTGTCTTTTAGATATAGCATCAAGATTTTTAATAAGATATCCAAATGCTTTTCCAGATACGATAACTATTATTGTAATTAAACTATTTTTAGTTTCAATGGTAAGTGAAATTGCATTTATAGGATCTTATTTTTTATTAGATGCATTGAAAGAAGAAAAACAATATTTTGTAACTTATATAGCAATCGGTGTCACAGTACTTGCGGCAGTTGCTGTTTTTATTACTGGTGTTGATTTTCAATATTATGAAGAAACAAATTTGTCAATCATCGGTAGTGTTTCATATAACATGGCATTTTTTATGTGCTGGGGTTATGGAATTATGTTTATTATCACAAATTTATTTTTCATAAAAAATAATGTTATATCTCATACAATTACTGGAGTATTATGGTCAGTTGTTTGGATTATTGGAACAGCAATAAATTATTTTTTCAAAAATGTTTTATGTGCAAGTTTATCTTTCTCTTTAGCACTTATTGTTATTATGTGTTTAAGTGAAAATCTTGAAGGACAATTCAATACGGATTTAGAAATATTTCAATATGATTCTTTAATAACATATTTAAAATTAAAATTTTTAGATAGTAAGAAAACATCATTGCTATATGTTCATGTATTTAATGATGATAATGAATATCGTAAAGATGTTGTTATCTCACAAATGATTAATGAAAGTATAACGTTATTTAAGAAAACTAATGGCATTAGAATATATAAAATAAAAAATAATGAATTAGTAATATGCGGAAAATCAGCTGATGTTATCAATAAATCAACTGAAAGATTAAAGAAATTCATTGATGATTATGAATTAAATTTAAATTTTGCAAATAGAACAGATTCAGTAATTATATATGTTGAAGATATCCATTTAGCTGATTCACCTGTTGATTTGATGAACTTATTAGATAACTCAAAATCACAAACAAACAAGAATCCATTAAATGTAAATGTTGTACGTATAGACAATGAATTAGTTCAGAAAATAAAAGATGAAATGCAAATGTTAAAAGAGATTGACAATGCATTAGAAAATGATGGAATTAAATTTAATTATCAACCAGTATATTCTGTTAAAGAACATAAATTTGTTTCTGCTGAAGTATTGACACGTTTAAAATCAATGTCTGGAGATATTATTTTGCCAAATGCTTTTATTCCTGTTGCAGAAAAATATGGAAGAATTGTTAAACTTGGTGAAGTGATATTAAATCAATCATGTAATTTTTATAAAGAACTAATTGAACAAGGAATTGAACTAGAAGATATTTCAATTAATTTTTCTTCATATCAATTAGAAGATCCTGCAATCATTAACAGTGTCATTGATGCAATTAGTACTAATAAATTAAATCCAAGTTCATTATGTATAGAAATTACAAATGCATATTCTGTAAGAAGAAAAGAAGATTATTTAAATAATATTAATAGATTAGTATCATTTGGTGTAAATTTAAGTTTGACTGGTTTTGGAAGTAATGAATCAAATTTAGATTATATTGTTGGAATGCCTGCAAATTTAATTAGACTAGATAGAAACTTTGTATGGCGTTGTGTTGAAGATGAAAAAGCTAGTTTGATTTTAGATAGCATCATTGAAATGGTACATGACTATAATATGAAAATTGTTGCTGTTGGTGTTGAAGATAAAAATCAATTTGATATTCTTGCATCTAAAAATGTTGACTATTTACAAGGAATATATATTAGTAAGCCAATTTCAAAAGATGATTTTATAAATACAGTAAAGACAAAGGTGGTGGAAGAATAATATGATTATGCAATTTCAAATAGCTTCCTTAGCTGTGTTCTTGATTGTTTCATTAATGTGGCTACTTCCAAACAAAACAAAGAGCTATGAATCTAGATTTTTTGGTATTATGCTTATTTTTGTAGCAGCATCTTTGTTTACTGGTATATTATTTTCTTGTTTTAATCTAGGACTTATTGAAGTTGAACACACAACTACAAAAACAATAGCTAAATTTAATAATGCATTTATAATATTGCTTCTATATATAGAAATAATGTATTTATTTAGTAAATTGGTTAGTGAAAATAAGCATAAATTCTATTTATTCCCATTCTCATCAGTTCCTTTGTTTGAAATGCTTGTGTTATTAATAGTTGATCTTGAAATAAGACAAGGTACAAATAAAGCTGCATTAGGTGCAGAACCATCTGTAATGTATGTATTAGCATTTATAGATGTATTGGTAATTGTCGCAATGATAGTACTGTTAAGAAATAGATTTTCAAAATGGTTTAGATTTATAACATCAGTAATAGCTTCTATAATCTTTATTGGAATAATATTGCAATATTTAACTGAAATTGACGGTATTTTACAATTATGTATTATTGATAGTATTGCGTTGGCATTTATAACATTAGAAAACCCAATTAATAAGATAGATAATAATTATGATTGTTTTAAATCTACATATATAACAGCTAGTATTGATAGATATTATAGTAATAGAATTAATGGTTTTGCGACATTTATAGGCATGCATTGCGACTTTTCTAATGCAACTGCTGAAGAACAATTGACAATATTAAGAAAGAAAATAATAGAAGAATTGAAGACTGTTCCTGAACTTGAGATATTTTTATCTCCAGAAAGGGACATATTGGTATTGTGTGATTCACCAAAACTATTTGATGACTTTATTTTAGATATAGATGAGGTAGTTCAAGACGCTAAAATAGGGCTATCTTTGGCTGATAACATTAAAACAGTACTTGTTATTGCACCTAATATATTGGCAACCAATAGCGGCGATGCATTATACAGGCACTTATCTATAGCTAGATCTGATGCATTGGGAGGCTATGACAAGCACTCTATCGTATATATTGATGAAAATGCTATTACTTCGGTTGAAGCAGAAGAAAAGACAAGAGAAATCATAATTGAGGCTTTAAATAACGATAAAATTGAGGTTTTCTACCAGCCAATATATTCTTCTGCAGATGAAAGATTTACAGGAGCCGAGGCTTTGGCCAGAATAAGGATGGCTGATAATAGCATATTAATGCCTAAATATTTCATAAAAACAGCTGAAAATACAGGTTTAATCATGGAAATTGGCTATAAAGTCTTTGAAAAAGTGTGCCAAATGCTTAAAGATCCATCAACTGGAGAGCTAGAAATAGACAAAATTGATATAAACTTGTCTTTAATACAGTGTGAAAACCAAGATTTAGCCTATAATTTGATAGAAATTGCTAAAAAATACGAAATAAACCCTTCAATAATCAATTTTGATATAACTGAGGCTAATTTTGCCAGTGTATACGAAAATTTGACTAAAAACCTTGAAAAACTGCATAAATTCGGCTTTTCTTTGTCTCTAGATGACTTTGGAACAGGTGAATCAAACCTTAATTATTTGATAAATATCCCTATTTCAAGCGTAAAAATCGATAGACATATCATTTGGGACTATTTCGACAACACTAGAATTAGGGCAACAGTAGGCCATTTGAACAAATTATGTCATAAATTGGGCATGAAAGTTACCGCAACAGGTGTCGAAAAGATTGGACAACTAGAAGAAATGTCAAAGCAAGGCATAGATTACATCCAAGGATACTATTTCTTCAAGCCAATGCCACTTGACGAGTACTTGCAATTCTTGAAGCCAAATGCCTTCGAAATGGATGAGACTAAGAAGAAGATATTGAAATCATCTCTACAAAATCGTACAATAAATAAGTTAAGTCAATAGACTTAGCTTATTTTTTTGCCATATTTGCATTTATTTTTTTGAATGTTTTTTAGTGGTAAAATATAATTAACATATTTGGGTGGGTAAATTATGTTTAAAAAACAACTACTTATTATCGCGATACTAGGTGCAATTTGTGCTGGCGTAGTTGGCTATTCGGCAATTACTGTCTCTAACTCAGCAAATTCTTTTGATACTTCTGGTTATGTGCACACAACTGCATCTACAAACACAAACAAGAGAATTTTATTTAACAGTGGTACTAGTTACAAGAACAAAGCAGAAGATACTGTAACTTTCTCTGATGTTCTTGGCGATAAAGCTAATGTTAATAAAAATAATTTTATCCACTACGATGATAGTTCACTTTCGTCTTTTTCAAACGGTGTTATTGTTGACTTAGATGATTTGTCTGCAACAACTGCGATGAATCACTATTCAGTTCCAGCTAACACTGTTTTACGTTATAGTGGTTCAACTTACTCAGCCGATAATTCTGATTATGGATTTAAAGATTTCATTTGGAAGTTAAATGAAAATAAATATATTGTTGTTTCACCATCAATGAATTTCAGAGTTGCGAATGATGATCAAAAAACAATAAACAACTATGCTGAAGTTTCTTATATTGGTGATGGACTTGTACAATTACAAACGGAAGAAAATATTTGGCAATATATTTCTCAAGATTGTCATCTAGTTACAAATAATGGAATGGATATAGATTTATCTCAAAGAAATGTTTCTGATAACAATGGAAATGTTTTTTTGGATTTTAATAGAATTGTTGTTGACTCAAACTCAAACATTGAATTGTCACCATTAGCTGATTCAACAAAAGAAACAGTCATCCCACACTTTTCAATTACTGCTGAAAATGGAGCTGATGGTCTATCTGGAACATCTGGAGAATCAGGTGAATCTGGAGCATCTGGAAAACCGGGAGATCCTGGTGTTCGTGGTCAAGATGGCCAAGATGGTATCGATGGAGAAGACTCAATCATTGGTGGAGATATTTTAAACTTCCCAGTATTCAAGGTATATGATTGGTCAGTATCTGGAACAACATGTAAAGGTTCAATCGGCGTAACAGATCCTGATGATATGTTGCAAGATAACTCAACAACAGTATTTGGTGCTTTATATTTGGTTGATTTGGATACAGGCGAAAGAATTTTTAATACAACATATCCAGATTCATATGATGCAGTTCGTTTCAAAGAAACAACATCTGATGCAGATAGATTTGAATTTGAATTTAAAAACTTAAAGACAGATCATTCATACATGCTAATGGCACTTGCGCCAACTCAACCTGACAGTGAAAGTGAAACCTACTCAAGACAATATGTTGCAAAAACTTTCTGGACAGATTCACTTGGTGTTTATATGGAAGCTGGTCCATCAACTACAACAAGTGTAAGTTTTGATATTATCAATCAAAACTATGTTCCTGGTGGTGCTGAAAATGCAACTATATACTACAAGGTTTTCAAAACTTATGATGCTGCTGCTGCGGCAACATTAGATTATCCAGGATGGGCACCACAAAGCGGTGAGCCAAAAATTATATTTGCTGAAGACTCAGCGACTGGTTATTATACTTGCCATTTAGAAGTTCCAAATAACACATATGCTGAAGATAATGATTTTGTTGCGCACTTAGCACTTGCAACTGGTGATAGAAATAAAGTTTATGTAAGAGTTGGATATTGCTTCCCTGGAGATGATCCAAATACTTCTCACCTTATTTCTGAAATGTCTTCTCAAATTTTAGAGTTGACACCATTAAATCAAAAACCAACTATCGGATTCCCAATTTTAACTCAAAATAGAAATACTTGGGGATTTGATGTTACACCTACATGTATTGAAG
This sequence comes from Erysipelotrichaceae bacterium, assembly GCA_045642525.1. GTDB lineage: Bacteria > Bacillota_I > Bacilli_A > Erysipelotrichales > Erysipelotrichaceae > Colivicinus. The sequence goes on from JAZUIZ010000018.1 coordinate 55,991, forward strand.
ATCCAAATGGTGGAATTGTTTCTTATACATATGAATTCTATACTTTAGATTCATTCAAAGATAGTTCCGATGAATTAAAAACAAATGCACAACCAGTTAAGACTGTTACAAAATATGATGGAAAATATATCACTGTTCCATTAGATGGTACTGATCTTAAAGCTGGTGAAACATATAGAGTTAGAATTGTTGCTCAATTCGATGATGGAGAAAAGATTTATGATGTTGCTAGTGATTTCTCTAATAGCGCAACACTTGAAGGTTCTGTAAGACCTAATGTATATTTCCAATCATTCTTGAGCTCAGGTGCTACATATCAAATGGGCAAGAATGTTGAATTGCCATTCTATGATACAGCTTATGGTTATTTACATATCATTCCTGGAATCAATAGTTCTAGATTAATGATTGACCATGACCACCACCCACAAGTTGAAGTTACATATAATGGTTACTACAAAGCAACATATTTGTTATATTTAAAATCTGATCAAGCTACTATCCCTGCAGGTCAAGGTTATTTGTTAGTTGATGATACAGATGATATTAATGCTGGAAGTGTAAGAGTATTATTTAACGATGATCACTTCGCAGTTTCTGATCCAGAAGGTACAGTTTTAACAAACCCTGCTGCAACTGGTTTAAGACCTAATTCTTCATATAGTATTACTGTTACAGGTGATTTAACTGAAGATGGTACAACAGTATCAGAAACAAATGTTGAAGTTGGAACATGTATCGTTACTACTAAGGCTCTTTCTACACTTGGTGCTTCTTGGACATACAATGCAAATGATGAAGAAAACACATTGAAGAAAGCAACATTAAAATTATTCAATCCTAATGCAGACGATCAAGATAAGACTTATCAATACATAAGAGAAGTTCAAAACTTATCTGAAATACATTTAAGACTATATACTACTGAATTAACAATCGTAGAAATAGAAGAACATAGTGCAACTGCGAAAAAAGAATTAACTATCAAACCTGATGATATTGATCCTAGAAATGGTAAGAAATATTATGATGAACTATTTGGCTCAGATGGTTTAGAATGTGATCTTGAATTATTCGATTTAACTGTTGATGATTTGAAAGACTCACACGGCGATCTTCCTAAGAAATATACATTATACATTTCTGATGCATACGATTACACAATTGATGTTAGAAACCGTGATGCTCAAGCAGCATTCAAGAATGTAAATAATACTGGCAAAATTAGAGCAAACAACGGAACATATTATTATGTAAACGAATTCCCATTCTATGAACAAGATACTCAAAGACTTGTTATATCTGCTTCAACTGGTCTTGAACCAATTAAAGCAACAAAAGATTTCGTAAACGATGGACCAACTAAGGTTAATGTCGATGGTATTGAAGCATATGAAATGCGTGCTCAATACGATAATGGTACAAATACTGCCGGTAATGGATATATTACATATTATGTCTTTGATGCAGTTGACTTCTTTGCTGGAGATAGAATTGATGGTAAAAACTGGAATGATGAGTTAGGTGGAACTCAACTTGGAACGCCAGCAAAAGTAGGTGGATTTGAACAATATGAATATACACCAAAATATGATGCTTCTCATCCAGTAACATATCCACAAAATCCATTCTTCAAACAATGGATTACAACTAGTGTAGATTATACTGATACTACTACAAGTTCAGTATTGCAATATGAAACTCCATGTAATGCATATGGATTAGCTTTGGCAACTATTACTGTAAGAGTTCCTGATAAAGCTAGCTCAATGCCTAGTGTTGTATTCTGTCCAATGAGTCTAGATGAATATAAAAATACACATGGCGGAACTGCTCCATCTGTAAAAGATTCAAATAATTCATATTACATGTTCTTTGGCGAAACAGATGCTATTAATTATACTAAATGGACAGATGCTGGATACTATACACCAAAATCTGAACATATACCTGAAAGAGGACATCAATATGTATTCGCATGGACTTTATGTTGCCATAAAGAAGAAGAACAAGCTAAATATGTATTCCCATTCGATTCGTATATTTCAGCTGCTGGAAGTGATCCAAAGACTGAATTTAAAACTATTGCTGCCGATATTTCTGATTCTGCTTCAACTCATACAAGAACTAAAACCTCAGGTATGGCTTCTACTGCTATTAAATCTAGTGCTGCAATTGGAAACTCAGCAGGTTCTGATAATAAATCATATTATTTATTAGATAACCCTAATGCAACATATGGATTTAGTGGTTACATGTTGATACCACATTCAACATTTACGAAATGTCCTGCATCAAATGCTCCTTTCAACGATGCTTCATGTTTCTTTGTTCCTTGGGATTACAAACCGAACGAAGATGTTGTAAGAGCAGCTGTATATCAAACAGATGAAACTGTATACACACCAACTGCTGGTACAGTTCAAGTGTTTAACTATAAGAGCATTGCTAGTGGAACATATAATTCACTAGGACAAACTGTTCCTGTTAACACAACTACAGCTAATACTGAAGCAGCTGCATTTGAAGCTGGTGTTACAAGCCAGTTACTACAATCATCTAAGCCTGCTAGTGTTGGAGAAATAACTGTTACTCCATCTCATATTAATGAAGATCTTGGAACTATGGGAGAAACAAACACTGGAGAAGTTATTGGTGTTATTCCAATTCAACGTTATGTAAATAAATATGTAAATAACAATGCGCCAATTCATGCTAGTGGATCAAATAAATATATTGATAAATCAGATGATACTAACTGGCAACCTGTCGATATCATTAATAAGAGCAATCATTACTATGACACATATAAAGAATTATTTGTTGCATCTTTTGATAATAAAGAATTTGATGATCACGAAGGTGATGTAAATTCGAAATTATCATATACAGATAATGCAAAAGCTACTTTCGAATGGATTGTAGAAGGTGACGAAAAGAAGAGCGCTGGTGTTGTAATTACTGCTAAAAAAGAATTAGTTAAAAATGCATATGGTATACGTATATACTTTACTGGTGTAGATAAAACTACTCACAATAAAGAAACATTCTATGTTGATAAATATATTCAAAATGCTTCCGCTTTAGATAGATATAGTGTTGCTGTAAGCGGAACAACAAGCACTAAACCATTTATTGAAGACGCTGGTGATGATAAATATAGAATTGCATTCTTGATCAATAACTCTAAAGAATTAGCACAAGCTTCTTCAGGTGATGGTTCAAATTATGATTTCTCTAATCAAACAGGAATTCAAATTAGAATTAGATTCTTATATGATACAGGCTTATCAGGTTTTGGATTATTATCTGGTAGTTATGCACCAAGTTATTCAACACATAATCCAAATTTTGTTGGCTTTGCATTGAAGAGATATACAATAGGATTACATTCAGGTTCAAGTACAACTAATCAAACATATAGTTTCTTGGTAGATAATGGAAATCCTTATTACCAAATGTTTGGAGATGCTAGTGGTAGCACTAGTGCTTTGAGTAAGATAGGTAGTTTACGTGGTTCTCAAGCTGCGAGTGCGCCAAGACTCGGAAGTTTCTTTAGAATGAGACTTGATTCTAATGAATTACAAATAAAATCAACAAGACAATGGGAATTTGGTGGATCAAATTATTCTAGAGCTGTTATTATTGGTTCTCGTTTAGATAATGCACTGACAATATCAATGCCTGTTAAGTTAAAAGAAGCTCCTGCTGATTACGAAGATCAAACTATTTTCATCGATCCTGATTTTGGTTCTGATGTAGAAATGAATGATGATGATGGTGATGGTAAATACGAATACTTTATTTATTCACCAGAAACACCACCGATTATCACTTATCAAAGTGTTGATGATGATGTTATTAAGATAACTGATGCATTATTGTATTATTCAATTTCTGGTGCAGATCCAAATATGTATTTCACAATAAGTTCTGACGATCCAGATAAGATTGATAATAATTCAGATTATCGTCCTGATACAAGTAAAGGACACTATTATCAAGTTTCTCCTGCTATTGCACCTGCAAGTGGTTTTGATGTTGAAACAACACCGATAGATGACGGAACTGGAACAGGAACTAAAAAAGCACCAACTCATGAATTAAATATTACAAGTAATGCTGAGACTAAAGCTAGTTCTTCTGGACCAGTTACATTTGAAGCTTCAGGTACTATCTATGATAATTTGAAAGACTATATGATGAAAGTTGACGGTGGTTTAACTGCTATTCAATTGAATAAATTAATGGCAAATACTAAATACTACATCACATGTTGGAGATGGACAAAAGTTCAAAGTGATCCTGATGGTACAGAACATTATGGCTTTATGAGAATTAAAGAACAAGTAACTGGAAGTCCATTAAATAGTTTTGACTTCAAAACTTCTCCATGGCCTCAAGCTAAAATTATTCCATATCCTAATGCAGATGATCCTTTACGTAAGATTACCGCAAACGATGTAGATACATATTTTGCTTATGAAGATGATAGAAAACTTATCTACTCAAGATTTGAAATGGCAAAATATGATCCAGCTAATAATTATTATGTAATTGAATTATTAGAAGATTTAAGTACTGAAACAACTGAAGATTATAAATTCGTTTCGTTCCTTTCATGCAAGAAAGCAATAACTGATTTGTGGGTTGATGTTGATAATATTACAACCGACGAAGATACTAATTTGAATGCAGTAATAGGCTATACAATTGATGATACAAATGATTCCGATCCTGATACAAGAAATGCAGCAAAGAGAAAATATTTTGACTATACTGCTTCTGCTGATCCAACAAATCCAGTTGCAAAATTTGTAGATGATTTATCTACAGTTGGTCAACCAATGAAATTAGAATATGGTCATAAATATGTCTTGAAGTTACATGTTTATGAAGATGGTACTGGTCCAGCATATGATGATAACTACGATTTTGATCTTGATGGAGATAGTGAATTTATTGATGCTGCCCATCCAGAAGAAAGCCCAGATCCAGTAGTTAGAAAATTCAAAATCCCTGATGTATTAGATAGAATTAGAATTCTTTCTGATTCGTCAGTTGTTGCGGATAAAGCATCTACTATTAGATTCTCTGTTCAAACTCCAACAATCAACTCTGCATCTATTAAGGAAAACAAATATCTTCCTGTAGCTGTACTACAACATAAGGTACTTGATGGAGATGGAAACCCTACTGGTGCGATTGAATATTATGATGTTACAAATAGATTGTATTTAGAAAACGGTGACAAGATTAGGACTGATGGAAAGCATCTTGTTTCTCAAGGACAAAACTTGTTAATCAACATTTCTAAACCTAATCCTGATCCAACTAGTGAAAATAAATATATAAATATATTTAATACTGGTGATGTTGTTTATTTGTATCTATATGCATATCAAGGTGCAAACGCTACAATAATTCCTTCTAATGATGATAAGACAGCAGGATTTGTTACTGGTATTCCAGCATTTAATAATGATACTGAACGTGTCAATGCTATTATGGCTGGAAGAAAAGAAGGTGGTGGTGTTTATACTCCATACTATTCTGAGCCTAACGATGATACTGATACTAGTGCATATGGTGATGCTTGGAAGATTTCTGATGCACAACTTACTTTATTGAAAGAAAATCTTACAGGATCTTCTGCTGATGATAAGCATTCTAGATTAATGGCAAATAAATACGAAACTGTTAAGGAAGTTAAAGTTTGTGTTGGTAATATAACTGTTATTTTCCAAGAAACAGATACACCTATTTCTAAGAAAGGTTTGCATATTACATTAAATAACTCTACTGCTCCTTCAGGATTACATGCTTGTGCATATACTGTTTGGGCCGAAACTGTTATTACTGATGAATATGGCGAACAATCTGATGGCAAATTACCAAGAGATGGCGAAGCTAATGCTCCACTTACTAAGCACTCTTTAATTACTAAAAAATCAGATGGAACTATTACACCTTACTTAAATGATAGTAAGAATAGTCTTCAATTTGATCTTCCATATTTAAGCGATATAATGCCTAACGAAGTTGTTTGGCAGTGGCATATAACTATCTATTTCACTACAACTGATTTAGAAGTATTAGGAACTGCAGATGAAAAGAGAGCTAAATATGCTGATGATGTAGATACAGAACCTGGATCAGATCAGGAAGTGTATACATATACATTTACTAAAGAAGGTGTTAAAGAGACTACTACAACATTTAGTATGCCTAATTTCTCATTAAAGAATCTTGGAAATGGTTTGTTAGGTAAATTATTTAACAACAAGGAAGGCGGTGCTGAATAATGAAAAGAAAATTAAGTGGCAACGTCAAGAAGTTTATTGTAATCTTTGCAGCTATTGTTACAGTTACAATAGCTGGACTTGTTGGTGTAATAGTTATTACTTCTGCTGATAATCAAGAGGGAATCGTTGTTAGTTCAAATTGCGTTGCATATGATAATTCTGGAAGTAGAATTACTTTAGATGATTCCGCAACAATTAATAAATCATGGTCTGGAGAATGGGTACTAAAGGATACTCATAAGAAAGTCTATAATTTAGGAGAACATACTGCCGTATATGATGGTGAACTAAAGATTTTTGGTGGTGGATATCAAATATTAAGTAAGAATGAAGTTACTGAATTAGATGAATACAATGTATTGTCTAATTTAGATGCTGGTGGATTCTTTAAGTTAGCTGATAGAGTTTACTTGATGACTGGAAATAAAATCGGTGGTGAAAACAACCCTGTTAGTACCTCTGATTATTTATTGATTGTCATGGATAAACAAGGTAATGCTTTGTTATTGAACTTTGAAAATTGTGAAAAAACAAAGAACGCTACTGTCCTTGATGGTACTGGTTATAAATTTGATATTAACAATGAACGTTTAATATTTGGTGAAGATAATATTGTTGATTTAAAACAAATTATTGGATCATCAAACGAATATAGTGAATCAACCGACTCTGATGTTTTGAGAGCTAGAGCTGCTAAATATTCAGAAAATGGTGAATATCAAACTAACCCAGATGAAATCGTTCTTGATTTAACTGGTGGCGATGGCGGCGATGGCGGTATCGGTGGATACGGTGGCGATGGCGGCGAAGGCGGCGAAGGTGGTAATGGTGCCGATGGTGCTGACGGTGGTAATGCAGGTAATGGTGGTAAAGCTATTGCTAAAGTTACTGATGCTAGAAAAACCATGAATATCTATGACATCACTCCTTCATATACATCTGCAAATGTTAAATACAATGTTAACGACCCTTATGGACAATTGGGTGATGTATATTTCATGATTTATAAAATTAATGTCAATTCTGGTGGTACAACAGAAGATTTGATTAAAAAACAAAACATTGATATTGATGGTAATAATGTAACATTATTTAATTTATTACCAGGTACAAAATATAAACTTGAATTTTGGCAAAGTGCTGATAACAATGGTGCACCAACTACTACACAATATTTCTATACAGCTGATGCAACTGTTAATCTATCTTTGAGTGAAGGATCTAATTTTACAGATTCAACTATTTCTGTAGATGTATCTTATGACACAGGATTATCATTCACAAATGCTAAGTTAGCTTTATTCCAATCTGAAGATGGAATTAACTGGGATGAAACTGCTTTAGATAAGATTGATATTCCAATTTCATCTGCATTGACTGATGGTGGAATTAAACTAATACTAAAGGCTAATAGGACAAATTCAACTAAGAGATTCACTGATAATGATTTCAAGAGCAAATTTAAGGTTTGTTTAACAGACGTTAAATATAACGGTACTAATATTAGTGTTCCAACAGAACTTGTGTTCACTAATATATATGCTGGTAAAGGAAAGTGGAATACTTATTTGACTTGGCTTCAAACCAAAGGTATATCTTACGTAACAAGTTTGATATATAACAGTTCATATCCATCTACTGCTGAAGATCCTCATAGACCTATAAAAGGATCTGTTCCAGCTAACATGACACTTGCTCAAGTTAAGACAGATGTAAACACTGCACTAACACAATATGAACATGAATTTGGTTCTGATAGATATTATTGGGATACAGCTAATCTATATGAGACATTAAAGAAGTTTAAATCTCATTTTGAAGCTCACCCAGCTAGTTAATTAATTATTATCAAACATATATAGGAGGGAGATAAATGGAAAATATATTATCTGTAACAATGTCCGCAATTGGTTGGATGTTAGGCTTAGCATTCTTGGGTGCTGGTATTGGTCTTGGATTGGCAGGATCTAAAGTTGCTGAAGCTGTTGGTAGAAACCCAGAAACAAAGAGTGATGTTATTCAATCTGTTTTGATTGTAGCAATCGTAATGTTAGTTATGTTGCTATTATTATTCGGATTCGTATTCTTGTTGATGTTCTTCAATCCTTTCATGAATTAATTGAGGTTATAGGAGATTAATTAAATTATGGCTATTAGTGCAACATACATTGGCGTTATTATCTTACTAGTTATCCTGATAGGTTTTGTTTTAACCGTAATCAGGACTTTAGCCAAGTCTGCTGGCACTAGAATTAGACATGATATGAATAACTTATTGTCTTCATATGATGATCTTATTAATGAAAAAACAGCCGCGTATAAGGATATCGAAAACAAAGGTAGAGAAGAAAGACTTAATATCCTTAAAGTAAAACAACATGAAAACGATACTGCGCAAGTAGTTGTTAAAGAAACAAATACAATTAGTGCTTCAAGTTTCGTTAAGAAGGAAGTAAAACATAGAGATTCGGCATTAGCCGATGGTTACGATTCAATTAAAGGTGAATTTAGAGATTACGAAAATGAGGCAGATGAAAACATTAACATAATCTCAAATTATATAGAAAACACTGCATTTGATGAATCGTTACAAAAAATATTAGAAGGGCTTACTGTTGAGAACGTATATGAATTAAGTTTGGACAATAGTGATAGCCAATTAGAGTTCTTTAAAGATACATTATCAAAAAAAGACATGGCCGTACTTGATAAATACTTAGAAGTAACACATAAGAAAAAATTTAGTACGATTGATTTCTATGATTGGGTTAAAACTCGTTCAAAAGAAATGGCGAACAAGTTAGAAGTAAGATCCGGAAATAAAGGAGATAAAAAAGCAATATTTGAACCTTCAATTTGCGAAGGATATCAAATAATAACTGGTGATAAATTATACGACTATAGCATAAGTAAGAGGGACATACAATGAACAATTATATTGATGAAGCTGTTAAAGAAAAACGAAAAACTATTGAATCTGGTGACAATGTCTATGAGATTGGACATGTTATCAGTGTACAAACTTACCTATTAGAGGTTAGTGGACTTCGTGGTGCGAAGTTCTTTGAAAATGTTATAGTTCAAAGACCAGGTGTTGGCGATATTGCGGTTGGTTATATTGATAAGATTAACTTTGATAGTGTAATTGTTGCATTAACTAAAAAGACTGGTGATGTTGTTGTCGGTGATGAAGTAATCGCAACTGGTAAAGAATTCACAATGCAATTCTCTCCTGACTCAGTAGGTCACGTAGTTGATATGTTTGGTAAAGATTTATTCTCTGGTGAAAGATTCACAAACTTACGTGAATTACCAGTAGAATCAGAAAATACTCCTATTATGGAAAGAGGTACAGTTAATAGACCTTTCCATACTGGTATTGTTGGTATTGATTTGATGTATCCAATTGGATATGGACAAAGACAATTAATAATTGGCGATAAGAGAACAGGAAAAACTCAAATCGCTCTTGATGCTATAGCTAATCAAACAGATACAAAAACATTCTGTATTTATGTAGCTATTGGTAAGACTAAAAAAGAAGTAAAAACAATTTACGCAGAACTTTCAAAAAGAGGAGCTATGCGTTATACATTAATACTTGCTGCATTCAATGATGAATGTCCACCAGTATTAAGAAACACACCATATGCAGCATTAACAATTGCTAAAACACTTATGTTAGAAAATAATGGCGATGTTCTTGTTGTTATTGATGACTTGAAAAGACACGCAGATGTATGTAGAGAAATTTCCTTGTTGTCAGGTAAAGTTCCAGGAAGAGATGCTTATCCATCTGATATCTTCTATTCACATGCAAGTTTGCTTGAACAAGGCTGTCAACATATTAATGGAGGATCAATTACAATTCTTCCAATTTGTGAAACTAAGTCTGGTGATATCACTGACTATATTTCAACAAATATTATTTCTATTACAGATGGACAAATCGTTCTATCTACAAAAAACTTTGAAAAAGGACAAAAACCTGCAATTAACTATGGATTATCAGTTTCTCGTTTAGGCGGTGCTGTTCAATCCGGTGTTATTAAGAAAGCTAGTAACGTTATAAGAAGAGAATTGCTATCCTATCTTGAAACTAGAGATGTATATGAATTGACTAATGAAAATGAAATGTCTGAAGAACTACAAAGAAAGATGAGAAGAGGTAGAGAAATTCTTTCTAAGTTGTGTCAACCTAAATATTCGCCCAAGAATGAAAACGAAATCATTCATAGCTTCGCTGATTTATATAAGGAACAATAGGCTAAGAAGAAAATATGTCAAATATTAAGACCATTGTAAAAGTTATGAACTTCCAGGCTCTAATCCACGTCGATAGCGCCCATCGTGCTGCAGATCAATATCTAAAGCTAGAGAAGGACGTTAGTAGAATGATTGGAATTATTGAGAACAATAGAAACTTGTCTCTTGATAATAAAGCTATGAAAGTTAATGAGAGCGCACCAAGATTAAGAATCTTTATTGGTTCTGACCTTGGCTTTTGTGGTGTTATTAACTCTTCAGTTAACAAAGAACTTTCAAAAGAAACTGGTCTTAACACATTGATTATTATTGGTAAAAAAATTCACACAAAACATAATGTTGCATTAAGAATGTCGCGTGATGAGTTTGAAAAGCGTTATGTGGAAATAGAAAAAATGTTTGCGGATGGAATAAAAAATAAACTTTATTCAGGAATCGACATATTCTATAACCATTATCACAACATGTCCACGATTACCCCGATGATGAAGACAATATATCCTATTAAATCTGAAGAAAAGGTAGATGACAATATATTCAAAGACGACTTCATGATTGAGGGTGGAAATGTAGAAGAAATTCTTCAATCGATGATTGCAACGTATCTAAGTTATGAAACAAAGAGTGCAATCGTCAACTCATATGCTTCAGAAAATATCTTGCGTCAGCAAGCGACAAATGAGTCTCTGAAACATATTGATGAGATGGAAGAAAAAGAAAAATGGGAAATCCGTAAACAGAAAAATGCACTTGCGGTTTCAAGAATTATCGATTCATTTACGAAATCGAAACATAAAACGGCGTAGGAAAGGAGAAAAATTATGGCAGTTAAAACTAATCAAAATTCAGGGGTTGTAGGACGTATCGTTGCTATATCAAACTTAAGAGTTGATATTCTTCTTTCTACTTCAGATATCACATACAAAACAATATTAAAGTGTGAAGTTAATGGAAAAGAATATAAATTTGAAGTTTCTAAAATTGATGGCAGTTACGCTATTGCTATCCCATTTGGAAACGTCAAAGGTTTAAAAAGAGGTGTTGAAGTATATGAAGAAATAGGTGCTAAAGGTTTGAGCGTTGCTTATAACGATCAAATCATTGGTAAAGTATTTAATTCATATGGACAACCAATTGATGGAAATGTTGTTGATGATCCAACTGTAAAGAATGTTTATGAACGTAATATGTCACTTCAAGAAATTGAAATTGAAGGTGGTATTTTATGGACTGGTATCAAAGTATTAGACTTCTTAGCTCCTATGAGAAAAGGATTTAAGATGGGATTACTTGGTGGTGCTGGTGTTGGCAAAACAGTATTAATTAAGGAATTAATTCATAACGTATATACATCATTAAAATCAAACTCTGTCTTCGTTGGTGTTGGTGAACGTTCAAGAGAAGGTAGAGAATTATACGATGAAATGGTTGAAGGCGATTTGATGGATAAAATCATCATGGTATTCGGACAAATGGGTGATAACTCAATGTCAAGATCTAGAGCAGTTTATTCTGGTTTAACAATGGCCGAATTCTTAAGAGATACAAAAGACCAAGATGTATTGTTGTTCATTGATAATATTTATAGATATATTCAAGCTTCTTCAGAAATTTCTGCAGAAATGGAACACTTGCCAATTGATAATGGTTATTCAACAACAATGCTTTCTGAAATTTCAGAAATTGAAGAAAGAATTAACTCAACTGCAACAGGTGCAATTACATCATTCCAAGCAGTATATATTCCTGCCGATGATTTGAACGATGCTGCTGTTCATACAATCATGCAACACTTAGATGGACAATTAGTTCTTGATAGAAAAATTGCTGAAAAAGGTATTTATCCTGCAATTAACGTATTCAAGACAACATCTAAATTGTTAGACCCTGAATATGTTGGTGAAAGACACTATCATTTAGCTAGTGAAGCCATTAGATATTTATCAAGATATGAAGAACTAGAAGAAATTGTTGCTTTGATTGGTATTGATGAATTATCAAAAGAAGATACTGATATCTTCTATCGTTCAAGAAAATTAAGAAACTACTTATCACAACCTATGTTTGTTGCTGAACAATTCACAGGCATTCCTGGTAAGTTTGTTCAAATTGACGATGTATTAAATGATGTCGAAGATATTTTAACAGGTGTTTACGACGACAAAGATGAATCTAAATTTATGTATATAGGAAAGGCTAGAGGCAACATCTAACATTTATGTCTGAAAAACTAAAGAACTTTACATCAACTCTTAATCCTACAAAAACAATACAAGTACGTGTTGCTGATTTTCCTCATGGTTTGAGAATATTTGATGATGTTCAAATGGTTAGGATTAAATCAAATGGTTATAACTTACTAATTATGGCAGACCATGTTCCAGTTATTGGAGAAATAAATGGTGATGTTGAACTAGTTTTAAATAGTGATATTCAAACATTTGATAACGTTGCTGCATTCTATATGCACCGTGATAACGTTTTATCAATATTGATAAAGGATTAAGATATGGCACAAGATATTATTTTAGAAATTATTAACTTAAGAAAGCCAGCTATCATGACAATTGCTATTACAGCATTAGTTTTGATTGTTTTTTTAATCCTTATGAAGAATTTATCTGTAACTGGTAAATTTGGGAAAGTGCTTGGACTATTTGTTGGATTAAAAGACCGTAGTGCTTTTCATTTAACTTTTGCTTGGATTAAATATATATATTTTTGCTCTATATTATGTGTTATGCAATATGCTTCAGTTGGTCACTATGCCTTACTTGGCTTTTTTGTAATAGTATGTGCCTTCTTGGCAAAAGAAACACGTTTGATATTTATGGAAGTTGTTGGTGGACTAATGTGTATTGCTAGTACTTGGGTTTGTTCAGTATTCGTTGATTATATCAACAATATTCGTTCAGACTTCTTTGTCATTGGCGCATATTGGATTATTGCGCTCTTTATGATTCTCTGCTCTACTGTCATATTTTTATATGAAGTTATGAATATATCAAAAGAAAGGACTTCACTTGAAACGAACTGGGATCAAGAATAGAGAAAAAATAAAAAAACAAGGTTTGCCTTCATTGGCTAAACCAACGATGTTTTTTATCTTATTAGTTATTGTCGGCATTATCGGTATGATAGTGGTTATTTTTTATGTGGACAAAGAGACTAATCTTGAGTTCAGTGAGAAGACTCAACAATACTATGGAACTGATGTTACTTATTTTGAAAAAGGATCAGTTATTTCAAATCAAGAAATGGCAACTATTATTAGGCAAGGTGATACAGATTACTCTGTAGATCCAACTCCATTCTATGCTTTGGATTCAAAAAGAATGTATTTATCTAAATCATATTCTTGGGTATGTTTTGAAGATAATTCATATTGGAGAATTCCTGAATTTACATGTATGACCTTGAATAATAATGTTTATCATTGTCAATTAAACAACTATTCATTTGATATGAGCTCAGGTTTTTTAGTTGATAACAACTGTAACTATATATTCCTTGAATCTGGAACTTTAAATTTAAATGGACAAATATTTAAATTAAGTCCAATGTCATTCTATTCACAGGAGTATGGTGTAGTTCGTATTTACGATTATGATAGCGATAGATTAGAAGTTATAGAAGATAAAGTAAAAAAATCAACTTTAACTTTTAGTGGTGGATATGCCGTTGAATTAGCAAAAGGTATTATGACAACGAGTTTAGGAAATCAGACTATACTTCCTGGATCTCCAGCTAATTTAAACAATATAGAAGATAGAGGTGCATAATGGATAAGAAGAAAACAAAAGATAAGAAAACAAAGAAGACAAAAGCAGTTAGGTCAACTAAATCTTTTAAGAAAGAAAAGGCACCTAAAGTTTCTAAAGTTGCTTTAAGCAATGAAGCAAAAGCAGTAGAAGAACAAGAAATAACTAAGCGTGATTCTTTGTTGAAATTATTTATCCCTATGGGATTAGGTGTAATTGCAGTTGCAATTCTTTTGATATTAGGTATTTCTAATTTTAAATTTGAATTCAATTTAGAAGAAGATGGTTATGCAATTCCTACAACCACAGTTTTAAGCACTTTAGATACTTCAAGTCAAGAAAGTGCACCACTATATAAATTTAAAACTGGTGACTCTATTTATTCTCAAAACGGAAATTTAGGAAAGCATTTCATTGGTGAAGAAAAAGAGGGCATTAGCGCAAGATTCCCAATGTACACTCGTAATGGACAAGTGCTTTACTTTATTGATGATTCTACTCCTATCATCACTAACGAATGGACAACTTTAGATTCATACGAAGGTTTACGTTTGTCAGATGGTGAAACATTTAACGCTGATAATTCACGTGCAGATTTAGATGAAATTATTTTGGTTGATGTTGATTATGGATATCAAGTTGCACAAGAAACTAAGATTTCAACAGATTATTCTAGCAAGACAATTGCAATGAATACTATTTGTGAATTCGGTGAATCTAGAATTGATTGTTTTGAATATAACAATGGACATATTGATTCTTATGCTATTAATGTTGGTAGGGGATCAAATATTTCTATTGGTGATAACAAATATACATATGAAGAATTCTTACAAAATATTGGTGTTTGGAAAAAGAATGAAGGTATTGATGACAACACTGTTGTAACTACAGCTGATGAGGCTGAACAACAAGGAAATGAAGGAAAGGTTGCTAAGAAAAAAGATAGAGATTACAAAGCTGGCGATCTTCCTACTAAGAAAGAAAATACAGGTGTTGCAGAACACGCAAAAGCAGCTGATAACACTAGAAGACCTGCTCCACCAAAAGATCCTGTTATTCCAGATTGGCAATTACCTGTTGTAACAATTGATGAAACTACTATTAATCCATGGGTATATTTCGTTGGAATGGATATGTCTATAGATGACCCAGCACACGCTATTGATGCAAAGGGTGTTAAGATTTCTGGACAATCTATTTCTGGTGATTATCCAAATGGTGATTACACAATCAACAAAACAAAATCTCCAAGAATATCTACTGGTATTTCAGGGCAATCAAGATTGTCACAAGTTATACCTGACACATGGTATGTTATTTCTTATGAATATACATATACAGAAGCATATGGTTCACAAAGACAAGTAAGTAGATACTTAGGTGTTGATTATGTTGAAATTGATAAATTAGTTGAAAACAATGACATTTATAATGTCAATGAATTAATTTATGATCATGATGCAAGCGGAAATCGTATCGCAGATCCTGAAAGTCCATATGGATATAAAACAACAACTCTACATGATAACACTGGTAAATTAAAGAAAGAATTACTAGGAGCATATAAGAGTTTAGGCTATGATCAATTAAATCCTATTGAAGTTGAATTTAATTCTAATTTTGAAGATTTAGATGTTTTCTATCAAAGTTTCCAAATTGGTGATATTTATTATCCAAATATGGTTGATTACTTCAAACAAGAAGGCCAAAGTAGAGATCAAGCAATTGAAGAAGCTAAACAAAATCAAATATTGCCTGGTGATGAAATAATTAGAACTAGAACTCCTAATTATGAAGCAACAGAAACATATATTACTAGTTTTAGAATTGAATATGTAAAAGGTGATATTACACCTACTGCTGAAGGTGATTGGCCTGAATCAGTTCAAGCAAACGCAATCAAATCAGTTAAGTTAAATAATGCATCACTTGATCTTTTGAACAAGGGTTTTGTAATGGATTATTACAATGTTGGTGATAGTTTATCTACAAACACAACATATACTTATCGTATTGTTTTGAAAGATAAATTTGATCATGAATTTGTTTATACTGGAACAAACCATTATGATGGTGGCAAAAATAGACCTGCAGATAGTTTGCATCCAGCTAAGACTTGTAAGAAACCTCCTTTTGCAACAATATCTGTTCCAAACAAGACCAATAGAGGTAACAAAGTAACTGTAAATGTTAAAATTGACAACATAGATTTATGTGACATTACACAAGGGCCTGAAGACAACTTCTTATTCTTGACTAAATATGGAGAGGCAATTGTTCCAGAAAATGCTTTAGAAGTAACATATATTTTAGTTGATGAAGATGGAAATGAATTATCAGGACAAATAACTAGCAAGAAACTTCCTGTTTCTACTGCTAACGATGTTACAACTACAAGTTTTAAGATTGTAGGAGGATTAGATTCACAAACTGCATATCATGCTGGTGTATTCTGCACTTCATATGATATGGATGATGGTCACGATCATTTAAATGAAATATTAGATGAAACAACTACATTTACTAATGGTTCTTTAAGTAGTTACGGTACTGTTCAATATTCTGGTTATGCTGATAACATAAATCACAGAAGAGCAGACGTTCATATGAGAATGTCTTATAACAAGGCTCAGCAATTATTTGAATATGAATTGTTACCACTATTATCTTCTATTGAAGTAAATACATCTTCGCTTGGTTACTCGAGAACTTTCAAGTTAAAGAAAGCTGATTTAGAGGCTGTTCCAGTAACATTTGAAGAAACTGATATATATACAATCAATGGCATATCATATAGAGACATACAAATTCCTGTACATATCGAAGATAGTGATGATTGTGTTTTAGTTGATTTCACTCTTGCTTATCCAGCAGATGGTTTACCTAAAAATCCTATTGATGATTCTGATCCAACAAATGTATGGGATTTCATTTTAGCTACATCAAATTGTAATGGTGCTGCATATTTCACTACGAGAGTATCTCAATATTATGAAGTACCAGATGGAGTTGATATTGAACCTGGACAATTAGTAACTCTAGAAAAGAGTACTGATTATAAAGTTGCATTAAAATTCATCGCAAATAACGGAAGCACTGTATTTGAAGATGTAACATCTCCAAGTAGTAAACCAATTGCATTCTCAACTTTAAAAGTTGAACCATATGCAAGTTTTGCGGATGTATTTATTTCTGATACTTTTATTGAATTATATAATTTATCAATTGTTGACCCAGATGAAACTATTTCTGAAGATAAAGCTGGTTCAGGAAATGCATTGATTAAATTAACTGAAGCAAAAATTAAAAAGGATTCTACTGGTGCTGAAGTATTAGACCCAGAAGGAAATCCAGTTATTGTTAAATCTGATAAAGTTGTTGATACAAAATTAATTAATACATCTGATTATCCATTAAGAGATGTTAGTGATACTGGCACTAATCCAACTATTAGATTTGGTGGATTAACAAAAGACAAATATTATGTCTTAGAAATAATTGCTAATGAATATACAAATGGTAATACCTATGAAAACTTCCAATTAATGTTAGTTCTAGGTGATACTTTATCAATTATTGATCAAGATATATTTGTTAGAGAATATTATTTCAACACAAATGGTAAGATCGTTGGTAACATCAACATTGAATCATTATATAGATCTTATAAGAATGGAAGTACAGAAACTTCAAACGTCGGCTTATTAGGCGGTGATGATTGGACACTTGATGAAGATTCTGGTGCATATGTATCTAAACATATAGATATCGATGAATATGATGCTGATACTATACCTATGTATTCAATATTCAGTTCGTTTAAAACTGAAAATAAAACTTCCGCAAATAATTTGCCATCATATTTCCAAGAAGTTGATTATATTCAATCTAATGGTACTCAATACATAAAGACTGGTTATTATCATAATGATAAGACAGAGCTTTATGTTGAATTTATGCCAATTAGAAAAGCAAATACTTGGAATGCTTTATTTGGTTCTAGAACCGCCACAATTAAGGAAGATGCTTGGGATATTGGATATAACGATGGAACAGGATTTTTCTTCTTAAATACTAAATTTGATAACAAGGATAATATTTATGAATTAACTGATTTTGCTCATTTTATTTCATTGAGGTTAAATAGAGATCAATTAATTATTGATGAAGATGTAATTGAACCATTTACAGAAACACAATATGTTGAACAAAATGCAACAATTGGTACTGCAGTTTATGAAGACTATTTATTCGCAATAAATCAAAATGGCTCGGCAGTTAATTTGGCAAGAAATAAGGTTAGAAAACTTCAAATTATTGAAGATGGTTTAGTTCTTATGAACTTTGTACCATGTTATGCAGTTGAAGATGTTCCTGCATATATGGTTAATAATCAAAAACGTGCTAAAGCTGGTACTGCTGGTTTATATGATACTGTTGGAAAGAAATTCTATGTAAGTGCAGATGCAAATTCTAACTTTGGTTATAGTGGTGGTGATCAAGAACCAGAACCATATGAATTACCAGAAGGAATTAAAGAAATTGAATATATTGAAGCAATTGGTACACAATATATTGATACTGGATATTACCATGATTTCAATACTGTTGTTGACGCTGTAGTATTACCTAAAAAAGGTACTAATACATGGAATGCTATATTTGGAGCTCGTACTGCAACTAGAGCGACTGATACTTTAGATTTTGGATATAATGATTCAACTTCTTACAATAGTTATTTCTTAAATAATACTAATGGTGACTGGAATACTGTTGTTGAAATAAAAGACTATTCTTCATGGAATACGATCCATTTGGATAGTTATACTATGTCCGTTGATGGAATTAGCGCTAAGACTGGTGCTAACGGTAATGTTGGATCAGCTGTATATTCTGATTTCTTATTCCAAATCAACACCGCAAATAATCCTGTTTCAAATCACTGGGCTAGAATACAAATGAAATCATTTAAGATTTCAAATTATTCAACTGGTGAAATATATAGAAACTTTGTTCCTGTAATAACAACTAAAGAAGTATCGTGCAAAGCAACTGGTTATGGCATTGATACTACTGGTAACAGAAGAGTAAATAGGGCTGGTGAATACACTGGCGATAATGTAACAATTCCAGCTGGTATTCGTGGTTTGTATGATACAGTTAATGGTGTTTTCTATAGATCTGCCGCAGATAATAACTTTGATGGCCCAGAACAAGGCTCAGCTATTCTTCCTAGTAAATATGAAGAAGTTAAATTCTTAGGATCAAGTGGTGTTCAATGGATTAATACCGGTGATTACGCTGATGGAAATACAATTTCTGTATTTAATTTCTCAGTTTATGCTAATGCTCCAAATAATGCTCCAAGATCATATAAGAAAGGTAAGAAGTGGTATACCGCATATGATAATCCTAGATGGGACCATGTATTTGGATTTAGAGATAGTTATAACAGAAATGCTTGGAAATATGCCCTATATCTAAAATGGGATAGTGGTAATTTCTATCCATCTTATGGTAATTACAAGACTTCAACTTTCACAGATTTTGATACTGGTGTTTATGCTGTTCATGACAAGATATATAACGTTGTAATGAATGGTGGTGAAGCAGTTGCATCTAATGTAGATAAAGATGGAAATATTATTTCTCCATATGATGCTGATAATAAGACCGATAAGGGTTTAAATATATATGACACAACTAACAATCAACAAGTTGTATCTTTCCCTTATACACTTCCAACAACTGGAAATCCAACTAAAACATATACAATTGAAATGTTCAATTTAAATGATGATGGAAATAAAGATCCAAATGGTGGAAATAACGGTCATTATAAATTCTATAATTGTAAGATTTATCATAAAAATACTTCAACTGGCGAATATGAATTATCTAGAGATTTTGTACCTGTTATTGCGAAAGAAACAATTCCTGCATCAGAAGTAAGTACTGGTATTTCTGCTCCTGCTACTACTCCAGGTATGTATGATATGGTACATGGTATTTTCTATGTTAATAATGGTTCAGGTACATTTACATATCAAAGATATGTTGCGGATACTGAAACTTCTACAACAACAGGAAGATATACTGTATCATTATGGGAAAACGGAAACGATACTCCATTAAAAGAATATAATAGTGATTTATTAGGTAATGGTAATATTTTCAAATTGCCTGAAGAATATGCGAACAGAGATGATTTATACTTAACTGTTTCAGTTCATTCTATTCCTGATGGATTCACTATTAATGATGTTAAGTTTGATAAATTTGATGAGTCTATTGTTTATAATCAACCTGTTGATACTGGTGAAGGTACTGTATATGTTGGTGATAATTTATTAGCTGATTTATCACAAGACAATAATGACTTTATTGATGGTTATATGTATGATACTCAAGGCAATAGGGTAACCACAGAAGGAATGGCCGTTACTACTGCCTTTACTGAAATTAAGCCAGACTCAGTATATTTTGCGATAGGCTTAAATGATTACAATACTGCAAATGGTCAATATTATAGAACTACATACTCATCATTACTTGAAGCTACTTCAAAGAAATATTCTTCTTCAACATTAGTAACTTACTATAATGATAAGAAAGAATACATTTCATCTGCATACATTGGTTCTCAAGGATCATTATTTAAGACTCCAACTAATGCTGCATATATGAGATTTAATATACGTGGTGATGTATATAACATTCCTGATGCTGATGTACAAGAAGATTCAGAATTAAGATTAGGCGTTCCATATAATGTAAATTCATATGGTACTAGATATACAAGAACTGGCGATAAGAAGAGTGATATGTACATTTCTTTCAAGCCAACTGTTACTGGTAATTATACATTCTATTCAAGCAATGTTGTTTCTGGTGACCCATATATGTATATATGTGATGAAGATAAGACTCCACTTGAAGTTGAAGGTGTTGTTTTAGCAAACGATGATGGCGACGGAAATTTGAACTTCAAGATGTCTGTAGATCTTGAAGGTGGAAAGACTTATTACATTAATCCTTCTCACAGTAACATGGCTATTTCTTCTCAAATTGAATACAACGTTACTGTTACTGATAGTAAATATACATACAAACCTGAAAGTTTTGGATTATATTTATACACTCCTGCAGATGAAGAAAAATTCACTGCAACTTTCTCAGGTGATGTTTTACAATACGATGATGAATTAAAAGATGGTTTAATTCAAATTAAGTTATACATGACAAAAGAAAAGGTTACTATTTCAACTAACCTTGATGAATTTACTGATGATCAATGGAGAGACGATTATCGTTTGATTTATAAACGTCCAAACGATGAAACTACTCCAGCAATTGGTCCAATTGAAGAAATTGAAAATACATTTGAAAACATTACTGTAAATGTTGATGCTGGTTATGGATATAAGGCAGAATTATATGCTACTAAAGCTGGCAGAACTGCCGAAATATTATTGGACTCTATCAACTTTACTGCAGTTCAACCTGTATATGTAATTAAAGATATTCCAACTTTGAAGAAAGTTGCGAGTGATATGGCTGGTTACTATATTTGTATTTCAGATATTCCAGCTGCAACAGATAGTGGATATGTTGACTTTACTGTAAGTGATGAATTATTTACAGGTGTTATTGATTGGCAAGGACACACTGTAAATCTATCAACATCTAAACCATTATTTGATAGATTAGGTAATGATTCTGTAATGAGAAATGGTAACTTTGTTTATGAAGAACAAAGAAGTGATGTTAAACCATTCGCTACAAACTACATTGCAGAAAACGATGTTGTATATTATGAAGTTGAATATATTGAATCTACTGGTTCGCAATGGATAAATACAGGTGTTGTATTCGATCAAAATAAGGCTGAAATTAAATTTAAGATGATGCCAACATCCATTAAAACAACTGGTAACTATTTCTACGGCTGTTCTGGAAGCCCATGGTTCTCTTTTGAACATTACAATGGACAACCATATTGGAATATTGGTTCTACTACTGGATGGGGCAAACATGCTGCCATGGCTGTAAATAAAACATATGAATATGATGTTAAGTATAATAATGGATCTATTTCATCTACAGGTTCTTATAATGGCTCTGGTTCATATGGCGGAACTATTGTAAGTCCTCATCCTCTTGCATTCTTTACAAACTCAGTAAATGGTACGGCTTATTCATGTGAAAAACTATACTACTTAAAAGTTTGGAGTGGTGATACTTTGGTAAGAGATTTTGTCCCAGTTGTATGTAGCGAAGATAATCGTGCAGGATTATGGGATAAACAACATGATCGTTTCTATCCTAATAATGGAACTGGTTCATTTAAATATGGCAAGATTTTGGAAGGCGATGAACATATTTATAGACCTGAAGATGCTGGAGCAGAAAATGAAAAATTCATTAAACTTGAATATATTGAATCAACAGGTAATCAATATTTAGTAATTGATAAAAACCAAGGAAAGGGTACTGATTACGAAGTAAAATTTGAAAGAACAGATAAGAACAATACTGAACAAGATATCATTGGTTGCAACAACGGCAACGCCGATATGTTGAATATCAATTTATTAAATGATGGTGTAACAGCTAAAGCATATATCACGAATGGTAGAACATATACTATTTCTGATTTGGATTTAAATAAACCTGTAGTTTATAAATTACAAGGAACTTTATTTACAATCGATGATGGACATGAACACTCTGTAACTATTACTAGAGATAATTATTCTTCTACTTCGCGTGTAACAATTTTCGCAGCCAATGGAAGTGGCGCAACACCTGCTTATGGAAAACTATATTACGCTAAGATATATCAAGATGGCTTGTTAGTATTTGATGGTGTGCCTGCAATGGCTACAGAAGAAATACCTGAAGATAAAGCATTTATGTGTGGACGTAATATTGCTTACTTTGGTAATCGTGCTGCTCCTGCAGGAACTGTTGGTTTATATGATAAACAAAGTGGAAACTTCTATTATTCATATGTTCCTCTAAAAGCTCCATCATTGACTTATTCTGATGACACAACAGCTGTAAGCAAAGTCTTTGACAAAATTGATTTAAATCAAAATTATGCGGATAATTTCCTTCCATCTGATTTGTTAGAACTTGAATATATTTCTTCAAATAAACTTGGACAACGTATTAACACTGGATTAAAAGGTAGTCAATCATATTGGATTCAAATGATTGCTTCAAAGAATGTCACTTATGCTCCAATTGGTTCACCATTTGGTGCTGGACAATATCAGTGGCAAAATACTGGCTTACATATCAATTTTGCGGATACTTATTATTGGTTCTATTGTGGTGGTATGAACCAGGTAACAAGTTATCAAGATAAATTAAAACCAAATCAATCATATTACTTTAATGCATATAGAAGTGGTAATACGAGATATATTTATATATATTCAGATCCTGATCATAATTATTCAACAAGTACTCTGTTGACATCAACAAGTGCCAATATGGGTCGTACAGATATTACTGCAGATCCAATATACTTATTTGGTGCTTCTTCAAATAGATCTGGTGATGATAGATATGGATACATGAATTTATATGCATGTAAGATGTATGATACATACAATGGTACTTTAATAAGAAACTTTATACCATGTATTGCGAAGGAAGATATCGATGGAAGTAGAACTTGGAATAAGGCAACTCTTCCAGCTGGTACGGTTGGTTTATACGATACTGTTAATGGTGTATTCTATTCAAGTATAAATGCATATAATTTTGAAGCTCCAACTACAGGAAGATTATATTATTACGAAGGTACTGATCAAGAATTAGATAATACCGCATGTATTGCTAGAGAAAACTACGGTACTTTAACTAATATGATTCTTCATTATGGACCAGCAACAGCTTCTGCTTATCCTGTTTCTAAAAATTCTGCTGCTATGGTTGTTAACAACTATGGTACTATCGATACATTCTCGTTAGAATATACTGCAAATGTCAATGTTAAGAGTGATGTTGGTGGTGTATGTTTACATAACTATGGAACAATTTCAAATGGTTACATTGTTGGAAAACAAATTACAGATGCAGATGGAAACGAAACTACTGCTGGATTGACACATAGATACAAGACTATCTCTTCTGTATATGTTGTTAATTCAAAGAAGAAAACACTTGATGATCCAGATGCTGAAACTCCAACATATCATTACGAAGATGCTATTGATTATGTATTTGAAAGAACTGGCAACGAAACTAAAGCTAACAACATTTCATATGTTGCTGCATATAATGAAAATCATGGTGTTATTAAGAATGTTTATGTTGCAGCTGATTTGAGAGTTGAATCAGAAAATGCTCAAGTTGGCGAAAATGGAAACTGGACATATGGTCTTTCATATGCTGCTCCTGGACTACTACAAGTCGACTCTATTACTTCAACTGGTACTCAATATTTTAATACTGGTTTAAATATGAAGGCTCTTGCCGATAACATGGGTACTGAAGATACTGCCGATGATATTGAAGGTTTCTCTGCAGAAATGAAGATTAAATTTAATGGTTTCTCAGGTGCATGTCAAGAAATCATTGGTGGTCACAACTACAATTCAAATAGTACATATAATAACGGATCTAAAGGATGGCATAATACTTATTTAAGAACTAATGCTGGTGGAAAACTTGTACTTGGATTTAGGGAAACTGATAATTATAACGTTGCTATGTCTATAGGTACTCTTTACACAATAGATATGAGCACTTTAGATAAAAATGCTTATTTAGATATAAATGGTACAAGAGTATGGAGTAGTACTCTTACGGCTACTCAATTAGATGGACCAATTGG
Organism: Erysipelotrichaceae bacterium; assembly: GCA_045642525.1. Taxonomy (GTDB): domain Bacteria; phylum Bacillota_I; class Bacilli_A; order Erysipelotrichales; family Erysipelotrichaceae; genus Colivicinus. The sequence continues at coordinate 81,175 of JAZUIZ010000018.1, forward strand.
ATTATTCTGTGGTTTATATCCAAATGGTACTCCAATTGCTAGAAACCCTTATGCGCAAATTACAATGTATTATTGTAAGATTTATGCTGCAACTGGTGATTTAGTTGCTGACTATGTACCATGTGTTGCTGCTGAAAATATTGATGGTTCACGCACAAATACTGGCAATGGTGTATTAGCTGGAACTGCAGGTATGTATGATAGAGTAAGTGAAAAATTCTTTGTCAGCCTTGGAACTAATGACTTTGTAGGCAGTGGACAATTTGATAAGACTGCTTTAGATACAGATTATTCTGCATTAATTACTGGTTACAATAACGGATCAATAAAGAATTCATTCAGTTCAGGTGATATTTTAGATATTAACTATTCTTCTTCTGAAAAAGGACTAGTAATAAGCGATTCTGTTGTAATGCGTAGAATTGGACCTGCTATTGGTGCAAATTTCGAAGGATATGATATTTCTAATGTAAATTATGTATCTACTGCTGGTGTTGAATATTCTAATGCTTTAGATTCTGCTTCATATATGCATTCATATAATGAAAGCAGTGAAATTAAGAGTTTACACGATTATAAGTGGTATGAAGATAAATTAGGAAAAGACGGAACTAAGTTTAATATCCGTAACTTTGTTGTGGCTAATTATTATCCTCAATTAATAATGAGCGATTATTTAGCTGCTGAAGATATTCCTAGTTTGAGACTTCCTGATTCAGAACAATTATTGGCAATATTAGGTAGTGAAATACGTCAAAGAGGAACTAATCAATATGGTGAACAAACAGTTGTTGCAACTTTATTATTAGACAATCCAATTAATGTTAGTGTTCAAGATATTAATATCGTTGATACCAATGGCACTAAACTTGATACTGAAGTTATTGCTCAAGGATTATTAGATGGTATATATCGTATTGATGTATTGATTACATATAATGACAAAGTTGAAGATGCTCCTTTAGCAGAACGTTCTTATACAATTAAGTCATATAATACTGTTTCAGCTCAAAATAGACAGTTTGCTAAATTGAGTGGTGAAGATATTATTGATCTTGATTTCTATCATGAAGTTAAGAATGTAAGCGAATGGGGTTCAGCTCTAGGTAATGCAACTTCTACTAGAGAATTTATTACTGAAAACTATAGAATTACTAGAGATATAGATTTCTCTAATTCAGATACATATAACGATTGGCTTGTTACAGCTGATTTTAGAGGCGAACTTGATGGTGGTGAATATGATGTCATTACAAATGTTCCAATCGTTGACTATTTAGGACAAATTACTTACGACATTAACCACGATCAAAGATTCATAAATATTAAAGGCGATTTAATTGGCCTACATACTATTTCTGGAATCGGTAATGTTAAGAATGGTGCATACGCTGCAGGTAGAGGCTGGGGCGATGTATTAAAGAGTGTTGATTATAATTACACTGATGAAAACTCTGCTAGATTCAGTTTATTCAGAATGGTATCTGGTAATATCAGCAACATCATATTTAAAGATTTTGAAACAGTTAAATTTGATGATGTAAGAGGATTCTCAGATGTTACTAACTCAATTTGTGGTGTAATTGCTAGAACATCTATGGGTGCTACAATTGATAACTGTCATGTTAGAGATTCTGCATTCAATTCAAGAGGATATTGTGGTGCTTTAATTGGTTATGCAAATAACACTATAATTAGAAATTCATCAGTTAAAGATTCAACATTAAAAGGTACTAACTATCCATTGTGTTACGATGCAACATATTTAGGTGGATTAGTTGGTTATGGATATAACCTTGATGTAAGCAATTGTTTCGTATCAAATACAATGATTACTGGTACTAATATTGGTACACTTGCTGGTGCTGGTGGTATTGTTGGTGTTACTGAATACAGTAATATCTTCAGTTCGTATGTTGGCAGTGGCACAATCAATATTTCTGGTAACTGTGTTGGTGGTATTGTTGGTAAGGTAGGTTCGACTGCTCAAACAGCAAATAACGATTACAATTTCAATACAACTATAGAAAATTGTTGGACATCAGTTGCAATCCAATCAAATGGTGATTTCGTAGGTGGCATTGCTGGATACATGGGTATATATAGTGGTAGTGAAGATAAACCAAATGGTAACAAGATGCTAAGAAACTATACATCTTCAACTATCTTATCAATGGATTATTCAGCTACACATGTTAACAGAATTAACTGTTTTGATTTCGAAAATGTTAACTATTATTACAATAACTTTGCATTTGAAAATCAAAGTTTGAACTATAAGAATTCTAAATCTACTACTGCAAGTGGTACTTATCAATTCGGTCCTACAAATGAATTGAATGGTGCAAGTAGATTGTTATCACCTAGTGAAATAAGATCTTCAACAACATGGATTGGTGAAATGGGCTTTGATGAGAATTCATATTATTTCGAAGAAATCGAAGCAAAAGAATTGATGCCTAAACTATTCAATTCAAATACTGGTGAATTGTTATATGACCAAGCCGATGAATTACTTGGCACTAAAGATACAGTTAAGATTGAAGTATTAAGTGCTGAAAACCAAGTTGATAATGGAAAATTAAAGATTAAATTAAGATTATGGAACTATGGTTGGGATCAAGATACATATATGATGTATTCAAGTCCAACAAAGGGAACTTATACTCAATGGCTTGATTTGGCTGATTGGGAAAATTTAGCTGCAGTTGGTGGATCAATTGATTTATCACAAGCTTCATCTGAATACCCAGGTAAGAGTGTAAGAGTTACTGATAAGATTGTTCCTCTAGATAATAGTGTTGAAGAAGGTGGATATTATGGTATTGATTTTGTAACATATGTCAATTACACAGATCCTGAATTAGGGCACTATTCTGATTCATATCTAATTTCTGTTCCTGTTTATTTATCTGAACCTGGAACTGATAATAGAATGTTATATAACGCTTATGCATTAATTGTCTTAGATGAAGATAATGTATGTGCTAAAGTTTTACGTAATGCAAGAGATTGGAACGAATTCTTCAGTGCAAGTGGTACACATTATAATTCATTAGAAGTAATTAAGATTGCTTCTCCAGGTATATTCAACTTCAGTGATACTGATGCTGGCGAACCAGCTCGTAACGCCGGAATTGATAAGATTTATAATGCTTTAACTCCTACTGATGGTGATGGTGGTAGACCATTATTTACTGGAATTATTAAATATGAAGATATCTCTGATGCATCATTTATATCTGAAATATCAGGTGATGTTAATGGATTAACATTCAGAGATTTCACAATTGACTACAATAACACTACAAGTACAGTACCTCAAGGATTAATTGGCACATTGTCTGCTGGATTAAATGATATTAGATTTAATAATGTCACAATCAAAAATACACAAGGTACTTCAACTGGTTTGATTGGTCAAACTACAGTTGGTGCTTACCTAAATAATATTAATATTAAAGATGTAAATATTATTGCTGGTGCAAATAAAGCAAATGTTGGTGGATTAGTAGGACAACTTGTTGGTTCTGAAGCTCACTATACTACTGCTAAGAATATTACAGTCGATAATATTCGTGTTACATCTTCTAAGATTGATACAGCTACTTCTAAATATGGTGGATTATTCGGCTATTCTAAATATGCAGAAATTGAAGATATTAATATAAAAGATAGCAAACCTGTTACTTCTAAATACAAAGATACTGCATTATATGGAAGTGACTATGATTATTTCCAAGAAGTTGAATATGTTGAAAGTACATCTGATGAACAATGGATTAACACAGGTGTAAAACAAACTTCAACATTAGAAGTAAAAGTTGAGGTTGAATTCACTCAAAAAGGTGCTAATAGAATCTTTGGCGCAATTAATGGTTCAAGCCATTACTATCAACTTGGTAATGATGATGCTAATAAATGGAAAGCACAATCTGGACCTGGTAAAGCAGAAATATGGCCTGCAGTACCAATGGATTTCCAAAAACACATTGTTGGTATTAATGCAAATAATAAGTCTGCATTCTTTGAGAATGAAAATGGTGTAAGAACAAATTATACAATGGGTACATTTACTGTTAACACTGCTGTTCCAATTTATTTATTCGGATTATGGGGTTCAACTAAGTCTGCTGCAAGATTATATTCTGCAACATTCACAGATGGTCCTACTGTAATTAGACAATATGTACCTGTAATCACTAAGAAGGAAGTTCCTGCAGATAAAGTTGCATATCATGTCAATACAACAACATATACTGATTATGATACTAATTGGAATCATCCTATTCCTAAGAATACTGCTGGATTATATGATACAGTTAATGAATTATTCTATCCTATATATTATGTTAATGGATATCCAGAAGTTACTGCAGCATTATTTGCTGGACCAAAAGTTGGTGTTGAAACAGATGGTAGTGGATATGACTATAACAGAATAGAAGCATATAACATGATTGGTGGTGTTGTTGGTCATGCTGAATATTCAACAATAAGAGATATTGATCTACAATCTGTGCTTGCGAAAGGCGTATATCAATTTGTTGGTGGTATTGTTGGTAGAGCTGATAACTGTAAGTTTGAAAATTTAGTCTCTCATTACGATGAAGCATCTACTTCTTATAAACCAAATACTTGTACAAATATCTACGCTGATGCAGCAAATAACTGTATTGGTGGTTTAATTGGATGTTCATATACTACTAAGGGATTAGACAATGTCTTTGATAACGCAATAATAACTGATATGAATGTTCTAGGATATTCATATGTTGGAGGTATTATTGGATATATTCAATCATGGCCTATGTCATTAAGAAACTTAGATGTACATGACATTAGAGTAGTAAATAGAGGATCATGCGCTGCTGGATGTATTGGTCAAACATCAGGCATGGTTGTAAGTATGAGCAATTGTAAATATAAAGACATTAATGTTTCATACTCTAAAGCTAATGTAGGTGTATCGGGTGAATACAAATCAGGTGGTGTAATTGGCTTTATAGAAAATTCAGATAGCTTTACTTGCGAAAATGTTGACGCTAGCGATATCTATGCAAGAGCATCAAGATATGTCGGTGGATTTGTTGGCCAAATAGAAAACAAACAATCAAAGAAATACAACGTTGTTTTCCACAACTGTCATTTTGATAACTTCAAAGTAGTTCAACAATATCTAGATACTAATTCTGGAATAGTTGGTGGTGTTGTTGGTGAAGTTTCATATATGAACGCATATGGAGATGATGGAACAACTATTACTAACATGGACGTCGTTTCCAATGCTGGTATTGCTGGTGGATTTGTTGGATATATGTACCAATCTACAGATTATGCAGATCGTTTCATTGGCTCTCAAGCTGTTTCAACTTGGTCTGAAGATTCTCAAGAATACAAAAAATTGAAGTACATTTCTTCAACTGGTTCACAATATATTAATACAGGTGTTATTCCTGATTCTAAGACAAGAGTTGAAGTAATTGCTGAATGTGATACTGGTACTTCTATATTTGGTATACATGCTACTAACCAATACTTTAACTACACAGCAAATGCTACATATAACATAATTAGATTAGGTTCAAAGACAAAAGAAAATATGCTTCCATTACTATTAGGAAAATACACTAAGATAGATTTCTGGAAGGGTGTTGATCGTTATACACAAGATGCAGCTGGTAATTGGGTATTACAAGCAAATGGTAGCAACACTGGAGATCCAGCTGCTGAAAAGGCTGCTGGAAACATGTTCCATAAAGGAGATTTAGTTGATGCTATGAGCTGTGACTTCCCTCCTACAACTTTGCCTATATTCTTGTTTGCAAGAAATTACAATAATGGTATTAACGATGCCATGACTGGTAAGATTTACGAATGTAAGATTTGGCAAAATTGTACAGATGGAGAAAACGGTACTCTTGTAAGACACTTTATTCCTGTACAACGTACTATTGATAGTGTTAATGGTATGCTTGATATTACTGGTACAGCATATGAAGCTGGAACTTCAGATATTATAACTGGAACATTCTATCCTAATAAAGGATCTGGTGCATTTAATGCTGGATATATAGAAGAAAGTGTAGGAGATTATACAGATTTAGAATATCTACAATCAAATGGTACTCAATGGATTGATACTGGAGTTGCTATTGAAGATGGTGATGAAGCAAAAGGTATCAAGTTCGAATTTGATGCTATTGTATATAAACAAAACTTCTGTCGTGTATTTGGTTTCTATAGCAGTGATATTTCATCAAGATTATTACTTCAATCATGTGCTTCAAACGGATATGAATTATACTTTGCTAGTGGTTCTAAACGTGTTTCTGATAATAAGACGATATATGGTCAAAAACAACACTATGAAGTTCAAGTAAAGAGTGGAAATACATATGTTAAGATTGATGGACAAGAAGTATTGCACAATGATAGTACTGTTTCTTTATCACATGGTCCAACTATTGGTTTGTTCAACTTATTGACTTCTTCTCATACATTGTTTAACGATAATAACAATAAAGGTTTAACTTTATACAATATGAAGATTACCAAAGGTGATGAAGTTGTTCGTAACTACAAGCCTGTTAAACGTAATTCAGATGAAACATTTGGAATGCTTGATACAGAAAATAATGTATTCTATGGCAGCAGTAGTGCAACTGTATTTACTCCTGGATATAAAGGAAATTCTTCAAGTGAAGGATACAACCACGAGATTCTAAATATTGATGGTGTTCATATTAGAACATATGGACACTATGTTGGTGGTGTAATGGGTAGAACTGGCCAAGTCGGTAATGACCCTTATACTGTCCAAAATTGTAAAGTTGATAATGTTGTTATAGAAGTATTAAGAAATAGTGGCGATATCCAAGACATTGGTGGTGCAGCTGGAAACTGTGCTGCAATACATGATGTTGTTATTGGAAATAAACAAGTTGCTGAAAATGTTTCTGTTCCTGGTGCTGGTGGATCTGTTGCTGGTGTCGAACATAAACCAAGCGTTGTAATTACTGGCAATAGTACATATCATATCGGTGGCGCTGTAGGCTTATTAGGTATAGGCAATAGCCATAATGCTAATGTTAAAGAGTCATATAATGTTGAAGTTTATAATGCTAAACTTGAAAGTTGGAACTTAAACCGTGATAGAATAGGCGGTATCGCTGGATATGTATATAGTAATGATGTTCACGATTGTTTAGTTGAAAACGTTACTATCAACGGATGTAGCTGTGATGGTGGTATTGTTGGCTTTAGACCAAATAGATCAGAAACATTTAACTTAACATATAACAATACAGTTAAAGATTCTATTATTACTGGTTATAACACTGATGCTGCTAACAAAGACTATGAAGTTACAGATACTGACAGCCGTGGTGTTGGTGGTATAGTTGGTTTCCATATGATAGAAAATGTTCATGCTCCAATATATGGCAATACAGTTGAAAACTGTGTACTAGCAAGTAACATGCGTATTGGTGGTATAGTCGGTGCAACCAAATATACAGATGTTTATGACAATAAAGTTATTGATACAACTATTCTTTCTACAACAGGTAGAAGTGTAGGTGGTGTCGTTGGTTATTATCCAACTACTAAAAACTATCTACGTAGTATTTATAGAAATGTTGTTGAAGCTTCTATGGATGAAAGTACTGGATCATTCTCTACTAGATCTTGGTCTGATTGGAGTGAAATCAATGACAAGTTGACACAATGTTGTGATGAAACATATAAATTCTTCGATAAAAATGGTATTTTGGTTAATACAATCAATACTGTAAAAACAAATAGATATGACAAGATTAATGAAAGATTAACTAAATATCAAACAGCATACGATAATATTAAATCTAAGATTTCAAATGTAGGTGATTATCCTATGGCAGTATTAGGCAACGTTAGTGTTGCTGGTGATTTCTCAGATGAAAATGTTGGTGGTATTGTTGGTAACTTCCATGGTATGTCATTACATGACTGTTATGTTGGAAATAATGTATTAGTTGCAACTGTCGATACTTATTCAACAAGTGCTACTAATAAAGCTAATGTATCAACTGGTGGTTTAATTGGTTATACAACTGCTCCGGTAGATGCATCTAACACAGGCTATTTGACTGATTATATTGAACTTGAATATATTGAAGCAACAGGACAATCTTGGATTAATCCAGGTTATACTGTTAACACTTCTACTAAAGTTGAATTTAAATATTTACCAAATCCATCTTCAGGTAATACAAATAGTAACTGGTACACTGCAATTTTCGGTGGTGCATGGAGTGGCAATCAATTCTTATTGGATACTCAAAGCAATAAGTTATATTTCCATGCTCCTGGCACTGTATTATGGAGTTCTATAAATAATAGATATCCTCTTGCTGGTACAATATATAAACAAGGAACTAATGTTTACCTTGATGTATATGAAGATAAAGCTGGTGGAAGACATTACACTAATCCATCTGCTCCATTAAGTGATACATATCTTGGTGCATTGTATATTTTGCATGCTGGTGCAAACAAATATAATGCTGAAGGTAAACTATATTACTTCAGAATATATGATGGCGAAACAATTGTTCGTGATATGATCCCAGTTGTTAGAAGAGCTGATGGTGAAGTCGGAATGTATGATAAAGTAAATCATAAATTCTATGGCTCAGCAGGCACTGGTAAGTTTGTTGCTGGATATTCACAACAACCTGTTTCGAATATCAATGAATATAAGACATATACAAGGGGTTCTGATACATACGAAGCTGTTGATTATGTGTTGTCTGATGGTGCTTTAAGTATCGACACTGGTATTAAACCTACAAATGAAGTTAAATGGGAATTAGATTATCAATTTGTTAATAAACTTGGTAAGAATACAAGTAATCATAATGAAGATACTGAAGCCCAAGTAGGTACTGGACCAGCTAATGATAAGCAAAGATTCTTAGTATATGTATCTAAAGCTAATGCTACATATATGTTTGGTATAGGAAAGACTTATGATACAACGATTCCTATTGATTATAGAAGACATTTATTCACAATGGATGTTCATGGTACATCGTTCAAGATTGATGACAATAATTTCGCTTATGCTGATCAAGCTACGAAAGATGCTACTAAGTCAGCATTAACTCTTGGATCTAACCCAACTATTAGGTTGTTTACTAGAGATACTCAAAATGTCAACCATGCTGCTAAATTATATTCTTCAAAAATAACTGACTATGTAAAGAATGATCCAGATGATGGAAGTTTCAATGAAAAAGTATTGCAATATTTAGTTCCAGTTAGAAAAGTAGCAGAGACATATAATGATGCTAGTGGAGTAGAACAAAAGTATTATACTTATTACTTATTAGATATCAAGGATGTTGATGAAACTACTAACACTGTACCAAGTGATGCTAAATTATTAACTGCTACTGGTTTATCTGGCGGTTATGATGGTGCTAATGTTGGAAGAAACGATGGAGTCACAACCGATCAATATATCTACGATTGTGTTGTAGGTGCTAATGTTCTTTCAACTGTTACTAATGCTGGCGCAAACTATCAATCAGATGCTCATACAGCTAAAGAAGCAACTGGTGGTATTATCGGATGTTATGGTCTAACTGGTTATAGCCAAAAGACTGCGAGCGCTAAAGAAATTATGGAAAACCATAATGGTGGTACTGCTGGTGTAGCTGGAAATACAATGCATATTTATAATGGACGTGATGTTAACTTATTGAAGGGTCCAAATGCTCAATCAATATATAACTTCTTGTTTACTGGTAGTGTTTCCGCAAATAATAATGCTTCATTCGGTGTCGGTGGCGCTGTTGTAACAGAATTAAGCAGTACAACAATTGGCCAAATCGAAAATGGTATAACAAACAAAGAATGGATTATCAGAGGTGATCATGGTTCGCCAGATATGTTGCTATATTACAACAAGAATGGCGCAGCTAGCACTAATCCAATAACTATTACTACAGAAAATGTATTCTATAAAGTTTCTGATTCTTCAACTGCAGATGAATTAACTACTAATGAAATCGCAAAAGATACAACTACTGGAAATCCAATACTATATCTAAATGCATATACTACTGCAAGACACGCAGGTATTGGTAGATTAAGAGTAAGTGCTTCTTCAGAGATTCATACTGTAAATTCTTCTGGAACTTATGATTCAAATGGTTTGAATGTCATGACTGATTCTTCTGCTAGAACATATGAAACAATTACCGCAGTAGATCCTACATATGATTACATTGCAGGATATTCAGTTTCAACTGGCACATTAACTGGAGACGATGCTGTTAAGGGTAAATTCTACTATGGTAAAGCTAATACTGGTTCTATGGAATTAGGTAGCAGAGATCCAAGAAGTGACACAGAAACATATAAGTCAACTGGAAAGTGGTGGAATGAAATATTAGGTGGAACTAAGCCAGTTACATTGACTGCTCCTGCTCCTAAACTAAAACTAAATTCTGTCAAAGTACAAACTGATGCAGCTAAACTAATAGATCAAATGATTGTTTATTCATCAGGTATTGATACATTCAATATTGAATTGCCAACTCTTCCTGGAGATAGTGTTGATTATAAGATTACAACATTAGATTCAACAATCTCTGGAACATGGCCAAGCAATCAAAAGACTATGTCATTTAGCTTTGATTATAATAGTGGAGTTACTATTGAACTTAAGTGTGGTGATGATACTTGCGAAAAGACTCTAAGAAGCAAAGATATCGCAAGAACAGTAATGACTTATGGTAACTCATACTGGTACTTATACAATGGAAAGGCTATTGATTCTCACAAGAGATCAATTAACGATAATGTTACATTTATCCATATGTATGATGGAAAACTACTAGATTCTAATGGAAATATCTATAGTGCATCTAATGGTTCTCCTGCTGGTACTGCAAGAACATTATCTAGAATAGAAGCTAAACCATTGTGGAGTGGTATGGTAAATACTGATGGTCAAACTCACTTAGTTAAGACTTTCGCAACATATTCATTAAGTGATGATATGAACATTAATGCTAGATTATATGTAAAGAACAGCACATTATTCACATTATCAACATCAGAAAATATTGTTGGCGGACCAGTTGTGGATGTATATGGCGATAAGTTATACGCAACTGTACTTGTTAAGACTAATGAATTAGTAAATCTTGGTTCTAAATTGTATTATCCTGAAAACTTCAAGACTTATAGTATTAAGGAAATCAGTAATACTGTTAATTACACTGGCCACTATATGCTTGTTCGTTACACAGATGATACACTTGTGATATTTGATTACATGAATGGTACAGCAGTTGATGCATTATATGTACAACCATCAATTGTTCAATCATTCGGTTCGTTCTTGAAAGATAGTTTGAAGAAACTAACAAGACCAAGTAGTGCTGGTGAGAAAGAAAGTGGTATTATTTCTGATGCTCACAAGTACGAAAATACAGTTTCTCAAAGTCCTTCATATCAAGAGGCTCTTAAAGAACTTGATAAGAAGATCTATCCAGATTACGACACAACTCAAAAGGATATTATTGAACCTGAAAAGAGTGATGAAACAGTAATTGTTGAAAATGATGATTTACACGAGGCTGATAAAACAATTATTGGTGAAAAGGATACTGAACACATTGGTAAACCTGATTCAGAAGATTCATTACTTGAAAATACTGAATACAACGATATTAGTGATGATAGAGAATTTGTTGATGAAACAAATAAACATCCTGATACAAAAGATCCTAAATCTAGTGAAGACGGATCTGGTGTAGAAGTATATGATATTAAGAACAGCTATGTTGCTTTATTCAACGAAGAAAATGACAAAGCTGAAATATATGATGCTGGCGACATATTGTCTAAACCTATTGAAGAATGTGTTTCTGAAGAAGAAAAAGCAGCAATGCTTGAAAAACTAGGATTGAAGACAATAATACCAGCTAGAGAACAAGTATCTCAAAATACTGCAAATGGAATTATGCTAATCGTATTAATTGTGTTTGCTCTAGTTATGTTAATCAGTATATTGTTCTACATAAGAAGACGTAACTTCGCCGAGAATAGAGGAGAATAGGAGATAGAATATGCAAGAAATATATCCAATACTAATATTAAGATCTGAAATAATGTGTATGATAATTCTCGTTTTTATAGCGCTTGCCTCAAAGCGCTATAAAATGGGAAAAGATAATACTATATTCGCAAGATTATTAATTTGTGCAATTATTCATGTTATCTTTGATATTATAACTGTCTTAACTATAAATAAGATTATTCCTACTAGTGATATGGCAAATAAAACGATTCATGTTTTCTTTTACTTATCTGCACTAATGTTTTCTTCAGAATTTTTGCATTATATATTAAATTTAGTTAAGCCAAATAAAAAGATTGCAAATCATATAATATCTTATATATTCGTTGTATTATATGCGATTATTGTTTGGTTCCCATTTATGACAATAGAATTAAATGATTGGGTAGGCGGAACATATGCAAGTTCTGGAATTGCAGCAATTGCTGGATACGGATGTGCATTCATCAACTTTATATATGGCTTTATTCTTATGTTCTTATATCGTAAAAAAATAAAAGAAAATATAATGGCTACATTATTCCCTATGACATTCGTAGCTATTTTGTTGGTTGTTCTTCAAATATTTGTGCAGTCATTATTGTTTACTGGTGCTGCTGTTACTATTATTACTATTGGATTCTTTTTCTCGTCTGATAGCCCAGCACAAGTATTTAAGCAAAAAAATAAAGATGAAGCATTGTCTTTAATTAAAACTAATGCACAATACAAAGAAGATTTAATAAAATATAACGAAGAATTTATTAAGAATAAAGAAAAGAATTTTGTTTTCATTCAAATATCTATAGACAATTTATCTAATGTAAATGATTCTTTAGGTCATTTAATTGGTGATGACTATATATTGCAAATTGTTGAAAGTGCTGTACATAATTTTAAAGATGCTGTTGCTATATATCGTATCAATGGTCCAGATTTCAGTGTAGTATATAGAGAATCCACTGAAGAAATTGTCAAAAATGATATTAGAGCATTTAATACTGATATTAAGGTAAACTCTTCAAGTGCTCCATATGAAACTAAAGTATCTATTGGCTATGCTGTTTCTAATGATAATTACAATAATATTAATGAAGTTATTAGTGCTGTTAGTTATTCATTATATACAAATAGAGAATCATCTAGAGATGGTTCTGAAATGATAGATGTAGAAGGTGTGTCTATAAATGTTATAGGTTTAAATAACTTCATGTTTGATGCCTTGTTGATTGCCGATAACAACGATCACCCATACATTATTAATTTAAATACAAACGTTATGCGTATCACACCAAAATGGAAGGAAGAATTTGGACTTCCAAATGACATCATGTATGATTTAGCAACAACATGGATTAATCACATACATCCAGATGATCGTCAAAAATTTATTGATGATTTCACTGCTGCTGTAAATGGTAATAAGCCAACACATGATTGCGATTATCGTGCTATGAATAAAGATGGCAAATATATCAAATGTTCATGCCATGGAGCACCATTTAAAGACGAAGATGGTAACTTGCTTTTTGCTGGACATATGTATACACTAGGGGAGGCTGACTCAGATTAGTAGATTATGTCAATATTTTCGCAAACCGTTGCACTTATAATGACCTTATTTATAATCATTATTTGGTCATTTAATAAAAAATTAGACTCATTCACTGATGGAATCTTTATTTTTGCATCGATTGCGGCTTTTGTTAGCATTTTTCTTGATATTATGTGTCAGTTTGTAGCTTCTGAGAAGTATTTTGCAGTTGATTATATTTGGAAAATAGTAACATTAAAAGCATATTTAATATCTATTCCAACATATATATACGCTATTGCCTTATATATAAATAAAATATCATTCCCACAATCGAAATATATAAAAATAAGATTAATTCTATTTTTTGTATTAGTTGCTGATGCAATTGTTATTTGTTTATTAAATTCTAGTTTTGAATATTACGAAAAATGTTCTATACCAATTGGACCTTCAACTTTGTTTACTTATATTTCTTGTTTTGTATTTGCTGTTGCATTGCTTATTGAATTGCTTGTTCATAAAAAACGTTTAGATAAATGGCCATTTTTCGCAAGCATACTTTGGATTTTATCATTTTTATTAGGAGGAGTATTCCAATTTATTTTAATAAATATAATATACACTCCTGTTGTTAGTTTGTTTGTTTCAATTGGAATATTGTTGCTTTATACAGTCGTTGAAAATCCAGGCAATAAATTTGATTATGATGCCAATTGTTTTCACTACGAATCATTTATTAAATATATTACCGAAGTAATTGATAGTAAGGAAATTCAAACAGTTTTATTTGTTAGTATGTCTGAAAAAAACACTGGTTCTTTATACTATATTAAACAAGTGTTTAAAGAATTGGTGTTCTTATATGAAAGAAAAAATAATATAAAAATATTTTCTGGTTATTCTGATGAATTAATTGTTACAGCAAAAGATTTTGTTGATATTCAAAATGTTGCATCTAATATATCAAGATGTATGTTTAAAGTTGAAAAAGAAAATCAAAATAAAGCAAGTTTCAATGCTTCTATATTGTTATTCCCTGATATTAGTTATATTGACTCATATCAATTATTAAGAACTGTCTTTGATGCATACAAAGCAAGTGGTAGTTTGACTAATGAAAGTATATCAATTGAAACAATTGATGAACAAAAAATTATTGGCTTTAAAAAAGACATTAATATTGCCAATGAAATCGATGAAGCATTTAAAAACGATAGAGTTGTTTTGGAATATCAGCCACTTACAAATAAAGATCCTAATAAAGCAATAGATGTAGAAGCTGTTGCTGTAATAAAAAACGACAATGGAAAAATTTTGTATCCTATTGATTATTATATGGTTGCTGAAAAATATAATAGGTATTTGCAAATTGATGATATTTCTTTTAGAAAAGTATGTAAGACAATTTATAAGATTTCTAAATCAAGAAATAAATTAGGTGTTGTACTTGTGCGTGTTTCTGTTCAAGCTTTAGAAAAAGAGGAAATATGTCAAGAATTTATTGATATTACAATTAACGAGAGCGTTTCTCGTTCGAATATTTGTTTTGAAATCACAAATGCTAGTGCCATTCTTCAAAAAGAAAAACTATTGAAAAATATTGCTTTACTTCAAAAAGAAGGATTCAGTTTTGCGATAGGTGGATTTGGATCTGGCGAATCAAATCTAAACTACTTCATTGATTTGCCAATGCAAATTGTTAAATTCGATCAATCCGTTTTAGATAATGCTGTTGCTGATAAAAAGGCTGCAATGATTATGAAAGATGTTACAGATTTAGCACATGCTTTAGATTTTAAAGTTGTAGCTGTTGGAATAAAGAATAGCGAAGAAAAGAAGTTTGTTGATGAATGTGGCATTGAAATGATGATTGGAAATTATTTCTCTCCATTGATTTCAGAGAATAATTTTATTGATATGGTTACTATGAAGGAGGATATACTATGATTACATTTCAAATATCATCTTTTGTAGTTTATTTATTTGTCGTACTTTGTTGGGTTTTACCAAAAAAAATACTTAAGAAAAATAGTATTATATTTATTTTGTTACTATTTTTTACTGGTTTAGGCATAGTTTTAGACTTTCTTTCTTGTTATGTAATCTCTAATAATTTATATACCGTTGATATTCAAGAAACTATCATCAAAGCATATATGATATGTCTTGTTGTAACAGCCTTTTTTGAATTCGCATATTTAATTGCTTTAACTCCTGATAGTAAATTTAAAAAACTATTTTTTAAATTTTCATATTTGGCTCCAATAATTGATGCAGTATTTATTATAATTTTGCCTATAGAAATAGAGTTTAGTAATGAAGCAATTAAAGTGTATGGTGGTTCAGCATCGTGTGCTTATTGCTGTGCATTTGTATATTTTTTGTTTATAATTGCGGTATTAATAATTTTGAGAAATCGTTTAAATAGATGGAATAGAATATGTTTCATTACTGCTGGTGTTGTGTGGTCTGCAGGAACAATTATTCAATTAGTGCAAGGAAGGGTTGGAACTTTATCGATTGCTTTTGTTTGTTCACTAATATGTGTATTTATTTTTGTTGAAAATCCATTGAATTATATTGACCACAAATATAACTGTTTCAAAAATAATTATATTGCTTCATATATTGATAGTATTTGTCATAGTAACAAAAATGGTTTCTTGTTTGTTGTGAATATTCAAGAATTAAATAATAAAATATATGAAGCTTCTAAAAAAACATATAAATTTAAATTAAAGATTATAAAAACATTTAATAAAAAACCATACACTAAAACATTTATAAATGAAGATAGTGATGTATTCGTTATTTGCAAGAATGTTGCTAAGTTTGATGAATATAGAGCCTTGCTTGCAGATATTGTTGAAAAAGAATTTGAAGAGTTTATCAGTAAGAAGAATTTTAAAGTAAATCTTGTTTCATGTCATGATATTAAATTATTCAAACATGCTGATGAAATATTATCTTATGTATCTATTGCAAAAAATAAATTATCTATTATTGATGGTTATTATGTTGTTGATGAAATAAATGAAGAAGAAATAGAAGCATCTAAAAAAGATGATCAAGTTAAAACAGAAATTGTTAAAGCTTTAGAAGAAGATAGAGTCGAAGCATTTGTTCAACCGATTTATTCTGTAGAACAAGGCAAAATTGTTTCTGCCGAAGCTTTGTGTCGTATTAGAAATGTGGATGGAACAATTATGCTTCCATACCAATTCATTCCTATTTCTGAAAAATGTGGTTTAGATATTCCGATTGGCTATAGAATGATTGAAAATGTATGTAAATATTTAACTGATCCAATTTATTCAAAATTATTCTATTATGTTGACGTTAACTTATCTATTGCACAATGTGAGCAAGCAAATTTAGCAAGTAAAATAATTGGTCTTGTTCAAAAATACGGAATAACTCCTGAAAGAATAAATTTTGAAATTACTGAATCTGGTTATATTAACAAGATTGGTAACATTGAAAGAAATATAAGAATATTAACAGATTATGGTTTTGGTTTCTCACTTGATGACTTTGGAAGTGGTGAGTCTAATCTAGATTATTTGGTTAAAATGCCTGCGAAGTATTTGAAATTAGATATGCATATGATATGGGCTTATTTTGAAAATGATAGAGCTAAAAAGACTGTGCAATCAATTATTAAAATCTCACACGATATGGGATTAAAAGTTATTGCCGAAGGTGTTGAATCAAAAGAACAATTGGATGAATTATCCAAACAAGGAGTAGACTTTGTTCAAGGATACTATTTCTTTAAACCTATGCCAATTGGTGAATATGCAGAAATCGCAAATAAGAATTAAAGATTATTAATATTCTTATATAATTAGCGTTTATGTTGCAAACGAAATAACAGGACGTAACAAATTGGTCTACGCTTGGTCTCGTTATGAAAATATTTAAACAATTTAAAGATGTTTTTGTGTGCTAAGTTGTTTGTATATTCATATCTTATATGACAATTATTCATAAATATATTATTATTTTATTGTGATGAAAAAGATAATTTTACTTGTATTATCTCTAATATTGCTAGTTGGATGTTCAAAAATCAATGAAGCAAGTTTGATTGGCAGTTATCAAGATATTAACAGTCATAGTGCAACTATGTCTATTTCTAAAGGTGCTAATGGATTGGATATAGTTGTTGAATGGTATATGGAACCTTCAAAAGAATCCATATGGTATATGACGGGAAAAATTGATGGAAATAAAATAGTATATAGTGATTGTAAAAAAATCACACGAGTTTTGATTGATGATTTTGAATATTCTACAGTTGAATATACAAGTAAGTCAGGTTCGTTTTCGTTTAAAAATGATAAATTATTTTGGATTGGTGCATATGACTTGGAATGCTCCAATTGTAAATTTGAAAAGATTAAAGGAGCAAACAATGATTAAAGCAATTTATCCTGGAACATTTGATCCAATAACGGTTGGACATTTAGATGTAATAAAAAGAGCTTCAAAAATATATGACAAGCTTATTATTGCAGTTATGGAGAACAAAAAGAAGAATTGCACATTTTCTGATATTGAAAGAAAAAACATGATTGAAAAATGTGTTAAAGGTCTTCCTAACGTTAAAGTGATAGTAGGAGAAGGATTAACCGTAGACTGTGCAAAAAAACATGGTTGCAATGTTATTATTAGGGGAATTAGAGCTGTATCAGATTATGAATCTGAATTAGCTTTGGCTACAGCAAATATGGAATTAGATAAAAATATAGAAACTGTATTCTTAGTGGCTAAACCTGAATTATCATTTTTATCTTCTTCTATAGCCAAAGAAATTGCTTCTTTTAACGGTGATATTAAACAATATATACCTAAACAAATAATTAAAGATGTTTCTAAAAAACTATATAAATAGTCTGTAAAGACTATTTTTATATGGAATGGGAGGGTGAACGATTTTAGCTTATTTTATAGGGCTTTTTTAATGTGCGTAAAATTTAGCACTAAGGTGTTGACAGTGCTAAAATATTGTTGTATATTAGCAATGTGGATATAAGAGTGCTAAAAGGAGGTGGTCAAAATACTAACACAAAGAATGGTGGATATCTTAAAGGCCATAGTAGATGAATTCGTTGCAACTGCAGAGCCTGTTGGTTCTAAAACGCTTGTAGACAAATATAAACTGCCATATTCGAGCGCAACCATTAGAAATGATATGGTGATGCTTGAAGAATTAGGCTATATAGAAAAGCCTCATACTTCGGCAGGTCGTATTCCTTCAAATAAAGGTTATCAATATTATTGTGAACATTTGTTAAAGAAAGACCTTGATGAAGAAGTTAAATATGCCTTATCTAGTATATTTGATCATAAATCTCTAGATATAGATGAAGCTATAAAAGCTTCGTGTAAGATTGTTTCGGATATGACAAATTTGGCAACTGGAATGTTAGGACCGGATGCAAGTATTCAAACACTAGAACATATTAGGGTATTCCAAATTGATCCAAAAACGGCAGTGTGTGTATTTATTACAAATACTGGACATACCGAAAATAAAACATTCAATTTTGTTGATGATGTATCAATAGAAGATATTGAGACATGTACTTCAATCTTAAATGATAGGTTAAAAGGTACTAAGATATCTGAATTGCCAAGCAAACTAGAATCTTTAAAACCTATCTTAAATAAATCGATTCAAAGATTTGAAATGTTGTATGATGCATTCGCTGGAGCATTTGTAAAGTTTGCTTCCGAAACATTATATATAGATGGAACAACAAATATGATGTATCAACCAGAATATGCTGACATTGAAAAGTTAAAAGAACTTACAAAGTTCTTCGACGATTCAAAACTATTTAGAAAACTAGTTGAACATCAAACAGAAAACAAAGATATGGTTGCGGTAACACCGAAAGGTACTGAACTTGTTTGGAAAGATGACTTAGCCATTGTATCGAGTGAAATCAGAATATCTGATAATCCTGATGAAAATGCTAGACTGATGGTTGTTGGTCCAAGAAGAATGGAATATAGCAGAGTCGTAAGTTTATTAGACTTTATATGTAAAGAAATAGAAGATATGTTTCACTAGAAAGGATGGATATGTCAAAGAAAAATAAAGAAGAGAATATTCAACAAGAAGACATCAAAGATACACCATCTGAAAATGAAGAAGTTGTTGAAGATATTAACGAAGAATCAGAAGTAGATCAATTGAAAAAAGAAATTGAAGAATTAAAAAATCAGCGAGCACTTGCTTATGCGGACACTGATAACTTAAAGAAAAGATTGAATGCCGAAGCTGAGCAAACAAGAAAATATCGTATTCAAAGTTTCGCAAAAGAAATTCTTCCAGTTATTGACAATCTTGAAAGGGCATTACAAACAGAGGTTAATAAGGATGACGAAGGATTTAAAAAAGGTGTTGAGATGACTTACAATCAATTAATCGCAGCTTTAAAAAATGAAGGTGTTGAAGTAATTGACTGTGAAAATAAACCATTTGATCCAAATTTCCATCAAGCAATTATGCAAGAGAAGAAAGAAGGGGTTGAATCTGGAATAGTCATAGAAGTATTACAAAAAGGATACATGTTAAAAGATCGCATATTAAGACCTGCAATGGTAAAGGTTAGCGAATAAGGAGGAAAATAAAATGAGTAAAATTATTGGTATTGACTTAGGTACAACAAATAGCTGCGTTGCAGTTATGGAAGGAAATGAATCAAAAGTTATTACAAACCCTGAAGGAAACAGAACTACACCTTCAGTAGTAGCATTCAAAGATGGAGAGATCGTTGTCGGCGATGCTGCAAAAAGACAAGTAGTTACAAACAAAGATTCCGTTTCATCAATTAAGAGAATTATGGGATCAAATGAAAAAGTAAATGTAAATGGTAAGAATTATACACCTCAAGAAATTTCTGCAATGATTCTTCAATACATGAAAAAATATGCAGAAGGATATTTAGGTGAAACAGTAACAAAAGCCGTTATTACTGTTCCAGCATATTTCAATGATGCACAAAGACAAGCAACAAAGGATGCTGGCAAGATTGCTGGACTAGAAGTAGAAAGAATTATAAATGAACCAACAGCAGCAGCACTTGCTTATGGTATTGACAAAACTGATAAGGAACAAAAAATATTAGTATTTGACTTAGGTGGTGGTACATTTGATGTTTCTATTCTTGATTTAGCTGATGGAACATTTGAAGTATTAGCTACTTCTGGTGATAACCATTTAGGTGGTGATGATTTCGATAATGTTGTTGTTGATTGGATTGCTGATGAATTCAAAAAGGCACATCACGGCATTGATTTAAAAGCAGATAGAATGACACTTCAAAGATTAAAAGAAGCAGCTGAAAAGGCTAAGAAAGATTTGAGTTCAATGGTACAAACTCATATCTCTCTACCATTTATCTCTGCTGATGAATCTGGTCCTTTGCACTTGGATATGGACTTAACCAGAGCTAATTTCGATAAGATGACTAAACACTTAGTTGATAGAACTATTGGTCCAGTAAAACAAGCGTTGTCTGACGCAGGATTGAGTGCATCTGATTTAGACCAAGTACTATTAGTTGGTGGTTCTACAAGAATGCTTTCGGTTCAAGAAGCAGTTAAAAAAGAATTAGGAAAAGAGCCAAATAAATCTGTTAACCCTGATGAAGTTGTTGCAATGGGTGCTTCAATTCAAGGTGCTATCTTACAAGGCGATGGGCCTAAAGATGTATTGTTGCTAGATGTAACACCATTATCATTAGGTATAGAAACATTAGGTGGTGTTATGACTACATTAATTCCTAGAAACACTACAATTCCAACACAAAAATCTCAAATCTTCTCGACTGCTGCAGATAATCAACCAGCTGTTGATATTCATGTTTTGCAAGGTGAAAGACCAATGGCAGCCGACAACAAGACATTGGGCAACTTCCAATTAACAGGAATTGCACCAGCTAGACGTGGTGTTCCTCAAATTGAAGTTACATTCGATATTGATGTTAACGGTATTGTTCATGTATCTGCTTTAGATAAGGGCACAAATAAGAAACAAGAAATAACTATTTCTAATTCATCTGGTTTATCTGATGAAGAAATTGAAAAGATGGTTAAAGAAGCCGAAGAAAATAAGGAAGCAGATGATAAGAGAAAAGAAGAAATTGAATTAAGAAATAGAGCTGAAGGTTTTATTGCTCAAATTGATCAAACTTTGGAAACAGAAAATGCTAATGTTTCTGAAGACCAAAAGAAACAAGTTAAAGAATTAAGAGATGAATTGCAAAAAGCTCTTGATGAAAATGATTATGATAAGTTGAAGACTAAGCTTGATGAGCTTGAAAAAGCAGCTCAAGCTATGTCAGAAGCTATGTATCAGCAACAAGCTTCGCAAGCAAATGCTAATGCTGGTGGAGACAATAATTCAACAAATAATAATGATGATGTTGTTGACGCAGATTTCAAAGCAAAAGAATAATATTTAATTTAAAGAAAGGGGTGATATTATGGCTGATAAACGAGATTACTATGAAGTCTTAGGATTATCAAAAGGTGCAAGCGAAGATGATATTAAAAAAGCTTATCGTAAGTTAGCGAAAAAGTATCACCCTGATATTAATAAAGCGCCTGATGCTGAAGCAAAATTTAAAGAAATCAATGAAGCTTATGAGGTGTTATCTGATTCACAAAAGAAGGCCGCATATGACCAGTTTGGCTTTGCAGGAATGGATGGAGCAAACTTCGGAGGTGGACAAGGCTTCGGCGGCATGAATATGGATGACCTTGGCGACATCTTCTCAAGTTTTATGGGAGGAATGGGAGGAGCTTTCTCCGGATTCAATTTTGGTGGAAGAAGTTCACGTAGAAACGGACCGATGAAAGGTGAAAATAGATATATATCTATGGAAATTGATTTCCTTGATTCGGTTCATGGTGTAACAAAAACTATCAATATAAGTGTTGATAAAAAATGTGAACATTGTGATGGAACTGGTGCTGAAAGCAAATCAGATATTGAAACTTGTCCTACATGTCACGGATCTGGCGTTACAATGAGACAATCACGTACACCATTTGGAGTAATTCAACAGCAAGGTGTGTGTCCTGATTGTGGTGGAACTGGCAAACGTATAAAAAAGAGATGTAGCCATTGTGGTGGCAGTGGATATAACAACACTAAAGAACAAGTTGAAGTAAATATTCCAGCAGGAATAAGTTCTGGCCAACAAGTTAGAATTCAAGGGTATGGTGAAAGAGGAGAAAATGGTGGCCCTAATGGTGACTTATACATAGAGATTATTGTTAAGTCTCATAAACACTTTGTTAGAGAAGGAAATGATATCTATATTAGGGTTCCAATAACTTCTGTTGAAGCAACTCTTGGAACAAAAATTGATGTTCCTACACCATATGGTGATGTTGAATTAACAATTCCTTCAGGTACTCAACCCAATAGTAAATTACGTATCAAAGGATATGGTGTTAAAGATTTAAGAAGTAATTCAAAAGGCGATGAGTATGTTGAAATCGAAGTAAACATTCCGAAGAAATTATCTAAGGAAGAAAAAGAATTGTACGAAAAACTTTCTCAGAAAAAAGAAAGTATATTCGAAAAATTTAAGAAAAATTTTAAGTAGGGATTTCCTACTTAAAAAAATCTTATATGTTAGCACTCAACAACAAATAGTGCTAAGGAGGTAGTATGAATCCAGAATTAATGACAGAAAAATTACAACAAATTTTAATTAGAGCAATTACAATTTGTAAAGAAAGAAGCAATCCAGAAATAGCTTCAGAACACTTGATGGTAGCGTTTTTAAGTGATGATGATATTGCGAATATTTTGAATGAATTTCATACAAATATTAATAAACTAATTGAAATCAATGATAAATATTTAGAAAAATTAAGTAGCACAAATTCAAACGCTGATCCACTGTTAAACAAATATGTTGTGCAATCATATAATGATGCTCTTAAAAAATCAAAACAAAGAAAAGATAAATATTTATCAATGTTTGATATGTTTATTGCAACACTATTTAATGAATCAGATGTATGTACAGAAATTAGAAAATATTGTGGATTTTCAAGAAATGAAATTGAAAATAAATACAGTATAGAAAGGGGCGATGATATGATAAACAACAAAGAAGATGAAAATAATATTAATTCCCTAAAGAAATATGGTAGAAATTTAGTCGATGATGTAAGAAATGGAAAAATTGATCCAGTCATTGGACGAGATGATGAAATTAGAAGAGTAATTGAAATTTTGTCTCGTAAAACTAAAAACAATCCTGTTTTAATTGGCGAACCAGGAGTTGGAAAAACTGCGATTGTTGAAGGCCTCGCATGGCGTATTTTTAATAACGATGTACCTCTTGGCTTAAAAGAAAAAGATTTAATTGAATTAGATATGGGTTCTTTAATTGCTGGAGCCAAATATCGTGGTGAATTTGAAGAAAGACTAAAAGCTGTTTTGAAAGAAGTTCAAGATGCTGATGGCAAGATTATTCTTTTCATAGATGAAATACATAATCTAGTTGGTGCTGGCAAAACTGAAGGTGCAATGGATGCTGCTAATTTATTAAAACCAATGCTCGCTAGAGGAGAATTAAGATGTATTGGTGCTACAACTTTTGATGAGTATAGACAATATATAGAAAAAGATGCTGCGCTTGAAAGAAGATTTCAAAAAGTTCAAGTTGATGAGCCTACAGTTGAAGATACAATATCAATTTTGCGTGGATTAAAAGATAGATTTGAAGTCCATCATGGTGTACAAATTAAAGACGATGCTATTATTGCGGCTGCATCACTTTCAAATAGATACATTACAGATAGATTCTTGCCAGATAAAGCAATTGATTTAATTGATGAAGCATGCGCATCTACAAGAGTTGAAATGGATTCTAAACCTGTAGAATTAGATGAACTTTCAAGAAAAATAGATACTTTAGAAATTGAAAAAATTTCTTTGAAAAAAGAAACTGAAGAAAAAGCCAAGAAAAGATTAGAAGAAATAGATAAAGAATTAATTGATTTAAAACAAAAGCATAATGTTTTGCAAGATAAGTGGGACAAAGAAAAAACTGAATTATCAAATATAAAAGATATTAAAGCTAAACTTGAAAAGGCAAAACTAGAAATGTCTGATGCACAAAATAGCGCTGATTATGAAAAAGCATCGAAATTGCAATATGAAACAATCCCAACTTTAGAAAAGACTTTAAACGAATTGAACAAAAAAGAAGCAGAAGGAAGAATGCTGTCTGAAGTTGTAGATGAAGAATCTATTGCGAAAGTTGTATCTAAGTGGACACATATTGAAGTATCAAAACTTATGTCAACTGAAAGAGAAAAATTATTAAAATTAAAAGACAAATTGTCTTTAAGAGTAATTGGCCAAGACAACGCTCTTGATCTAGTTACTGATGCTATTTTAAGAAATAAGGCTCAAGTGTCAGATATCAATAGACCAATTGGCTCATTCTTATTTTTAGGTCCAACAGGTGTTGGAAAGACTGAGGTTGCTAAGGCTTTGGCTGAACAATTATTTGATGATGAATCCAAAGTTGTTAGAATCGATATGTCTGAATATATGGAAAAGTTTAGTGTTTCTAGACTAATTGGTGCGCCTCCTGGATATGTTGGATATGAAGAGGGAGGACAATTAACTGAAGCAGTAAGAAGAAAGCCTTATTCAATAGTTCTGTTAGATGAAATTGAAAAAGCTCATCCAGATGTCTTCAATATCCTTCTACAAATATTGGATGATGGAAGGATTACAGATTCAAAAGGAGTAACTGTTGACTTTAAAAATACAATTATCATAATGACCTCAAATCTTGGATCAGAATATGCTTTTGAACAAGACTTGGAAAAGAAAGAAAAGGCTTATCAAGAAATTGTTAAAAATACATTTAAACCAGAATTTATAAATAGAATAGATGAAATTATTATATTTAATCCATTAGATAAATATGTAATAAAAAGAGTTGCTGGAAAATTCTTAAGTCAACTTAAAGAACGTTTAAGCAATTCTGACATTACACTATCTGTAAGTGATAAGGCTATGGACAAAATTGCAGAACTCGGATTTGATGAAACATATGGTGCACGACCAATGAAGAGGCATATCCAAAGATCAATCGAATCTTTAGTTGCAAAATATATTTTGGAAAATTATGATGTAAAAAACATTTTGATTGATTTAGATTCTAAAGGCAATTACATTATTAAGAAAGCATAAAAAAGAACTCCAATGGAGTTCTTTAATTAATTTATGCTTTTTTTACATTAACTGCTTGAGGACCTTTATCGCCGTCGTTTACTTCATATTCAACAGCTTGTCCTTCATCTAGAGTCTTGTAACCATCTGCTTGAATAGCTGAGAAATGTACGAATACTTCTTTGCCATCATCGCCTGTGATGAATCCATAACCCTTAGCAGCATTAAACCACTTTACCTTACCTGTCATAAATCCCCTTATCTAGCAAAACAATATGCATATTTATATTAAAACAGATTATTCATTTATGCAAACAAAAGTATAATTTTTTGTATAATTTACTTATGAAATATCCTAAATTTTTAAATAAAGGCGACACCATTGGTGTTTGCGCTCCTAGTGCAGGGGTTGGCAAGAATTTACAAGATTATCTAGAGTCTATTAAAGTCCTTAAAAATGAGGGCTATAGGGTGATTGAAACAAAATCGGTTAGAAAAAAGGGCCCAAGAAGCACTTCTGCAAAAGGTAGAGCAAAAGAGTTTCACGCATTATTGTCTAACCCAAAAGTTGATGCAATTATTTTTGCCACCGGCGGTGATTATATGTTTGAAATGATGCCATATGTTAATTATGACAAACTTATTGATAATCCAATATGGCTAATGGGCTATTCTGATCCAACCAACATTCTTCTAGATGTTACATGTTTTCTAGATATCGCAACACTATATGGCTTTAATGCAGGATCATATAGATTAAATAATCCTAAGTGGCAACAGATTAACTTGGAATATTTGAAGGGAAATATAATAAAACAAAAATCGTATTCAAAGTATCAAACTTCATTTGAAAAATGGAATAACATAAATGAATTTAAAAATGATGTTAAATGGATTAGTAAAAATGATGTTGATATTAGTGGAAGACTAATTGGTGGTTGTTTTGAAATAATAAAAAATCATCTTGGAACTTATCTTGACAATATGAGTTGTTTTGTGTCGAGATATGCTGAAGATGGAATCATTTGGTATTTTGATATTTATAATTGTTCTGTATTAGATTTTTATTTAGGATTATTACAAATGAAATATGCCGGTCTTTTTATTAACTGTAAAGGCGTGCTAATAGGTAGAGTAGCTATTCCAAATATTGAAGATACAAAATTTGATTATATCAAAGCTGCTGATAAAGCATTAGGAAATATCCCACACATTATGGAAATGGATATTGGTCACACAAGTCCCGCTATGACAATGATCAATGGAGCGATATGTCACGCAAAATGTCATGATGGAAAAGGTGAAATATCTTTTAAATTGAAATAATTATTTATTATTTAAATATTCAAAAAAATCTTTTTTAAATTCATCTATATTTTCTTGAGTTGTAGCCCATGAACATACAAATCTAACTACTGTATGATTGTTGTCATATTTGCACCAATCACCAACTTGGTAATTGGTTCTTATTTTTGCGAGTAATTTATTTTCTAAGATTGGAAATATTTGATTTGTGGTTGAATTAACATATAGAGGAATTTTGTTTTGTTTGAATAAATTACTTAATTGTTGTGCCATTTTATTAGCATTATCAGCTAGTTCAAAATATAAATTATCTTCAAATAGAGTTATAAATTCTATTCCCATTACTCTTCCTTTAGCCATCAATGAACAATGTTGTTTTATTAGATATCTAAACTCATTCTTAAGTTCATCGTTTCTAACAACCGTTGCTTCACCGTATAGAGCGCCATTTTTTGTTCCACCAATGTAGAATATATCTGTTAGTTTAGCAATATCTTTTAATGTTAAGTCATTGTTTTCTGCCATTAAGGCGCTTCCTAATCTTGCTCCATCTAAATATAGGTATAAATTGTATTTTTTACATATATTATAAATGTCTGTTAATTCTTGTTTGTTGTATATTGTCCCAAGTTCAGTTGAATTTGATATAAAAACCATTTTTGGTTTAACCATGTGTTCATCTGTATGATTCAAAACAATATCTTCAATTGCTTCAGGAATAATTTTGCCTTTTATTCCTTTTGTAGTAATAATTTTGTGTCCAGTTGCTTCAACTGCACCTGTTTCGTGTGTGTTAATATGACCAGTATCTACACATATTACTGCTTCATATGATTTCAACAATGATATAGCTAAAACATTAGAAGGGGTACCACCAGGAATAAAATGCACATCTACATCCTTGTTCTCAATGAGGTTCTTAATCATTTTAGCTGCTTTTTTACAATATGGATCTAAACCATATCCTGGTGTTTGAACATAATTTGTTTTAATTAAGTTTTCTAAAATTCTCTTATGAGCACCTTCAGAATAATCATTTGTGAATGAAAACATTTTATCCTCCTTATTTCAACATAATGTTGTTAGAACTTCTAATAATCTTGTTATTTTTAACTAATTTTGTTAATAACCTCGATAATGTTTCCCTCTTAATATATAACTCTTTAGCTAAATTGGAAATAGTGTCATATTCTATTTTGTTGTTGTTTGAATGCATATAATATTCAAATCTATCTTCAGCACTATCCATTGATAACAACTTTATTTTATCATTTAATGACTTACTAAAATCAGATTGTATTTGTAGATATTCGTGCATGAAATCATCGTTTGTTTTTAATAATTTTACTAATAATTCTTTGCCAATTAGCACAATCTCACAGTCTGACATTGCAACGATATCCCCCTTATAGTAAGGTTTTTTGGAAAAGATTAAGTTATTGCCAAATATATCATTTTCTTTTAATCTATTAAAAACTACTTCATTACCATTATTTAAATACGTTATTATTGACACTTTGCCACTTTCAATAATTCCTATATTTTCGCATTTATCGTTTTCTCTAAAGAAAACACTTCCTTTTTCTAAGGAAATCTTCTTTGTTTGCTCTAACTCTATTTTCTTTAAGGTATTTAGTATGTTCATATATGTGATTTAAATCACGGATTTATATAAATATATTATATACAATTTATTTAGAAAGATGACATTATATGAAAAAATTATTTTGTTTTATTGCATTGTTATTACTGATGGGTTGTTCAAATACTAATTCAAATAAAGAATTAAGTATAGTTGTTCCAAGTGGAGCTCCATCATTAGCGTTTTATTCAGAAAAAGATAATCCTTTATTTAATACAGCAGATGCTTCTAGTATTATTCCAGAATTAATGAGTGATAATGGATCAGATGTTATTGTCGTTGATACTGTAAATGGCGTTAAGGCTATTAATTCTGGAGCAAATTATTCACTTGCAGCTTCGATTACTTTTGGTAATTTCTATTTAGCTTCAACAGGAAATGATGAAGATGGAATAATGAATGAAGGAGACTATATAGTTTTATTTTCAAAAGGCGCAACACCTGATTTAATTTTCCACTATTTATTTAAAGATAAATACGATTCATCAATTCATTATGTATCTGCAGTATCAGATGCATCTGCATGTTTAATAAAAGGCATCAATATTAGCGATGATTCTTCCAAAGTTGACTATGTGATGATTGCGGAACCGGCATTAACTATGGCTCTTTCTCAAAATGAAAGAGCAAGTGTATATCTAGACATTCAAAACGAATATAAAAAAACAAGCGGTGGTATGCCAATGATTCAAGCATCTATATTTGTTTCTAATAAATTAGAAAAAAAGGATATTGAAAACTTTTTATCAAAAATAAAGGAAAACATAAATTTTATATTAGATAATCCAAATATATTTTCTGATAGCGTAGTTAATATGTCAGACACTGAAGTGAAAGATTTATTTGGGATTCCAAATTCCAAAATCGCATATAAAGTTTTAAAAGAAAACTCCATAGGCTTAGGCTTTATTGATGCTTACAACAATAAAGATAATATAGATCAGTATTTATCTTTATTTGATATTGGTGAAACTAATGAAGAAATATACTTTAAATAAGACCGTTACAAAAATAATAGGTGTTTTGTTGTTATTGCTATTGTGGCAGTTATTATCTTTATTGATTAAAGATGATTCTTTTATCTTTCCTAGTCCAATAAAAACAATTATCAAAGTAATTGAACTTCTAAATGATTCGTATACATATAGATGTGTTTTGCAAACAATGATTAGAATGTTGCTAGGATTTGTGATTTCGATTATATTAGCTTTTATAATAGGTGTAATTGCAGGTAATAGTGAAACAATACAAGAAATAATTAAACCAACAATAACTATTTTTAAATCTATTCCTACGGCTTGCCTTGTATACTTGTTTTTACTTATATTTGGGGCTAGAATCACGCCTATGATTATAGTGGTACTCATATCTTTTCCAATATTGTATGAATCAATAGTAGGTGGAATTAAAGCCACACCAAAGTCTTTAATAGAAGCGTGTGAAATTGATGGTGCTTCATTATTTTGCCTTAATATGAAGGTTAAAATACCTCTAGCCATACCTTATATTGTTGTAGGGGTATCGTCTTCGTTTTCTTTATCTTTAAAAATCGAAATAATGGCTGAAGTAATCACAGGATATACAAGACTTGGGCTAGGAAGTGCAATTTTATCATCGCAAAGAAATGACCCCACAAATTTAGTATCAGTATTTGCATATAGTTTTATTGCAATAGTAATTATGTTAATATTTGATAATATTTCAAATTATATCAAGCAAAAGTTTGAATCAAGATATATGTAGTATACTAATAATAATGACAAATAAAAAAAGAAAAATTAATAGCTCTATATTAATTATTTGTATATTAACTGTTCTTGTTTTACTAGGATTTAAATTATTGACAAGCAATCCATCTTTTTGGTTTAAAAAATCAATTCACGCTGATGCTTTAAAATATTCTACAAGACATTGTTTGATTTTTTATCCCAAGAATAAACGTGGCAAAGAAGTTGCCAAACAATTAGCTAAAGATTGTAATGAAGATAGAATATATGACTATTCTTTAATACCTTATGGAGACTATTTTTATGTTAGCTATGGAAATGGTGTAGGGTATTTTGTTGATAAAGATAATAATTCATTAGTTATTAATGATGTTAGTGATTATGGAAAAAGAATCATTGGTGATTATTTACGCTATACAATAAAAAAAGAAAAACCTGATTTATATTATGATTCAAAATTCCTTGAAAGCACATGTGTTGATAAATTAGATTTTAGCAATGTCACATACGATATTGAAGATGAATATTTAAAATGCTATTTTCCTACATATGATATCAATGCTTTGGTTCCATTAAAGTATATGCAAACAGAATTAAATATGAATTTTGGCTTTAAAGATGAACTGTATTCTAAACCAATTTATATAGATACTAATCATCCAGTTATTTGTTTAACTTTTGATGATGGGCCTCAATTTTGGTATGAACCAAATGAGTCTACTTCAAATAATATAGTAAACACATTGTATAAATATGATGTAAATGCAACATTTTATGTTGTTGGCAAATGTTTAGATGAAAGAGATTCTTGGACAGATTATCAAGTTTATACCTTTTTAAAGCAATCTATTAATAATGGGAATGAGTATGGATCACACACTCATTATCACGATGAATTAGTGAATATTTCTTCTACTGACAAAATAAAAGAAACTATTTCATATCCTGGTGAATATCTTAATGATTTGTTAGGATATCAAATGAAAACATATCGTCCACCTGAGGGTTTGATTGATGATACTGTTTTAAGTGCTCAACCATATCCTGCAATATTTTGGGATATTGATTCAGAAGACTGGAAATCTAGAGACGCAAACGTGATATATGATAAAGTGCTTAGTTACGCTAATGAAAATAAACTAAGTGATGGAGATGTTATCTTATTTCACGAAATATATGATGAAACAGCTAAAGCAATTGAAAAAATAGTACCTGAACTTGTTGATAGAGGATATCAACTAGTTACTGTTTCGGACATGCTAAAATACCTTGGAATAGATGTAAACAATTTATCTTATTATTATAATTTTATCCCACCAAATTACGAGTAATAATCTTATTTAAAAAATCTATATATTGATCAGCGATATTCTTATCGCTGATTTTTATATCATCATTATATGAAGTTAATTTAGAAAAGAATACATTATTAATACTTGTTTTTATTGAAAATCCATCTTTTGTAAATACAATATTCGCAAAATCATCTTTTAGTCTTTGCCTTAAATATTCAGAGTCATTTATGATTTCAAACTTTATTAAAGTTGCTTTATTTGAATAATATGAATCCGAAGAAGCATCTATGATTTCTATAATTTTATTTCTTGAAATATTGATATCATTTTTAATATCGCTCATCTTCATAGCTAAAATATTATCGAATCTTGTATGATATATTTTTTCATTTTTTTCATAATGATAATAAAGATAATAAAAATCATTATTTCTATACAAGAACAATGGGAATATTAATTCTTCAGCTTTATTTTCTCTTTTTATAATTATCGCTTTATTATTTTTGATTGCTTCTAAAGTATCTTCCATTCGATGAATGAATTTTTTATCAGAATGTTTATTGTGATATTCTAATTTCTTTAATATTTTTTCTTCGTAAAACGACACAAAAGAGTATAGTTTTGTATTCAATTTTGTTAATAAAGATTCATCTAAGTTTTTAAGAGAGTTTAAAGAATCGGTTATAATTTTAATTTCCGAAATTGTAAATGGTGCTTCGTTAAGATAATAGCCATTGTCATATTCGACATCATAGTTGTATTCATTTAATACTGTGAAATCATCGTAAATTGTTTTTCTATTTTGTATGTTAATACCTGATTCTTCTAGAAGTGTACATATTTCATTTAAAGATAATTTATGATCGATATCCGTATTTTTTTGAAGTATTTCAATTAGTTTTAATATCCTATTCTTATTGTTTGATTTCATGTCTTAATTATACATTTGTCCATATTTTTGGACAATTATAATTGTGTATAATTATGATGTGAAATATATTTTAAAACATGGACATTTGGTTGTCGATAAGAATAGAGAATATTTAGATGGATCATTATTGCTTGAAGATGGCATTATTTTAGATGCATTTCCTTTTTCAAATAAAATTAATAATTATGACGATTTTAAAGAAATAGATTTAACTGGCAAGATTGTAATGCCTGGATTTTTTGATAGCAACACATATGGCGATAGTAAATTATTTTTTGAAAATGCTAATAATGATGAAATAAAAGAAATTGAGACCAGTTTTTATAAAAATGGTACAACTTCATATATTGCTTCAATTTCTTCAAAAAAGTTGATGAGTGATTATGACAATTGCTTAACCAATTTAAATAATTCTAATTGTTTAGGAATTAATTTAGATGGTCCATTTTTAAGCTCTAAATATTCTGATTCTTATCTTAAACCTTGTATTGAAGTTTTGAATGATTATTTATCAAAAACTTCATTAATAAAACAAGTGACATTAGCATATGAATTAGATGGTTCAAAGAAAATTGGGGAATATCTTCATAAAAATAATATTAAAGTTATGTGTGGCCATTCTGATGCTTGTTTAAATGATTTAGATGAAAATGTTGATGGAATAAGTCATTTGTACAAAGATATGAGAGGTTTTCATCATAGCGAATGTACCTTGGTTAATTGCGCTTTTTCAAATATATTCTATTGTGGAATTGTTGCGGATGAAAGTATGATTTCAAAAGATGTCTTGAAATTAATTTTCAACAATATTGACATAAAAAAAATTATGCTTATAAGCGATGATAGTGGAATAAGTATTGCTAAACAAGTAAAGACATTATTTAATTTGGGATATAAATTAAATGAGTTATTATGTTATTCGTCGTTAAATGCATTTAGATTTTATGGACTAGATAATCGTTATGGAACTTTAGATAAAGGAAAATATGCGGATTTATTGATTCTTGATGATGAACTAAATATCGCAAATGTTATAAAAGAAGGGCGTTTTATCAAATAATAGTATATGTCCAAATATTAGGACACATCTTATTCACTAGTGACATATTATTATGTCAGGAGGTGGATGAGATGAGAAAAAAACTTATTTATAATTACTGGCTAATAATCGTATCGTGGTGTTTATTTTTGAACAAGAACACTTTGTTGGCTATGATCTTAGGTTTTTGCGCTAGTGCGCTATTATTATCAATTAAAAGAAAGGTAAATTTTTGGCGAGTAATGAGCATTAGTCTAACATCATATATGATAATTTCTTTTGTCCTTTCAACTACAAATATTTTATATTTCTTTCCGAAATTATCTTATTTTAATGCAACTATATGTTTAAACTTAGCACTCACTAATGAGCGTTTGTATTTATTCAAAAGAAAATATTTAGTGTCATTTCTGTTATCAATGGTAATAGGTGTTTCCATTCTATCAATTATTTCTTTATTATTACCAAACAACCTATATACTATTTTTACTAAGAATAGTTTATTCCTAATGATACTGCTCATCTTCCTTCCTTACATTGCTTTGATTTTATATTGTATGGAATACAAAAGTATAAAAGAAAAAGTTCATAAATCTCCCTTTCAAAACAAAGACATCAGCGTTTGCTGATGTCTATTTTTTTAATAATTATTAATTTCTTCAATTAAAGTCTCAATAATTTTATCTTGTGGTATTGGTCTAATTATTTTTCCATGTTTAATTAGTAGAGCACTATCTTTGCCACCTGCAACACCTATATCCGCTTCTTTTGCTTCTCCTGGTCCATTAACTGCACAACCCATTATTGCGATAGTAATGTTCTTGTTTACTGTTTCTAAATATTCTTCCATTTGTCTTACTATTGGAAGCATGTCGTATTGTATTCTTCCACATGTTGGACATGATATTAAATTAGGAACATCTTTTTTTATGTTACATGCTCGAAGGAGTTTTTTAGCTACTTTTACTTCTTCAACAGGATTGTCAGAAATAGATATCCTAATTGTGTCACCAATACCATCCATTAGTAATTGTCCTAATGCTAATGATGATTTAATAGCACTATTCAACAAGCCACCAGCTTCTGTAACGCCCAAATGAAGAGGGTAGTTGAATTCATTGGCTGCCAGTCTATATGCGCTAATACATTCTTGAGGATCGCTTGATTTAAAAGATAATGCAATATCGTGAAAATTTAATTCTTCAAGTATTTTTACATGATCCCAAGCTGACTTAATCATATTTTCTGGACATCTTGTATATTTTTTATTTAATGAGCCACCATTAATACCAATTCTAATTGGGATATTATATTGTTTACATAATTCAACTATTTCTATGATTTTTGTTTTATCTTCTAGGTTGCCAGGATTTAATCTAATTTTATCTGCACCTGATTTAATGGCAGCAATCGCAAAGTCACCATTAAAATGAATATCACAAACAATAGGAATGTGTATTTGTTTTTTAATATCTTTTATAGCTTGAGCATCCAATAAATCTAGTATTGCAACCCTAATTATTTCACATCCAACTTTTTCTAATTCAAGGATTTGTTTAACGGTTGCATCTACATCTTTTGTTTTAGTGTTTGTCATTGATTGGATAACAACTTTGTTTTGCCCACCAATTTGGACGCCACCAACATATATCGGTCTAGTTTGTAATCTATTCATAAATATATTATAAGCCTTAGATTTGTTTTTCTAAGGCTTTTATTACTTCATCAATTTTGCTTTCATCGCCATTTTTTATAGCATTCTTTACACAATTATCAATATGATTTTTTAAAATTAAATTATTTGTTTTCTTTAATAAAGAACGAGTTGCCATTAATTGGTCGGAAACATCCAAACAATAACGATCATCTTCTACCATTTTAATAATTCCTTCTAATTGGCCTTTCGCAATTGTTAGATATTTTTTTATTTTTTCTTGATCTTTAACCATTGATAATGTCCACTACAGTGTATCCTGCTTGATCAATTGCTAATGTGATTTGCTCATCTGTTAAAGATGTATTGTTTAGATATGCTTTGTTTTCTTCTAATACAACTTTTGCATCTTCTCCTAATGTTTTAAAAGCATCTTCTACGTGCTTTGCGCATTTTTCACACATCATGCCTTCAATACTAATTACTTTTTTCATTTTTTTCTCCTTCTTTCTTAATTGAATTTATTCTTAATGAATTTGTTAAAACAAATATTGAACTAATACACATTGTTATAGCTCCAATCATTGGATTTAAAGATATATTAAATGGTTTATATAATGCACCTGCTGCAATAGGGATGAAGATAGCATTGTAGAATAATGCCCAAAACATATTTTCTTTTATTATCTTCATTGTTTTTTTAGATAGATCAATTAGGAAAGATATGTCAGTTATATTATTGCTCATTAACACAATATCACTAGTTGCGTAAGCAATATCTGTTGACGAAGCTACTGTAAAGGACACGTCTGAACTAGATAACGCAATAGCATCATTAACACCATCACCGATCATTCCGACTGTTCCAAATTGTTTTTTATCTAAAACAATCTTGCTTTTATCTTCTGGAGTTACGGAAGAAAAATATATATCAATACCCAAACTATTTGATATTTTTTTAGCGACTTTTTCATTATCGCCAGTACACATAATAGGAGTAACATTTCTTTTCTTTAATGAATTAATACCTAATACAGAAGTGCTTTTTAATATATCGGCTATATACACTATTCCAAGTAATTGATTATTTTTGCCAACAATTATATATGAATAATCAGTATCAATATTAATGTTATTTGTGTTTAAGTATTTTGAAGCTAATTTTTCATTTCCTGCAAAATAAGTATCATTATTTATTTTCCCGATTAAACCTTGCGATGATATTTGTTCAAATATATCAAAATTTAAATTACCATTTGGATATTTTTCTATTATTGTTTTGCTTATTGGATGATTCGAAAGTTTTTCAAGTGATGATAGTACATTTTCAAAACTGTCATCAAAACTTTCGACATTTACTATTTCGAGTTTATTTTTTGTTAAAGTACCAGTTTTATCTAGAATCATATATTTGATTTTATGGGCTATTTCTAAGACCTCAGGGTTTTTAATTAATATGCCGTTTTTTGCGCTATTTCCTGTAGCAACAGCTATTGCGCTAGGTGTAGCTAAACCTAATGCACATGGACAGCTAATCACGAGCACAGACAAAGAAAAATTTAATGCTAATTCAATATCTTTTGTAACTGATATCCAAATAATAAAAGTTATTATAGATATACTTATTACTCCAAATACAAAATATTTTGATATTAAATCTGCAAATCTTTCAACCGGTATTTTGGCCATTGTTGCTTGTTTTGTAAGGGAAATTATCTTTGAAAGGGTAGTTTGAGTATTGCGTTTAGTTATTCTAACTCTGATTTCACCATCAATATTAACTGTTCCACCAATTACTAGTGCATCAACTATCTTATTTTGTGGAAGAGATTCACCTGTAATCATGGATTCATCTATTTGTGCTTGTCCAGAAACTACTATGCCATCTTGAGGAATTGAATCGCCTGGTCTTACAAGGACAATATCATCGACTTTCAAATCATCAATAGGAATAATTTTTACTTCATCATTTTCAATTAAATTTGCTTGCATGGGAATTAGTGTTGCAAGTCCTCTTAAAGTTTTAGTGGCTTTGTTTTTGTTTTGCCCTTCAATATATTTTCCAATAGACACAATAACAAGCACCATAGCTGAGGTTTCAAAGTAGAGATGATAGTTTGTGTTGTTAAAAACTAATATGGAATATATATATGATACGAACGATGATAGTGATACTAAACTATCCATATTTGGTTTTAAATGAATCAAAGATATAAAGCCTGATTTAAAATAATGTATGTTCATAATTATTATGATTGTACATAGTATTAACTGATAGTACTTACTATTGTTTGGAATGTTAAAACCAATCATATGCCCCATTGAAAAATACATTAGAAACAATACCAAAATAATTGAGATTATTAGTTTTGTTTTTGTATAATCAATCTTATTGTTTTTATTTACTATCATTTCATACCCAAGTTCGGCAACTTTCTTTTGTATCGTTTCTACAGTTACTTTGTTTTCATCAAAATTAATTGTTGCTTCGTTTTCCAAAAGATTGACTTTGCAGTCATTTACTCCATCAATTGATTTAATTCCTTTTTCAACTGTGTTTTTACATATAACACAGCTCATACCTTTAATTTCGTATATTTTTTCAACCATATATACCCCCTGGGGGTATATATATTTTAACATCTATTTGTGTATTGTGCATATAGTACAATGTAGGTGATATGAGTTGTCCCTTATATATAAGAAGTGTTTATACATTGCTATCTTCGATGTGCACCATAGAAGGCATTGTTTCTTATGGAAAAAAGTATGGTTATAAAGCACTAGGGTTAGTTGACAAAAATGTTTTATCTGGTGCTATGTCATTTAAGAAGGCGTGTGAAAAGCAGGATATTAGGCCTATTTTTGGCTTAGAAATCAATATACAAATTGAAGATAGAATAATTAGTGCCATTTTGTATTCTAAAGACGATGAGGGATACAAAAATCTTATGTGTTTATCTAGTCGTATATGTTCAATTGAAAATAAAGTTGTTGATATAGAAACATTAAATAAATATAGAGGCCATAACATTTTATGTTTATTAAGCGATGATATGCCTCTTGCTTATGCCTATGATACTAAACAAGATTTGAATATTGCTTTCAATAAACAAAATGAATTGTTCGGTGGATATATTGTCGGACTAATCGATCATAATGTAGCTATTAATTTTAATAGAGACAAAGTATTAAAAGAATTTTTAAAGAAAAACAATATAACATGTATTGCACTTAATAGAACATTTTATTTTGAAAAAGAAGACAGTGAAGATTACGAAATATTAAAATGCATTAGAGATAAAAAAACTATAGATGACGCCGAGAGGTCTATAGATAATGGAAAGTATTTTTTAAATCAAGAAGAATATAAAGCATTATATGAACAAGAAGAATTAAATAATACAGATGTTTTAGCGGGAAGTATAAATGTTAATCTGAATTTTTCAACAACACTTCCTACATATCAAAATAAAAATGGTATTCCATCAAAAGATTATCTTGTATCTTTGTGCAAAGAAGGTTTGAAAAGAAGACTAAAAAATAATGTCACTAAACAATATGTTGAACGTTTAGATTATGAATTAAGTGTAATTATAAAAATGCATTTTGAAGATTACTTTTTAATCGTTTATGATTATATTTTATTTGCGAAAAAAAATAATATTTTAGCCGGCCCAGGAAGAGGAAGTGGTGCGGGATCGCTTGTTGCATATTGTTTAGGAATTACAGAAGTAGATCCGATTAAATATGGCTTAATTTTTGAAAGATTTTTAAATCCTGAAAGAATATCAATGACAGATATTGATACTGATTTTCCAGATGACAGAAGAGATGAAGTAATTCAATATGTTAAAAACAAATATGGTGAAGATCATGTTGGGCATATTATTACTTATGGAACATTAAAAGCAAAACAAGTTATTAGAGATGTTGGCAGAGTATTGAATTATTCTTTAAGAGAAATAGATTCCATTGCTAAACTAATTCCAAATGCGCCAGGTATGACTTTAGAAAAAGCATATAACGAAATTCCTTTATTTAAACAAAAGATAGAAACTGATCAAAAATATAGAAAATTATATAAGATTTCAAAAAAATTAGAATCATTTCCACGTCATGAATCTACTCATCCAGCGGGTATTGTGATTTCTTCAAAGCCATTAAATGAAGTTGTTCCAACTATCTTGATTGAAAATGATATTGTATCAACCCAATATTCTATGGAACATTTAGAAGAACTTGGCTTAATTAAGATGGACTTTTTAAGCATTAAGAATCTATCTATTATTGCAGAAATATGTGATGAAATTAATGCTCATGAAAAATTTGATATAAGAAGTATTCCGCTAGATGATAAGAAAACTTTTGAACTAATTGATAATGTTAATGTTTTAGGAGTGTTCCAATTAGAGTCTCAGGGTATGAGAAATTTGATACGCAAAATGAAGCCTAACACATTTGAAGAAATTGGCATGGCTATTGCCTTGTATAGACCAGGACCAATGAAAAATATTCCACTTTTTTTAGAAAATAGACAGCATCCAGATAGAATACAATATCTTCATCCTAGTTTAAAACCAATACTACAAGAAACATATGGCATTATTGTTTATCAAGAACAGATAATCCAAATTGCTAGAACCATTGCAGGTTTTTCTTATGGAAAAGCTGATATTTTGCGTAGGGCGATGTCTAAGAAAAAGAGTAGTGAACTAGAAAAGTTATATCCTGATTTTATGGATGGTTGTCTTAAAAATGGTTATGACAAACAATTATCTCAAAAGTTGTATGATTTAATCTTGGAATTCGCAAATTATGGTTTTAATAAATCACATTCTGTTGTATATGCGATGGTTGCATATGAACTAGCATACTTGAAGGCAAATTATCCGTTGTATTTTTATAAAGCATTATTAAATGGAACAATTGGTGCTCAAGAAAAGACATATGATTATATTTGCGAATGTCAAAATATTGGACAAAAAATAAGAGGCATAAGTATTAATGAATCAGGTATGTATTATAGAATTGTAAATAATCAAATATTAATGCCATTAAGAATATGCAAAGATGTAGGATCATCATCTGTAACAAAAATAATTAAAGAAAGAAATGATAATGGATTATTTAAAGATTATGTTGATACAGTTGTTAGATTATCTAATAATGGTGTTGAAAAAAATGTTATTGAAAATTTAATACATGCTGGAGCATTTGATGAGTTTGAACATTCCCGTTATACAATGATAAAATCGCTTTCTAATGTATTGATGTATGCTAGTGCTCATAAAGGAAATGTTTCATTATTAGACAGCGTAGATGATGCTCCAATTATAACTGAATTAAAAGATGATGTGCTTGTAAAAGCTGAAAATGAAAAGAATGTTTTAGGTTTTTATTTTACTTATAATCCTATTCTTGAAGTGAAGAAAAAATATAATATTACAAGTGATAATTTATATAATTTATCAATTGCAGAAGGATATGTTAATGGATTTGGTTTAATTAGTAGAGTAAAGTCTTTAAGAACAAAGAAAGGTGATATGATGGCTTTTGTTGATCTTGTTGATGATAAGGGCAGTATATCACTTGCAGTTATGCCAAATATTTATGCAAATTATGCGAATGTATTAATACAAGGAAAATATGTTTGTTTCGAAGGAAAAATGGAGAGACAAGCGTCATGCCTTGTTAAAAAACTTAGAATTTTATAGGAGGTATTATGCTTAATATATTAGTTGTTGATGATGAAGTGAAAATTAGAGAAGTTGTAAAAGAATATGCTAAAGTATCAAATTATGATTGCGATGAAGCTTCAAATGGTAAAGATGCTATAGAAATGGTTAAGAACAAAGATTATGACTGTGTAATTTTAGATATTATGATGCCAGAGCTTGATGGCTTTTCTGCTTGCAAAAAAATAAAAGAATTAAAAAATGTTCCAGTCATTATGCTTTCAGCTCGTCAAG
Organism: Erysipelotrichaceae bacterium; assembly: GCA_045642525.1. GTDB lineage: Bacteria > Bacillota_I > Bacilli_A > Erysipelotrichales > Erysipelotrichaceae > Colivicinus. The sequence continues at coordinate 122,621 of JAZUIZ010000018.1, forward strand.
AAGAAGATGACAAATTGTTTTCTTTTGATATGGGTGTCGATGATTATGTAACTAAACCATTTTCTCCTAAAGAATTAATGGCAAGAATTAAAGCAATTTGTACTCGTAACAATGTTAAGACTCTAGAAAAATATGAATTTGAGGGTTTACATATTGATGTGGTAGGGCGTTTAGTCACGATAGATTCTAAAAAAGTTATGCTTACGCCTAAAGAATTGGATTTACTTATTTATCTAGTTGAAAACAAGAATGTTGCGTTAGATAGAGAAAAAATATTGTCCAGTGTTTGGAACAATGATTTCTATGGTGATGATAGAACAGTAGATACACATATAAAGATGTTGAGAAAAGATTTAGGTGAATATCAAAAATTTATTGTAACTGTTAGGGGCATGGGGTATAAATTTGAAGTTTAATTTTAAAGGGATTAGATTTTCGACATGGCTATATTTTTTAGGCTTTTCATTGGCTATGCTTTCTTTGCTTGGCTTTTTATTAGTTGTGTTAATTAAGCCGTATTATCGTAACGATAGATTAAAAACTATTCAAACAATTTCAGACACAATTGAAGAATTATTATTAAAAGATAATACCACTGAAGAGGATATTGAAAATACTGCTAGAACAGTTGTTGGAAATAATGCATGTGTATTAATTTTTAATGAAAATAAAAAAGAAATATATTCTTCAGATTCTTTAGGACAAATGTGTTTGTTAAATAAGAATGTTAAAATTAACGACCAAGAATTCGTTATAAAAAAAGAGCCACAAAAATTTATTGATATAGTAAAGGAAACGAGTCCATATACTGCAAATCTAATATCAGATATCACTGATACTGAAATGATATTGTATGGTGAACAATTCAAAAACAATTTAGCTAATTATTATTTAGCCATCAATACTACTCTAGAACCAGTTGAATCGTATATTGATTTTATTATTAATCAATATTTATACATAGCTATTTTTGTAATAATAGTTGCATTAGTTGTAGCATTCTTTTTGGCGAAACGTATATCTTCACCAATTGTTAAGATGAAAAATGAAGCAAATAAATTAGCTGATGGAAATTACAATGTAAAATTTGAATCTAATTCTTTTTCAGAAATTAATGATTTGGCTTCTACTCTTGATGATGCGACAGATAAACTTTCTCAAATTAATGATTTAAGAAAAGATTTGGTTGCAAATGTTTCTCATGACATTAAAACACCTTTAACAATCATACAAACATATGCTGAAATGATTCAAGATATTTCTGGCGATGATCCTAAAAAAAGAAATGAACATTTAGATGTTATTTTAAAAGAGACAGAATATCTAAATAAACTTGTAACGGATATGTCAGAGTTATCAAAATTACAATCTGGAAATATCGTAATTAATAGAGATAATTTTGATTTTAAGGAATGCACATTACATGTTTTATCTTTATTAGAACAACTTCTTGTTGAAAAAAATATAACTATAAAGACGAATCTAGATGAATGTGTTGTATATGCTGATGAAATAAAGATTAGTCAAGTTATATATAATTTTGTTTCTAATGCTATAAAACATTCAAACAATAATGATGAAATAACAATAAACATTATTAATAATGAAGATAGTGTGAAATTTGAAGTTATAGATAATGGCGATGGAATTTCCGAAGAAGTATTACCTTATGTATGGGATAGATATTATAAAGTAGACAAGAACTTCAATAGAAATGTAAATTCTACTGGTTTAGGTTTGGCCATCGCAAAAGCAATATTAGAAGCACATAAAGCAAAATATGGTGTCGAGTCCAAACTTAATGAAGGGGCAAAGTTCTATTTTGAACTATTTAAGGATTATGAAGAAGAATAATATTGATTATTTGAAATTCATCGACTATGAATTTGTCCAAGATGATAGGTTTATTAAAGCAAATACTGATACTGCTTTTTTAGGAATGTTTTTAGATAAAATGATAAATAAATCTGTATTAGATATTGGAACTAATACGGGTGCTTTATTGTTGTATGCTCATTATCATGGAGCTAAATACTTATATGGTGTTGATATTCATGGCGAAGCTCTAGAAACAGCTAATAAAAATCTAAGAAAATATTCTAAAAACTTTAAGACCTATAAATCAAGAGTACAAGATTTAGAAATTGATCCAGTTGATGTTGTCGTATGTAATCCGCCTTTTTTTGAAATGAATAATATAGCTGAAGATAAGAATTTTAGAGAAGCATTATTTGAAGAAACCCTTCCTCTAGAAGACTTATTTAAAGCTTTAAGAAAGTTTATGAAAGATAATGGTGAAGCTTATATACTGTATCAAGCTGATAGATTTCCAGAAGTATATGATATGTGTAAGAAATACAAATTAAAAATTATGAAAATGCAATTTATACACGATATTCATTCCTCACTTGCTTTGAGAGTTATGCTTAAATTAAAAATTGGACCAATGACTAAAATCAAAATATATGAACCGGTTATGATTGATAGAGGACAAAAAGTAAACGCTTTGTATACTATAGAAGAAAAATAGAAAACAGTTATTAATTTTATATTATTATTATTAAGAGGAGAGAAAATGCCAAAAACAAAAGAAGAATTAGAAGTATTAAAAAAAGAGTTTGATTCATTAAATTCGAAATTAAAAGATTTAAATGAAGAAGAATTAATAGCTGTTGTAGGAGGAGAAGATAGTGATATAGAAGTTAAGTTTCCTGATAACTCTAAGATAAAGGTTGTTTCTGGACCTTTAAAAGGAATGCACGGTATAATTAAAGGCCATATCACATCTTCAATATCTAAAGGGTCAATGATATATTATTGCATGCTTGAGGGGCATGGTTGTATTTTAGCGTTGGTTTGTGAAAAAGATCTTGAATTGGAATAATTAGTGGAAAGGATAAATATATGTCAAAAGAAAAAATAAATGAAAAAAAACTTGCTGGTGCTGCAGGCGGGGCAGACCTCAAAGAAGATGAAAATGTTATGCTTTGCGAATCGTGTGGGTATAGAGAAATATGGACAGATGATTATATGAAGCAATTACAATATCAAATGTATTACGAATGTCCCTCGTGCCATAAAAAAACTTTCATGTGTATCACATGTAAGTCTCTTAAAATGCCAAAATTTGATTAATTAGTGTATATAGCGTTGTTTTCTTATTGAATTTGATATGCTTTTTTGGTAGTATATAAATGTTGTAGTCCCTCCTTGAAGGGGATTATAACCGCTCAAAAGAGGTTACTAAGTGCGTATGCCACCTCAATGGCGAGTCTGAATCTATATAAGGAGGTGCACTATGTACGCAATTATCGAGACTGGTGGCAAACAACTTAAGGTTGAAGAAGGCCAAGTAATCTATGTTGAAAAATTAGATGTAGAAGCTGGCAAAGAATATACCTTTGATAAAGTTGTAGCTATCGAAAACAATGGATTGACTCTTGGAACTCCATACGTTGAAGGTGCTAAAGTTACTTGCAAAGTTGAAAAACATGACAAGGAAAAGAAAATTGTAATCTTCAAGTATAAACAAAAGAAGGGTTCTACTAGACGCAAACAAGGTCATCGTCAACCATACACTAAGTTAACTGTAGAAAAGATTGGTTAATGATTACTGCAATTTACGAAGCAAAAGAAAATAATTATTTGTCATTAGAAGTTAAAGGCCATGCCGATTATGAAAATAGTGGCAAAGATCTAGTTTGTGCTTCAGTAAGTTCCATAATGTTTGGCTTCATGAATGCTCTTGATGAGCTACATGAAAATGTTGAAATAAAACAGTTAACTAATTCAATTGTGATTATTAATCATAGTAGTTCAAATATTATTCAAGATTATTTCGAACTAGTTATGAGGCAATTAAAAACCATCGAAGAAAGATATGGTGGTTATATCAAAATAGAAAGGAAGTAATAAAATGAAATATATATTAGATATTCAATTCTTCGCTTCTAAAAAGGGTGTTGGTTCTACTAAAAATGGACGTGATTCTCAATCAAAACGTTTAGGTGCGAAGTTGGCTGATGGTGAATTCGCAACAGCTGGTTCTATTATTTATCGTCAAAGAGGAACTAAAATCCATCCTGGAACAAATGTTAAGAAAGGTGGAGATGATACATTATTCTGTCTAGTTGATGGTGTTGTTAAATATGAACACCTTGGAAAAGACAAGACTAAGGTATCTGTATATCCAGTAGCTTAATTGATATCATTTAGCCCTCAATTACGAGGGCTTTAATTTTGTGAAGGTTTAATATGCAATTTATTGATAAAGTAAATTTAAAATTAAAAGCTGGAAATGGTGGCAATGGTATTGTTGCTTTTAAACATGAAAAATATAATCCGTTAGGTGGCCCATCTGGTGGTGATGGCGGTAATGGCGGTTCAATTATATTCAAAGTCGATACAAATAAATCAACTTTGTTAGACTTGAGATTCGCAAAACAGATTAGAGCCGAAGATGGAGAAAATGGAAAGGGCAACAATATGTATGGTGCATCAAGAGATGATGTTGTTGTTAAAGTTCCGCTTGGCACTATTGTAAAAGATATTGATAGTGATGAAATAATTGCTGATTTAAATACAATAGATGCTGAAGAAGTAATATGTGAGGGTGGCAAAGGAGGAAAAGGAAACTTTCATTTTAAATCTTCACGAAACAACGCTCCTGAATATGCAACACTTGGAACATTAGGTGAAGAGAAAAATGTTATTGTTGAATTAAAACTTTTAGCTGATGTTGGACTTGTTGGCTTACCTTCAGTTGGCAAATCTACATTATTATCAGTTGTTTCTAATGCGAGACCTGAAATAGCTGATTATCCTTTTACCACTTTAAAACCTCAACTTGGAATGGTAAAAGTCGATGATTTTTCATTTGTCATGGCGGATTTGCCTGGCCTTATTAAAGGAGCATCACAGGGCAAAGGTTTAGGACATGAATTTTTAAAACATATTGAGAGATGTAGAATTATAATTCACGTTCTTGATATGGGCAGTGATAATCCTATCAATGATTATGAAGTAATAAATAATGAATTAGAAAAATACCCTGGTAATTTATCTCAAAGACCACAAATTGTCGTAGCCAATAAAATGGATATGGATGAGGAACATATCAATCTTAATAAGTTTAAAGAGAAATATCCAAATGTAGAAGTATTTGAAACCACCACGATAATAAACGAGGGACTAAAACCAGTCTTATATAAAGTTAAAGATATGTTGAAAGAATTACCACAGTTTCCTCTATATAATCCTAATAAGGCTAATAAGAAAGTTGTTTATAAATACGAAGAACCTAAAGAATTCACAATTTATAATGAAGGAAATGGTGATTGGAGAGTTGAGGGAGAAAAAGTTGAAAGATTATTTAATTCAACAAATTTTGATGATGAAGAATCTGTCATTAAGTTCTCTCGAACATTATCTAAGATGAAACTAGACGAGGCATTAAAAGAAAAGGGTTGTAAGAATGGCGATCTTGTATTTATCAAAGATTATAGTTTTGAATACACTGATGATGAAGATGAGGATTAACTCATCTTTTTAAGATAAATATGTTTAAAATAAGTATTGAAGAAAATAAGAAAATAAAAACAATTGAAATAATATCAATAATATTATTATTTGTTTTTTCATTGTTGATGTGTGTATTTGGTATAAAAAAAGCAAATTATGAATATTTGAATGTTGTTTTTGCTTCAACGATGATTATTCTTTCAATATTATTGATATTACTTTTTTCAAAATCTTTTAATAATTTTGAAAAGACTTGGTTTATATCTATTATGATCCTTGCATCTATTTTTTCAATTGTCTTTCCTCAAGAAGAAACGAATGGTGTTAATGGAACTATAATTATGTTTTTATATTTGCTTGACACCTTTTTAAATATTTTATGTGAATTATTGATTTCTAAACAATCTAGATATAATTTTTTAGTCTCTATTTTTGTTGAAGTAATAGAAATAATAATTTTTCTCATCTTAATGTATAGATTTGCTACTTTGGCAGTAACATTATTTTTCTGGCTTCCAATAGATATTATTAGTTATATTAATTGGACAAAGCACAAAGATATTGTTGATGATGAGCTAACTGTTGTAAGAAAACTTAAAGGATATCAAGAAATTATAATTATTGTTGGCATTGTTATTTGGACAATTATAGTTGGATATTTTATTAGTGGTTTAAATATTTATTCAGATTTTATTAATGATAAAAACATTGAAAAGTTGCTTATATATCTTGATGCCTGTGTTTCTGCAGTTGGCATTGCAAATGGTATTTTTATTTATTTCAGATTACAAGAACAATGGCTTGCTTGGTATTTGTGTTCAATTATTGAAATGATAATCAATATATTATCTGGACAATATGTTTTATTAGTATTGAAAATTGCTTATTTTACCAACACTACATATGGCTATATTAAATGGAATAAATACATAAAAGAACATCGAAACAATGTTTAAATAATAAATTCATTTATTAACAAATCAATTGTGTATTGCTGTTGATATAGACACTTAAAGTTGATAAAATATACGAGTATTGATAGAAAAAGAGGTAGAAAATATGGCAATTGAAGCAGGCGATTTTAAAACAGGATTAACAGTAATGGTTGATGGTGATCCATGGCAAGTATTGGAATTTATGCATGTTAAGCCAGGCAAGGGTGCTGCTATTTTAAAGACTAAAATGAAGAACTTAAAAACGGGTTCTACACAAGAAAGAAACTTCAATGCTTCTACAAAATTCGAAGCTGCGGTTATTGAAAAGAAGAAAGCTGCATTCTCTTATGAAGCTGATGGAACGTATTATTTTATGGATCAACAAACATTTGATACATATGAATTAACTTCTGAACAAATTGGTTTCAATAAATACTTTATTTTAGAAGGAAATGAAATAATGTTGATGTTCTTTGAAGGCAATGTTTTATCGGTATCTGTGCCTGATAAAGTAGAACTTACAGTAACAGAAACTTCTCCAGCTATGCCTGGTGCTCCATCTACACAAACTAAAGATGCAGTAACAGAAACAGGCTTATCTTTAAGGGTTCCACAATTTATTGAACAAGGCGAAAAAATCATTGTATCTACAATTGATGGAAAGTATACTTCAAGAGCTTAATTGCTCTTTTTTAAAAATATGAGAAAAGTTGTTTTAATTACAGGAGCTGCAAAGGGCATAGGAAAAGCTATAGCTTTAGAACTAGCTAAGAATAATTATGATATTGTAATAAATTATCTTACTTCTTCTAAAGAAGCTTTTGAACTGAAAGAACATATCGAAAAAACATATCATGTAAATTGTCTTGCGATTAAGGCGGATATTTCAAATGAGGCTGAAGTTGAAACAATGATTAATGAAATTGATAATAAACTTGGTGGTGTTAATGTTTTGATTAACAACGCAGCAATTGATTTATCAAATTTATTTAATTTAAAAACTAGTGATGAGTTCAGGAAAACATTAGATGTAAATGTTATTGGAGCATATAATTGTGCAAAAAAAGTTAGTGAACATATGTTAACGAATAAGTATGGAAGAATAATCAATATTGCATCGACTAATGGAATCAATACATATTATCCTATGTCGATTGATTACGATGCTTCAAAAGCTGCATTAATATCTTTAACTCATAATTTGGCTTTGCAGTACGCGCCATATATTAACGTAAACGCTATAGCTCCAGGATTTATTGGAACTGAAAGTGAACTTGAGGGATATGATGGAGATTTTCTTAAACAGGAACAAGAAAAAATTCTAGTAAAAAGATATGGTGAACCTGATGAAGTAGCTCATCTAGTAAAATTCTTAATTAGTGACGAAGCAAATTATATAAATAATTCTATTATTAGAATAGATGGTGGACAAATAGGCTCATACTAATCGTAATTACATAACACGCCAAATACTGGAGTTGAATAAAATGTGAGACAAGCACATTGGCTTGGTTTTTATATTATTTATTGTTATGTTAACAATAAATATATTGTTATTTCAACAATGAATAATATACAATATATGTGAGGTGTTTTGTATGAATAATTATGGTGACGCACTTAAAAATATGGTTTCTTTCTCAGAATTTAATAGAGGACAGGCTGGAAAGATTTTTGATGAAGTAAAAAATAAAGGTTCAAAGATAGTTGTGAAAAACAACAATCCTGAGTGTGTTCTAATTTCCGTGGATGATTATATAAATATGATTGATGAAATCAATGATATGCGTGCTTTATTGATGGCAGCTGATAGAATGAATAATTTTGATGGAAATTTGAAAGATACATTTTCTCAAGAAGAAGTAGAAAAAATATTTGGAGTAAAAACTGACGATTGTGATGGAGTTGAAATTGAATGATTTATAAAATACGTTACTCTTCTTTGACAATCAAGGATTTGTACAAATTAGACAATGCTGTCCAAGAAAGAGTAATTAAAGCAATAAAAAAAGTATCAAAAAATCCATTGCCTAATTACGAAGGTGGTTATGGCAAACCCTTAGGAAAAAATGGTAATACTAATTTAACTGGTTTTTTAAAAATAAAATTAAAAAAAGATGGAATTAGAATCGTATATAAACTTATTAAAATAGAAAACGTAATGTATATTATTGTCATTGATGCAAGATCTGATGATGAAGTATATATAGAGGCAAATAAGCGTAAATAAAATGATGATTGTTAATCATCATTTATTTTTGTAAGTGCTAATAATATAGATAATTTCCCATACTCAAACGATAGACTGCCTTGCATATACAAGGTGTATGGTGGAATAACAGGAGCATCAGCACTAAGCTCGATTGTACTTCCTTGTGTGAAACCGCCACATGCCATTACTTCATCAAAAGGATAACCTGGCATTGGTGCTGGCAATACTCGTACAAAAGAATCAATTGGTGATGATTCTTGTATACCCTGAGTGAATTTTACTAATTTATCTTTGCTACCTAATTCAACTGTTTGAATAATATCTGTACGATATTCATTGTATTTTGGAGATACATTTTTGTATCCTAGTTTTTCAAGCATATATGCAGAAAATATAGCAGTTTTTAAGGAACTTTTTACAGCATTTGGCGCCATAAACAATCCTTTGAAAAATGAATTGTTTAAATTAAAGTTAGCACCTAAATCTTTTCCAATTCCAGGCGCATTTAATCTTTCTGCGACCATTTTAATTAAATCTTTATTTCCAGCAATATATGCTCCAGTTGTGACTATTCCTCCACCTAAATTTTTCATTAGAGATCCAACAACAATATCAGCACCAACGTGTCCTGGCTCTTTATCTTCAACTAATTCGCCATAGCAATTGTCCACCATAATAATTACATCTTTATTAACTTTTCTAATTTCAGAAATTAGATTTTCAATTTTTGAAATTGTTAATGATTTTCTTGAAGAATATCCTCTTGATCTTTGAATTTCGACTACTTTAACATTATTTAACTTTAATCGATTAATTATTTTTCCCACATCAAATTCATTGTTGATTAATTCTATTTGTTCATAATTAATATTATAGTTTTTTAAAGATTGTGTAGAATCTCCGCATAGTCCAATCATCTCTTGCAGTGAATCATATGGTGTTCCTGTTAAAGAAATTAATGTATCATTGGGCTTTAATAGGGAAGTAAAAGTTAAATATAATGCAGCTGTTCCAGAAGAAATTTGTGGTCTTACAAGCGAATCTTCGCATCCTAAAATTGTAGCGAATATTTTCTCTAGTTTGTCTCTTCCTGTATCATAATTACCATATCCATTTATTTCTGCAAAATCTGAATAAGAAACATTATTCTCAATAAAAGCCGATAATATTCTATTTGAATTGGTGAGACAAATAGAGTCAATATCTTCGTATATTTCATTTAATTCGTTATCTGATTGTTTTGCGAGTTCTAGTAGATTTTTATCAATTTGTTCCAAAATCATAACTTACCTATATACATATTATATACGATATCTTTAATAGGCATATCTGCACCCAGCGCAAATATATTTGCGCGTAAATTAGACATTTTGTAAACGGTTACAAATCATATATAATAATACATAAGGGAAATATCCCGAGGAGGAAATATGAAGAAACTTTTAAGTATTTTATTAGCTGTATTCATGGTATTCGGTTTAGTTGGATGTGGTGAAACTGAAACTAATGAAGGCGGCGACACTACTACTGTTGGTGGTGGTACATTAGTTATCTATTCTCCAAACTCAGATCCGCTAATTGCAGTTGCTGAGACATTTGGCGAAAAGTATGGAATTGATGTTCAAGTTCAACCTTTAAAGACTGGCGAAGCTCTTGAAAAGATTGTTGCTGAAACTGAAAATCCACAAGCTGATGTAATGTATGGTGGCGTAAATTACGCTAATGCAATTAACTATGCACAATATTTTGAACCATACACAGCTAAAGGCGATGATAAACTTGTTGAAGCTTATCAAAATACAAACGGTGTAGCTACTCACTATTGTTTAGATGGCTCTGCTGCTTTATTAATCAACATTGAAAGATTAAAAGAATTAGGAATTAATCCAGATGATTTTAAAGGCTATGCAGATTTATTAAGACCTGAATTAAAAGGCAAAGGTTTAATTGCTATGGGCGATCCTGCTTCTTCTTCTAGTGCTTGGGCTGAATTAACTAATATGTTATTAGTTATGGGCGATGAAGCATATGATGATAAAGCATGGGATTGGGTTAACAAATTCATTGGCCAATTAGATGGTATTATTGATTCTTCATCTGCAATATATAAAGGTGTAGTTTCTGGAGAATATGTTGTAGGTGTATCTTATGAAGATCCATGTATCGGCTTATTAGTTGATGGTGCTGAAAATGTTAAAGTTGTATATCCAGAAGAAGGTGCTGTATGGCTTCCAGCTGGTGCTGCAATTGTTAAGAACGCTAAGAATATGGACAATGCTAAATTGTTCTTAGATTGGTTAATTTCTGATGAAGGTCAAAACGAAATCGCTAAGACAACTGCTCGTCCAGTTAATACAAACATTTCAAATACTACTGATAAGATGATTCCTTTCTCTCAAATCAAAGTAGCATATGAAAATATTCCACTATGTGGTGAAAAGAAAAAGGAATGGCAAGCTAAGTGGACTGAATTATACACTGCTGCTCATCCAGAATAATAATTAATTAAATGTGAGGTTAGAAATATGAGTGTAAATATTAAAATTAGAGACGCTGTTAAAAAATATGGCGATAATACAATAATTTCTGACTTATCACTTGATGTCAAGGAGGGTGAATTCTTCACTCTCCTTGGTCCTTCAGGCTGTGGTAAGACAACATTATTACGTATGATTGCTGGCTTTAACTCTATTGAAGGCGGAGATTTTTATTTCGGAGATACGAGAATCAACGATATGGATCCAGCGAAACGTAATATAGGTATGGTCTTCCAGAACTACGCAATTTTTCCAAATATGACTGTTGAAAAAAATGTTGCGTTTGGTTTAAAGAACCGTAAACTTCCAAAGGAAGAAATCAAAAATAAGACTGATCAGTTCCTTAAACTAATGAAGATTGAGGAATATCGTGAACGTATGCCAGAAAGACTTTCTGGTGGTCAACAACAAAGGGTTGCTTTAGCAAGAGCTTTAGCTATTACCCCTGATGTTTTGTTGATGGATGAGCCATTATCAAATTTGGATGCAAAATTACGTATCGAAATGAGAACTGTTATTAAAGAGATTCAAAATAATGTTGGCATCACTTGTGTTTATGTAACTCATGACCAAGAAGAAGCTATGGCAGTATCAGATAGAATAGCTGTAATGAATGCTGGCGAAATTCAACAAATAGGAACACCAAAAATCTTATATCAAAGACCAGCAAATTTATTTGTAGCAACCTTTATTGGCCACACTAATGTAATTGATGCTGAACTTGAAATGTCAGGAAATGATGCAATGTTATGTCTTCCTGGCGGTTACAAGTGCAAACTTGAAAATGTTAGAGATGATCAAAAGAAAAACCAAAAAGTTAAAGCTTCAATTAGGCCTGAAGAATTAATTGTCGATCCAAATAACACGGATGGAATTAAGGCCACAATTGATGATGCAATATTCTTGGGATTAAATACACATTATTTTGTTCATTTTATTAATGGTGTAAAGGCTGAAATTATTCAAGAATCAAAAATTGATTCAATTATTGATTCTGGAAAAGAAATATTCTTAAAAGTTAAAACTGAAAAAATTAATGTATTTACTGAAGACGGAAGCACAAATATTATCAAAGGCGTAACAAATGATTATGATATTTATAAAAAGGCAGAATAGTTATGAATAAGAATAAAAATAAAAATTTTGATATATGGAAAATAGTATCTCTTTGCATACTTGCCTTATATGGTTTATTTTTGCTTTATCCTTTAATTAAATTATTTGTTCAATCATTATTTGTTGACGGTATTTTTTCGTTTGATAATTTTAAAGCTTTCTTTTCTCAAAAATATTATGTGACTTCAATTAAAAACTCATTAATTGTATCCACATTAGCAACACTACTTACATTATTGTTTGGTGTGCCAATGGCATATTTTTACCAAATGTATGAAATAAAAGGGAAGACTTTGTTGCAAATATTAATTATTCTTTGTTCAATGTCTGCTCCTTTCATTGGTGCTTATTCATGGATTATGCTTCTTGGAAGAAATGGCGTAGTTACAAGTTTTATAAAAAATCTTACTGGCTTTCAAATGCCAAGCATATATGGTTTTACTGGAATTTTGCTAGTACTGGCTTTTCAATTGTTTCCACTTGCGTTTTTGTATGTATCTGGCGCATTAAAAAATATTGACAATTCATTACTAGAAGCTAGTGAAAATATGGGCACAACAGGGGCTAAACGTTTCTTCAAAGTTATTATTCCACTTTGTATGCCAACGATTATTGCCACAACATTAATGGTTTTTATGAGAGCCTTTGCTGATTTTGGAACTCCATTGTTAATAGGAGAAGGTTATCAAACCTTCCCAGTTGTTATTTATAATGCATATTTTGCTGAAACTGGGTCAAATCATGGTTTTGGTGCTGCTGTTTCTGTTATAGGTATTGTAATTACAACTATATTTTTCTTGGCGCAAAGATTTGTTAATGGAAAATTTAAATTTACCATGAATGCTCTTCATCCTATTGAAAGAAAGCCATTGCATGGCATAAAAGCATTCTTTATTAATTTGTATTGTTGGTTACTCGTTGGACTTGCGTTTTTGCCTCAACTATATGTAATTTATACATCTTTCTTGAAAACATCTGGAAAGTTATTCTTAAAAGGATATTCTTTAGATTCATATAAATATGCATTTACACATTTAAAGAAAGCTATTCCAAATACATTCTACATAGGCATCGTTTCGTTACTAATTGTAATTGTTTTAGCAATTTTAATATCGTACCTAGTTGTTAGAAGAAACAATTCCGCAAATAGAATTATAGATGTTTTCTCTATGGTTCCATATATTATACCTGGTTCTGTAGTTGGTATTGCGCTTGCAATGTCTTTCTCTTCAAAACCATTCGTATTAACTGGAACTGTTGCGATTATGATTGTTGCGTTGGTTATTAGACGTATACCATATACTATAAGGTCATCGGTTGCAACGCTTCAACAAATTCCTATGTCTATTGAAGAAGCTGCAATATCTTTGGGATCATCTAAATTAAAAGCGTTTTTCACAATAACTGTTCCTATGATGGCAAATGGTATTTTGTCAGGCGCAATTATGTCTTGGGTTACAATAATTACAGAATTATCAACATCAATAATTCTTTATAACTTAAATTCCGTGACATTAACTATAGCTACATATTCTTATGTATCTAGAGGAAATTATGGTATTGCCGCGGCATACGCAACGATACTGACTGTATCAACTATCGTTTCGTTATTACTGTATATGAAAATTACGGGTAATAAAGAAATATCATTTTAAACAAAATGAGTCAATCTTATATGCGATTGGCTCATTTTTTTGTTTATCAATATAAATTATCTATAGTCTATATTTAGCGCCTTTAGCGATATTGTAACAATGGTCAGCCATACGTTCGATATTAGACAATATATCAGCATAAACACTTGATGCAATAGGTGATGTGCATTCTTTTGTAGTCATACGTAACAAATGATTTTCTCTATAAGTCTCATCCATGCTATCCATTTTTTCTTCAAGTTTAGATAACTCTTCATATGTTTCTTCATCTTTTGTTTCAACATATCTAAATGATAAATTCATCATTTCGAAAAATGTTTTAAACATTTCATCTAATTCTGAATATGCAGCATCTGTAAAAGTTCCTTTTCCTTCATGAATCATATTTACAAACTCTGCAACATTAAGAACTAAATCACCAATTCTTTCTAGATTTTTATTTATTTCAAGATACAATAACTGCATTTGTTTTGCGGATGTTGACATATTTGATGTATGAATGTTTGTTAGGAAGTTAGATATTGATCTATCTAATTTATCAATTAATTCTTCTGTTTGATTGATATTCTCCATTTCTTCCGTTCCTTTATTTTCTAAGAAAAAGACTAATGTAGCTTCTACATTGTCGATTACAAGATCTCTTTCTTGAATAATAGCTTTATATGCAACGGCTAGGGCAGTTGATTGAACAGGAAATAACTCTGGATTTAATTCACTAACATCTATGTTGCGTTTCTTTGGTTCTTCTCCCTTTATTATTATTCTTGTAAAGTTACATAGTTGTTTTATGAATGGGAATATAATTATCGCAGTAACCGTATTGAAAATAATATGAACAACGGCTATTTGCATCATAGGATTTAGATTCAACGATAAAATAAATGAATTTAAAATACCAATTGAAAGCATTCCGATAATAGAACCAATGATGTTGAAAGTTGTATGCAAAACAGCTGCTCGTTTGGAAGAAACATTTCCACCCATTGAGGCCATAATTGCAGTAATACAAGTTCCGATGTTTGATCCAAATATAAAAGGAAGTATCGCAGAAAATGAAATAGCACCAGTTTCATAAATGATTTGTATTAAACCAATTGCTGCAGAACTTGATTGCATTGCACAAGTCATTAATAAGCCAATACCAAGTCCAATAAATGGATTGTTTGCACATAGTGCTGCAAGTTTAGTAAACTCTTCAACCTCCTTTAAATGAGATAAAGTGTCACTAATTAAATCCATTCCATAAAATAAAACACCAAATCCTACTAAAATATTTGCGATATCTTTATATTTTTTATTTGAACTAAATAATAATATAAATGCTCCTAAAACTATACAATATGGAGCAATTCCAGAAATATTTAAACCAATTAAAAAGGCAGTTACTGTTGTACCAATATTTGCACCAATTATGATACCAGCTGCTTGTTCCAAAGACATTAGTCCAGCTCTAATGAAACCAATAGTAATTGCCGTTGTTGCACTTGATGATTGTATCAAAGCACTAAGAATTGCACCAACTATAATACCTTGAATTGGTTTTGAAGTATATTTATCGATATAATCTCTTAATTTATCTCCTGCTAATGACTTTAAACCATTTCCCATTAAAACCACACCAAACAGAAACAATCCAAGTCCACACAAGAATAAACTCCAAGATATATCCTTTAATGTCATCATAGACTTATTGTATCATTATCGAATAAACAATATAGTACAAATTACATATTTCAAAATGATTTGTACACTAAAAAAGATACATATAATGTACTATAATTAATGTATGATTGGTTTTGTAAGAGGAAAAGTTCATGCTTTTGGTAGTGATTATGTATTGATTGATGTCAATAATATTGGTTATCGCATCAATTTTTATCACCCAGATTCTTTGGTTAAAGGACAAGAGATTACCATTTATACATATCAAAATGTAAGAGAAGATGATATAAGCTTGTTTGGCTTTTTAACTTTAGAAGAGTATGATCTTTTTGTAAAACTAATTTCTGTTAAGGGTTTAGGGCCTAAGATTGCATCTAGCATTCTTGCAAGAAACACTGTAAAAAATGTTATAAAGGCAATTGAAGATGGTGATGTTGATTTTATGAAGCGTATGCCTGGCGTTGGAAACAAAACAGCATCACAAATAATCCTTGATTTAAAAGGTAAGCTCGTTGAAACTGGCGATATGGTTTCAAATGATAAATTAAAGGAAGTTGAAAGCGCTCTAAAACAATTTGGGTATAAAACTCAAGAAATTAAACCAGTCATTAATGCCTTAAAAAATGAAAATGGTTCAACCGATGAGCTTGTTAAGAAAGCTCTAAAAATGTTTGTAAAGTAAATTATGTTAGAAGAAAAAATATTAAATGCAAATAAGTTAAATGAAGATGATGATTCATCTTTGAGGCCACAGACATTAAAGGAATATGTTGGTCAAAAAGATCTAAAGGATAATTTAGATGTTTTTATTAAAGCTGCAAAAATGCGTAACGAAGCTTTGGATCATGTTTTATTATATGGCCCACCAGGGTTAGGTAAAACTACAATGGCTTATATTATTGCGAATGAAATGGGAACAAATATCAAAACAACTACCGGTCCTAGTATTGAAAGAACTGGTGATTTAGCTGCAATATTATCTTCCTTACAAGAAGGCGATGTTTTGTTTATTGATGAAATTCATCGTCTACCAAAAATTGTTGAAGAAGTTTTATATTCTGCAATGGAAGATTTTTATATTGATGTTGTTGTTGGAAAAGAAGAAGGGGCTAAATCAATTAGACTTGACCTTCCACCATTTACCTTAGTTGGTGCCACTACAAGAGCAGGTGCCATATCTTCTCCTTTGAGAGATAGATTTGGATATACTTTTAAATTAAATTATTATACCGAAGATGAGTTGGCATCTATTATTAAAAGAACTTCTAGAGTTTTAGAGTGTCCTATTAAAGAAGATGCTGTTGTTGAAATATCTAGAAGATCTAGAGGCACTCCTAGAATTTCAAATAGACTATTTAGAAGGGTAAGAGACTTTGCACAAGTTGAAAATAATGGTGAAATAAACATTGATATCGCAAAAAAATCTCTTGAAAGATTAAAAGTTGATTCTCTTGGTTTAGATGAAGTTGATATTAGATATTTAATGGGTATCATTGAAAGATTTAAGGGTGGACCCGTCGGCTTAGAGGCTATTGCTAGCGCTATCGGAGAAGAGGCAATTACTTTAGAAGATGTAAATGAACCTTATTTATTACAAATTGGTTTTATTAATCGTACAGCTAGAGGAAGAGTTGTTACACAAAAAGCCTATGAACATCTTAGAGTTAGTTATAGTGAGCCACTTGTATAGATGCTATATTTTTTGAAGACGATATATGAAAATCCACTTATTATTAGGCTTTTGTAGTGTTTTTAGTTGAAATTTTATCATTACTTTGTTAAGATAATAAAGCGTAAACATGGAGGTTAATAAAAATGCCTAGAGAATTTATTACATTTAAATGTTCTGAATGTGGCGAAGAAACTTATTTCGCTGAAAAAAATAAGAAAAAGCATCCTGATAAGATGGAAATAAAGAAATATTGCCCTAGATGCAATAAAAAGACTGTACATAAGGAGAAAAAATAGGCTAAAGGCCTATTTTTATTAAGTATGGACATACAAACATATGTTTTAGGGCCAATAGAAACCAATACATACTTATTAAGTGATGGTTTAAATGCTTTATTGATAGATCCAGCATCTAAAGCAGAAAAACTTATAAATATTCTTGGAGATTTAAAACTTATTGGCATTCTATTGACTCATGGACATTTCGATCATATTAAGGCTGTTGATGGATTATATGAAAAATACAATTGTCCAGTTTATTTAAATTCGGATGATGAGTTTTTAGCAAGAGATAAATATAGCGTAAAAATGTTTGGCGTTTCTTCATATATTACTTGTCCAACTACAAATTTAATTGAAGGAAAAATGAATGTTGGAACATTTAATTTTGAAGTTATATTTACTCCCGGTCACACGCCTGGTTCAACAATATTTGTTTTTGATGATTGCATATTTACAGGTGATACATTGTTTAGATGTGCTGTAGGTAGAACTGATTTAGAAGGTGGCAATGAATCAACTCTCAAACAATCTTTAAAAATATTTAAACAATTTGATAAAGATTATAAAATTTATCCAGGACATAACGAATCAACAACTTTGTCATATGAGTTAGAAAATAATCTTTATTTAATTTAATCATTAATTAAGTTTGTTGTATTTACTTTAAATATACATACACTCGTACTAACTCTAACGAGTGTTTTTTTATAGGAATTATCCATTTATTTGCTAATTATATTGTAGGAGGCAGAAAATGGAAGAAAGATTATTAGCGTTATTAAGATTGGCTATCAAATATAATGCAACAGATATCCATTTTTATTTAACATTTCAAGATATAAGTATTCAAATGCGCATCAATGGTGAATTAAGAAATGTTAAAGAAAAATTTGATGATTATAAATTAATACGTTATTTACAATATCTCGCTAATTTAGATGTTGGAAATTTGTTGCAGCCTCAAACTGGTCAGTTTGAAATGGAAGTTGATGGCACACAACTTTCTTTAAGATTTGCGGTAATTAATAGTTTGAATTATACAAATGGTGTATTAAGGATATTAAATTCCAACGTTAAAATAAATGCTAATAACTTGTCACACATTGTTTCGCAAAATAATTATTTTCAAAAATTATTAAAAAAAGATTGTGGACTAATAATTTTTTCAGGTCCAACAGGGTCGGGAAAAACTACAACTTTATATTCGCTATTAAAAAGTGTTAAAAATAAAAAAATATATACGATTGAAGATCCTATCGAGGTTTACAATGATAACTTTATTCAACTTGAAGTAAATGAAGCAATTGGTTTTGATTATGCCTCTGGTATAAAACAAATATTAAGACATGATCCCGATATTATCATGATAGGTGAAATAAGGGATGAAAAAGCTGCTAAGATGGCAGTTGTTGCAGCCAATACAGGTCATCTTGTTTTAACTACGCTCCACGCTTCTAGATCTTCTAGTTGCATATCTAGAATGGTCGATTTTGGTGTAAATGAAGATCATTTATATGAAAACTTATTATGTATTTGCAATCAAAGAATGATGATAGACAAGAACACGAAAGAAAAGATTGTTTTATATGAAATTATGGATAGAGATGAAATAATGTATTTCCAAAAGAATAAAAATAATTCTAAAAACTTTATTAATCTAGAATTTCAAATTGAAAGGGGAATTGAACATGGGATCTTTGAAAAAGATGTTCTCTAAAAAAGAAATCTCAATAGAAGATTTATCATATATCTCTAAATTGATTGAAGCTAATATTCCTTTGAATCAAGCATTAGATTTAATAAAAAATAAGAAAAATAAATACTTGTTTGATGATATAAACGCATCTTTACAAAATGGCAAAATGATTGAAGATATAATTCCTAATTATTTGCCAAAGCAAATCAGAGAATATATGATTCCTTTACTAAAAAGCAATTCTTTTTCATCTGCTTTGTCATTGTCCTTAGAATTTTATGATAGACACAAAACTGGTGAAAATAAATTATTTTCATCTATTGCATATCCTTGTATATTACTTTTTGTTTCTATTACAGTGTTATATTTATTTGACTTATATGGCATGGATACAATTTTTAATTTATTAAGTTCTTTTAATTCAAAACTGCAGATATATCAAAATATTAGATTAATATTTAAAATAATTATTAATGTTTTCTATTATGCTTTACTAATTATAGTTTTATTATTAGTTTTCTTTTTACAACCAAAAAGAATAACACTTTTATATATGTTTATGTCAAAACATTTTCCTAATTCTTTAATTAATACATACTACTCTGAAGAATTTATATCATTATTATTAATTTGCGTAAGTAGAGGATATAAAACAAAACAAGCATTAACTATTCTGAAGGGTATGAAAAGTAAGCCAATAGTTTCATTTTTAGCATTTCATTTAGATGAAGCTTTATTAGAAGGTGATAGTTTAAAAGATGCTGTAAAAAAACAATATTATGATATTTCATTATCGAGATTTATTAAAATAGCTAATTATACAAATGATTTTGCTGCTATGCTTGATAGTTATACTAAACTCGCTAGAGATAGGATTAACAACAAAATGAAACGTTACGCTTTGACAATTCAAATATCTACATATGCATTCATAGGAATAATCGTTATATTTATTTATCAAATACTATTTATGCCGATGCAGGCATTATCCAGTTTTTAATAAGGGGGGTGTTATATGGTAAAAAAAGGTTTCACATTATTGGAAATGGTTGTTGTAGTTATTATAATTTCAATATTATTTTTATTGACGATTCCAAATGTTTCGAAGGTAATTAATTCCGTTGATAGCAGGGCATGTTCAGCCATGACAAAAGTAGTTGATTCTGCGATAGCACAATTTAAGTTAGATTATGGGACAATGCCAAATAGTATTGCAGATCTTGTAAATGGAGGTTATTTAGATGAAAATCAAACAACGTGTTCCAATGGAACAAATTTGTCTATTGTCGACGGACATTGTGTTGAAGACTAATAAAGGATTTAATATGTTAGAAATGCTGATATGTATATGTTTACTTTCGATTTTTGTGTTATTGTCATCAAACAATACTGATAATTTAAATTTAGATCATTATCAATATTTAAATAAATATTTAAATATGCAGTCATTAGCAATGCAAGAAAAAGATAATGTTGATGTAGATAACGGCTTATACTTTAATTCTATGGGCCACGTTAATCAAGCCAAAACTATTTCTTTTGGAAAACATTCAGTAATTGTACACTTAGGAAATGGATATGCAACTGTGGAATAAGAAAGGTTTCTTATTATTAGATTCATTGCTTGTTGTCTTTATAACTAGTTTAGTATGTGTCACTTGTTATTCAATATATCATTTGATTGTCAAATATGAAGATGGTTATATTGAATATCAAACAAGAACTAATTATGAATATGAAAATATTTATAAAAGTTTATATGAATGCGAGGCATGTGAAATAGATGACAGTAATTAGAAATCTTTTGGGTCTAATAATAACTATAACTATGTTACCAATTTGCATTCAAGCATTCGTGTTTACTAGCGATATTGATTTTGATTATAACCAAATTAATGACGAAATAGCTTTAGCACAACTTAGGGAACAATTACTTATTTCGTATGATATGCAAATATCAAATAACCAATTAAATTTTATATATAAGAATAAGGAATATCGTTTATCATTGGTTAATGAAAAACTTATATTGCAACCTGGAACTCAGATTTATTTAAATGACGTTGAATATTTATTTTTTGAAGAAAGAAATGGGTGTATATATGTTGTATATTCAAAAAACAATACTGAATATGAAAGAATTATTTGTAAAAAAGAAGGGATTTATCTCAACAACTTTCTTGATTGTGATGTGTACTCTGATGATGATAGTGAGTATGAAGAGTGACTATATTTATACAGCTAATAATGTCTATTCTAATTTAAATGAGTTTGAATCTATTTTTAAGAAAGAAGCTGATGTGTTAAGTTATGTAAAATGTAGGCTACTTAGAAAAGAAGAATTGCAAGATTTTTTTGTGAATGGCATGGAAGTTTGCGTGTATAGTATTGCAAATGGATATTCGCTATTTTTTGATAATTATGTAATGGATATTGAAGTATATGATAATCAAATTATTAATTTCAAAACGCTTAAATCATAAATATTTTGAAAAATCCTTTTAGCATAATACAATATATATGTTATTTAAGAGGTGGATATTATGATAAATTGTACAGAATTACATCCAGGTCAATGTTTTACTTGGGAAAACGAGTTGTATCAATGCATTGACATTGCTTTGAATAAGACAGCAATGGCAAAAATGAAAGTAAAGATTAAAGTAAAACAACCAAAAACAGGAGTTGTTAAGGAATTGAGCCTTATTGGCGGAGATCAAGTAGGCGAAGCAAGCATCGATAAAAGACCAATGCAATTTTTGTATGATGATAGTGGCTCTGCTGTTTTTATGGACAATGAAACATATGAACAACTAGAAATACCTATGGATAGATTAGAATGGGAAAAGAATTTTTTAGTTCCTAATTTAGATTGCAATATTACTTTTTATGAAGGTGAAGTATTAGGAGTGCTTCTTCCTGACAAAGTAGATTTAATATTAACTGTTTGCGAACAAGCGGTTAAAGGAAATACTGCAACAGCAGCTTTAAAAGATGCTACAACTGAAACTGGTTTACTAGTTAAAGTTCCTCTATTTATAGAAGAGGGTGAAAAAATAACCATCTCTACACAAGATGGCAAATATTGTGGAAGAGCTAAGGAATAATTAAGTCGATTTGCATCGACTTTTTTATTATTTTGGAAGTTTTTCAGTTGCCTTTTTAATGGCATTAAATGATTCTTCTGATAAATCGTGTTCAACTAAACAAGAATCTTTATATGCTTGTTCTTCTGATACACCTAAACTAATAAGAATTTTAGCAATATATTCGTGTCTTTCATACATTTTTTGTGCAACGCCAAAACCTATATCAGTTAGAGTGATTTCGTTGTTATTTATTTTTATAAATCCATCATCTTCAAGTTTTTTTAATTTTATTGAAACTGTTGGACGAGAATAATCAAGATAATTTGCAATATCTATTGCACGTATTTTTTTCTTTTTTAGAGAAATAATATAAATTGCTTCTAGATAATTTTGTATTGTTTCATCTTTCTTCATACCTTGATTATATTACAATTTGTTCATTATTTTGTTTGACAAACCTTAAATGGTCTTATTAAGATTAAATCGTGAACGAGTGTGGATTAAATTTATTTGATTATATACTGATTGTAATAACGGTAATTGCATGTGCATTTGCTATAATTGTGATGACAAGAAATGCTGGAAAATGTGCATATTGTTCGCATGCAGATTCTTGTCCGTTTAAGAAGGATAAAAAGAATGATTCTAAATAAATTATTTTTTGGAATTGAGATGACTTGGAAAAGGGTAATTTGGTTTGCGCTTGGAACTGCTTTTTATTCTGCTTTGACTTTAATATTACCTTTCACTGTTCACACATCATTTGCTAATGTTGGTACATATCTGGAATCATGGATTTTATTTGCGCTCATTATTATATTGAATTGTAAAACTCCAAAAGATGCAGCAATTAAGACATTTGTTTTTTTCTTGATTTCGCAGCCATTGATATATTTATTACAAGTCCCTTTTTCATATTTGGGATGGAAATTGTTTATGTTTTATCCGAAGTGGTTTTTACTAACTATATTAACTTTACCTGGAGCATATATTGCTTGGTATGTTAGAACTGATGATTTATTAGCGACTGTCATATTATCTATTGCAACATCATTTTTAGTGTATCAAGGTGTTTGCTTTATTCCTTCGTTTATGGACAATTTTCCAAAAAACTTATTATCATATATATTTTGCATTTCATTAGCATTTATATTAATATTTACTATTCTAAAAAAAGATAAGAATAGGGCAATAGCTTCTATTATTACTTTGTTTGTGATGTTTATTTCGTTAATTGTTAAATATTAGATAATTATAATTAATTATTTTTTAAATATTTTATTATTGATGTTGCAGCAATAGCTCCATCTGAACAAGCTGTCACTACTTGTTTTAAATCTTTTTGAGTGCAATCTCCTGCGGCATATATACCATCTATCGAAGTGGACATATCTGATTTAACAACAATATATCCTTTTTCGTTTTTTATCTTTTCATCAACAAAATCTGTACTTGGATTATAGTCAATAAAAGGGAATATTCCTGCACAATTAATTGTTTCAGTATTATTATTAATAGTATTTTTAATAAGTAAACCACGTATTTTGTTGTCTTCTAATAATAATTTGGTTGGTAAAAAATTATATTTGAAATGTATTTTATTATTATTTGTTAGTTTTTCAATTATAGTTTTATCACCAATAATATTTTCGTTTTTAGTAATAAATGTGATTTTTGAAACAATATTGCACAAGTATTCAGTTTCTTGAAGTGCTTTTTCATTGTTACCAATAACAACAATTTCTTTATCTTTAAAAAAGAATCCATCACATGTTGCACAATATGATATTCCTTTTCCTTCAAATTCATTAGCCAAAGGTATATTTAGTTTCCTTTCTTTATTGCCTGTAGCTATTAATATTGTTCTACCTTGATATGTAGTATTGCTTGATACTGTAACTATGTTATTTTTTAATGAAATTACTTTTTCATTAATTATTTTTGTTTCATATTTTTTTGCCTGTGTTAAGAAATTGTTTTCAAGTTCAAAACCAGAAATTGAATCAAATCCTGGATAATTGTCAATTTTACTTATTTTTGATAATTTTCCACCATCTTGGAATTCTTCAATCAATAAAACATTTAAATTGGCTCTTCTTGCGTATATTGCGGCAGTTAATCCTGCTGGACCACCACCAATAATAATCAAATCATAAATATCATTCATTAAATTAATTGTATCATGTACAAAAAAATTAAATAAAAACATAATTTAAGCAATATAATAAGTGTTGTAGAGAAAATGGGAAAACAAACATTTAAATACATTGGATTTTGTTTAGGAATATATTTGTTTCTTTCAGCTATTGAAATATTTTTATTTAGACCATTAGTTGATCTTATTGGAACAAGTTTCTGGACATATTTTGTGGTATATAATGTTTTTCTTATTTTACTTAATCCCTTATTAACAAAGTTAATTGTAAATAAGTTTTTTGTTTTTAAAACAGATGTAGAATTAAAAAAAGTTAACAAAATGATTGACGACAACAAATAGTTGCCGTTTTGTTACTATGATAGAATTATTATATGAAAATTGTAATTGCCGCTGGTGGCACAGGAGGGCATATTTATCCTGCTATTACACTGGCTGAAGAATTAGAAAAAAGAGGACACGATATAACATTCATTGGATCAAATGATCGAATGGAAAAAGATGTTATACCAGCACATAATTTTAAATATATTGGTTTAGATGTTTATACAACAAAAGGTGGCTTTGCCCAAAAAATTAAAAGCATATTCTCAATTGTTAAAGGTTATTTCAAATGCTTGTCTTTACTTAAAGGTTTTGATATTGCGATTGGCTTTGGAAACTATATTTCTATTCCAGTAATTCTTGCTGCCTCAAAATTGAAAATGAAAACTATAATTCATGAACAAAATTCATTTGCTGGGCGTGCAAATAGATTTTTGGATAAAAAAGTTGACTTGGTAATTGGTTCATATGAAGAAAACTTAAAAACATTCAAGAATAAAAACATTAAAATTTTAGGTAATCCACAATCATCTAAAGCATATTCATTGAAAAAAGATGAAAATGTTATATCTAATTTAGGTTTAGATCCAAATAAAAAAACACTTGTTGCTTTTATGGGCTCACTTGGTTCTAGTTCTGTAAATGAAAAGTTAATTGATTTTTTTAATACATTAGATGGTTCTTATCAAGTTGTTTATGCTACTGGAAAATCGCACTATGAAGATACAATCAATAAAATAAAAAATACAAGTTATATAAAAATATTTGAACATATCGATGGCATAAATGTAATGAAAAACTCTACATTGTTATTGTGCAGAGCTGGTGCGACAACTATATCAGAAATTAAGGCTATTGGTATGCCTGCTATATTAATACCATCACCTTATGTTCCAAATAATCACCAATACTATAATGCGAAGTCACTTGTTGATAAAGATGCTGCAATTATGATTGAAGAAAAAGACTTAAATATTAATAATTTATCTAGGACAGTAAGTGATATTATTAATGATAGTAATAAATTACGCAAATTATCCGACAATGCTCTAAGCTTGGGTAATCCTAATGTGTTAAATGATATAGTTAAGGAAATTGAAAGTTTATGTTAGAAGAGTTTTTGAAACAACATGGTGATTATAGCCAAGATAAATATTTTAAAGATTTGACAACCTTAAAAATGGGAGGACATATCAAACATTTTGTATCGCCCAGTAGTGTTGATGATTTAAATGCAATTATTTCTTATTTAAAAAGTAATCAAATATTTTTTAAAGTGATTGGCAATGGCTCGAATTTAATTTGTGGCGAGTCAGAATATAATGGGGTAGTTATAAGCTTGAAAAAGTTAAACTCATACGAAATTAGCAATGATGAAGTATATGTTGAAGCTGGTGTTATGGCACCTGCGCTTGCAAATATACTAGCTAAGCAAGGCTTGAGCTGTCTTGAATTTGCATCTGGAATACCTGGAACGATAGGTGGTCTAATTTATATGAATGCTGGAGCATATAAAAGCGATATGTCCAATGTTATAAATGAAGTTCTAGTATTAAGAGATGACAAACTTGTTTGGATGAAAAATGATGAATGTAATTTTTCTTATCGTCATTCTATTTTTCATGATCATCCTCGTTGGGTGGTGATTGCAGGAAGATTAAAATTAGTGAAGAAGCCTATTTCAACAATTGAAGAATTAATGGAAGATAGATTTCAAAGAAGAAAATTAACACAACCATTAGATAAACCAAGTGCTGGTTCGTGTTTTAGGAATCCTGAAAATGGTTTTGCGTGGAAATTAATCGATGGCATTGGATATCGTGGCGCATCACATAATGATGTAAGTGTTTCTGATAAGCATTCAAATTTTATTGTGAATAATGGAAATGGAGAAGCTAGCGATTATTTGAGCTTAGCTTATGATATTCAAGATAAAGTTAAAGAAAAATATGGCATTAAACTTGTCATGGAAGTTGAGAAGTTCAATTGTTAAACGATAAATTCAAAATATTGAATAATAATGATTTTTTAAATGAAAGAAAAAACGCTAAGATTGTATCAAAATATGATAAAGCTAAGCGAAGAAATCTTATATTGAGTGTTTTTATTTGTATTGCTATAATTGCAACATTATATCTAGTATTAGATGTATCTAATATAAAGGGGATATCAGTACAAGGCAATATCTATTTAAAAAGTGAAGACATCTTAAATTTAAGTGGTGTCACAACAAATGATAAATATATCTTCACAAGCCCTAGCAAAGTTGAAGAAAACATCAAGACAAATCCATTAATTGAAAGTTGTGATGTTGAAAAACTTGATGATCAAACTATTAATATTAAAGTAGTTGAGAAAAAAGCGATAGGGTATAGTTATGAAGAAAACGAAAATGTATTAATACTTGCGGATGATTCGAGACTTAAATTAACTAAAGCAAACTTATATTTAATTGAAAAGGTTCCTTTGATTGAAGGGTTTGATAAAGATAAATTAATCTTAATTGAAAAGAACTTAGTTGATG
>JAZUIZ010000019.1:0-35358 GCA_045642525.1 Erysipelotrichaceae bacterium
ACCAGTCCAGTTTTTAAAAGTATAGCCCACTTTTAAAGTAGCTGATAATTCAATATCACTCTTACCGTAATAGTATTCACCATTACCACTTACACTATCAATTCCTTGAGATTTGTTTAAAGTAATGGTGTGCTTGTTTCTAGCATAATATAAATTAAATGTTTTATCGTTATTAATAATGATGCTATTTAATTCTTCAACAGTATTTAAACTACTTTCTTCTTTAGACTTTTCTTTATCTAATGTAAAACCTTCGAAAACTTTAATATCTGCACCAGAATATGTTCCTATAGAAATATCTTTAGTTGATGTCTTTGTATCATCTTTTGTATATTGCCCATCTAAACCTTCAAAGAAATATTGAGTTTTGCATTGAACTTTATTTGCTTCCCATTTTGCCTTGATTGTTAAATCATAATTAGGCATCGTATCTGGTATTTCTGGTTGCCATCCTTTAAATACATAATTATTTTTTGTTGGATCAGCAGGTCTAATAATAGTTGCACCAAATTTAACATTTTCAGGATTGTTATTAACTAATGTTCCACCATCAGCATCAATTGTTAATGTATATGAATTTCTATCATAATAAACTTCTAATACTAAAGAATTATCATCGGCAATATTTCCTGATACAGATGATTTCTCAGAATTATATGTAAAGCCAAGCATTTCATCGTGTGGTGCTTCAACTAATGCTCCAGCATTACCATTTTTAGTTTTAGTGTCACTTAATGTGTAATTGTTATCTTCAATGTTTTGTAAATAATAATTAATAGTATATGTTGAGCTACCATCTTGATTTTCTAATAGATATGCTTTAACTCTGGTTGTTTTTCCTTCATAAGGTATTAAGTTTCCGGTTGGGCCACCAATAAAACATAAATCATTTTCTGCATCATCATGATACAAAACACTTGAATATGTATCGTTTGAACCAAGTGGTATTTGCACTGCACTATTATTTTGATGTTTATATGTTACAACAATAGAAAAATATTCGTCTTTATTAATTGTTACATTATCATCAAGTTTTACAGTATGATATCCACCATTTTTAAATGTCCCGGTTTTAGTACATTTTTTTGTTCCTGATGTTGGGTTATCATTATCAACGCCAACATATACATCAATAGTATAATTTACATCTGCATCAAGAGTAGAAACGCCAACTTCTTTTATGAATGATTTTTTCTGTGCCTTATAAATGTTTCCAGTTCTATAGCCATCTCCGGCAATATAAGCACCCATAGTGCCACCATCATATTGGTAAACATCGTAATCATTACTATCAGTAATTTCTTCTATTGTGTAAGCAAATACTTTATCTGAAAGGCTAGTGTCTTCATATGATACCCAGAAATATCCATTATCTCCCCATGAAGTGCCCCAACTATTTTTTACACGCCATGCACCATTGTTTTCTGGTTCTGGATTAAAGTTGTCTGCAGAATAATCGTCATCCCATCCCACTAATAGTACTGCATGGTTTGTTGCAGTTTTATCAAAACAAAAGAAAGATTTATCATCATCATTTAAATATGAATTATCATAGAAAAGAGAAGTTGCGAGTGCTCCTTTATCCATTATGGCTTTTTTAATTTCTGAAGCATCGCTAGCACTATACCAATCTGATGCAACTAGTCTATAGTCTGTGTGATAACATTTGTTATCGCTTGGCTTTTCACTAATGCCTGAGTTTATTTCATAATAACCAATACGATTTGGGTCATCTGCATCACATTCAACTTGTATGCCATCAACATATTTTACATATACTCTTTCGGTTCCAGTTGGATATGGCAAGTAATTTTCTGTTGATAGTCCAATACCAGAAGATAAAGCATCTGTTGCGACACTTTGATTTCCACCATTGTCTAATGGAGCATCAAATTTTTCGTTAACGCTATAAACATATTCTCCACCATCTTTAGTAATTAGTTTTGATGGATCTTCTATTTCAAAGCTATTATATGCAAACCAAGCTAATTGTAATTCTGATAAATCTATTTCAATACCAGTTTGTTTTTTATAAATACTTTCAGCAGAACCCATTGCAGCATGTGCCCAACATGTTCCATATGGGTTTTGGTCTTTTACAGCAGTAACACCGTTATAATCTTTTCCAGAAATGTTATCTTCTAATAGAAATTTATTAGGTAATACTTCTGCTTTTAATATTGGACGCTTGTAATATACATGTTCAAGTCTAGAAGCATCAATATCTTCTTCAATATAATTTAATTGTGATTCTGGAATTATATTTAATTGTTTTATTTCAATATCATCAGAAGTTTTTTCTTCTTCAATGATTTGTGTATTATCATCTAAATCACCATTATCAATTTCTTCCGCTTTTATCGGATTGATAGTTGTAATCGATAGCAAAACTATTAGCGCAAGTGATAATGTACGTTTAATTTTCCCCATAAAAAAGCCTTAAAATATAAACTAATTATAGCATTTTATTCGTTTTTGCCCTTCAAATACTAAAAATAGTGCTTATTTTGCTTGCTTTTTCATACAAAAAGTGGGTTTTTAACCCACTTTATGCATATTTATTTGATATATAAACTAATATAACCTTAAATCATTAATGATAACTCTTACTTTAGTGTTGACTGTTGAATAATAGCCTTCAATATAATTAGCATTCCATCTATATTCGTTTTCGTCATATACATCAATTTCAACTATAGCGCCATCTGGTCTTGCATCATTAAATGTATTTTCATATTCAATATTCCATTTATCAAATTGTCCAAAGAAACTAGGTCCCTTTAAACTTTCAGATGTTTCTACATAATTGCTACCTTCAGCCTTTGAATAATAACCATTTTCAACTCTGCCAATATAAGCTTTTGCACCAGAGACAATTAGTTTAACATTAGTTCCTGGTTCAACTTTTCCAGCAGCAACTGTTTGAGCAGAAATATAACCTTCTGGGTTTCCATCGTTATGATATTCAATCATATAGTTAATTTGATTAACTGTGCATGCACTTTGGCTACCACATGGATTGTTGTAAGTACCAACATAGTTAGGAAGTGTAACTCTTGTATCTGGTGTAGGGCTTACTGCTAATCTACAAGATACAATCGTTTTGATTCCATCTCTTGTTCCATTACATTTATATATTGTTCCAACATCATGATTACTTGTTTCGTGTTTTTCAAGTTCAAGTTCAACATGAGCATTTAATTTATTTAAATCATCAACTAATTCTTCTGCTTTTGCTTTTGTTAAAGTATTGAAGTCATCAGAGTCAAATTCATATGCTCCTCTTGATAAATGATATTTAATAACTGTACCTACAGGGAATGATCCATCATCATAATCAAATACATTACCCTTCTTGATTGTAGTTGAATAATATGTTGTAGAACCTTTAGTATAGCCCATACCTAATTTCTTTAATTCATCTACGAAATCAGCTTCTGTATAACCAATCATATTATCTGCAACCTTTACAATTTCAGGTTTCTTAGGTCCTGTAGAAATAGTACATACAATTCCATCTGAAGGATATGCTTTTCCTTCTTTAGACAATTTAATTACATGATCTTCTTCCACGGTATCGGAATTTTCATATACATATTCAACATCTTTAAATCCATTGTCTTTAAACCATTCAACAATATAATCCTTAGTTGTTTTTGCACTTATTTCTGGAAGATCAACTTGTTGTTCAATGATATCTTCATCAGTGATTAATTCTAGGATTCTATAAAATTCATAGTTTGAACTTTCAGTTAAATTCTTACCAAACAAAGAATATGTAGTCATATTATCAATCCATATAGCAGCTAATCCCTCTGGATATGCAGATAATGTATAACTGATTCCATCAAATGTTGATGAAACTGTCATTGTTGGAACTGAATCAATATCTAGAATTGCGCTTGGACCACATTCTTTAGAACCACGATATACATAATCATGACCTGAGTTTGTGAAATCTATTTCAGCAATCTTGTTATCAACAATATAGTATTTGATGTTTGAAATTACCTCTCCAGGTATTTTCATCGTTGTAATACCAATTGAAGAAAATTCAGCTGTTGATCCTACTTCTTTTGTTTTTTGTCCACCACAGGCTGTAAGTGTGATAAACATCAATAATGATAATAATAAAGTTAATAATTTCTTCATATTACTTATCTCCTCGCAAGTAATTATCTCATATTTAACCAACATAAAAAAGGTTTTACTTTTTAAGTAAAAACCATTTATCATTTCATTAAAAATATACTTATTTTTAATTCTTCAATCTTTTATCGGTTTTAATTGAGATTGATGAACCTATTTTTTGAATAATTTGTACTAATAATATCAAAATAATCACTGATAATATCATTACTGGATAGTTATAACGATAATAACCATAGTTAATGGCGATTTTACCAAGTCCTCCACCGCCAACAATTCCAGACATTGCAGTATAACCCAAGATTGTAGTTATCGCAATTGTAATGTTGTTTATTAAAGATGGGAAACATTCTTTTAATAATACTTTTGTTACTATTTGGTAAGTTGTGGCTCCCATGCTTTTGGCCATTTCAATTAAATTAGGATCAACTTCTCTTAAACTAGATTCTACAAGTCTTGTAATAAATGGAAAAGCTGCAACAACTAATGGCACAATGCTTGCGGCAGTTCCTACTGTTGTGCCTAATAATAATCTTGTTAGAGGAAATACAACAATTACTACAATTAAAAACGGAATGGATCTTAAAACATTAATAATAAAGTTTAATATTTTCATTAACCATTTTGGAAGTGGCATAATACCATTTTCTTCACCTACAACAAGCAATATTCCAAGAGGAAGGCCAATTACAAGTGCGAATAATGTTGATAACAATGTGGCGTATATTGTTTCCCATAACGCAAAAGGGAATAATTTCAAAGCATCTGATAATTCGTTAATCATAAATTTCAAACTCCTCTGCTATAACGCCATCCATATCGTTCAAATACTTTTTTACAGTATTTAATTGTTCTAAATCATCAACACCTAATAATAACGATCCATATATTTTGCCATTAATATCTCTTGTTGATGCATAGATAATATTTGCAGCAATATTCTTTTCGATTGCTAAAGAAGCAATTAATGGTTTGCTAGCTGATGCTGAGCCATTAAATACAACTCTTACAATTTTTTGTTTTTCATTTTGTATTAATTCAGATGATGATTCAATTTCTGGGAATACTAATTTCTTTGCAGCTAAAGATTTAGGATGAGAAAATACCTCAGTCACTAATCCTTCTTCTGCAACTATGCCTTTATCTAAGATTGCAACTTTATTACATATGTTTTCAACAACTGACATTTGATGAGTAATAATAACAACAGTAATGTTCATCTTAATATTAATTTCTCTAATTAAGTCTAAAATTGATGCTGTAGTTTGAGGATCAAGGGCAGAAGTTGCTTCATCACATAAAATAATTTTTGGATTTGATGCTAAAGCTCTAGCGATTGCAACTCTTTGTTGTTGACCGCCAGATAATTCAGCAGGATAGGCATTAGCTTTTTCTTTTAATCCAACAATATCTAAATATTCTAAGGCTTTCTTTCTTGCTTCATTTTTATCAGTACCATTTAAATCCATTGGAAAGCATACATTTTCTAAACATGTACTTTGCATTAATAAATTAAAGTTTTGAAAAACCATAGCAATGTTTTTACGAAATTTATTTAATTCTTTTTTGTCTAATAATGATAAGTTTGTACCATCAATCAAAACAGAACCTGATGTTGGTTTTTCTAATAAATTGATACATCTAACAAGTGTTGATTTACCAGCACCAGACATACCAATGATTCCATAAATATCACCATCATTGATGGTTAAAGATACACCCTTTAAGGCTTCAACTTTATCGTCGCTTGTTTTGTATGTTTTTTTAATATCTTTTAGTTCAATCATATTATTTAAAAATATCTAATGAGTTTTGTTTGCCACCATAAATACCCATTGGTTCTACATGTATTGCACAAACTGATACTAGATGCGTTCCGTTATTTGCATTAAAATCCTCAAGATAAGGAACATGTTGAAAATAGTTTGCATCAAAGCTACCATCTTCAACAACATTATTTGGAACAACAAAGTCAGTAAATTCTTCAACAATTAGCTCAATGTCTTTCTTAGCTAATATTTCTTTTGCGATAGTTAAAATTTCCGCATGAGGAGTTGGTGATGCTGCAACTTTTATTGAAGATCCTTTTAAAGTTGCATAATCAATAGATGTATCATAACCATCAGTTGGATTATCAATTGTTGACACTACAGCGCCACTATAAGTCTTTGTAATATATTCTTTTACTTCTTTAGACTCTAGTGCTGCTACTAGTGCTTTAATTAATGGTTCGTTTTCTCTACCTTGCTTTACTGCTAAGATATTTGCATATGCCGAATAAGAACCCTCTAAAGCTAAAGCTTCATCAACAGGACTAATACCAGCTTCAATAGCATAATTTGAATTAATAACGGCAAAATCTACATCTTGTCTTTGACGTGGAATTTGTGCTGCTTCAATTTCATCAATGACAACATCATAAGGATTGTCTACAATGTCATTCTTTGTTGCAGTAATGCCAGCACCATCTTTTAATTTAATAATGCCTAATTCCTCTAAAATAATTAGAGCTCTTGCCTCATTTGTTGTATCGTTTGGAACAGCAATATGAATTCCCTTTGATCCACATCCTGTTAGTCCAAAAATTAATACAAATGTTAATAATACGGCTAATAATTTTTTCATCTTTAATATTTCTCCTTTATCTACTAACCGATAGTACATAAGGAACAAAAAAGACATCCCTAAGGACGTCTTTATTAACGTGTTACCACCTTATTTCGTGTAAATAATACACCTCATTCAAGTACTATCATACTCTAGCATTATAACGTATGCATTCCGGTTAATCCTCATATTGGACTAACAGCTCCAAGACCATGTTCCTTTATAACTTCTTGTTTCCTTTCACCAAACAGAAACTCTCTACATTTCCCTTATAAAGTACTCTTCTTTTCTAAGCTTTTCTAAATAATACAACTAATATATACAAAAATCAATTAACTTATTCTGGAGTAACAGGTGGATTTTCTTCAGGAGGTGTAGGTGGATCTGTTGGTGGATCAGTAGGTTCTGTTGGCCCTATTGGTTCTGCTGGTTCGCCACCTTCACCTTCACCTTCTCCTCCTTCTTCTCCACCCTCTTCCTCAGGAGGAACATAATTAGGATCTACAACAAACACAGCAACATAACTAACATTGGCATTTACAGTTATTTCATATGTTGATGAAGATATTATATTTCCACTTCCGTCAACCCAATGATCAAATAAATATCCTTCTTTTGGCACTGCTTTTATAGTAACCGTTGTTCCATCTTCATATTCACCATCCCCAGAAACAGTACCCTTAGTATTGTCTTCAGATGAAACAGAAACAGTGTGTGTTTGTACTTCTTCATAGTTTACAGATAATAGTGAACAAGCTGAAATCATAGAACCAGCTTTACAGCTTTGTCCAGTTACTTTTCCTGATACTTCTCCACTTCCCCAAGAAACACTATTATCTTCTGCCCATTTCTTTGCTTTACTAACGCTCCAACCAATCATATTTGGAACAAGTAAACTTTCATCTATTTCTGCAGTTCCCATTACTGTAATCGTTCCGCTGCTATATTCAGATATCAATGCTCCATATCTAACAGATTGTTCGTATACACGTCCTTCCATTTCTGGATTATATCTTGGATCACCAGCCGGAATTGTTTCAGCAATTGACAATGAAACTCCATTATTACTTGCCCAAGACATTGCCTCAGCTACACTCATTCCTTCCAAAGATGCCCAATATGCAGGCATTGGATCAGGAGTAAACATAAATACATCAGGATAACTTTCTGAATACAAAGCAGGTCTTTCGTAAAGATTGTGACATGAGAAATCAAAATTCTTTACTTGATTAACTTTTTTGTAATCACCTAAAATTTCTTCCATGTGTCCTATTGATTCATCAAATGATCCCTGATAAATTAAATAAACCCACAAAGGCAAACGCATTGAATAACTGTAATACTTAAGTCCACCATCACCAGTCATTCTTAATGTTTCAAAATCTACTAAATCAAATGTATCAAGACTGGTATAATTTTTAGTATTCAACAATAAATTGAAAATCGAAGTTAATTGATTAAGTGTTAAGTCTGTAGACATCCATTCAGAAGCATTTTCCATAGCTTCTAATGCTAAATTTATACTTTTTGATTCAATAAACTTTTCAGCAATTTTAATAATTACTTCTTTTTGGTGTTGTTGTCTATCAAAATCTCCATTTGGCATATGATGTCTTTCTCTACAAAATTCAAGGGCCATAATTCCATCACAGAAAACATTATCACCAGCTGGAACAGTAACACCATCCAAAGTAAACTCAACAGGGTTATTTACCGTAACTCCACCAATAGTATTAACAATTGCAACAAGTCCTAAGTAATCAAGTTCCATATAGTAGTCAATATCTATATGATCTTTTTCACTTCTTCCAGTATTAATAAAATCTTCAACTGTTTGAATAAAGCATGCTCTAGATGTTGAACGTCCAGAATTGATTTTGTCATATTCTCCACCGTAACAAGAAATAGGTACAAATGAATCTCTTGCGATAGACATCATTGAAACTGTATATGTCTGAGGATTAATTGAAGCCAAAATAATTGAATCAGCTAATCCTACAGATGAACCAAGTTCTGTTCTTGAATATCCAATTAATAAAACATTAAACGGATCAGTATTTAAATTCTTTGCCTTTTTGTTATTATCTACTTTTAGTTCTTTTTCAAACGAACCAAAATCAATGAAATTATCCAAATACATTGCGAATGGAGAATTCTCATCTCTTTCTGAACTATATATATCTCTATATGCAGATGTAATTACAATAGCATCAACGTAACCATCAAGTAATGAAGTAATCAATTCAGCATTTGTTTTATATTCAATCAAGTCATATTTTATCTTTGAATTATTTAATGTTTCTTTTGCAATATAAGATATTCCATTAGATGTTTCAGCCAACATTCCAACTTTTTTTCCTGATAAATCATCTATTTTTGAAAATTTATTATTTTTATCATAGCAAACGAAAACGCCACTATATTTTTCGTACTTTGCACTTGAACCATCTAGCACACTATTAACAACATTGTTTGCTCTAACAATATATATTGAACCAATAGTGCCACCGACCAATAGCATAATTGCCAATACACTAGAAATTATCTTTAATGCTAAGTCTCTATGATTAAAGCCCACAAAAAATATAATATCGGCAATCGCTAATATGCATATAATTATAGCTACAATGCTACCAAATAATGTTGGATAAATTGCATAATATCTAAAAGATAAAACTATGGCTAATATAACCGCAATATGAGCAAGCATCAAAAAACCCAAAAATATTAAACTAATAATTTTGCTTGTTTTTGATTTCTTACTCTTCTGAAGATTCTGTTGCTGTGTTTGTTGTTCTTGCATCTATTTTGTTCTCACTCGCTTCTACTATTTCATATCTTCCATCGTTTTCAATAATCAGTAAATTGATAGAAGATGCAAAATCACTTAAATTTAATTTTGTATTTGGCTTATATGTCCATGACAAAGTAACATCGTAACAATCATGTTCTATGTCATCATATTTCTTTTCCCATGTATCTGCACCAGTTTGAATTGCTTCAACGAATTCATGAAGTTTATATTTATAATTTGTTTTTTTGCAATCAACGACAGTTACGCTTTCAACTTCCAATAAATTTTCTAATCCGTATTCATTCATATACTTATTAAAATATTTATAAAAACCATCTCTAGCTTTTTGATAAATGTTTACTTTATATTTAATTGTTTCATTTTTTTCGCTACAAACATAGTACATTCCGCCAATATCATATTGACCTTGTTTATTCGTCCAAGTATAAAAATCTGCAACATAGTTTTTTCCAACAAGTCCAACTATTGTTGTTTCATCTGCAGTATTTTCTTCAACAGCTTTTTTTAATTCTGTAAAATATTCTACTTGAACATCTGTAGCATTATCTCTTAGATGATAATTCATTGAAGGAATAGAATAAGCATCGTTCACTTCAACCGTGCTTGTAATTAAGTTCAACACATTTTTTGCCTCTTTATATGCAATTATGCCAAATACACATATCGCAATAATAAAAGGTAGCACAAACAAAAAAACATATAGACCACGTTTTTTCTTATCATCAAAAATTCCTTTAATTTTATCTATAAAACTTTTTTTAACTCTTGGTTTTAATTCAATTTCTTCTTTGTTTTCCATAATAAAAGAGGATCAAAATCCTCTATTATTATATCGCATTGATTGATTGAACTTCAATCAGCTTCAATCAATCACATAAATTCACTTATTTTATTTAATTGCTTTTCACACCTTCTGTTGAATCTGATTTAAATATTACTTTTAAAGTTAAAACTAATAATTTTATGTCTTCAATTAAACTATATTTTTCTATGTAATATAAATCTAATAATAATTTGTCTCTTAATGTTGTGTTATATTTGCCATATATTTGTGCGTAACCAGTCAAGCCAGCCTTAACACATAATCTATAATCAAATTCAGGCATTGTTTTGGTGATTTCATCATACATTTCTGTACGTTCTGGTCTAGGACCTACAAAAGACATTTCGCCTTTTAAAATATTAATCATTTGTGGTAACTCGTCTATTCTATACTTTCTTATTATTTTTCCAACTTTAGTAATACGATCATCATTTTGTTTTGCAAACACGGCACCAGTTTCACCTTCTGCGTCCATTACCATTGATCTAAATTTAATAATCTTAAATTCTTTGCCATCTTTTGTAAGACGAGATTGTTTATAAAAAATGTCTCCACCATCATTTACTTTAATTGCAATAGCAGTAACTAAAGTAATTGGTAAGGTAATTATTAATAATAACAAAGAACCAATAATGTCTATTATTCTTTTAACAATTCTTTCAAATTCATTAGGGCCAAATTTATTTACTTTTATTATTGGTGTGTCTACAATATGCATTATTTCACCGCTCGCAATCAACATATCTGTGATTGACGGCATATCGTATACCATTAACTTCTTTTTGTAACAAATCTTGAATAATTTCTTTTTGTCTGGATGATGAACGTCTAGTGTAATAATTCCATCAATATTTTTTAATAACAAATCTATTTCTTTGTATTTGATATCTTTAATATTTATTTTCTTTACAATACTAATTGATAATTCTTTAGGATTATTTAACTTATTTATTAATTCACTATGTTCTCCATCATATATGCATATATATTTCAAAGGTGGATAATGAGTTCTTAAAAATGAACTTTCAAATTTTAGTAATAATCCACTTAATACCATGCCAATAATTTGAGCAAACAATATTGGCCAAATAGGTATAACACGAAGTGTGACCAAACACAAAACTATGTAAATAAAGGTATTGCTAAATAATAATGTCAAACTATTTGATATAAATAAATCAGTAGTTGTCGTATCTCCTAAGCCAAATGAATTGAATAGTTTTCCAAACAATACATATAAAGCTAAATATAACAAAAAGAACACAAGGTAACCATTAGAATAATAAAAGAAATAATTAATGTAGCCCAACATTAAAGTAGCTAAAATTAATATTTCATATATTAGAATATTAGTGATACTTAGTACTATTTTTGCGTTTGATTTATTATTCATCTAATATCTTTTGAATCCTTTATATTTGTTTTAGAAATAATGTAATGTGGTCTATTTTTAACTTCCATATATGTTTTTCCAATATATTGGCCCATGATGCCAATCGTAAATAATTGAATACCACCAATAATAAGTATTATACAAATAGTAGTTGCCCATCCTTGAACTGGATCGCCATATATTGCGTATTTAATTACAATAAATATTAAATATATAAATGCAGCGGCTGCAAATAATAATCCAAACCATATCGCAATATTTAGTGGGGCATTAGAAAAACTAACGATACCATCAATAGCATATTTTACTAAACCCCAAAAATTCCAAGATGTTTTTCCAGCAACTCTGTCAACATTTTCATATTCAATCCAATATGTATTAAATCCTACCCACGAAAATATACCTTTTGAAAACCTATTGTATTCTGACATAGACAAAACAGCATCAACCATCTTTCTTGTCATTAATCTATAATCACCTGCACCATCAACCATTTTTGCATCAGATATTTTATTTATAAACTTATAAAAGTTTCTAGCAAAGAAAGTTCTAATTTTAGAATCGCCGGTTCTATTTATTCTTCTACATGCTGCGCAATCATATTCGCCAGAATCCAATTTTTCAATCATTTGTTTCAACAAAATTGGAGGATGTTGCAAATCGGCATCAATAAAACCGACGTAATCACCATTTGCATTGCATAAACCAGCATACATAGCAGACTCTTTTCCGAAATTCCTTGAAAAAGACAAATAAAGCACATGTTTATCCTTGGCTGCTAAATTTTCCATAACATCAAGAGTATTGTCGTTTGAACCATCGTTAACTAGAATTAGTTCATAATCACAATTAAAACTACTAGCAACTTTTGAAAATTCCTTATGAAAAAAAGGCAATGCCTCCTCCTCGTTAAAACAAGGAACAATAATAGAAATCAATTTATTTGTTTTTTTAGTCGTTGCCATTTGTTACCTCACTATTTCTTTTATTTTTAATAATGTTTCTTTCTCTATAGTCCTATTTTGAGAAGTATTTGCGTTTTCAAAATATTCCTTGCTCATTTCAGAACAATATTCATTCTCTAAAGCTCTACCCGGATGGAATAATAATTCAAGATTACGTTGTTTTTTTAAAGCATAGTTATACATATCATTATAAACTTTTTTTACTCGTTCATAATCCATGTGGCCAGACATAACAAGACCCCACATATACATTTTTTCTATGTTATTTTTGTCACAGTATTTATCAATTTTATGTGAATAAAGCATTAAGATTCTATTTTTAACAATATTAATTAATTCATATTTAGGACTAACATTCATGTTTTTTAAAAATGGCAAAATAGGTTCTTTAGGATTTCTAATATATTCAATATCATATTTTTGTTCTTCTATTACTTCCATTAAACTTTTCCAAACAATAGGAATTGGATGGGTATGAACATGGGAATCTATTCTTATTCCTTTTTGAGATGTTTTAACATTATTGTCTTTTGCAATCTCTATACATTTTTTAACAGAAGTATTAACAGTATCTATTTGTTTTTTTATTTCTTTTTTAAGATCGTTTTTTATTGAAGAATTAGAAAAGAACAATTTGCTCCAAGACAGTGGCAATAATTCTCCTTTTCCTTCAGGAATATTAATATGAACAGATATTAGTGGCAAAAAAGGAAGTGAAGGTATAGCTTCATAAAGTAAATCCATACTTTCTTCAAAATAACTAGTATTACATATTATGGATATACTATCTATACATCCTTGCCTCATACATTCAAGAATATCTTTAGAAGTATTTAACGAGTATCCAAAATCGTCTGTGTGAATATCGACTTTTATTTTATTCATCAATACTAATTTTATAAAAAGATATTAAATAAATAAACAGTGTCACATATAAACTATATTTATTGAGAACTACACTTAACATCGTAATCGCAAAACAGCCTAAAATAACCAATTTATAATTCGATATGCATATACCATCATCTGTTTTTTTGCTATAAATCAATCCAATAGTTAATACAAAAAGATAAATTAATGTATTAATACACAATAATATGTAAAATTCTATATCATTTATTTCTTTAAAATTATGAGCCATTTCAATTGAATAATGATTGCCACTCCACAAAATATAGAATTTATGAGCTATTAATTTTCCGAACACAATTGGATGCGTTATTAAATATTTATATTGCTCAAGTAAAACCATCTTTTCCGCATATATTACATTTTCTTCGTTAGTATGTAAACCGTGCGCTTTTAAATATTTGTCCATTTCTTGAACAGGATAACTATCAACTTGTTCCCCTAATGAGTTTGGATTTGATCCATGAATTAATATTGCGTATGTGTTAAAAGTTGTATTAAAATCATTAGTTTCAATAAAACTTGTAAACACATTTATACTGGTGATTGAAAACAATAACACAAAAACTAGAATAATCTTTTTCTTTAAACATATTTTACTCAATAAGATGATTAAGCCAATAATAATTAAAATAATGTATCCTGATGGATTAACAAAACATGCCAAAAATGAAAAAATGATTATCAAACTAGAACTAATAATTTTTTTAGCAGCATTGTTTGATTTAATAAACATATTAAGAAAAAATATTGCGATTGAAATGTATGTGTATAAGAACACTTCGTGAGTTGGGCAAAAAGACAGCAATATGCTTGAAGGCATAACAATATATAACATAACTATAATAAATGCCTTATTCTTTCCAACTATTTCTTTAAAAGATAAAAAGTTTATTATTGTTCCAATAAAATACACAATAAACACGCCTATATGAAGAGGTATCTGAAAAACTTTAAATAAAGCTAGATGGCTTCCAATTCCGAGCAAGTGCGATATTGAATCAGAACGCAAACTACCAGTCGCAATGATTTGATTTGCTATTTGATTATATATACCTATATCACCTTCCAAAGTTGCATCATAATTCCAAAAAAATGTATATAGTATTTTTAGAATTATCATTGTTATTGAAATAATAACAAGCATCTTTTTTGAGTCTATTTTTTCTAATATGTTATTTATTTTTATAATTATTATTTTTAATTGTTTTTTAAACAGAATGATAAATGAAATATATAATACTAAAATAACAAAAAACAACATCAGTCTTTTAACACCGCTAAAAGCACTAGTAAAGACATACAATGTTACAGCAATAGCAAAAAAAAGCAACATTTCTATTAATACATTAATAATCTTTTTAAGCCAATTACAATAAGTCATCGTTTTCCTTTAAATACCTACATAAAGCATCTTTCCAATCTGGAAGTCTTTCAAAACCATTATCACTTAATTTAGATTTATCTAATCTAGAATTAAATGGTCTAACAGCTTTTGATAAACCATATTCTTTTGTACTTACTGGTATAACTTTTGTGGGCATATTTGCTTGAGTATATATTTCTTTACAAAACTCATACCAAGATATGTATCCACCTTCGTTAGTAGCGTGATAATATCCATATTTATCTGTTTGAATCATATCAACTAACAATCTTGCAAGATCTTTTGAATATGTTGGCGTACCTACTTGATCATCAACTACTTTTACTTCGTTGTGTGTTTTTCCTACTTTTAACATTGTGTTCACAAATGATACTGGTCCACCAAATAACCATGCAATTCTAACAAGGAAATATTTGTCTAATTTAGCAACTTCTAATTCACCTTGTAATTTTGTCTCACCATAATATGAAAGAGGTGCATAATTCTTATCATCTGGTTTCCAAGGAATATCACCTTGTCCATCAAAAACATAATCAGTTGATATATGCATTAATTTACAATTAATTTCTTTAGCAGCTTTTACTAAATTAGATACACCTATAACATTAAGTGCATATACTTTTGGTTTATTAATTTCATCTTCAGCATCATCAACTCTTGTCCAAGCTGCACAGTTGATAATTGCATCTGGCATTATATCTTTTATTAGTTTCGTTGTTTCATTTTCGTTTGTAAAATCTAAAATAAAATCTACTTCACCTACTACATCTGAAGTTACTGTTTCTATATTTCTTGTTTTTAATTCTGCGCTAACATCTTTGCCAAGTTGGCCATTAGCGCCAATAACCAATACCTTCATATTTATTTTTTAGAATACATTTCTTCATAGTATTTTAAATAATCACCAGATGTAACATCATCCATCCATCCTTGATTATTCATATACCAATTAATTGTTTCTTTAATACCTGTTTCAAAATTGTATTTTGGCTTCCAACCTAATTCTGTTTCAATCTTTGTTGGATCTATAGCATATCTTAAGTCATGACCTTTTCTATCAGTTACATATGTAATTAAAGATTCTGGTTTGCCCAATTCTTTTAATATTGTCTTTACAACATCAATATTATGTCTTTCATTATGGCCACCGATGTTATATACTTCACCATTTCTACCATTTCTCATAACTAAATCTATTCCTGCACAATGGTCATAAACATGAAGCCAGTCTCTAACATTCATTCCTTCACCATATACTGGTAAAGACTTATCGTGTCTTGCGTTATTTATCATTAAAGGAATTAATTTTTCAGGAAATTGATATGGACCATAATTATTAGAGCATCTAGTAATAGACATATTTAGATTGAATGTTCTATGATACGCCATAACTAACAAATCAGCACTTGCTTTAGATGCGCTATATGGAGAACTTGTATGTAAAGGTGTAGACTCGGTAAAAAATGAATCAACAGCTTCAATTGGCAAATCCCCATATACTTCATCAGTTGAAACTTGATGATATCTTTTAACACCATATTTTAATGAAGCATCCATTAACACTTCTGTGCCAATTATATTTGTTCTTAAAAACACTTCAGGATCTTCAATAGATCTATCTACATGTGATTCAGCAGCAAAATTTGCCACAATATCAAACTTCTCTTCTTCAAATAATTGATTAATATTTTCTCTATCCCTAATATCCATTTTTACAAACTTAAAATTAGGGTTATCTTTACAACCATCTAAATTTTTTAAATTACCTGCATATGTTAATAAATCTAAAGCAACTATTTTATCTTCTGGATGTTTATCTAATTCATAATAAACAAAGTTAGAACCAATAAACCCAGCTGCACCAGTAACTAATATTTTCATATTTTTCTCCTTAAAATGAATTTACACCTTCGTTATTTAACATAATAATTTTTTTTGCTTCTATAAAACCAACATTCATAAATAAATCTAATGCTGATAAATGGTCAATAAATTTATCAGTCTTCTTTTGTTGGTATGTCGGATGAACATAATCATTAAACTTAACCATTATTCCTGATTTCTCAAAATCTTGCATATTCAAATAATCTCTTCCACTAGGCCCAGCGATATATGTATCAGCTTTAACCTTTTTGCATATATCCAATATTAAATCACTTTTTAATTCATCAATACCTAAATCTTTTGATCTAATATATTCTGGATGTATATTTAATGCATCACAAAATTCTTTAATAATTGCTATGTTTATTTCACAAAAATATGGCGTGTCTATGTTAATACATTTTTCTAGCAATGGGAATACTTCGTTAAAATATGGATGTTTTCCATAACTTTGTTTAATAGTTTGAAGATACTTATCTTTCCATTTAATATTTTTTGGATCGGTTGCAATTAAAGTAGTTGCAATAGATCCTTCCATATGTTTACCATTTACAACCGGAATACCAATCCATTGAATTCCATTTGTA
The DNA here is from genome assembly GCA_045642525.1 of Erysipelotrichaceae bacterium. Classification (GTDB taxonomy): domain Bacteria; phylum Bacillota_I; class Bacilli_A; order Erysipelotrichales; family Erysipelotrichaceae; genus Colivicinus. Next base: position 17,520 of record JAZUIZ010000019.1, read on the forward strand.
CCTAATATTTTATTTCTATTTTGAAAATAATTCTTTTCAAATTGAACACTATCAAGTATTACAAACTTTTCCGCTTTCGCAATTTTATTAAATAAACCTAACCAAGGTAAATGTTCTGGTTGATGAATCGTAATAATCATAATTGTGTTTTCTTATTAAAGTACATTTCTTGTCTTAATATCTCGAATGCCTCAGCATATTTTTTGCCAATTTCATATCCTCTAAAACCGCATCTTGATTTAACACCATCTATCCAATCTTCACCACCAAATTTCTTATATTCTGATTTATGTTTCTTTAATGCTGATATTTTTGTTTCTATTGTTTCATCTATTCCAACATACATTGTTGGTTTAAATGGAACATATGATCTTCCAGATGGAGCAATTGGTTCATAAAAATAAACAGTATTTTTTCTTCTTGCTGCAGCAATTGTCGATTTAGAAACGCCTTCATGTGCTTGGTGTGTATCAAAAGGATGATGAGTAAAGATTATGTCAGGATTGTATTTGGACATAACCACATCTATAGCATTTACAACTTCACTGCAAAATTGTATATCTTTTGTTTGAAAATCTAATATCTCAATATCTTTAATTCCAAGTGTATGTAAAGCATCTTTGCCTTCTTTTATTGCAACATCATTAGATCTTTGAACTTTACCTTCTTTATTTGTATAACCGGATTTAGACATAATTAAAACTTTAACTTTATGTCCGTTTTTTATTGCTTTTGCTAATGTGCCGCCACAAGCTAGTTCAATATCATCTAAATGTGCACCTACTGCAAATATTTTCATATAGTGCCTCCGTAACAATACATACTAATTCTAACAAATAAAAAGAGGTATCTCTACCTCTTATACTCAAAATTGGCATTACAATCTTCTAATATTGGCAATAACTTGTCTTTATCAGATAATATTGGTTCAATACCCTTTAATAATGAACCCCAATCAACATTGATTGTTTGGTCATTATATTTAATGCCACCTTCTGATTCTTTGTTGTATAATTCATCAACTTTATATTGAAACTCAACTTCATCAGTAAGTGTCAAGAAACCATGTGCCATTCCTTTTGGGATAAAGAACATTTTTTTATTCTCAGCACTTAGTTCACAACTTGTCCATTTTCCATATGTTGGTGATCCTTTTCTTAAATCTACTGCCACATCAACAACAATACCTTTTGTGCACCTTACAAGTTTTGCTTGAGAATATGGTGCTCTTTGATAATGCAATCCTCTAAGTGTTCCTTTTTGAGAACTATATGACATGTTGTCTTGAACAAATACAGTATCTATTCCCATTTCATGAAATTTATCTTTGTTGTATGTTTCCATAAACCAACCACGATTGTCTCCGTAACAATCTGATTCGATTATGTAAACTCCTTCTATTTCAGTATCTATTCTTTTCATTATTCGGCTTTTCCTTCAGCAACCATTTTTAAATGTTCACCATATGGAGATTTGCCATATCTTTTAGCACTATCTAATAACTGCTTCTTAGATATCCATTTATGTTTATACGCAATTTCTTCTGGTGCAGATATAACAAGATTTTGTCTTTTTGACATTAATTGAACAAAATTTGCAGCTTCGACTAATGAATCCATTGTTCCAGTATCTAACCAAGCAAATCCTTTTCCTAATAATTCTACAGATAATTTATTTTTCTTTAGATACATATCATTTAATGTAGTTATTTCTAATTCGCCACGAGCACTAGGCTTAACTTGTTTAGCCATTGAAGAAACACCTTTTGGATAGAAGTATAAACCAGTAATACAGTAGTTTGATTTAGCCCCTTTTGGCTTTTCTTCTACAGACAATACTTTTCCTTTTGAATTAAATTCAACAATACCAAATCTTTCTGGATCATTAACGTGATATCCAAAGATGGTAGCCTTACCTTTCTCAGCTTTTTCTTTTGCAGCTAACAAAGTATGAGAGAATCCGTTTCCATAGAAAATATTATCTCCAAGAATCATTGCACAAGGTTCATTTCCAATAAATTTTTCTCCTAAAATAAACGCTTGTGCTAATCCATCTGGAGATGGTTGAACACAATAAGATAATTTAACACCATATTTTGATCCATCACCTAATAATTCTTCAAATCTAGGAGTATCAGTTGGTGTAGAAATAATTAATATATCTTTAATTCCTGCAAGCATTAAAGTGCTCAAAGGATAATAAATCATTGGTTTATCATATACGGGCAACAATTGTTTAGAAGTTACCATTGTTAAGGGATATAGTCTTGTACCAGCTCCACCGGCTAAAATAATACCTTTCATGTCAATTCTCCAATCTTTTATTATTCTAACATTTATCTTTTTTCTTTGAAAAATATACAACCGCTATTAGAGATATGATACCTAGCATAGATAAGATACATCCTTCTTTTAATAATGGTGTTGAATATTCTAAAACAATTGTATGTTCACCACTATTTAATGGGATTCCAATATATTGAATATTTGCGCTTATAGTTTTTACTTGCTTTCCATCAACATATGCTTTCCACCCATCAGAGTACGGAATAGAAAAACATATAATTTTATTTGTATCTAAATGAACTTTTGTAGATACTTTATCAGTTCCCACATTAATATATTCATAATTTGTACTATTTAATTTACTTAGATTATCTTTTGCTTTATCAAGCGGCAAACAAATTATTTTACAATTTTCATAATTAAAAGTACCAATGTCATTAAATGTTATAGTTATTAGTTCGTCAATGGAATCATAATATCCTAAATTAATAGCAAAACCATCACACTGTGAGTAACTAGGATTTGATTTATCTATATATTTTAATAGTTTTGTAGTATTGGCTATGTGTATTTCTAATCTTGATGAAACATTAGATTCAATACCATTTACTACTAAATAATATTCTCCTGGTACATTATTGTTTACTTTCAATGTTATTGTTCCATGACTCTCTCTAACGTAAATAGTATTATTTTCAACTTCAATACCATTAGATGATGTAGCTTGGTACTTAACTTCAATATTTGATAATTTTTGATTGGTTTTAGGAAAAGACTCACACTCATCTTTTAATACAACACTATTTGTTAATATTTCTTGTTTGGATATTAAATCATATTTATTCCACTCATTTTCATTTATGTAATAATCATATGCATAAACAAGTGGCAAAGATGAATCAGTTTTATATAATTCATATCCACTATGAATGCCCATTGTTTTATAATCAAACGGAACGATATCTCCATCTTTTTTAATATAATATTTTACTGATGCAAGAGTGTTAAGAATATAACTATCATCATAACTATCATAGTGATGATTACTTGAATCTGATAAACCAACATCTTTTCTAAATTCAACAACATTATCATTAGAAATACTCCAATAGTAAGCAGTTGTGGATAAATCCCCATGAATCGACGCATTTGTAGTTAAAGAATCACCAGAATATCTATAAAACGAATCATCATCAACATCATCTAACGCATTAAATTCTCCACTTGCAACATTACTTGCTTGTTCTATTGGTGAACCATTGTTGGAATATCCCCAATAATTGTTTGAATATCTATAATAAATACTAAACAATACGCTAAACACACACAATGTTGAACATATAACTCTTCTATAATTATTGTTCTTTATGATGTTAATGGCTGCTATAACAATTAGCCCAACCATCATAAATAAAGCATATATTTTCCAATCTACTCTATTAATGTAAATACAGATTCCAGCATAAATAATTGTCAGTAGTATTATAAATACTTTTTTATTTCTTATTGAATCAATAACATCTTCAAATAAAAACGCTATCATATAACACATTAATAAACTATATATGAATAACCATCTTTCGTTTGCGTATGAAAAACCATTAAACATTTTTCCAAAGAAAGGAAAACACAGAAATATAGTACATATAATAAACAATATCTCTAATGTTTTGTTTTTATTTTTTGTAAATAATATAGCTATCGCAAATAAGCCAAGTAAAGAATAGCCACCAAAATAACTATTACTGTAGACAATTGATTTAAAATCATGTAAATAATGCGAAACATCATAAAAAAGATTTGGCTTTATTCCTCTTGTTATTCTTGAATTACCAATTAAGATCTTAAACATTGGCAAAAATATAAAAGCACTAATTAAAACACCTATTAATGAATAAACAAAAATCCATATTAATATATTTATTTTTTCTCTAATTGTTGAATTTAATAATAATATTCTAATAAATGTATATATAACTGTAGCTATAACAATCATATAGAAAAAGTAAATACTACTTATTGCTGATAATGTTACAGAAATCGTTAGTAAAACACTTTTTTTAGTTTTAATTACATGTTCAACGCCTAATAGTACGAACGGAAGATACATACATGCATTCAAGAAATAAATATGTGTTTCTAAAATACATAATGCATAGCTACTAAATGTATACAATAATGCTCCACAAAAAACACCAATGCCTGTGTCTTTTTTAATCGTATAAAAACATAGTTCTGAAAAGCCTATACCTGATACATACATTCTAAAGAATATAGAAAAATCATAGAACAAATACATTTTATTTGTTGGAACAAATATACTTAATAAATCAATAGGATCTCCTAAACTATAATAATGTAAAGCTTCTAATATGTCAGACCCCTCACCGATTGCAAAATCCCATTGAGGAATAATAAAAGTTCTATTTACAAAAATATTGTTTAATATTTCTTTAAAATGGGTCGAAATATATACTAAAGCTCTAAAATGTTGCCTATAGCCATCGGTTGTGTAATGAGCCATTGATTTGCCTTGAGAATAAAAATAATATGCAATTAGTCCTGCAAAGCAAATAAATAAGAGCGAATATTTTAAATAGTATCTTTTTCTATCAATCTTCATATTATTCCTTCTTCAATTTTTCTAAATAGAAGAGCATCAATAATTCTTTCATTCACTTCTTTAATTATATATGAACAAATGACAATTAAAACAATACTTTCAATATTGTCTTGCTATTAATAATATTTGTTAAACAATAAATAGTTCTTACGAAAACTATTTTATATTAACTACTTATTTGATAATATGATACATTCTATATTTCTTTCACCATATTTATCTATGAAATGTTTTTTTAACTTATCATTTTCTACAATTAATACATCTGATTTTTCATAGAATATTTTCTCTATGTCATTTGTAACTGCTTCAGTATGAAAATTAGAAGCTTTATGATATTCTTCAGGAATAGCACCATGCGTATCCCAATAAATCTTTACATTGTCCAAATCAAATATCTTATATAAATCGTTTGATATTTTATCTCTCATAAATCTAATTACACTATGTACCAATACATTTTTGCATTCACTAATTATTTGTAATATTTCTTTAGATTGAATAATATCAAAACTATTACATATTATTGTTGCGTGTTTATCATCTATTAATTCAACCTCTAAATATTCGTCTGACCTATCTTCTCCAGAGAAATAGATTTTATAATAATCTTTTAATGTTTCATCCACAAATTTAACACGTTTATTGTAATCGGAATTTGAATCATCATACATAGGTGCGAATATAAACATTGTTTTTTTATTTTTAATTATTTCTTTTAATTTTTCTTTATTTTTAACATTTTGTTTATATATTTTATGTTTTAATAATTTATCATCTATCTTCTTTTTTAACCAAGATGGAAAATTTAAACCTTGTTCTTTTATTTTTCTAAATACACGTTTAAAGAAAATGATAAATTTCGCAAATGCTAATGTTGGGATTCTTGCTTCTTTGTTTTGTTTAACGTAATCGTAAGTAATTTTATTGAAATAATCTTCTGAGACAATATCTAATGCATAAATCTCATTTGCTTCTTTTAAACAATTATCAGATATTTTTTTTCTAAGTTTTGTATCTTCTATTAATGTTGAAATTGCATTAACCCAATCTTCCGTTGAATTATTTACTAACAAACCATTTTCTTTATCTCTAATTCCATATGTATATGGCTCAAGATTTGAATAAATACCTGCTATACCAAAAGAGGCATATTCTACATATTTATTGAAATATTTACATTTATGAAATTGAGTATCTGGCATTGGTGCAAGACCAATGTCCCAATTACATTTAGCCATAAATGCTGTGTATGCATCATATCCATCTTGATATGGGAGATGTTTAAGATTTAATTTATCTACAAAATCTGGTTTTGCACCTATAAATTCAATATCTATTGAATCTTGATATTTTTGAACAATTTGAGTAATTGCACCCTCTAATATTTCATTTAAATCTTGTGTTCTATCAATTGATCCAGCAAAACCAATTTTAACCTTATCGTTTAATGGCTTCTCATTTATTCTGTTTAATGATGGTTCTGATATTAGGAATTTATTTTTAAAATTCTTACCATACTTTTCAAGCAATACTGGTGATGGTGTTAAGAAGGTAACACAATTAGACATTATTGTTTTAATATTCTTTTTAGTTGATGGTAATGAGTAGTAAGGATAACTTGATAAATACCTAGCCACATTCAAAATATCGGCATCTAAAACATAGATTAATTTTTTATGAGCTTTTTTTGCGATTTTTGAAACATATGCATCAATATCTGCATCACTTCTCAAAAAAATGATAATGTCAGCCCATTCAATATCTTTTCTATTAAAAAAATGTGATATTGCAAAACGATACCTCAGTTTGCCCTGTTTTTCTAAATATTCTAATTGTGTATATCCACATAATAAAACAGAAGGAATAAATGTTATGGAAGTAATTAATACATTCATACTATTTTATTCCTTGTGCTTTTTTATACGCTTTAATAACTGTTTTTGCAGTTCCATATTGTTTTACTTTTCCTTTATCAAGCCATATTACATGGTCACACATTTCTTCAATTTTATCTAAATCATGTGAAACAAATAAAACAGTTGCGCCGCCAGACATTAATTCTTGCATTCGCTTGAAACTCTTTTCTTGGAATTTAATATCACCAACTGCTAATATTTCGTCAACAATTAAAATTTCTGGCTGAACTACAGATGCAATAGAAAATGCTAATCTAGCCATCATGCCTGAAGAATAATTCCTTATTGGCATATCTATGAATTCTCTAATTTCTGCGAAATCAACTATTTCTTCATATTTTGATTCTAAATATTCTTTTGTGTATCCAAGAATTGCACCATTTAAATATATATTTTCTTTTCCAGTTAGTTCTAAATCAAAACCAGCACCAAGTTCCAACATTGGAACAATATTACCTTTAGTAATTACTTTTCCACTAGTAGGTTTTAGTATTCCTGAAATCACTTTTAATGTTGTAGATTTTCCAGCACCATTTGATCCAATTAAGCCTAATGTTTCTCCCTTTTCAACAGAAAATGAAACACCATCCAATGCTAAAAATTCGTTAAACTTTAACTTTCTTGTTACTGCTTTGGTAAAGATTTCTTTTAATGAGTTTAATGGTTCATCACTCATTTTAAATTTCATCTTTACGTTTTGTAATTCAATCATCATTTCTTTCATAATTCTTATAAATATAAAGTAAATTTATCTTGACACTTTTTAAATATATATGAGCCTATAAACAATGAACCTAATGCAAATATCAAACAATATACATATTGTATTGGTTCAGGAGATATTCCATCTATTAAACATTTTCTCAAACATCCTATAAAGTGATATAAAGGATTGAATCTTACTATAAATTTAAATTTGTCTGGAATGATTTCTGCTGGGTAAAATATTGGAGTTGCATATTGCCAAATAGTACATACAACTGACCATAAGAATTGGATATCTCTAAAGAACACCATTAAAGTTGCTAATATCATTCCTATTCCCAATGAGAATATTATTAAACATATTAAAAAATAAAACATTAAAAGGAACGACCAATGCAAAGCAGTTCCAGTAATCACAGTTACTAATAACAAAGGTATTAGTGATATGCCTAAATTAATTGATGATGAAATTGTTTTCGCTAATGGAAAGATATATTTTGGAATATACACTTTCGTAATTAATCTATAGTTGCTAGATATAGAATTTAAACACATCGTTGTACATTCATTAAAGAAACTAAAACATACTACACCAGAAATTAAATATACTGGATAGTTTTGTGTATCGGTTTTAAAAAACGTTGAGAACACAAGGAATTGTACAGTCATTGTAAGTAAAGGATTTAAAAAACTCCAAAGTATTCCAAATATAGATCTTTTATATTTTGATTTAAAATCTCTAGACACTAATTGGCTAATTAAAAACTTATATCTATTAACAGCATTAAACGCAACGACAATGTAGTCAGTTTTACCATTACAATATTTTTTATATGAAACTGATAAAATAACTGCTAATCCAATTCCAATTGCACCCATAATAATCCAATAGTATGGTGCTGTGGATATTTCTTCATAACCTACGATAGAAAAACAAATTGTTCCTTGAGTTTCTTGATTATTAATTTTTACAACTGAATCTTCAACTGAAGAATTCATCATAGCATGTACACCTTCTCCTTCTTTAGAAGTTGAGTACATCTTTATGGTGATTTCTTTATTAAGAGCATCTTCGATTGGCTCTTTTAATTCTAAATATACTCTATGTTGTTCTGGAACATCTTTGACTTGAATTGGAAGCCTTCCTAAAACTTTATAATCAGATGTTAGCAATATTACTAATCTTCCATCACCTTCTTGATAATTCTTAGTAAAAACAAATTCAAAAGAAGTTATCTTATCAACATTTGAAACAAATGTTTGATATAAAGTATTATTTTTATTTATTTCTTCACTTATAGAATCTGCTTCAAGCATCTTTATGCTTCCATCAGATTTTTTAAACCATAACTGTTCACCAGCTAAAAAATAAAAAGACACTACAAAAGCAATAAATATAGATAATATAGCTAAATATATCTTTTTTAGTTTATTTCTCGTCATTACCTATAAATTATAACAATTCTATATTTTATTTACTAACACAAGGGCTTTAAAAAATACATCATTATTTGTATTTGTTTTAAAACAAGGGCTATTCATTAGCTTTTTCTTTAATACTTTACTATTTTTGTAATTTGCGACAATATTTAACAGTTTTTTTTCTTCTTCACCACATTCGCTCCCATATACATTTAACAACGATTTTGCGGTATTGCTTCTATAATTTTTTACTCTACCACTTAAAAAGTTATTAACTCTGTGGAAGAATTCTATAACTTTATTTGCGGTTAGTCCATAGACATTGTTTTTGTGTTGTCTATAATACATGTGTGGTTCTAAATCCAATACCATTTTCCCAAACATGGTTACTACTTTATGAATAATTGCATCGTGGATAATACAATATTCTTTATTTACATCATATTTAATAATTTGTTTTCTTGCTTCATTGTTAAAAACAAATGTGCATCCTGGAGCTGAATGGTATATTAACGAATGTGCAAAATCACTATATGAATATAGTTTAGAAATATCTGACTTTAAAGGATTTAGATTTTCATCAGTTAATGTGAATCTTCCAGCATACAACAAAGGAATACTGTTATCTTCTTTTTCTAATGTATTAATAGCTGTAGACAATTTATCTTCAAACCAAACATCATCTTGATCACATAAAGAATAATAATCATATTCTTCACATTTATTAATTAATTCAAAAAAAGATTTTGCTGGACCAATATTCGGTCCACAGTAGTAATCTATAATTTTATTATTACTTGCATATTCCTCTAAAATATTTACTGTATCATCTCTAGATCCATCATCTCTAATTAATATTTTGGTTGGTAATAACTTTTGATTAAGTAAGGAATCTAGTTGTTCTCTAATATATTTTTCACCATTATATGTTGACATTAATACTACTAAACTCATTTTTTAATAACTCCGTTGATTACATTGATACAATTATTTATAAATTCACCTTTAGTAAAGTTTTGATTATATAATTCATATATTTTCTTATTATTTTTTCTTAAATCTATCAACATATTAGAATCAATTGTTGCATTGCTATAATAGTTTATTCCTGCATTATATTTGTTTATTAAATTCCAAGTATCACCTTTTATATTGTTGATAACTGGAAGTCCATGTTCAAAATAATCAATACTCTTTACAGTTAAACCAATATATAGATTTTCTTTATAAATATTAATTCCAGCATGACATTCAGAGAATATTTTATTCTTTTCTTTTTCGTCTCTTATCTCGCCATGATATATTACTTCGCACATCTTACCAACAGTTTCAATAAAGTTATATCTATTTTCGCCATTACCTATAACATGTAATACAACAGGTTTATCACAATTGCTTATTACTTCGCATATTGTTTTTGTGTCAATAATATTATTTATTGAACCAATATAACATAAAGATAATTTATCACCATTTGGTTTTAATTTTGTTTCAATAGCTTTGTTATCTCTTGCCCAATGAATAGTAGTAATATTTTTTAAATATTCTGTTTTTAAAATTTCTTGATAATAATCACATTCAGTTACTAATGCATCAGCACATTTTATATTGTTTTTTCTAATATTTCTCCAAATATTGAATGGAAAAATATTTTTATTAATTCTAATTGGCAATGATTCAGGCCACATATCAACAATGTCAATTATTATTTTTGTTGCTGGATATTTCTTTTTATATTTATTTGCTTCTTTAATTAAATAATTAGCAGGAGCCATTAACCATATAATATCTGGTGTTTCTAATTCTATTTTTTTGAATGCATCTTTTGCAAACTTAATATGCGATATTATTCTTTTTATAGAAATGTTCTTAGTATATGGTTTTGTATCTATAGCTATGTATTCTTCTGGTGTATTTGTTCTATATTCTTTTTTTATATGAGAATAATTTGTTGTAATAACCTTTGTGTTATATCTTTTCTTTTTAAAAGAATCCAAAACAAAAGATATTCTTTCTTCATTTGATTCAAAACATGTGACAATTAGCGCTTTCATATCTATTAATTATTATAATTTTATACTAATTAATTAACAAATGTGTAAGATAACACATATATTACTGTTTCAAACATCATTAATATCTGAGCAAACATCAAATATCTATTGGTAATTTTTGGCAAATATATTTTTGGATTATTGATAATTGTTAATATAAAGAACAATAATGGGCAAAAATAACGTCCTTGCATGCCTTGAATAATATCTGAACCTATGTTCGTCCAGGTTAACAGCATGCCCGTCATAGCCGAAACGCCAATGGCAATGCATATTAAGACAATAGATATTCTAACCTTTATTGATGTATTATACTTTTCTTTAACAATTGCCGCTAATAAAACAATGTATGACATAATGTGGACAAGTTTTAAAGGAAGTACGAGCGAAACACCAGAAAGTGATCTTCCCAATGATTCATAGAACCATATTTTTATACAGCTTCTTATTGTGTGTAAATATAACAAAATTACTTCTTTCCAATTTTTTGTAATATAACTTATTGAATATAAATTATCCGTATTATTTTGCGATATTTCTTTAATAATTGTATTTAGTGACATAGTATTCATACTAGTATCGATACATGAAAAACTATTTTCTTTCATATTTCTAAATAATTTTTCAAAATATGGAAGAAGTAGTACTGTTAAATGAATTAGTACTGGCATAATAAGCAAAAGCAATGTTAATACTTTGTTTTTCTTTGAACCAAAGGAAGTATATGGAACAAACACGAAGCATAAAACAAATAGAGAATAAACAGATTTTAAAGGTGTTACAAATAGAATAACCAAAAATAGTTCTATTACTTCTTTTTTTTCTATGGTTCCTTCTTTATTTAACCAATCAAATAGGAATGAAGCTATAACAAGCATTAGACCATTCAAGCATGCATCATATGAATATGAAGCAGCTTGTTGAATAAAAATTGGCATTGTAGCTATAAGACCAAATAAGGTTTTATGCATAGGTGTCTTTTTTATAGAAACATATATACAAATACAATAACAAATAAGATTAAATAATCTTCCAAGATAAAAGGTTTTTAACATATTTAGATGCAAAATTCTACCAATTGTTATTGCAATAGATTGAGGAATATAACAAAGCGAATATGTTGCTTCTTTAACATCGCTTCCTTCAGCTATAGTATTGTTTCCTTTGTTGCCAGAATATTTTTTATTAAATTCTTCTTTAAAATTTTCATATGCAGAACTTACATTTAAATGACCAGCATAATTTGTATAGTCTTGATATTCTCTATCTATCTTCATATAATCATCACCTTTGCCCATGATGATGCTTGATATTTCATATGAAAATTCGTAGTGTCTTTGCTCATCTGGCGGCGACATAGGTGTGATTACTATTGTAAAAATAATGCCAAATATTAATGCCATAATGGCAAAAATATGTTCTTCTTTATTAGAAAAAATTATAAATATAATAATGATTGAAAAACCTATAATCATAGTGGTTATTATAAAAATATTAAAATTTGATAATGTTTCGTCTTCTCTTAAAAAACGCACTTTGATGTCAAAATCAATACTTTCATTATTTATACTTAATTTATCTTGTTCAAATGTTTTTTCTGTATAATACACGCCAACTGCTTCGCCTGGTATACTGTTTGAAGTAATAATTATTTCTATTTGTTTTTGTTTAGAAACATCTATTTTTTCATCTAAACTAATAGTCATAAAAGCATTATCAAGAATGTCATTTACATCTATTGCCTTTTCTAAATATTTGATACCATTTCCAACTCCAACAACTTTGATGTTAACTACACCTTTGTTTTTTCTAGCATATGTAGCAAACTTAATAGAAACGCTATTGACATCATGTTTTAGAGTAATTGTTTGTCTTAGTTCTTTTTCATTATTTAATTCAAAAACATCAATTGTTTCGCAATCGTTCCCTGATGATTTCATACCAAGCGAGGATTTATAATTATTAATTGTCACGGAAGTAACAATAATCCATATTAAAAGAAAAGCAATAAGTAATATTTTTTTATTTTTTAGTATATTAATTATTTTTTCTTTGTTAAATTCTAGTTTTTTCATACATTTACTATTTTAGCATATGCATTTTTATAACAACTCTTATAGATTTAGATATTATAATAATGTTATGAAAATAAGCATCATTACTGTTTGCTACAATAGCGAAAAAACTATTAGAGACACCATTGTTTCAGTATTGTCACAAAATTATTCTGACTTTGAATATCTGATAATAGACGGAAAAAGCAAAGATAAAACGATAGATATTATCAATGAATTCAAAGATCCAAGAATTGTTTTAATATCTGAGAAAGATAATGGATTATATGATGCTATGAATAAAGGAATAAGAAACGCTACTGGAGATATTATTGGAATAATTAATAGCGATGACATCTTATATGACAATAATGTTTTTTCAACAATAGTTAAAAACTTTGATAGTGAAACTGACATCATCTATGCAAATGTACTATATATGAATGATGATTTAAGTAAAATTATGAGAAATTATATATCTGGTGAAAAAAATAGTGATTATTGGTGCCCAGCTCATCCAAGCATGTACATAAAAAAGGATATATATGAAACTATTGGCACTTATAATACTTCATATTCTATATGTGCCGATTATGACTTCATGGTTAGATGCAATGTTAATAAAGTTAGATATAAATATATTGATGAATACTTTGTCAAAATGAGATATGGTGGTGTATCGAACGGAATAAAGGGATACGTAATTAATTTTTGTGAATGTTATAAAGTTTTAAAGTCTAATAAAATAAAATATCCTTTTTTAAAAACAATAAAAAGGACATTCCATACAATAAAACAAATAATTAAAAAATAGTATTATTTTTTTAAATTTTCATTATCTTTTTTTAGTTTTGCAATTTCATATGTTAATTTAATAATTTCTTCATTATGTTTAGAAATTGTTACATATAAATAAAATGTCAATCCATATAACAACGCAACCATTATTAAGAATACCGCATTAACTGGTAATTCAATTCCTAAAAAATCCGCTAGTCCATAAAATGTTTGTGGAAAGATTGACATTATCAAAGACAAAGCTGACCAAAGCATCCAAACAATTGCATATTTTATATTAAGTTTGTTTTTAACAATACTAATAATGATAAATATAGCAACGCCTATTGATGCTAACAATAATCCAAGTCTTAAACTACTACTCATCTTTAACCTCCATTAATTCATAAATATTATCGACAATAATACACCTAGCATAAAAAGTGCCGATCTAATAGGATTGTGGAAATACGATACGCCAGATGTCCTTTCGTTCATTTCAACTTGCACTTCCTTAACCTTATAATTGTGTTTTAATAAATAACACGCTGCATCTGGTTCGGCATAAAAATTCATTGATTTAGCAAATTTTTTAATAACATCAATATTTAAAGCCCTCATTCCACTTGTTGGATCGGTTATTGTCTTACCGGTTTTTAATTTAATAAAAAAACAAATCAATCTACTCCCAAACATCCTAATGCTATGTGGTTTTTTTACATTTAAAAATCTTGAGCCTATTACATAATCATTTCCTAACTCAATTTCTTCAATTAATTTATTTATATATTTTGGAGGGTGCTGACCATCTCCGTCAATACACACTACACAGTCATAGTTCATTTCATCAGCATATTTAAAGCCAACTCTTGTTACACCAGCTATTCCTAAATTAATTGGAAGATCTAAAAAATTATATTTATTTTTTTTTAATATATCAGCGGTATTATCTGTTGAATTGTCATTAATAACAATATAGTCATAACCATAACTATTTATTTCATTAATAAGCGAACCAATATTTTCTGATTCATTATATGCGGGTATTATAACAAGAGTTTTCACAATACAATTATAAACTATTTTTTTGCATCTTCTTTAAATAGATTTTTTGTGCAACATTATGTATTAGATTATATATAGGTTTTGGAAGAAATTCCATTTTCTTTTCTATTTTAAACAAAGTGCTAGGATTGAAAGAAGTTTTGTATTCTTTCCAACATGATAAGTTTTGATATTTATTGTATTCGTTTTTGATAGGAGAATTATTTCCTTCTTGCCAAGGACGTCCAAAAACACCACCAAGACAATGATAAAAAATAGCATTCTTTCTCGAATTAATTATTTCTTCAATAGAATAAAATGGTTTTTTATTTAATGAATACATTTTGAAAGAATTATTAACACCATAATAATCATATCCAACTAAATAATTATATTTAGGATTTAATAATTCTATTTCATCTTGTAATACTATAGAAATAATGTCTTGTGTGCACATTAAAGGTTTATATTTTGTCGTTTTCAAGTATAACAATATTTTGCGTGTTACATTGTTATTTTTCCATTTATTTATATCTACATATAAAACACCTGTATTATAAAAATAATAATTTGTGTCAATGTGAGCAATCTTATTGAAATCCGCATGAGCACTATCCAAACAAGCACCCAACACTTTATTGTTTAAATTAGGCTTCTCAATTTTATTTAAACATAAGATATCAGAATCTAAATACCACACATTTTCTTCTTCTAATAAATCAAAAGCAAATAATCTCCAATAAGCATAAAATGATTTACTTCCCCATTTATTGAAATTGTGTTCTTCTAAAAACTGATCATATTGTTTTGTATTAATATATTTAATACAAATCTTATTATTATCTTTGTAAAAATTTTTCAATTTTAAAAAATCTTCATTATTTTCAGTTTCTGTTGCAATATAAAACGTTATTAGAGAATCTTTATTGTTTTCTATTACTGAAGCAATTGAAACAGCTGTCTGTGGTAAGAACTTATTATCACATGTATATAAAACACTAATATGTTCCATTTATTTACTTTCTAACCTTTCAGCTTTACTTAGAACATTTTCTTTATATATATCAGGTTTTTTATTTCCTTTTAACATTTCATCAACAAAACAACGAAGTCTTTTTGCAGCAACTTCTGGAGACCAATCATTAAGCATCGTCAAATATGCTTGTTTTGAAATATTTTTTTGTTTTTCTTTACTATCAAGCAATATCTTTGTTTTTAAATAACATTCATCAACATCATCGTTTCTATATATCAATCCACTTTCGTTGTCTTTTATTAAATATGGTGTTGCACCAGCATTGTAACTAGCAACAACAGCACATGCAGAATTCATAGCTTCGTTTAATACAACTCCCCAACCTTCACCACGGTCTGATGTAAATAAATATATTTCTGATTCTTCCATATTTTTTCTTACTTTATCTGGTGACATAGAACCAAGAAGAGAAACACAATCATTTAAATTATAATCATCTATCATTTTCTTCAATTTGTTTTCCATGTTGCCAATACCAATTATTTTTAAATTAAAATCATAATTTTCTAATTTTAATCTTCTTGCTATTTCAATTGCATATTCAGGATGTTTCCACGAAATAAGTCTTCCCACCCATAATATTGAGTTTTGTTTTTTATCGCTGATTAATTTATCAACATCATATTTAGTTACTTCTGAAAAGTATGCAAATTTATATGTATTATTATTAAACAATCCAAAAATCCTATTGTAATCATCTGCAGCAAAGGCACTTATGCATAATAAAGGGACATCTTTATATAATCTATGATATTTTGTCCAATATTTCATATATCTTAATATAGTGCCTATTAT
Organism: Erysipelotrichaceae bacterium; assembly: GCA_045642525.1. Classification (GTDB taxonomy): domain Bacteria; phylum Bacillota_I; class Bacilli_A; order Erysipelotrichales; family Erysipelotrichaceae; genus Colivicinus. Next base: position 34,234 of record JAZUIZ010000019.1, read on the forward strand.
ATTTGTATTTTTAAACAGTCTTTCACTACTATAAAATGTTAATTTCCCGGTTTTTAATCTAGCTCTAATATGACTTTCGTATTTGTAATATCCAGAAATAACAATATCTGCATCCATTATTATTTTTCTAGCCTTTTCTTTATCTTCATATGCTTTTACTACAAAAGGATTATTTGCTAAATCAAAGAACCCTAGTTTTGTCCTATCTCCTGGTACAACTGTATCAGCAACAAAATAAAAATTACCAAATTCATTATTCAAAGCGTTGCCTAACGCCAACATATAGTGATTTAAAAAATTTGAAGTGTATACAATTGTATACTTTTTACTATCAGTTTTCATTTTTTTATCAACACACATTTATTTGAATATTCTTTCAATTCGTAATTTTCTAAATTATAATTTTCAAGCTTATCACTTTCGGTTATTATCACATCTGCATTTTCAATAGAAATATGACTTCCATCTACTCTAAATTCTTTTTCATATTCTCCATCATTTTTATCTGGATTCATATAATAAACTTTATCAATTTCTTTTTGTATTTGTAAATAGATTGATGCAGAAAGATTATGTTCGTACCATGTTAAATCAGTTAAAACAACAAGGTCTTCGTTATTTTTTTTCAAATCTCCGATACTATCCAATAATTTAGTTGTGTCCTTACCTTCCTCTCCGTACCATTTGGCTCTATAAAACAATGAAGATGGAGTATTATTGCTTAAACATAACATATATACACAAACTATAATAATTAAAATATTATGAAGATTTGAATTGATAATTTTCTTTTCAAGAATAATTAATACAAAAAATATGAACCATACACAAGGTATTTTATATCTATCAAACATTGCTGATTTTCCGTGTAGTATTCCTTGCATAACAACTGAATATCCTAAAAAAATTAGTGCAACAAATATTATTTGTATATACTTTCTTGATAACATATTTTTTTTCTTAGCAATAATGATTGAATAAATAACAATCATTACCATTAATACATATATCACACAATAATCTTTAAGATCTCTAACAAACAATACATTTAGTGTTAATCTAATATATTCTGCGAATGTATATTTTTGACACATTCTTAATGTATTTTTAATTTATTTAGTGATG
>JAZUIZ010000020.1:0-17084 GCA_045642525.1 Erysipelotrichaceae bacterium
ATTCCTAATTATATATTTTTAATGCATTTATATATATTAGCTTTTGATTTTGAATATATAACACTTATAGGATTATTGGGAAATAACTTGCCTACAATACTTCTATCATTTTGTTCTATTAGCTTATCTAATTTCTCGCCAATTATTTGTGTTTTCGTTTCAAATACATTCAATTTTCTTGCTATCATACCCAATAAATCATTTGTTTTTTCCATTCTTATAACTAATTGGTTAGTTCTTTGATCTTGTAGATATTCTTTTGCAGCATCTTGAAAAGTTAATGCAGCACCACTGGCAAAATATCCATATAGCATAGCAAGGTCCTCTAAATTATGATACATCTCAGGTATTAAATTTTGTGCATATATTTCTTTTAAATTAATATTACATTCATTAATACAGTTTCTAGCTTCTGGTAGATATTTATCTAATTCGATTTTTGTATTTTTTAGTTGGTCTACTCTTTCTTGTTCTCGTTCTTTTAGTGCTAAATCGTTTTCTTTATATTCTTTTTTTCTAGCGCCATAATTAAATACTCCAATTATAGCAAATACTAAACCAGCTGTTATTGCAAATCCAACAATACTAAATAGTAGTTTTAAAAATGCGTTATATTCAATTCTTGCATGGAAAATGTTTGTTAATGGCCAAGCAATCACGTTGATACAAAATCTAAATATGTAATCAAATACTAAGCCAATAGATTTAGGAAAGAAAATATTAGTTAGTAAACCTATTATTACAAAGCCAACGTATATAGGCCATCCGCCCATTAACATTTGCATAGAGTTTTTTAGAAATATATTCAAAATATAATTAATAAATGTAAGCTTCTTTGATTTATTTGTATAGTCTAGATTTTCTAAGGTTTCTATTTGTGTTTCAAGTTGTTTAATATTTGCGTTTGTTTGTTCAATACCATATTCATTTAAAAATGCAGAAAAAATAAAAGTTTGCCATTCATCAGCATTTAAATTAGGTTTTAAATAATGCTTATCAACTGATTCTACATCACTATTTTGTTTTTCTATTATTTCATTAACACCCATATTGTCTCCCTATACCCACATATAAGGGTATATTTACTTATACATATTATACCCAATTCTTTGGGTATTTTTAATCATATCTATCTCTTTGATAATTAATTTAGGAGTTATTTATGATTAAATACGATCCCTTTTGGAAAACACTTAAAAAGAAGAAAATAAGCACTTATTCATTAATTAATGATTATGGGTTTAGTAAGGGCCTAATTGATAATATTAAACATAATCGTAGTTTAACTACTTATACTATCAATACAATACTAGATAAATTAGATATAAAGCTATCTGATTTTATGGAGTATAAAGCAAAAAAATAAAGCCATTGGCTTTATTTTCATTTAAATCTATATTATTTAATACGTTCGATTCCGAATATTCTAGTCATACTATCATTAACCGATTTATATTTAACCCTTTGATTGGAACATTATTTTTATCACTTGAAGAGAATTCATTATTTGTTCTTCCGTTAGGTTCGCTTCCTCTAACATTTTCAATTCCTTCGCTACGTTCTCCCTGTTGTTAGAAGTCTCCAAAATTGAATTCGCTAGTTCCACCGCTTGAGGTATGTCCGTATATTTCATTATCATTACTATAATTCATGCTTTTAGAATAAGCAAGACCATAATTATTGTGGATAAGTAATATTAATGTTGAATATGTTATAATGAGTGTTGGATAGATGTAACGTTCGAGACTTTATTGTCTTGGGCGTGGTGAGGGTTGCTCACGCCTATCCTTTTTTTATTCTTTTCTATTAATTGTTTTCAATTTCTTGTTGCTGAAGGCTCATATGATAATCCATGACTAAATTTGATAGTATATAAACCACCACTATACTTTAATATAATTCCACTTACCACTTCTTTATTGTTAGCAACAATATATATTGCTTGTCCAACTTTATAATTATTTATAATCCTAATAATTCTTTCTTTTTCTTATCAAATTCTTCTTGTGTGATTACTTCCATATCAAGTAATTCTTTTAACTTCTTAACTTCATCTGCTGGAGATAACTCGGTTTTAATATTTTGTATTACTGTTTGATTATCATTAGTTTTATTAGCAATACGCTGTTGAACATACGCAGCTATTTCTTCAGCTTGAGATTCAACTTGCTTTAGTTTTGCTGGGGTAAGAGGATCCCACATTACCCCTAATTCACCGCCAGCATGCTTAAAAAACAATGAACCTTTTGGATTTGAAATCCTAGTAAGACTCCAAGGCGTATGTATAACGCTTAGAATTGAATTTATGTTAATAGAACCACCGTATTTTCCACTTATATGCATCATATCTCCTTCAATCACTATTTGATTCTTTTTCAATGCTTCAGGAAATATATATTCTTTATTCATAAATTTCTCCTATTTAATATTTCTTATATTATAACATGGCCAATAATAAGCATAAAATAAAAAAAGTTAGACTAATGCCTAACTCGTGATTTTACAACTCCCTACTAAGGTAAATGTTCACCTTTTGATTCTTTATCACTAGGTAGAGATTCACCGATGTTTTATTACATCGCTTTTAGTCGGTCGCGATAACCCATTCGATCTCTTTGTGGTAGAGACAGACCATACTACATTCGTTTTTGACCAGTAGCGATAACTAGGATTAATGACGTTTTTGTCGGTGGTGGGATACCGAAATGTTGCACTTAGCTTCGCTCTTACGGTGGCGAAACACACAAATTGTTAGTTCGCACTTAACGGTGGCGATATACACAAATTGTTCGCTCCACACTTATTGGATAAACGATAACCCAAATCAATATGCGTACCTCTCAATATTGGTTCCTACATTATTTTTTCTCGCAAGGAATCTCGAGAATCTATATTCAATCATTTAAAGGAACGACTTATTGAATATAAATGTTGGTTTTTACACCTCTCAACTGGTGATAATTTAATATTTATATGTCCGTTATCTTTTAGTTGCATACGGACTAGCAACCACATTACACTTATATTACCACACATTAATTTATTGTCATCTAAATCATAATTCAATGCCTTTTTACTAAACCCATTTTATAATGTTCCTTCTTCAACAATCCTTTGGTTAAAATGTGCCACTAGATCATCTTCTGGTTCATCATCTACTATCCAACTCATTGAAACAACATTTTCTCTAAACCAATCACGTTTCATTAAAGCTTTAGCTGATAAATAACATGGTGTTAAAACATCTTCATCTGATTCATATTTACCTTCAGCTATCTTATTCATATTTGCTAGCTTTACAAAAGCTGTATCAACTTTAGGCATATAATTATCATCTTTTAGTTTAACTTTTATGGTTATCATAAATGATTATTTTCCTTCTCTATTTGTACATTAAGAGAAAATCCTTCATCTTTATAAAATCCAAGTAAAGTTAAATAATCAATTCCTACTATCTCAGCTGCTTTTCTTATACTCAAACAACCTCTGTGATAATATGGGTAAATTAATAAAGCATCTCTTTCAATCTCTTGTAATTTATCACTTGTTTTTAAATAATTAACTAATTCTTGTGGTATGTCCATTTCAAATTTCATACTTAATCCTTTCAATGCTGGCTTTCCACCAGCTCGGCATAGTTTATTGGATACAATACCTGGATGATCCTCAATGCTTATAATTAATTAGTTTGAGCCCATTCTTTCTTACAATCCCTGGATGAAGTCCAAATGGAACTAATAATTACTAATAGAATATATCAGCTCTAATTCTTTTTATCAACAAAACTATTTTGGTTTACAAATGGTCTTTTCATATACTCTTTTAAATCTTTTGCAGATACTTTTGTTGCGTTAACACCCTTTTCCATTAAAGCAATCATTATATTTGCTGGTACTTCAATCCAACACTTATTGTCATTCATTGTTTGTTTATTTGGATCACAATTACTATTATCTAGTACTAATTGTGTTGGCCATTTCCAATAGTAATCTATATATTTTGATTCATTTGGACAATTAATATAAGTGACAATAGAATCTCTATCAACTATATCTTCTTTTAAGAAACATACTGTAATCATATTGCTTTCATCAAGTTTATCATCAGTTAGAATTGCTTTAGTTTGATTAATAATTGCTAATCTATCATCTATTTCATCTAGTTCATCATGAATGTTTTGAATAGCTACTTCTAAATCATCAGTTAATTCAATATCACCACAATATGATTCAATTGTTCCAGCGTTATTGCGAATACTTTCTAAATTATCTTTTGCTACTAGATATAGTTTTGATTTAAAAGTATTCTTCTTTTTTATGTTTTCTTCAATCAAAGGTGCAAATGTATCCACCAAATGATAATCAGTAATACCATCAAATTCATTAGGATATAAATCACCTAATTTTGTTAAATCAAGTGCAGCATTACTAATAACTTTGTTAGATAACTCTTCTACATAATCCGTTAAAGTCTTCTTTTGCTCTTCTAACACCATTGCAACATCATCATATACTTCTAATCCATTTGTATAATCGTTCTTAATTTTCATTGTTCTAGCCCTCCTTTTTTGGCTTTTGGAAGAGAGATAGTAAATTTATCTCTCTTCGCATAATATTTCGCATAATATTTGCAATATTGCAAGTGCTACAAAAAATACCCTATTTATTGAATTGAATTCATAAATCTATCTAATTCATCTAATTTTTTAGGGTCTTTTAAGAAAAATGATTTAAACAAGCTTATAGAGAAATCATATATAAACTCGACTTGTTTTTTTAATTGATTAATATCACTTATTGCTTTATCAAGTTCAACACCACCGTTATTCTGTTTAACATCACTTTTGCCTTCAAATATAGCTTTGTGATAGTAGTCTATTGCTGAACGAACAACCTCAGCACTATTAATATTCTTAGAATCACCTCCACAGTTATCTATAATCTCGTTAATTTCATCAATTTGCTTTTGATCTAGCTTAAATGTTTTAGCTATTTTTTTAGAACCGTTTTTCATAATATTTCCTTCCTATCTAGTTCTTCCATAACCATATGCATATTCATAATCATTTTGTTCTGGATGAAGATACTTATATATTTCTTCTTCTATTTTTTGCAAGTTATAAGCAATCCAACCAGTATATCCACCAAAAGTAAGCTTTTTGTAATTTTTTAAACCGCCATTCTGGTTAATGTATGCAGCCATTCCATATAATTTATTCTTTGTTTTTTGTGGTGTATTTGTATAATGCCTATCAACGGCTTCAAATAAGTGACTATCTAAATAACCACCAAGATACTTATCGGAATTATCGTAGTAAACTCCAGTTACAACACTTTTTAATTCATTAAACATTTTTACTGAATTATTGTGATTAATAGTTTTCGTTTTAATATTTGGTGATTTGTTTCTACCAACATTAACTTGTGGTTCAAATAGTCTATCTTCTGACTTGATATGAACTACATCGTAAATGTTTGAATGTTCATTGTTGAACTTACAAGCCCAATCGTGCATATCTTCAGTAAAATGTTTTAATCTTAAATCTTTGATCTTGTGTCCAAACAAACTTGTAGGTACATAAGAGCCTTTTGGAACAATTGTTTTAGCTAATTCTTTTTTATATACCCTTTTACCAGTTTCATCTAGATAGATGTTTCTATAAGCGTATAAAGGCTTAGGATTTAATTTTCTATCACATACCACAATATGAGCGTGATAATTATCTTCGTTCATTATGGTATGGCCATCTTTTAACACTGGATTACCATTTTCATCTTCCACTCTAGAATGGTGTAATGCGACCGCTGCAACTAATCCAAACTTGTCATATATTGAGTCTGATATGTCTTTTGCACTAAAGGCTTTAGTGTCATATGTATCATTTGTAAAGCGGACAATATATTCTCTTGCTTGAATAGTTCTTTTCTGTTTATGCTTAGTCTTCTCTTTAGCAAAGTCCGAATAATCAGCAAGAGCTTTCCACCAAGATTTGTCCTTAGGATTATAGTAATCTTCTAGGAAATCTTGTCTTTTTTTACTGCTGATATAATTCAAATTTGCCATCAAACTATTAAGATTTCTTCTCTTTACAAATGATGTAGTGAATAGGTCTTTACTTAAATCCATTAGTCCTCCTTGAAAGTGGGAATCCACTTTCCGTAATCCCCAAATTTCTACAATTCGCAGAATTGTAAAATTTAGGGGATTACGCCTAATATCAGCTCTATAGCTATATAAGCCATAGGCCGATTTTTGCAGCTTCGCAATTATTTCTTTTTCTTACAGATAGAAGATATTTCATTAAGCTTGTCTTTAATGGCTGTACGATCTGTTTTGCCGTATTCTTCTATTTCAATAGCGTTGATAAACTCTATGAAGCCATTTAACTTGTTTTCAATGGTTTTAACGCTTTGTAGCTTCTTAGCCTTATCTTCACCAGTATCAATGCCTAGATAGTCATAAACAGTCCTTATGGGCATATGAATGTTTTGAGAAATGTATTCAGCTCTAGAAATATCTTTACCATTGATATTCCCTTTGTCAATTTGTCTATCATATCCTTGACTAGCTCTTTCAACTATTCTTCGTTTTTCTTGAACCGACACATTTCTAACATCAAAGTTACTTGCTGCTAGATTAAAGAATTCTTCATCTTCATCTTTGAATTTGTTTTCGTAGTTACAAGGAATCTGATTACGATATTCCTTATTAGCGAACATAATAGTTCCACCACTTTCAAATATTTTTTTGATAGCATTAAATCTTCTATGGCCAGCAACAAGTATATTGTCTTCGCCATCCTTGTATACTGATAAAGCTTCTTTTAAACCATACTTTTTAATGTTTTCGGCTAGTTCGTCAATACCTTTTAAATCGAATACAGCGTTTTCTTTGTTCTCCTTAATCTTGTCAATGTTGATTGGATAGTACATACCAGCACCGCCAATCTTTTTTAAATCATTGTTTAAATCATGTTCTGAGTTAATAATTTCCGTCATAATAGACTCCTTTCTTTAAATAAAAATTTTGAATTATTAATTCACTTCATCTAATAATTTGTTAAGTTTAGATATTACGTATCCATCTGGATTTGCAAATGTATTTTGATAATTATCGTATGATTTTTCAGCATCCAAAAATAGATTTATGATTTGCTTATTACTTAGTTTTAAACACTTTTGTAATTTCTTATGGTTTTGTTCTGCTACTAATTTTGTTAGATAATTCATTTTTTCGACAAATATATTTGATTCTTTTATTTCACAAGCAATATTAAAATTATTCGAATCAAGCAATACTGTTTCAAAATATTTAACAACTTTATCTTCAAGTTCTTGATCAGCAACATCGTCTATATTGTTGTTGTCAAAAATATTAGTACTTATAGTTTTATTAGCTCTAGTATTATTATCTTTATATATAGGTTGTTGTTCCCTAGTTATGGGTTCTCCAACTTTTGTTTTCCCAGGCTTAGGTTTTCTAACGCTGGGTTTATCACACCTGGGATAATCTTTTCTATCTTCTCCACCTTGTTTTGACGATTTTGGTTCTTCTAGAAGCTCATATTCATAAATAAAACCTTTATTTGTTGATATCTTGTAAATCTTAATATAGCCTTTATTTTTAAGCTCATTCCAAGCAGAATTAAAGGCAGATTCACCCTCTTTACATTTATTAAGTAGTTTCTCTTTAGAAAGAACAAAATCACTTCCATCAACGTTTTTTTCAATCGTAATATAACTTTGAATAAGTGAATATAGGCCTCTGGCTTTAAGACTTAAATCTTCATCTCTAATAGCTAAATTAGATACCATTGAAAACTTGTCTCTTTTTTTTCTAAATTTTCCGCTACAATTACTCATTTACCATTTCCTCCTCATGAAAAAAGACGTTATAAAAACGTCTTATATGGACTTGTCTCCGTGTACTAGGTCAATGGCTACTACAACATCAGTACCATCTTTAGACACCTTTTTTCTGTATAGATTGTTGTCTACTTCAAAATATGAAAACGCGTATTTATGCTTAAAATGTAGTAATTCTAGATATCTTTGCGAGTCATCCTTACACAGCACTCTACGTGAGTAGTATATGGAAACATATCTATTGGATGTATATCACTAAATTCATATTCATCTTCTAATAAATTTAAATCTCTTGATAAAGTAGCAGGATTACAAGAAACATATATTATTTTATTTGTTTTTAGTTTTTTAAATGTTTGAATTAAATCTCTAGAGATGCCTTTTCTTGGTGGATCTACTATGACTAAATCCTTATCTTTAATATACTGTTCCATGTCTTTAGAAGCATCAGCTAAAACAAAATCAGCATTACAAATATTATTTAATTTAGCATTTTCTTTAGCATTATCTATTGCTTCAGGAACAATTTCTATCCCAATAATATGTTTTACATAACGTGCTAAATATAAAGTTATTGTTCCTATACCACAATATAAATCCAATACTTCATTTGTGCTATCTACATCAGCTAATTCTTTAATTAAAGAGTATAATCTCAACATTTGATTATAATTGACTTGATAAAATGCTTTTAAAGATAATTTAACTTTTATGCCATCATAAATATCATTAATGTAATTGTTTCCAAAAACAACTTTTTCTTCTGTGCCTAATACAACGTTAGAATTAGTTGTATTTAAATTTAAAATTATGGATTTAATATTTGAGTATTTATTAATTAAAAAATCAAATACTTCATCAAAATTTACATTAAAAGTTGTAACAATAAAACCAATCATTATTTCATTAGTCCCTTGTGCGTGCTTAATTAAAATATGCCTAATATATTTATCGTTTTTTGATTCAACAAGTTTTATTTTTAAATCATTAATTATTTTATTAGCAACTTTTGATTCAATTAAACAATCATCAAAACACACAATATCATTAGAATATTTTCTATAAAAACCCATTCGATGATCTTTGACTGGTATTTGAACTTTATTTCGATAATAAAATGGATTGTCATCTTCTATTACATCTAAAACATTATGTCCTTTAAATGTATTAATTAGGATGTTCTTTTTTATTATCAACTGATATTTATAGTCAATATATCTATAATCACAACCACCACATTTATACGATATCGGGCAATCCAAAACTACTCTATAAGGAGAAGGAGTAATCATTTTATCAATAATTCCATATGCGTAATTTTTTTTATCAGCAATAATTTTTATATCCGCAATTTCATCAACAATCATTCCCTTGACAAAAATTACCAAACCATTTGCTTTGGCAATGCCTTCGCCTTCAACAGACATATCAACACATTTAGCCCTTACAATTTCGTTTTTCATATAATAAAAACTTCGTGTTATCACGAAGTTTACTCATCAACATCTCCTTCTTTATTTTCGTCTGTTGTATCTTCTTTATCAATAGTTTTACCTTCTAGTTCAGCTACAAGTTTCTCATCTTTAGGATGAACCATGTCATCAACAGAATATTTCTCTTCAGATGAATTCTTATGAAGGATTTTATATTGTCTATCTTCAGATGCCTCTAATTTAGTATATGCATGAATTTGCAAATCATACATTTTAGCAGAATCTGTCTTTTTAAAATATGTATCAATAGGTAGTTTTGCCGTAACTTTTTTATATGCTTCATCTACAACTTTATCGATTTGTTCTGATGATAAACTATCAGAAGTATCAATATATACTTTTAATTGCCCTTCAGATAAGATTACTTTTACAGATTCAGTATTTGATATAGCATTTAATTCAGTTTCAATGGTACTAACATCTTCTTTCGAGATTTTATTGATCAAATCGCCATCAAACCTACTTCCTTCTCTAGGGCTACCACCTTGTAATTTGGAAATAAGTAAAATTCCAGCAAAAACAATACATGGTATTGCGATAATAGATATGCCGATAATCAAAACTATTCCAGATTTAGATAGTTTCTTTGTTTTAACTTTTTTGTTTATTTCTTTTTCACTCATACCCTATATTTTAACAAATCTATAAAAGCTTCTCAAATTCTTCTTCATTAATTGTTTTAACACCTAATTCTTGAGCTTTACTAAGCTTTGAGCCGGCTTCTTCTCCATATATTACATAATCTGTTTTTTTAGATACTGAACCAGCAACATTTGCGCCAAGATCTTCAAGCAATTTTGTAGCATCGTTACGTGAATAATTTTTTAGTGTTCCAGTTAAAACGACAGTTCTATCTTTAAAAAAAGAATTCTTATTTGAAGAAGTATTAATATAATTGAAATTAACATTAAACAAACGCAATTGTTCAATCATTTCTTTATTTTCTTTTTCATTAAAAAAATCAATTATATATTCAGCGGTGACAGGGCCAATATCTTTAATAGAACTAATTTCATCAAATGATGCATTCATTAAATTATCTAAACTATCAAAATGAGCAGCCAATACTTTAGCAGCTTTTTCACCAACTTGTCTAATTCCTAATCCAAATAGTAATCTTTCAACTGAATTATTTTTTGAATTTTCAATTGCGTTTATTAAATTGTTAAATGATTTTAAACCAAATTTATCAATATTTAAAATTTCATCTTTTTTATTATGAAGTTTATATATATCTTCAAAACTTTGAATTAGTCCTTTTTCAATAAAAACTTCAGATTTTCTTTCGCCAAGTCCATCTATGTTCATTGCGTTTCTTTCAGCAAAATGAGAAATAGAATAAACTAATCTAGCTTTACATTCTGTATTAATACAATAATGTGCTGCTTCATCTTTAAATCTAAACAACTTTCCGCCACATATTGGACACTTATTTGGAAATTTATATTTTACTTGTGAGCCATCTCTATTTTCTTTAATAACTCTAACAACTTCTGGAATTATATCGCCAGCTTTTCTCACGATTGCTGTATCACCAATTCTAATGTCTTTATCCTTGATATTGTCTTCGTTATGTAATGTGGCGTAACTAACAGTCGTACCAGCTATCTTAACAGAAGATAATTTTGCATTTGGAGTACATTTTCCAGTTCTTCCAACAGTAATAAATATATCTTCTATTTTGGTTCTTACTTCTTCAGCTGGAAACTTATATGCAATAGCCCATTTCGGAATACGAGAAGTAAAGCCTAATTGTTTTTGCAATTTATACGAATTCACTTTAATAACCATTCCATCAATTTCATATGGAAGTGAATGTCTTATTATTTGTGTTTCATCAATATGTTTTATAACATCTTCAATATTATTAAATAAAGCGATGGTGTCATTAACAACAAACCCTAATTTTTTTGCATATAATAATGAGTCAAAATGAGTATCAGCATTAACATCATCTGGAACATGATACCAAAAACCATCTAATCCTCTTGTAGCGCATATTTTAGAATCAAGTTGTCTAATGGAACCTGCAGCAGCATTACGTGGGTTAGCAAACTCTTCTTCATTATTGTTTCTTCTTTCTCGATTAACTCTATCAAAAGATGTTTTAGGCATATATACTTCACCACGTATGTCATATCTTTGTTTGTAAGGTATTGTTAAAGGTATAGATAAAATGGTTTTAATATTATTAGTTACATCTTCGCCAACTATGCCATCACCCCTTGTAACCGCATTCTTTAAAGTACCATTTTCATAAACTAGCGATATACCCAAACCATCAATTTTATATTCAACACAATATTCGACATTATCAAAAATATCAGTTATCTTTTTAGACCAGTCTCTTAGTTCGTCGTACGAAAAAACATCTCCTAATGATAGCATTGGACGTTCATGTTTTACTTTAACAAATTCAGATAAAACCAAACCACCAACTCTTTTTGTCGGTGAATCTGGATCATCATATTCTGGATGTTTTGATTCAAGATCTTCCAATTCCCTAAATAATTGATCATACTCACTATCTGGAATTGTGGGTTTGTCTAAAGTATAGTATTCATAACTATATTTTTTTAATAGTTTTCTTAGTTCTAAAATCCTATCTTTATCCATAATGTAATTTGATTAGTAAAACAAAATAACGTAATTTAAGTACAATCGTATTTTATCACAAACAGTAAAAGCCGTTGTTTATCTACATATTCAACATTTGTATGTATATATGATAAAATAAATGAGTTATATATTTAACTAATTTAAATATGGCATTAGGTGATAGAAAAGATGGAAAATTGGTTAAAGATATAGACGGAATGCATTATATTTGCCCTATTATTTATCCAAATAGATGCGACAATGAAGCCTTTATATCTGAAATAATCGATTTAACGAATATAGACAAATATTTAAAAACAAAAAATAAGAATAGTGATTATCGCTATAACGTTTTTCATATTATTTCAACTGCAATGGCTAAAATATTATATCTTAGACCAAAAATGAATTATTTTATTGCGAATTCAAATCTATATGAAAGAAATACCAAAACTATATCGTTTGTAGTAAAAAAAGAATTTAATGATAATGGCCAAGAAGGTTTGGCAATAATTAAAGTTGAAAATAACGACAATATTAATACTATACATAACAAAATAAAAAATATCATATTTAATGAAAGAAAAAATAACACTGTAGATTCTTCAAGTAAATATATGGATATCTTTGCAAAGAAAATGCCAAGATTCATCTCAAAATTTATTGTGAGAAGAATAATGTGGCTAGATAAACATGGAATTGTTCCAACATCTTTAATAGAATCAGATCCATATTATTCATCAATTGTAATTACTAACCTTGGTTCAATAAAATTACATTCAGGTTACCACCATTTAACGAATTGGGGCACAAATTCAATTTTTTTAGCCATAGGTGAAATTAAAAAAAGAAACATCAATGTTAATGATAAAAATGTTACAAAGAATACAATAGACATAGGATTAACAATTGATGAGAGAATAGCTGATGGATATTATTATTCGAGAACTATAGCTTTATTAAGAAAATTACTAGAAAATCCCGAATTATTAGAAGAACCACTAGATAAGGAGACTGATTATTAATGAAAAAGAAAAGCTCAAATATTGAAAAAAATGAAGATGCAAAAAAAACAATAATCAAAAGTAAAAAAACATCTACAAATACAACTATAGTAGATAGGATACCATGGAAAAAGGCATCAATTTCTAGTGGCATTCCTTTAACATTAGAATACTTCGATGGTTCTATGTTTGACAGAATTGAATATATTGCAACAAAATACCCAAAATTAATTGCTTTTGATTTTATGGGCAAATCTTTCACCTACCGTAAAATGGTTGAAGAAATTGAAAAATGTGCAAAAGCACTAAAAGTTATTGGCGTAAGAGAAAATGATTGCGTAACAATAGCAATGCCAAATTGTCCTCAAGCAATATATATGTTTTATGCGGTAAACTTAATAGGCGGAATCGCAAATATGATTCATCCTCTTTCAGCAGAAAAAGAAATAGAAAATTATTTAAATATTTCTAATTCCGTTACTGCAGTTACACTAGATCAGTTTTATCATAAATTTGAAAATATTAGAGAAAATACAAAAATAGTAAATATAGTTATTGCATCAATTAAAGATGAATTGACCAAGCCTATTAAAGCAGGCTATATGCTAACTGAAGGATACAAAATTAAAAAAATACCAAAAACTGCCCCAGTTATTAGATGGGATCAATTCATGGAATTATCTAAATGTTGTTTCTATAATTATAGAGTAAAACGTATTGGAAAAAATCCAGCAGTAATGTTGTATTCTGGTGGAACAACAGGAACAACAAAAGGAATAGTATTAACAAATAAGAATTTTAATGCTTTAGCAGAACAAATTATCGCTACAAATCCAATGTTTAGACAAGGAGATGTTATGTTAGCAGCAATGCCTTTGTTTCATGGATTTGGCTTAGGTGTGTGCATTCACTCAATGTTAGCAAATGGCGGAAGATGCATTTTAATTCCAAGATTCACAGCTAAATCATATGCGAAACAAATTGTTAAATATAAATGCAATTTTATCGCTGGTGTCCCTACTTTGTTTGAAGCACTTTTAAGACTTCCATCAATGGAAAAAGCAGACTTGCATTATCTCAAGGGAGTATTCTCTGGTGGTGATTCACTTTCAATTGAATTAAAGAAAAAATTCGATAATTTCTTGCACGAACACAATGCAATAATACAAGTCCGTGAAGGATATGGATTAACGGAAACAGTAACTGCTTGTTGTTTAACTCCACCATCAATGTATAAAGAAGGATCAATTGGCATACCTTTCCCAGATACATTTATTAAAATTGTTGAACCTGGAACCGATATAGAATTGCCATATGAAACAGAGGGTGAAATTTTACTAGCTGGACCAACTATTATGAAAAGATATTGGGACAATCCAAAAGAAACAGCTGAAACAATTAAAAAATCTAAAACAGACGGAATGTCTTGGGTGCATACAGGAGATTTAGGCTATATGGATTCAGAAGGCTTTGTATACTTTAAAGGTAGAGCAAAGAGAATGATTATTACTTCTGGATACAATGTTTATCCATCACAATTAGAGAACATAATCGAAAAACATGAAGCTGTGCAAATGTCTTGTGTTATCGGTGTTCCAGATCCATATAAAATGCAAAAAATTAAAGCATTTGTAAAACTCAAGTCTAATGTCAAACCAAGCGAAGAATTAAAAACAGATATTTTAAATCATTGCAGGAAATATATTGCAAAATACGCAATGCCTTACAGTATTGAATTTAAAGATGAAATGCCAAAAACACTGGTTGGAAAAGTTGCATATCGACAACTTGAAGAAGAAGAAATTAAAAAATTAAATAGTACATCAACGAAATAAATTAAAAGTCTAATTGACAGTGGAAATCATATTAAACAATTCACAAAAATCAATTAGACTTTTTTTATACTATAAACAATTATTCAAGTCCAAACAAATAACTATAAACAGGTTGATTACCTTCAATTATATTTATTTCAATATCTGAGTTGTTGGAAACATATTCCTTGATATATTGCGTTGTAGCTTCATCACTACCTTCACCAGTTATTAGTGTAAGTAATTCTTTATCATCTTTAGAAAGTAAATCAGATAACAATTTGTCAATAACTACATTTAAATCATTATTAGAAGCAATCAACTTTTTGCCTACAATTCCAATATAATCACCCTTTTTAACTTTTACATCATCAAATTTTGTATTTTTAATAGCATATGTAATACTAGCATCGCAAACATTTCTAATAATCGCATTCAATTCTTTAACATTATCTGCAACATCGCCATCGTGGTTAAACAAACCAATAGCACTAACACCAGCTTGAATCGATCTAGTTTCGATCACATAAATATTGGAATCAATACTAATATCTTTTGCTTGATTGGCAGCAAGAAAAATATTCGAATTATTTGGAAAAATGAAAATATTATCACAGTAGTCTAATTCTTCAATTGCATTAGAAAAATCTGCAGTCGAAGGATTCATAGTCTGTCCACCAGTTATTACAATATCTGCTCCTAATTCTTTAAACAACTTAGTTAAACCATCACCAGCTGCGACAGTAATAATTCCATATCTCTTATTTTCTTTTTTTACTTGAGGTGACTGTTTTTTATCATTAGCGTTTGCAATTATAGATGAATGCTGTTCTTGCATATTCTCTATCTTCAATTTTACAAACTCTCCATATCTTTGAGCGATATTTAAAGCATCACCTGGTTTAAAAGTATGAACATGAACTTTGACAAGTTCATCATCTCTAACAACAACAAGTGACTCTCCACCCATATCTGTTAATTTTTTCTTTAATATTTTTTCATCAAATTTATTCAAATATGTTTCATTTAATCTAAAAATGAATTCCGTGCAATAACCAAACTCATCGTTTTCTAGAAGCATAGCACGATTTTCTTGTGTATCTTGTTGAATTTGAGAAAAATCAACTGGACGTCCGTCAACATAAAGTTTCATGCCTTCGATTATTTTTAATAATCCAGCTCCACCAGAATCAACAACACCAACTTCTTTCAAAACAGGCAAATAGTCAGGTGTCCTTTGTAAAGATTCATAAGAATAGTTATATAATCTATCAAAATACTCATTTAGAGTAAATTGTTCAGATTCAAAATCATGATTAGCATACCAAGAAGCTTCTCTAATAACAGTTAATATTGTGCCTTCAACGGGTTTCATTATAGCTTTATATGCAACTCTAGCACCATTTTCAAAAGCTAGTGAAACATCTTTAACATCTATCGTATCTTTTCCATCAATATATTGATAAAAGCCTCTAAATATTTGAGATGTGATTACTCCAGAATTGCCTCTAGCGCCCATTAATAATCCACGAGAAAACGCTTTTGCAACATCAGAAATAGAATCACTTTGACATTTTATTGCGTCTTCGTAGCCGTTTTTAAATGTCATAGACATATTTGTACCTGTGTCTCCATCGGGAACAGGAAAAACATTTAAAGTATCTATTTGTTTAGCATTATTTTCAAGATTAGCACAAGCAGACTTAATCATCTGTTTGAAATCTTGAGCATTAATATTAATCATTCACAATCACGCCTTCTACGAACACATTGACACTAGATATATCAAAATTTAAAGTATTTTCTAATGTATATTTAACTCTTTGTTGAATAGATGAAACAACTTCAGATATTTTAACTCCATAAGAAACAATAATATACAAATCAATTGACACATTATTATTCTTATCACTTTTAATAACAACACCTTTAGAATAATTTTCTTTTTTTAATAAAGCGTTATATCCATCTTTAATAACATTTTTAGATGTCATACCAACAACACCATAACACTCATTAACAGTTGTCCCCGCTAAAGATGCAATAGCATTATCAGAAATATTTATCCCACCAAAATTTGTGTTCTTTTTTACAGGCATTTCATTTCCCCCTTCAACAATTATAACAAAATCTATAACACAAGGAAAATATAATAAATTAGATAATAATAAAGTGTGGTCTTTAATACAATTTAATTTATTAAAAAGCTTTATAAAAAAAATATATAAACATAATATTAGCTTTATAACGTTTATTTTAATGATATTAAATGAAATATTACTGTATCAAACAACATGATATCACCGACTG
>JAZUIZ010000021.1:0-16871 GCA_045642525.1 Erysipelotrichaceae bacterium
TCAGGTAAATTCTTATTATTTTCCCAATTAGATACAGACTGCCTAGTAACAAGTAATTTTTCTGCCATTTGTTCTTGAGTCAAACCATTATCACTTCTTATTGATTTTATTATTTCACCGAAATCCATCTTTGTTCTCCTTATACACATAAACATTTAAATTAAATAGAGATTATAGTTTAGCAATTAATTTACAATTCTCTCTATTTCTTTACATACAACAATTTGTTTTTCACTTGGCGTATGTGTAATACATGTTTGAAGCGTCAACGTTTTATCGTTTGGTGTTAATTTTTCTCCAGTATCGTATAATTTAACTTCTTCAATCTTATCTATATATTCTTGATAATAACCTGCATCATCATTATTAAAATAATCAAATTCATAATTCGTTCGATAATACTGAAGTGTATCATAATCATCATAATCGTTGAAGTCTAAATGATATATATATACATAAACAACTTCATATTTTCTGATTTCATTTTCAAATACTAATTCTAAATATTTGTTTTTTTCATAATTTTCTTGCTCTAAAAAAAGTTCCAAAGGAGTAAACATTTTTACTCTTGCTTCATCAAAACTGGGAGCGTAATGATGACCATAAATAATAATGTTCTGATCATCAATTGAATTTCTATAATCCATGAAAGCAGTGCCTTCAACATCATATTCCATAGTTTGCCAGTTAGTTCTTAAATAAACATCATTTCCACTACACGCACCAGCTTCACAACCATTGTCATAATCTGTTACTAGATTTCCATTATTATCATAAAACGAATACTCTCTAACATCACCACTAGGACACACAAATGGTAAATTAATAATTTCAGAATCAAAAATTATTTGTCCAACATAATCGCTATTTATAAGTTCATTTGATGCCCAAAGATTTTTTAATTCTTGATTGTAAACAACTTCAACAGTATCTACTATTTCTATTTGATTACCTGTTTTTTTAGATTCTTTTATTGTTATAAACAAGATTATAGATGATACAAAAATCAACACAAGTAAAACGACAATTAACTTTATTTTTTTATTTTTCATAATAACTATTCACTTAAAATAGATGCCTAGTTAGTAAACTAGGCATCATTATCTGTAGCCGAAAAGGAGTTTTTCAGGCAACTTACTCTACACTTGTATTAGGAGCTACGTAATTATTTGATGGCTTTACAGGGGCTGGTGTTGCAGCTGTAAATTTCCAAATACCTTTATATGTAACATTTCCTTCCATACCTTCTGCCTTCAAATCAGGATCACTTGAAGCATCCCAACCAGAGAATGTATATACACCATCTTTTCCGTCTTTTTTGCCATTTATCTTTGTTGAATTATCGTATAGCGTATTCACAACTGGTTTTTCATGACGTTTATAAATTTTAGAATCTATAGGTAAATTTATGCCAGCAGGAATGTCTCCTGACCAAACATAGTCAACTCTATAACCTTTTTTATAAACAACGATTTGACCATCACCATCTGAATCAAAAGGTGTACCGATAGCAGATATTGGTTGATCTCCACCAATACCTTTAAACATATTCAAGAACGAATCTGTTGCAGGAACAATTGGTCCAAAATCTTCATATTTTTCACTAGGAATGTAACAAGGTATATTATAATCAAGTATTTGTTCTACAGATAAATCAACACCTGTACAATCTTTGAACATATTTTCATAACAATTATTAGCAAGTACTCTTGCTGGAAGTTCTGGAATATCTTTTAATCCTGTACCAGCAAACATACCATAATAGCATTGATCTTCTAATTTCATTGCTGGAAGTTCAGGAGCTTCATATAAACAAATGTCACCTAAAAACATATTATAGTAACAAGCTGGTGCCAATTGTGTAGCAGGAAGTTCAGGAGCTTCATTTAGACTAGCACAATGCGCAAACATATTAGCATAAGCACCCTCTTCCATTAATTCTGGAAGCAACTTAGGTGCCTTTTCTAAATGCATACATCCTTCAAACATTCTAGAAAAAGAATATTCATCTAAAAAATCCATGCCAATAATTGGTGCTTCTTCTAAAGAATTGCAATCTTTAAACATGTTTGCATAACAATATTCTTCACCAATTCTAGCTGGTAATTCTTTTGGTCCTTTTAATAGATTAGAACACTCTTCAAACATGCCATCGTAGCAGTGACCTGCTAAGTATGTTGAAGGTAATTCAAGTTCAGATGCATCAACTAATTCATCACAATCATAGAATAGACAAATGAATTCATATGCATTCAAATGGTCTAGTCCACCATCTTTCTTAACTAATGTAGTTATATTTCCACCAACAGCTAATTTACCAGTCATTTCAAAATGATAGTAATTAAGACCATCAGCCGAGAAAGTATCAACATTGTTGTTTACATTTCTTAATGCTACAACATCGCCAGCAGCTGGTAAAGATATAACATCTCCATAATAAGCCTGCCATTCTGCGCCATTTATTGAGTACTCCAATAAATTTGCTTCTGGTGCGCCCTCCATAGCTAATTTAATAGAAGAGTTATCTTCTTTTGCTTCAAAACGAAGATAATCAACTTCTGCTTTAACCACATTAACGTTTAATGTGCTAAATAACATAAACACCATAACCATTACTTTAATTATTTTATTTTTCATTTTTGTTCCTCCTTTTTTTGTTTTTGTCATCTTGTTTTCTAATATTAATATTTATTAATAGCCCCCCCCTTCTCTTTGTTGCATCTGTTTCTATCTCGCGTACATCCACTTCAAACATATTCGCACACCCATACGCATCCCTACCCAGCCAAAGTATCTTTTTACCTTGTGTGCAAAAACAAAACTTACTGGGAAACTTCATTGAAAGGAAAACGTAAATTTAGTAAGTTTTGAAGATACTTTTTAATTGACAAATGCAATGCAAATATCAATTAAGTTTCAAACAACAGCGCAAATATTCAACTACTATTTTCAGTTAGAGAACTATGCAAAACATTAGTTATCTATCAATGTATAAATCAATTAGTTAAAATTTATACACTGATATAAAGAAATTTTAGGTTTATTAATTACAATATAAGTAAATCTTCAACTTATATTAAATGAATAAACACACATAATCACAAAAATATCGACTTATGTTTTATTTGCATAAAACAATACAAACATGTGTCGATTAATAGTTTAAAATAACAATTTTGTGATAGTGTTCTCCCATTTCTTCTAACCGTTATTTTGCAGCCAACAAATCGGCAACATTATTGCTATAATGTTGTTATTTTTTGGTGAAAAATTTAGAAAAAAGTTCGAATCAGATGTTTTTTTATGTTTTTTTGTTGATTAAGTAACAAAGTATTGTTATAATAATTAAAAGTCAGAGAAATAAGGCTACATTATAGCAATAATGTAGCCTTTTCATATATTAATCCAACCCTATTGATAAGTTCCTTGTGTTCTCTTTTTGATGACATAATATATAGTCTTGTTGTATTAATGTTGTAATGTCCTAAAAAATCTGCTAATTTAGCTATGTCTTTTTCTATTTTATAAAAAGTCCTAGCAAATAGCTTTCTAAAATTATGTGGAAACACCTTACTTGATATAACCGATGCCTTTTCGCACATTTTTTTCATTATTCGCCATATATAATGTCTACTTAACGGAATCCCATTTCTACTAACAAATACTGCACCAGTTTTAATGTTATTTTTCCTAGCGTAA
This sequence comes from Erysipelotrichaceae bacterium, assembly GCA_045642525.1. Classification (GTDB taxonomy): domain Bacteria; phylum Bacillota_I; class Bacilli_A; order Erysipelotrichales; family Erysipelotrichaceae; genus Colivicinus. The sequence goes on from JAZUIZ010000021.1 coordinate 3,700, forward strand.
TTTAATAATTTTTTTTGTAATTTACTTGGAAGAAGTATTGTTCTTGTTTTGTTCTTACAAGTCACTTCAACTTCGCCATTTTCGATTTGTTCAACAGTAAAATACTTTAACTCTGAAACTCTAATTCCAGTACTTGCAAATGTTTCAAGAATTAAATAATTACGCAAATTATTTTTTGATACCTCCAATAATTTAACATAATCATTTTTGTTCAATTCACGAGATTCTTCGACATATATTTTCTTTTGTAATTTATATCCTTTTACACGGCAATCATACCACTCTAAATAATTAAACATACAATTTAGACTGGTAAGCATAGAATTTATGCTTGTTTTTTTATAGTTCTTTTTATTCAATTCATCCTTATATCTAATTACAAGTTCCTTGCTTATTTCTTCTCCATTCGCATACGTAACAAAACACTTAATATCTCTTTCATATTTTTCGATTGTATATATACTCTTTTCATTCAATATTAAATAATTACGGTAATTATTTAGTGCTTCTTCATTAATTATTCTTTTCATTTTTTTCTCCCTTTTATAAATATAATAAAAATGCATCTAACAATTCATTAGTAGCAATTAAAAGTTAATTACAATTAACAATAACTAAACATTTTAAAATCTTTAAAATGGATATCAATTAAGTAGTTGAACAATATGTCATTATTAATTAATTTAGAAAAATAAACTAACAACTTATATTTTAACATTTTCATTTTTTAATTTTTTAATTATCTTTGTTCCATTAAAAAATTCAAGTCTTGTAAGGTTTTAAAAAGCCCGCATTGTAACGAGCTTTGTGTATAAGTCTATAGTGAACTTGTTTATAATTTATAGTATTCAACTGCAATTTTGGAAGCAACTTTTGCATTGTTATATGCAAGTTGTAGATTCGAAGCAAATGATTCTCCACCAGTTAAATCTTTAATTGTTGCAAGCAAGAACGGAGTAGTTGCTTTTCCTTTGATTCCTTTTTCCTTAGCCATAACTAATGCTTTATCTATTGCTTTATCAATAACTGTATGATCCATAGAATATTCATGTGGAATAGGATTACATACAAGCACACCACCCTTTAATCCTAAATCCCACTTTGTTTTAATTATTTCGGCAACCTCTTTTGCATCTTCAACTTTATAATCAACACCAAAACCAGATGTATCTGAGAAGAATGCAGGGAATTCACTTGTTTTATACCCCAATACTGGAACACCAAATGTTTCTAAATATTCAAGAGTTAATCCAATATCTAATATTGATTTGCAACCAGCAGAAACAACGCATACCCCTGTGTTTGCGAATTCTTGTAAATCAGCAGAGATGTCCATAGTCTCTTGTGCACCTCTATGAACACCACCAATACCACCAGTTGCGAATACCTTAATTCCAACTAATTCAGCAATCAACATTGTAGTAGCAACAGTTGTTGCAGCAGTTTGTTTTGTTGCTAAATAAACCGCAACATCCCTTCTAGAAGCCTTTGCAACATTTTCTGCTTTGCACATAATCATTAATTCGTCTTCATTAAGACCAACTTTTAGTTTTCCATCCATTATAGCTAAAGTAGCTGGGATAGCACCTTCTTCTCTTACTATTGCTTCTACTTTATGCGCAAATTCAACATTCTCAGGATAAGGCATGCCATGTGACAAAATGGTTGATTCAAGCGCAACAATAGGCTTTTTTTCATCTAATGCTTTTCGAATCTCTGGTGTAATTGATAAATAATCTTTGTAGTTCATTTTAACTATTCTCCTTTATTATTTTATTTATTGTTTTAATTGATAATTCATCATTAATTGTATTTTCACATAAAATTGAAGAAAATCCAGCAGCTAGTCCATAATCAACAATTTTTTCATAATCAAAATTATTAATAGTTCCATATATTAATGCAGCCATGCAAGCATCACCAGCACCAGAAGCATTCTTCACAACATTAACTTTTTTATATTTTTTTCTGATTTTATTTCCTTCTTTATCCATGTACAATATTCCATCTTTTGAAAGTGAAACAAAAATCTTATCTAAACCACTAGATAATAACTTGTCACATGCAGAATATAATGTTTTATCATTATTAATAATTATTCCACTCAATTTTTCCAATTCTTTTTTATTAGGTTTTATACATGAAAATTCATTCACATATGATTTAATTTTTAATGCATAATTTTCTGATATTGGATCAATATAAATAGGAACTCTATTTTTACAAATATTTATTATTTCTTCTATTGTATCCATTCTTAAAGAAGAATCAATTACTACTAATTTAGAATTTAATAAAACATTCTTTTTGCTTCTTATATATTTAGGAGTAATACAATCAAGTATAGACATATCACACATCGCAAGATACATATCATTATTTTTATCTTGAATTTGGACAAATGTGCTTGTTGCATTATCTTTTTCAATAATTACATTACTAATATCTATATCATTTTTCTTGCAATCATCAATAATTGTTTTACCATTACTATCATCGCCAACGGCAGTGATTAGTTTTGTTTTAACATCTAATTTAGATAAATTAGTCAATATATTTTTTGCTACACCACCAACACTAGAAAAAACATTTGCAGGGTGATCATAATATTCTCTTATTTTTATATTTGATTTTGCATATATATCAATATTGCTTGCACCTATACCAGCCACATAAGGCTCATCTTTAAAAATATACCCCTTCCCAACAATTAAACCTTGCTTTGTAAGGTTACTAATATGAACAGCCACAGTAGATCTCTTTATATTTAAAATAGAAGCAATTTCATCCTGACTGATTGTTGGATTTTCTTTAATGATTTTAAGTATTTTTTCTTCTTGTTTAGACATATGTTTAATTATATAAGCACATGTTTATTATACCACTATCTTTCAACAAAAGATGCTATACCACTTTTTCCATATCCATAAACATCTTTGTTAATGTATGTAACATAACAAGAAAATAAGAAAGTTAATAATTCAGTAACTAAAAATACGAACCATATTCCGTTTTGTCCAAATATCAACGGTAATACTAATATAGTTAAATTTGAAAATACAATGTTTTCTAAAATTGAAAGAAAAGCACTAGCTTTATGATTACCAACAGCAATCAAAAAGTCTTGAACCATTACATTAAAACTAAATATACAATAACAAAATGGTGTAATATTTAAACCAAAAGAAGCAAGTCCTTTAATTGTTTCATTACCATTCGCTCCAAAATATAAATATATAATAGGATTTTTAAATGTAAATATAATTATTGCGACAATTAATGATAAACTTTCAATCAATATTGTTGCCTTTTTAACAATCTTTGACAATTTCTTAGGATTTCTTTCCCCATATGCATAACCAACAATAGGAGAAACTGAACCAATAAAGCCAAAGAAGGCATTCATAAACATAAACTGGACATTATTCACAACTGTATATCCAGCAACCAACATTTCTCCACCGGTTTTCAACAATACTGAATTCACAATAAAACTATTAACAGAAATAGCTAATGATGTTAAACCTTGTGATCTACCTAATTTCCAAACATCGCTTATTAACGGCTTAATAGTATCTAATGGCTTCGAAAAATGTATTTCTTCCTTTTTGTTTGAATAAAAAAACAAACCCAATAAAGTTATCAATACATTTCCTGCAAGATTACCATATGCTGCACCCACAATGCCAATATCTAGTTTTACAATTAATAACCAATCAAAAAATAAATTACAAAATATTTGAACGAATGTCGAAACAACTGCAACTTTTGGTTTGCCCGCAATAACATAAAATCTTGAAAACAAATTCGCAGTAATTATTAAAGGAATGTAAAACCTCGAAACATTCATATATGTGGAAACATAAGGAAGAAGTTCATCAGTAGCTCCTAAAAATCTTAGTATATTATCCTTAAATAAAGAAAGAATTAATGTAAAAAAACATCCTACAAAAAAACCAATTATAACCATTGTAGTAAAACTACGATTAGCTTCTTCATTCTTTTTTTCACCCATTAATACTGAACATTTTGAAGAAACAGCACATATTACCATAACCACAGCGTCAATAAGCATAAACCACGGAAGCGCAATAGTAAATGCTGCTAATGCATTTTGACCACAATATCTAGAAATAAATAAGCTATCATCAATTGTAGACAACAACGAAATAACCAGTTTTGATAAAACTGGTGGAGCAACAAACTTTATTAATTCTGACATCGAAAACTCTTTGCCTATTGTATTTGTTTGTATTTCTTCCACAACAATTAGTATATAAGGTATTAATCAAAGTATCAAGAAAACATAAAAGATGATATAAATGATTTTATTATTAAACATAGTGCTGAAATATATCTTTGAATATTTGTATGGTTTTTGATTATCATTCAGATAGCCCTTTATTAATTTTAGGACGATTGGGCTTTACAACCATTTAGTACAACGTACAACTTTAATGGAATGATTCTAATATCATATTAGTTACAATTATTTGCCACGAAAATTACTATGAAAGTTACTTTCAAGAAAAATAATCTAATACTGTAAAAGATAATTCCTAAATAAAAACTAATCTAAATAATGTAGATTGGTCTTAATTATAATTTTTAACGTTGAATCATATTTTTTTAAAGATCATTATCTTCAAAATTATATATTAGCACTATTGTTTAGATGTGTTGTTTTATTTGTTTAACTTTGTGCATTTTGAATATAGATATTCAATAGCTTCATCCGCAGTACAATCAACAAAACCGTTAATATCCATATATATTGGATCAAATTTATTTGATAAGATTACTATCAAATATTTTGTCTTTCTAATTTCAGTTACTAAGTCATAACTTCTCATTATTTTTTGTCCAACGTTGTTTCTTGCGATAATATCTCTATTTTCTAAACTTATTTCATTTACTAACGGTTTACCATTTGTAACTTTTAATGATTGTTTGTACATTTTGTTTGGTTTAATCGCGGGATACACGAAGAAACAAAACGGAATAACAATAGCACCAAAAGCACAAATTAGCCAAGCACCAAATTGAGTGTTATCTTGTTTAACAAGCCTTGCGCCAAACCAAAGCACAGCCGCCATAAACATTCCTTTGTATGATAATAGTTCATAAGAAAACGACCTTTGGTAACTAATTCTTTTATATATTTCTTTTGTATAAATGGTTTTATTGAGATATTTCATAAAAATTATAAGTGTTTAACTACTGTAAAATAAATTGATAAGGTCCATTTAAAAGATTTTAAATAAGACTTAACAAAACTAATAGCTTCTTGTCCTTCTAAACCTTGAACTTCGAATACCATTTTCATTTTATCTTCTGTCACATATTTTATAGTGACACCATCTTTTGTATATCCATCAAGTACTTCTATAAACTTTGGATGTTCAAAAACTGAATTCACATCAACTAACATTTTATTATCCTTTCTTATGTAACGCTATTATTTCTTTTGCCAAATCTAAAGCTAATAAACTAGTCATAAAGTGATCTTGTGCGTGAATTAATAAAACGCTTAACTCTGCTTTTTCACCATTAGCCTCTTGTACAAGCAAGTCCATTTGTGCTTTATGGGCATCATGAATTGCTTTTTCAGCGTCAGATAATAATGATTCGGCTTTTTCAAAATTTGCTTCTCTTGCTTCTCTTAATGCTTCGATACACATTGATCTTGTTTCGCCAGCACTTGCTATGATGTTCATAGCTATTGTTTCATATCTATTATTTTCTTCCATATTTTTTTCCATATTTTTCCCATATTATTTTCTATTTGTAAAATAGTTTTTAAATTCAGGTAAATAGTCCTTGTGGGCTTCCAACATATCATCTAAGATTAATCTTGCTTTTGCTTCTGATTGAACTTGTGGATTTAAGGTCATACAATATAAAGCATCATCATAATTACCAGAAACAGCAACATTAGTTAATAATACTTCGTAAGCCTTTAATGCTTGTACGTACCCAACTACCTCCCAAGGTAAATCTCCGATATGAACAGGCTTTGGACCATCTTTTGTAATTACAGATGATACTTCTACAACAACATCGTTTGGAAGATTGCTAATAGCACCATTATTTAATGTATCAACAACTTGAACGTCTTGTTTATCGTTGTAGATTGAAGTAATTAGATTACATGCTGCATCTGAATAATAAGCTCCACCTCTTAATTCTAATTCTTTTGGTTTTACACAAAGATTAGAATCTTTATATTTTTCAAATAAATCCTGCTCAACGCCCTTAACAACCTTGGCTCTATTTTTGCCTTCAATTGCATCAATATTTAAGTGATCTAACATTTCACTCTTTTTAACGTAATATCTTAAATAGCCACATCCAGGATATTTTAAACCTCTAATAAATTCAGGAGTATAGGGAATATCATAAATATTTTTTAAGTTTTCCGATATTGTATTATCAGTTAATTTCTTAATTAATTCTTCTCTTACTTCTTTGCCATTTTTCTTAATGCTTGTAGCAAAAATCATATGATTGATACCAGCAATTGTTACATCAACACTGTTATCATCTTTGTTGCCTGTTAATAGTTCTCTATAAGATTTAATCATACCAATAGGACAATTACATAAACCTATAAATTTTTTCCAGCCAGTGTATCTAAATACTGCTTCTGCATTTATGCCAGATGGATTTGTAAAAGAGATAATCCAAGCATTTGGACATAATTCTTGACAGTCTTTTATAATATCAAAGATTACAGGAATTGTTCTTAATGCTTTAAACATTCCACCAGGACCATTTGTTTCTTGCCCCATTACGCCATATTTTAAAGGAATTGTTTCATCTAAATCACGACAATCCAAACCACCAACTCTAAATTGTGTAGTAACAAAGTCTGCATCCTTTAATGCATCTCTTCTATTAAGTGTCCAATGAACATCAACATTTAATCCAGCTTGTTTAAACATACGTTTTGTCATTTCATATATGATTTCACATTTTTCTTTGCCCAACTCAATGTCAACTAACCAATATTCTGTCATTGGAAATTCATGATATTTTTTAATAAAACCTTCAATTAATTCTGGAGTATAAGAGGAACCGCCACCAATAGTAACAACTTTTATTTTTGTCATAAATTCTCCTTTTCTAATAAACAAGGCTCACAGCAGTGAACCTTGTATCCTTGTATTAATCTCCTAACAAATTTTTTGCTTGTTGAAGTATTGCCTTGCCATCACACACACCATAATCTTTCATATCGATTACACCACACGGTATATTAGGGAACCTTTCTTGGCAAGGTTTTAAGTTAAATCTTACTTGTGGACCAAGAAGAATAACATCAGCTTCGGCAATAGTTTTATTACTTGCAGAATATGGAACAGCAACAATACTGCATTCATATCCTTGTTCAGCCGCAATTTTTTTCATTTTTTGGACCACTAGACTAGTAGACATTCCAGATGCACAACATAATACAATTTTACGCATAATTATTGAGCAACTCCTTCAGCAGCTAATTCAATAGTTTCTTGTTTCTTAAAAAATGGTCTATAGATAAAGAATGAAATTACCATTTCTAGTGCATTCCAAATAGCAGCAGGAATATTAAATCCTGTAGCTAAATATGCACCAATAATTGGAGGACAAGTCCAAGGAACCTCTACACATACTCTTCCAATGATATTGAATTGCATTAATAAATATGTAGCAGCCGATAACACTAATGGTGTGATGATAAAAGGAATAGCAAAGATTGGGTTCATAACAACTGGAGCACCAAATGTAACTGGTTCATTAATATTGAATAAACCAGGTAAAATAGCAAGCTTCCCTAATTCTTTATAACGTTTGCACTTAGAGAACAACATATTTAACACTAAACCGATCGTACAACCAGTACCAGAGAAGTTCGTAAATAAATTACAAAAAGTTGCAACGTTTGGAATAGCTTCGCCAGCTTGGTAAGCAGCCATATTTTCTAAAGTCATAGCTAATACGATTGGTTCAGCAATAGCAGCTAATGTGTTGTTGCCGTGGATACCCAACACCCATAAACAACACACCAAAAAAACATACAACAAATAGCCAGGAAGTGATTCATAGCCTTTTACTAATGGTGAAAATAATGCAGTAATAATTGAATTAATGTCAATACCAAGAACAACTCTTAAAATCCACGCAATGAATACACACGCAATCGCTGGTAACAAAGAGATGAATGTGTTTGTGACTGCTGGTGGAACACCATCGGGCATCTTAACGACAATGTTCTTCTCTATAAAGAATTTGAAAACTAATGTTACAACAAATGCAGTAATGATACCACAGAACATACCAACGGCACCAAAACTATCAACATTAATTTTGAAACCTTCAACTGGATTGCCAACAAGAGTAACCATAAAGAATGTTACTAATGTTACTAATGTGTTTGAAATTGGGTCAATTTCGTATTGAACACCAAAGTTGTAACCCATACCAACTAAAGCAATTAGACCCAAAATGTTTAATGATACTGTTGAAAAAGTATAAATATAATTAGCATAAGGTTCAATGAAGTTCGTCCAGGCATCCAATGGAAAACATGCAATGATTAGTGCAAATGCACCAATAATAGAGAATGGAATAATAACTGTAACACCATCTCTAACTGCGCACATAAACTTGTTTTGAGCAAGTTTACTAGCAACAGGAAGAACTTTTTCTTCTAAAAATTTATTCATTTTTTACCCCCTTAAGATTTGGTCATATTTTGTATTGACAAATCTTTATTTTTTTCAGTATAAAATATTGAAATAAACGTAATACCAACGAGTTATTTATTTGTTGCATTTAACCTTTATTTACACTAAATGTCTTAATACGTATGAAACAATTATGTATTAGTTATTATGTAGACGTGTATAGTAATTAAAAAGGATCAAAATGTAAAATATCATTTCACATACTCAAACAAAATAAACATCAACATAGTTTTAATATTTACTTTAATTTAAGCATTTCTAGTTTAGTTAGAGTATTAAAGAAATCTAGAGTGCCATATGTTGCGAATTAGATACTAATGCCACTGTTTCAAACACACCAAACATATTTATCCTAAAAAGATTTTGATTTTCTTTTTCTTGTATTATAAGACACATTCAGACAACGATTTCATTTTGTTTATTGGCAAAAAAGAATTCTTTGTAGAAAACAATCTCTATAAGCAAAGATTAAAAGAAATATCTCCTATGCAATAGATTACACTTCTTTATTTTGTCCAATTCTGTAATGTATTTTATAAAGCGAAAATACTATATTATTAATCAAATTCTTTTTCAGATTTAATAACATTTCCGCTGATAGCATCTATTTCATAATCATATTCATAATTATCTGATTTAAATTCAATTTCATAAACAAACCTTCCGTCTTCACTATCAAGTTTACAAAAGAAATTATAAATATTATTTACATCTACCCCAGCATGATTAATAGCTATTATTTTAGCTTCTTCTCCATCAATATAGGTTTGTTCAGGTTGTTTCTCTGACATGATATTACGTTTAACATCATCATCTTTTTCTTTCTCATATTTAACAACAGCGCCTGTCAAGGCATTAATATAATAATCAAACTCATAGCCATTTGCATTAAAATTAATTTCATAAATCATTGTTCCGTGCTCGTGATCTAATTCGCAAGAATAATCATAAATACCATCTTCTGAAACTCCTGCATGTTTGATAGCTTCCTTTTTTGCTGCATCTTTTCCAATATATGTTTCATTAGATGATGCTTGATTGCCTTCTTTAGGCATTGTTTGTTTGCTCTCTTTAGACGAATTGTTTGATGGTGTTAGCGGTGCAAATACATCGTTATTTTTTTCTTTTTCAGATTTTACAACCTCTCCGGTTGTGGCATTGATTTCGTATTCGTATTCAAAACTAACTGTATCAAAATCAACTTCATAAACCATAGTATCTTTTTCCCAATCAAGTTCACATTTCACTTTTATAACATCTTCTTCTCTTATGCCTGCATGTGTGTATGCGACATCTTTAGCAGCTTGTTCTCCAATATAAGCAGAAGAACTAGCTACACCAATAGATTCAATATTTTCTAATTTTGTTCCACCTGATTCAGAAATTAGGTTTAGCTCATTTATAGATAGAGAAACTAAATCTTCAAAAGAATAGAATGTGTTTTGTGTTGTAATCTGTTCAATAAGTTTTGCTTTACCAACAGTTATTCCGTATTGTTCAGCAAGTTTCTGAACATCTTTATCGTTAGTAACTGTTTGGCCAAGTACTGCTCCATAAACATTTCCGCTTTCTAATACTGAATTAATCTCAGACATAAGCTTTGCTTGCATTGTTTGTCCCGTAGATGGATTATTGCTATTAACAGTTACAAGTATAGAGTTCGCCTTATCACTAATATAACCATTTCTTAACATTGAACCAATTAAGGCATTAACAGTAACATCTAATTTACTACCTTCAAAATCCATATCTCCTACAACGATTTGCGCTTCTTTATTAAGGGGCTTTACGGCAAGCACATTTTCATTTTTATTAACTTGAATTTCTATGCTTGGATTTACATCTAGCATAACAACAGAATCAATAACACGATTATTTCTGTATAAATATGTTGCTACTAAGCCAATTATCAACATAAATACAGTTGCCATACTAGTTGCATATTTTATAAATGTTCTTTTTTCCTTTTTTTCTTTCATAACTATAATTTGTCCTCTCTGTGTATCACAATCTAAAAGGATAGATTCAAAAATATCTGGAGCTATATTTTTGTAAGAGTCTTTAATTCTTTTTTCAAGATTTCGATTAAGCATTTATCTATCCTCCTCTTTAAGTGATGCTCTCATTTTTTTGAGTGCACGATGATATTTTGAAAGGATTGTGGATAATGGATGATTTGTTAATTCTGCAATCTCTCGATGCTTTAACCCAGATAGAGCATGGAGTAATAATATTTCTCGCTCATCATCTGCTAAATCACGCATACAATGTTCTAATGTCATCTTATTACTAATGGAAATACAATCATCCGTTTGAAGGTGTTTTTCCCAATCTTCTTCTGGTAAGTCAGAAAAACGACTTCTAGCACGAAGTTTAGTAAGGCATAGATTTCTAGTGATAGTAAATATCCAAGCCATTGGTTTTCCACTCGGCACATATCTATGTGCCGATTGATAAATAGAAATAAAACAATCGTGGAGAACATCTTCAGCATCGTGTGTATTCTTAAGATGTGAAAGCGCATATCCGTATATAATATCTTTTATTAATAAATATAATTGCTCCAATGCACCACGTCCATCTTTTTGAGCAATGTCAAAAATTAATTTCTCAACCTTTTCCACTTCAGACACGCTGTTGATTGTTGACGTCATATCAATCATAAGCATATTCTTTTCTTCCTTTCATTACATTAACGCACAAGCATGAATTTTTATTGCATTAAATTTTTTTATTTCGTTATTGTGTCAACCAAATCAAATTTTTAAATTATTAAAACAATTATCATTCCCACTCAATTGTAAACTTGCCGATAATGTATTTTTGCGTACAACTTAACAATATCGTGTGATGTGCTTTTTTTGTTCATTTTTTAATACTGATTTAACTAATTAATAATTTATATGCCAACTTTTGTTCATTTAATAGTATTCATTAGATTAAATATCACTAATGAAAGACAAACGATATACAGTAATATCATTCCTGGATTAATAAATACTGTTTTAAACATATCTTTCTTCAAAAATTGTTTATCAGGCTCAAGATATATTAATTCACGTGCCTTAACCGCCATTACCACAATACCAATAAGTATTATTGCTATTATCATTAATTCGTAAACAATAGCCAAAATCGTGTTATTACTTTCAATTACCTTCAGAGATATAAAACTACCATTCAAATTGAATATCATATGTAAAATCCAAGAATAAAGAACTTTTCCGCTTCTTTGATAAACGTATCCAAGTATTAAACCAATAACCATAGTGTAAGGAATCTGTTCAACATTTCCATGAAATAATCCAAACATAATAGCAGATATAACAATAGCTAATTTCCCACCATAAATATTTAGACGATCAATAATTATTTTTCTAAATAACAACTCTTCAAAGAATGGTCCAATTATTATCACAAAAACAATCAATGACCAATCTGTCTTATTTAGTATTAAAGTTTCGACTACACTATCTATTGAAAAATTGCCTAACACTTGAAATATAAATAACAAAAAACGGTTTGCGATATTCGTAATATAACCTAAACTAAATAGTACAACGCCAGCTTCAATTAAAGTCGTAAAAGATAGTTTTTTCTTTTCTATTTTTTTAATAGGCACTTTTCTAATAATCAAATAAGCAATAGGAATTCCTATTAAATACATCGGAACAAAAGCTACTAACCAATTAATCAATTCAGATTCCAATAGTGATGAATTAATATTATCAATTATCATTTGAATAAAAAACTGAAATATGCTAACAATTATAAGCATATGTTAACATGCTTATCTTTCCATCTCCATTCCATTAAACTTGGAAAATACATGAATTCTCAACAAATCAAAAACACAAAAAATTGGTTTTGATACTAACTCACTTCATTCGTTTTCGCTTGTATCTATGTTTTCGTTTTCACTTATTTCTTTTTTATCTTGACTGTCTTTTCGTTTGTTATTAGCGAAATATTTGTTATATAAATAATCGATTATTTCTTCATTTGCACTATTATTATTTTTTTTACACATTTTTTTCCTTGACTATTTTAAATACCGCTGAAACGATAAGAATAATAACTCCTAATATAATCAGTACTATTCCAATTGGAAGAAACCAAGTTTCATGAATTAAATCCTGACTATTTAAAGTTCCGCCACCAAGCAAGTTATTCGCAACAAGCGAACCCAAACCAAAAATTACCATCACAAGTCCACAAATTGTTAAAATAGATACTTTTATTAATTTTGTTCCATTAATGCCCTTTTTATTCATATTATTGACATTTTCTCCTTTCATAACCAACAAATCTAGTGATACACCAAATGTTCTAGCTATAATGATTATTGTTTCGAGATCAGGTAAATTCTTATTATTTTCCCAATTAGATACAGACTGCCTAGTAACAAGTAATTTTTCTGCCATTTGTTCTTGAGTCAAACCATTA
>JAZUIZ010000022.1:0-38160 GCA_045642525.1 Erysipelotrichaceae bacterium
AAAATCGATGGCCAATTTAAAAATATTTTTATCTTCATCGTTCTTATATACGAACAACAAAAATAAAAATAGTATTACTGAAGGTCCACATAATAGAAATGATTCCTTATAAAGCATCATCATTATTGTTGATAACGCTGCTAAAATACCGTATATCTTTTTATTACTATCAAAATAACAATAAACAAACAAAAATGACATAGTCATCAATAATAAACCTGTACTTTCTTGAGGACCTAAACGCCATATTATTTCATCTTGTGTTCCTACTAAAAAAATAAAACTAAAGATAACACTAGCTATAATTGGTGTTTTCATTTTTCTAGCAAGAATATAATTTAGTCCCATATATAATCCACATTCAATAGCCATAAACAAATGCCAACAATAAAAGTTTGTGCCAAATATTAATGTTCTAATGATTCTAAAAATAAAATATAGTGGTCTATATCTCCAATTTAAATCATTAATAATATAATATTTCATTGTATTGAATAAACCATTATTTTGAATTTGATAACTGATATCAATTATTTCGTGATCATCTGTAAGGTGATATCCAGAATCAAGTATTCCAATGACCTTTGCAAAAATTATATTGATTGCAATAAATATTATTGTGACTCCAATATATTCAATGTATTTGTTATTTTTTAATTTCTTGATAATGTTTTCCATTTATTCTCCATAACTATTGTATTAAAAAAACACTATTTGTTGAATAGTGTTTTTAGAATGTTTTTTCATTAATAATATATCTAGGCCTATGTTTTTCTTCTAAATATGATTTTCCAACATATATTCCTACTACACCAATAGCAATGATTGTTATATCTAGCAATGAACAAATTAAGTTTGTTGCAATCCACAGTTCATTTCCATTTATTATATTTATAATTAAGAAAACAAAATTAATAATAAACAATACAATTCCTAAATACACAATTAAACTAATTGGTTTAATAGATAAACTAGTTATTCCATCAAATGCCAAAGACAACATTTTTGATAAAGGATAATGTGATTCTCCAGCAATTCTTTCTTTTCTTGAATATTCTACTGTTGTAGATTTAAAGCCTACAAGAGGAAACAAACCTCTTAAATATAAATTAACTTCTTTGTAATTTGAAAATTCTTTTAATACTTTTGATGATGTTAATCTATAATCCGCATGATTATAAATAACCTCAGCACCCATCATATTTAATATTTTATAAAACGATTCTGCAGTAAATCGTTTAAAGAAAGAATCAGTCTTTCTTGATGATCTAACACCATAAACAACATCGTATCCATCATAATACTTATCTATCATATTATCGATGGCATTTATGTCATCTTGCCCATCACAATCTATTGATATGGCAATATCACAAATATCTTTAACCTCCATCAAACCTGCTAGAAGTGCATTTTGATGTCCTCTATTTCTACTTAAAGAGATGCCTTCAATATATTTACTTGAACTAGATAATTGTTTGATTATGTTCCATGTATTATCTTTTGAACCATCATTAACAAAAAGTACCTTGCTTTTGTTACTTATCTTTTTTTCATCTATTTGATCAATTATTTTCTTTTCAAACAATTTACTAGTTATCAAAAGAACATCTTGTTCGTTGTAACATGGCACAACGATATATAAAATTGGTAAATTTACTGTTTTCTTTTTCATCTCTTATATTGTTTTTTTAAAATAATCTATTGTCTTCTTCAAACCTTCATCAAGTGAAATTGTTGGTTGCCAATCTAATTCTTTTTTGGCTAATTCAATTATTGGCTTTCTTTGCGTTGGATCGTCTTGAGGAAGTGGCATATATATAATCTTAGATTTAGAGCCTGTTTGTTCAATTACTTTTTGAGCTAATTGAAGCATAGTAAACTCACCTGGATTGCCTAAATTAACTGGTCCAGTAAAGTCTTTTCTAGAATTCATCATCTTGATTAATGCTTCAACAAGATCGTCTACATAACAAAATGATCTTGTTTGAGAACCATCACCATAAATAGTTATATCTTCTCCTTTTAAGGCTTGAACTATAAAATTCGAAACTACTCTTCCATCATCGCCTCTCATATTAGGACCATATGTGTTAAAAATACGTACAACTTTTATATCAACACCATGTTGTCTATGATAATCAAAGAATAATGTTTCAGCAGCACGTTTTCCCTCATCATAACAAGATCTAATTCCATCAGGATTTACATGTCCCCAATATGTTTCTGGTTGTGGATGTACTTCAGGATCTCCATATACTTCAGATGTTGATGCTTGAAGTACGGTTGCATGACATCTTTTGGCTAATCCTAAAACATGTAATGCACCGATAAACGATGTTTTAATAGTTTTGATTGGATCGTATTGATAATGTATTGGAGAAGCTGGACAAGCCAAATTATAAATTTGATCACATTCGACTTGAATATCTTCAGTAACATCTTTTCTAATAAACTCAAAATATGGATTTGTTAATAAATGTCTAATATTATCTTTTTGACCTGTAAAAAGATTATCCATACAAATAACCTCATAACCTAAATCCAATAATCTTTCACATAAGTGCGAGCCAATAAATCCAGCACCACCAGTAACTAATACTCTTTTGCGCTTTTCCATAAGATTTCTCCTACTTTATTACATCCTTTAACATTATAGCATCTAGTATTAATTTAACGTTATGGCGAGTATCTTTTATCAAATATACAAATACTATATTAGTTAAAAATTGAGTTAATAATAAAGCCAATCCCGCGCCAACAAGATTAAACTTTTTTATCAATATTAAATTTAAAATAACATTAACAATTGCTCCTAAAAAAGATAATACAGCCTCATATTTTGACTTGTGTTCACATTGCATCCAAGGAGATCTGGCAACACCTAAATATGCGAAGATTGTACTCCAACAAACAATTCTTAATGGTTTTACTGCTGATAAATAATTTATCCCGTATAAAATTTGTATTATTGGTTTAGCAAATATACTAATAAAAATAGCAACAGCAACCGAAATATAAAATACAGTTGCATACAATCTTCTTATTTTCTTTTCAAAAGATTTTATATCCACACTATATTCTTTCACAATAACAGGACTGGCTGAATCAATAATTGCAGTTAATATAAAAGGCCACGCATTACATAAGGTGGTTGCTGCAGAATATAGACCAACGCTTGTTTCATCAATTGTTTTTCCAAGAATAATGGTGTCTGCTTTAGAATAAATAATTATCATTATTCCAGAGAAAATATATGGATAACTTCTTTTCAATAGTTTTATAGATGTTTTTAATGAAAATTTAAACATACCGTTTTCTTTATAAAACAATATAAGCAAAAATATAGACATCACAATATAATCAAGCGATACAGCAAACGCAAAGTAAGCTACATCTTTTTTTGTAAGAATACAAAATATTCTAAATATTGTCGTTAACAAGTAAGTGACAACATATATTTTTCCTGTTTTTTCTGAACACATTTGTGCTTGATACAAATACACAATTGTATCAAATGACTGAAAAAACAAAGACAACGACTGAAGCATTCCAATGTATATGAAATCAGAAGTATTTGTAACATTTTTTAAAACTATGTAAATAAAGCCTATAGAAAGAAGTGATGATATCATCCTTAAAACAACTATTGACCCTATTACTGTATTTTTATCGTTTTCTTTATCTAATACTTCCTTAACTACTATATCGTTCATTCCTAAAGTACATAGTGGTAAAAACAAAGAAACATAAGAATATGTATATGTTATTAGACCATTTTTTGTTGGGCCTAAATATCTTGAAATAAACATAGTGGTTATAAAAGTTAAAGCAAGTTGAGTTGCTTTTCCAATCATTATCCACGATGTATTCTTAATAAATCCAGAATATACTTTGTTTTTCATACAATAATTCTATAACGATATTCTTTCAATGCATGATTGAATAATTATTCCACATATTAAAAATATAGATGAGCCAGTCATTAAAGGTTCCATAAAAAACATAATAATATATCCAACCATTATTTCAATAATCAACAATTTAAAATCCTTTGTAATATTTGGTTCTTTTAATACTTTATAGATATTCTTTGCAGCTAAAACTAAATATGTCATCATTAGTAGTGTAGTTATAATTCCCGCATAATCATAAATGTTGAATAATAAATCATGAAAAGGCATTCCGACAATCGAACTAATTTTTTGTCCACCCCATAAATATGTAGGTACATATTTTAAACCATTTAAAAATATAGATATTCTACCACTACTCATTCCTTCTTTTTTGATAAAGGCTATAACGCTATTGTTATTGATATAATTTTTAAAACCAAAAATATTAAAAACATATGCAACAATTGTTGCAACGAATATAGATATAATTACAAACAATATCTTTTTAATTTTTTTGTTATTAATATTATTGTGTTTATTAACAATTAAGTCCAATATAAGTGACAGCACAAATGTTATTATCAGAATTCCCAATTGTGTTCTCCTTCTTAACACAACAGTATAAAATAACGAAAAAGCAAATATAATTAATCCGATTATTTTATATTTATTGTTTTTTTCTTTTATAGATAAAAAATAAATAATAGATAAAATAATAACACTATTAGTAGCTGTTCCAGTTGACACAAACGCATCTTTTAGCCAAACATCATATCGTGTTGACTTAACCATGGTTCTATGCCAACCAAACATATACAACTCATAAATGAAATTTAAAAAATAATGAATAAACATTCCTATAATAATTAAATATATTACTTTTTTTATTGCTTCTTCTGATTTATTGTTTAGGTTTGATCCAATATAATAAGCCATAGGCAAACAAAAACCCATAACACAATAAAAGCCAAGATTATATGAGAAAACTAAAAAACATATCCCAAACAAGCACAAAATAATAAATGTATATAAATTGTTTACTTTAAATTTACATTTATTACTTATAAATAGTAACAAACATATAATAGGCAAAAATAATTGACCATAATGTAAAAAATTCATAGACATAAATACAATCATAATATCTATTGAGTAATTAATATATTTGTTTTCTGTCCACAAATTATTCATTTATTATTCTCCAATAAAAATCCTTAAGCCATGTTGATGTTGTATTTATATCATATCCACTTTTAACAATATCATCATATGTATTTTTTCTTTCAAATTTATCTATGGACATTTTTTCTATCCAAACATCTTTCTTTAATGGCAAAAATTGACAAACATCACTTATTTTTACATCACTTGAAACAGTATCGCTTAACAAACACATTATTCCTGAGGCTTGTGCTTCGATAGCGGCTAAGCTTAAACCCTCAAACACAGAAGGCATCAAATAACAATCAGCCATTTGAAGTAAATTTGGTACATCATCTCTCGTTCCAAGCATCACAACATTATTATTCAAATTTAATTCATTAATTTTATCACTTATTCTTTTTATATCTTTTTGTGTACCGCTTCCAACAATGTAAAATAAATTGTTTGGTTTTGTTTTTAATAATTCAGAAAATACTTCTAGAATAAATAAATGATTTTTTTCAACAACAAAATTTCCAACTTGGATAAAAACATTTTCATTGCCTATTGAAAAATTATCACGATATTCTTTTCTAATTTTTTCATTATAAGCAAATCGTTTTGAATCTACTGCGTTATTTAATAAATAAAATTTATTACTTTTTATTATTTTGTTTCCAAATAACCATCTTCCCGAATCTAATGAACAAGCCATAAAATAATCAGCTTGATGGCGTAAAGGTAATTGCATAATATCTTTAATTACGGCTTTTATTCCATAACCGTTTCCTGTACTATGGCTATGAATGATTGTTTTTATTCCGTATTTCTTAGCTATTGGAAAATATATGGATGCATAACTTCTAGAATGAGAGTGTAATATTTTGTATTCTTTATGTTCTTTAAAAAAATCATTCCACGCTTTTTTAACTTCAAAATAATTAGTGCCTTTAAATGGTGGCATTATATATATTTTGCCTCCCAATTCTTTTATTTCATCTTCGTAGCCACTATATTCTGGATGATCAATAATAAAATCAAATTGAACTTTATTTCGATCAATATTTCTATACAAATTCATCACAACAGATTGTGAACCACCACGTGTAAGGCTCGCAATCATTTGTAATACTCTAATTGGCTGATTATTCATTACATGCCTCATTAATAGCTTTTGTATATTTGTCAATTACAATATTTCTATCGAATTCTTTTTCAACTTTTATCCTTGCATTTAATCCCAACTGTTTTCTTTCTGTGTTTGTTAAGGATAAAAACATTTCAATTTTATTAATCAAATCATTTGAATCTTTCTCTTTAACAACATAACCATTAAAACCATCTTCTATGATTTCCTTACAACCGGGCCTATTAGTAGTGATAATAGGTCTAGCACAAGCGCAAGTTTCTAATAAAACATTCGACATACCTTCAGGATAATATGTTGGGTGAATTGTACATTGTATTTTCTTGTATATAGTCGTCATATCTTCAACATATCCATCATACACAAGAATGTTGTCTTTTACTAATGATTCTATTATTTGTTTATAGTCATCTTCATATGGTCCACACACACGAAAGACAGTATTGGGATATTTATTCTTTATATATTTTGCAGCATCAACATATTGATTAAAACCTTTTTCTTTCATAATCCTACCAACATATGTAAATTCAATTGAATCATCATTTGGGAATGGAAAAGGTTGATACTCTTTAATATTGACACCTGAACCTGGCAATAAATCATTGTTGTCTTTAGCTATCCCTTTACTTAACATATAACTTCTATTCGATTCATTTTGAAAAAATATCTTACTTGCTTTTTTTAGGGACACCTTATATAAAGTTAATGCAATATTATGTACAATACCACTAAATTCAGGTGATGTGCCTACACCACCAGTAATATTAACGATATAAGGAACATTATATTTCTGACAAGCTAAACCACCATATACATTTGGTTTTATAGTATACGTTAAAACAACATCTGGGTTAATGTTTTTAATTATTTTCTTATATGTTTTATATAATGTTATATCATCTTTAATGCTTGTTCCTCTTCTGTTAAATGAGGTTTCGATATAATTACAACCAATTCTCTTAATATCATTTGTAAATTTGCCAACTGGTAAAGATACAAAAACTTCATTATTCTTAACTAGTTTTTCTAATAATTCTTTTCTAAATTTATATAAACCTAAATCGTGATTCGCAAGTATTAATATTTTCATTTCAAGATACTATTTTTTTAGTTCTCTAATCAACATAAAACTTTCAGCGTACTTATAACCTACGGTTGTACCCCTATAGATTGCTAATGCTTTAATTGCTTCAATAGATCTAGCATTAGGGTATTCACACAATTGTGTTTTATATGCTTTCATAGCAGATATTTTTTTATCTATATTTGAAGTTATATCTTCATATACATTTGGAACAAAAGCATTTTCTTTTGAAGGAATGTCCCATCCAGTTTCTGATAAAGTCTCATATGCATATATTCTTAAAACTTTATGTTTATATTTTGGTCTTAGAGCCACCATACATGCATCAACTGTCAATTTATGATCTAATTGCATATCTCCTCTATGAGGAATATATACTTCATCTGGTTTTATCTTATTGATAATAGAAAGTATTCTATTGTTTAATTCAAACCTATCAGCCTTTTCCAACATAGCAGCAGGGAAATCTAAATAAATAGTTTCTTTTACTCCTAGTATAGAATCAGCTTTTTTATTTTCTTGTCTTGATGTTTTTAATGATTCTTCATTAAAAATAGGAGGACATACTTTTGTCACAACACACACATAAACATCATCACCTTTTTTTGAATACTTATTAATAATTCCTCCACATCCTAGTACTTCATCATCTGGATGAGGTGCAAAAACCAATACTTTCATACTTTCTTCTCCTATTTCAACTTATGACCAACAAATAGTTTTACATTATCTATATTCTCGTATTCAGTTATTCTTAACAATCCATCCTCACATACAACATCAATGTAATCGTTTGTTATTTCTGCTATTTGGCCATTAAATCCAATATATTTATTATTTTCAAGCATCTCTGCCTTCCAAATAATTATTTTATGATTTCCATCATACATTCCAAATGCACCAGGATATGGTCTTGATATTGCTCTAACAAATAAATGAATATTCTTTATTGGCTCATTCCAATCGATTAGTCCATCTTCAACACTTCTTTTTAAAGTATATGTCGCTTGACTTTCATCTTGTTTGATTGGCTGTAAAGTATTGTCAATTATTTGTTTTAAAACTTTTTTACTTAATCGATAAATTGCATCCTCTATATTGTTCATAACATCAAATGCGTAATCATTTTCACCGATTAGATATTCTTCTTGTCCCAAGATATCACCAGAGTCAATGCCTTCATCAATAAAAAACATTGAACATTTTGTTTGTTTAACACCTAAAAGTTGTTGCCAAACATTTGATGCTCTTCCTCTAAATTTTGGAAGTGGTGCTGGATGAAAACCAACAGTTCCAAACTTTGCACAATCAATAATTTCTTTGCTTACTAATTGTGATATTCCAACAACAAATATATAATCAGGTTCTATTTCTTTTATTATTTTTATATTTTCTTCATCATTTATTTTCTTAAATGTTTTATTAGGAATATTATTGCTACTTGCAGTTTTGTGGATTGGATAATATCCAGAAACATTTTTTGAATATTCTTCTCCTAGTGAAAAAACATATGATATAGGAAATTTTAACTCTATCATTGCTTCCAATAATTTTTCGCTTGTTGTAACTGAACCAATTAATACTGTTTTCATTTTTTTAAAGTACCCATAAATTCGCTATTGGTATCTGAACCAGGCTCATTTATTCCTTTTCTTGATAATACCATTTTTATAGTCATAAAGAATATTTTAACATCTAACAAAAACGATACATTATTAACATATTCTATATCTAACTCGAACTTCCTTTCCCAACCAGCAGAATTTCTAACCGTAGCCATAGCCAATCCTGTAATTCCTGGTCTAACTTCATGACGCCTATGTTGTTCAGGTGTGTATCTATCTAAATACTTAACAAGTAATGGTCTAGGGCCAATTATGGACATATCTCCTTTTAAAACATTTAAAAATTCAGGTATTTCATCTAAGGATGTAGATCTAATAAATTTACCATACTTTGTTAATCTTTTTCCATCTGGAAGATAATTACCATTTTCATCCTTTTCTTCTGTCATACTTCTAAACTTAATTAATTTGAATATTTTTTCATCTTTTCCTGGTCTTTCTTGAAAGAAAAAAGGATTACCTTTCATATTTATTGCTCCAACAATAATTAAAACAATAAATAATGGTGAAAGAATTAATAATCCTAACAAAGATAAAATAAAATCAAATATTCTTTTAAAAAAGTTCTTATACATCAACAACTATTCTATCATGTATGTTTTATTAAAACATCTTAGCCGAGTTGGCTAAGATGTCTATTATTTAAAGCATGTTTTAATTATTTCAATTACTTTATTTTGTTCTTCTATAGTCATTTTTATATCTGATGGAAGACATACCCCTCTATCAAATATATCTCTTGCTATATCTTCTTCTAATGAAATATAGTCATTATCTTTGTACATTGGTTGCATATGCATAGGCTTCCAAATTGGTCTAGTTTCAACATTATATTTCATTAATACATCTCTAATCTCATCTGGACATGTTTTTCCAGTTTCATGAGTATATGTGTATTCATGTTCAGTTCTATTGTGATTACACATAGCTTCTTTGTCTATTAATAGACAACTTAGCCAATATATAGGTTCAGAACAATCAACATGTGGATTTAGTGTAACAGGATAGTCTTTTAAACCTTCTTTGTAACGCTCATAAATTGCCTTTTTAGCGTCAATATGTTCTTGAAGATGAATTAGTTGTCCTCTACCAATTCCTGCTAAAACATTGGATAAACGGTAGTTATAACCAAGTTCAGTATGTTCATACCATGGTGCATTATCTTTTGCCTGAGTTGCCCATTTTCTAGCGTGTTCAGCATCTTCTGTTTTTTGAGTTAACAACATACCACCACCAGAAGTTGTTATTATTTTATTTCCATTAAAACTAATTGCATTATATTGACCAAATGTTCCAGTTTGTTGTCCTTTATATGTTGCGCCTAATGATTCAGCAGCATCTTCAATTAATACTGCATTATGTTTATCACATATTGCTTTTATTTCATCTAATTTAGCTGGAGTACCATATAAATTAACAGCCATTACAACTTTACATTCAGGATATTTTTCAAAAGCTTTTTCTAAAGCTTTTGGATCCATATTCCATGTATCCTTTTCAGAATCAATAAATACTAATTTACCTTTTTCATACATTACAGGATTAACAGTTGCATCAAATGTTAAACTTTGTGCAAATACCACATCATCTTGTTTAACTCCTGCAAGTTTAACAGCTAAATGAAGTGCACTTGTTCCAGAACCTGTTGCAACAGCACCTTCAACACCAAGCATGTCTTTAATTCCTTTTTCAAGTTGATTTAAATTCTCACCAACTGTTGTAACCCAATTAGTATCAAAAGCTTCATGAATGTATTCAAGTTCTTCTTTGTGCATTGTTGCAGTAGCTAAATGTATTGTTTTATCAAATGGTTCCATAATTATTCTTCTTTCTTCTTATATGTTGTAACAACTTCACTTACTAAATTAAATATTTTAGATTCATCATTATTGTTAGAAACTTCATATAGTTTCTTTAATTGTTCTAAAAATATATCTTCATCTAACTCTAATGGTTTTCCAATATATATTAAATCATTTTCTGTTTTTGTGTTTCCTTCATCATCCATTAGTTTTTCTTCATATAGTTTTTCACCAGGTCTTAAACCTGTATAAACTATTTCAATATCCTTGTCTGGTTCAAAGCCAGAAAGTTTAATTAAGTTTCTTGCAAGCGTATCAATCTTTACTGGCTCTCCCATATCTAATACAAATATTTCACCACCACTAGCATATACACCTGCTTGTAATACAAGAGAAACAGCTTCTGGTATGGTCATAAAATATCTAATTATATCTGGATGAGTTACAGTTACAGGACCGCCTTGTTCGATTTGTTTTTTAAACAAAGGAATAACTGATCCATTAGAACCCAATACATTGCCAAATCTAACAGCAACAAATTCAGTTTTATTTTGTAAATCTTTTGAACTAAGTTCAGAAAAACAGTCTTCTACAACGGACAATTTATCAGTAGTTTTATTTTTAATAAGTTTATCAAATGTTTGAATAACCATTTCACACATTCTTTTAGAAGCACCCATTATATTTGTTGGATTAACGGCTTTATCAGTACTTATTAGCACAAAACGCTTAGTTCCATATTTAACAGCCGCATAAGCAACTT
Organism: Erysipelotrichaceae bacterium; assembly: GCA_045642525.1. GTDB lineage: Bacteria > Bacillota_I > Bacilli_A > Erysipelotrichales > Erysipelotrichaceae > Colivicinus. Next base: position 11,464 of record JAZUIZ010000022.1, read on the forward strand.
TAAATGTACCGATAGTGTTGTTCTTAATTGATTCACATGGTGAATCTTCCATTAAAGGAACGTGTTTGTGTGCAGCAGCATGGAATACAATATCTGGTTTATATTTAGAAAATACATCATCAACTCTCTTAGAATCTCTAACAGATCCAATTAAAGTAGTTAGATTTAAATTTGGATAATCGTGTTTTAATTCTTGTTGAATATAATATGCATTATTTTCATATATATCAAAAATAATTAATTGTTTTGGATTATTCTTAGCAATTTGTCTACAAAGTTCAGATCCAATGGATCCCCCTCCGCCTGTTACTAATATTGTCTTTCCAAAAATATGATTATATATTTCTTCATTATTTACCTTAACAACATCTCGACCTAGTAAATCCTCAATTGCAACATTTTTTATTAAATTAACTGTTACATCGCCATTTGCGATTTGACTCAAACCTGGTAAAACTTTTATTTCACAATCAGTTTCTTTACAAATATTTAAAATGTCTCTTTTTTGAATATTGTTTGCGGAAGGAATTGCAAAATATATTTGACTTATTTTATATTTTTCAACATTTTTTAATATGTCATCTCTATTGCCAACAACAGGTATTCCTTCAATATATCTTCCAATTTTGTTTTGGTTGTCATCAATAATACAAACAACTCTAACATTTGAATCTATATTCTTATTGATATCTCTAATAATTAATTGGCCGGCATTCCCTGCTCCTATTAACATTACATTTTTACAATCTGTTTCATTTTTTCTCTTTCTAAAAAGCAAAACAAAACGATATGAAAATCTTATAAGTACTGCAAAGAACATCTGCATAACATAACCAATAATGTGATATGACCATGGCATTCTTGCCCCAAAAAATCTTGTAACTATAAAGCAAACAATAGAACAAATCGTTACGCCAATTATTATTCTTATTAATTCATTGAAACTAGCAAATCTCCATACTCCTCTATACATTTTAAAGAACCAATAAATACAAATGCATACAATTGCATATGGAACTATAAATTTATATAACACTAATAGGTATTTTTCTGGTATAGAAGTAAATACAAAGTCAAATCTAAGCCATAAGCCAAAAAAATATGAGAAAGCAATAGTAATGAAATCAAAAATCATCATAAAGATTGCTACAATTTTCCAGTGTTCCATATTAAAAGCATGTTTTTTTCTCATGCCACTATTTTACAACATTTATCACTATCCTAAAATAATGCTGTTGTTTCAGAATCGACTAATTTATCCAATATTTTTTTATCAACTAATGTATATTTAACACCATTTACTTCGATATATGCACCATCATATGGTGGAAACCAAAAGGCTCTTATTTTTAAATCTAAATCTTCAGAATTAATGTCCTCTAGTTTTATTTCTTTCATATCATTCATTTGTTTTCTTGATATATATGTTCCTTGACTATTATCAATATTTAATGTTGGTAATAATCCTTTTTCTTTTACCTGCAAAATAATATCTTTATATAATTCAACTAATTTTTCTTGTGTTACTTTTTCTAATGACTGTGCAGTTGCGGTGTTGTAATCAAAATCAAATTTATTAACCTTTATTAATTTTCCTGTATCTATATCCTCATTCACATAATGTGCAGTAACTCCCCATTGTGGTAATTTTTTTAATATGGCTATATTGTATCCACCACATCCCTTCCAATCTGGAAGGATTGCTGGATGAAAGTTTATGCATCCGTATTTTGGTCCCTCAATTAAAGGCTTTCTAATTTTTCTCCAAAATAGATATGAACTAACTAAATCAATCTCTCCTGGATGAGTATTAACATATTCTTCTGCTTCTTCCATAGAAATAACAGGAATATTTAATTCTTTTGCCATGTTAGCTGTTGGAGAATTATCAAATTGATTATCTGTACAAACAGATACTACTTCTATTCTTTGTTCTACTGTCCATTTTAATAATTCAGCAGCTTGTTTTTTTCTACCCATAAATATCATTTTCATAACAGTGTTCTCTCTTTCTATTTATAAAAATTATTAAACCATGTATCTATACAATAATTATCTTTATATTTATTAACCGAATAATCATAATCACTATTAATAAAATTATATAAATCATCTATATTATCTTCGCCTAATATGAATATATTATTTTTATTATAAATTGGCGTGTTCTTTATTTCTTTGTTATCTGTTATTAACTTTATTTCAAAAAATAAACTCTCTAATGTTCTTAAAGTAAAGCCAACTTGATTTTTTTTATTAATTTCCAATACAGCTTTTGATTTAGCCAATTCTTTTTTTACATCAGAATACAAAGAAACATTTCGCGAATTATCTTTAATTACTGTAAAATTGCATTTTAATCCCATTCTTTCTGCATCGTTTCTTAGTTTGTTTATTTGTTCTTCTCTGCCTTTTGATCTACCAATAAAATAAATATCATTAATCTTCTTATTTTCAATTAATTTTACTGGACAATAATATTGCGCATTATATTTTATGCCATATTTTTTACAATCATTTTTATCAAAGGAATAATAATCTATATTTGGATTATTATTCTTTATTGGCTCACTTTCTTTGTCTATAGTGTTCCAATACCATCCTATTACTTTTATATGCGGATATTTACTACTAATGATTTCTGGCAAGTATCTAGTAAGTCTGCTCATATGAATAATAATGGAATCATATTTTTCCAAATTATTAAACCATTCACCAAGCCAAATAGAAACATCACCAATGTTTTTTGTTAAACAGATTCTTCTGATTGCTCTTATTGGTTTGGACACTTTTTTAAATATCGTGGAAACACTAAAACCATTTTCTAACCAGTCTTTGTAGAATGCTTCATCTTCCAAATTGAGTGCTTCAATTATTAATAATACTTTTCTCTTTTCCATATGTTTTTTTACTTTTATAAATAATAACCATTTCTCATATGAGGAATTCTCTTTTCTTCTGGTGGTAGTTTCATATAATCATCACCAAAGAAACTTTTTAGCCATACATCATAACCTTTAGGTACATTAAACATATGTCCTTCAAATTCTTTTTTATCAATTTCATAAACTGATTTAGGTAAGGCTTTATTTATACCATTTGGTGTCGTTTTTATTCTAATAACATAATCACTATTTTCATAACTATATGTTTGACATATTTTCTCTATCTTTCTTACAAGATTTTTGCTACCTATTATTCTTGTAATAATTCTATATATTTTATTAATTAATCTATTTCTATAATTGATTGGCTGATTAGACATTCTTAATAATGTTTCATAAAAACATGATTTTTCAACAATTTTCTTAACTATCTTTTCATCATTAACTATTCCATCCAAAGGAAAAATATCAATACTAACGCCTATTGGTTTAACTTTTTTTTGATCATACATATCTTCACAAACCACTGTGTCAGTATCATATACTTTTGCATAAAAAAACATACCTTCACTTGGTTTTAATAGTTTATATTTAGAACTATTATATACATTCAAAAATTTATTGTATTCGTTCCTTGGCATCAATATATCAACATCATCATCCCAAGGTATAAAACCCTTGTGCCTAATTGCACCCAATAAAGTTCCACAGCCCAAAAAATATGTAATATTATTTGTTTCACAAAAATTAGCAACATCAATAAGTATATCAAGTGATATTCTTTGATATTCTTCTAAATCAATTTTATTTTGTTTCGTGCTCTCGTTTTTCATAATATATTTTTAAACATTCTTCAAATTCATCTATAGTTTTTGGAGTCATTATTTTGCTACTATCTTGATACATGTTTTTTAATTTTATTACAAAATCATCAAAATTATTTTTGCTAATAATATCGTTGTCATCAATCATATTATAATAAAAAATAACATATGGTTTTTTCCTATATAAAAGAAACGGGGTAAAACACGCGGTTGAATGGGATGCAATTAAACATATATCATCAACTTTTTTTGTATTTAATATTTTTAGTTCCCATATTTGGCCTTCTATGCCCTTGCAAAATTGATAATCGGTTTTTACTGGATTTCTTGGGTGAGGAAAAAAAATAACATCTTCGTTGTATTTATATAATACATTTAATATTCTATCAACATTATTTTTACTAGTATTTTCAAACATTATTTGAGAAAGATAATAAATAGTTTGATCGTTTTTTTCAGGTATAGAATAATTTTTAAATAATTTTAATAACTCATCAATAAAATCTTTATTCATTAAAGGCATCTGTTTTAGATTTAACTTAATATTATTTGAATACAAATCTATATTATTTAAATACATAGTGTCTATATCATCAAAACTTCTATTATTATTAAATAACCTATAAATTAGTTTATATGTTTTAGGAAGGAAGCCATAACACAAATCGCCTATATATGTTCCAACCCCATCTTCATATATTTGAAGCTTTGTATTTTTATTTACTTGCCATATGGCAGCAATCAATCTGTTGAACTTTGGTGTTACTATATAATCATATTTATTTTTAATATTAGACAAATTATATTCTTTAGATAAAAAACTACTTGGAAAAACAATACCCTTTATTACTTTTAGAGTATGAAATTTTCCTTTGGTTTTTACACGATTAACAATCTTTATATCATCAAAAATATGATTCTCTTTAAGAATATTAAAAATATCATATGCATCATCATATGCATTCAGCATAATTAAATCTGCAGAATAATTATCAATTTCTTCAAAATTATGATATTTTCTATTCCAATGAAGATTTAATATGTTTATTAATTGATATGTTGAATTACAATAATATAAATAACGCATACTAACAAGTTTTTCTTTCAATATTAATAATTATAAACATAGTATTGCTTTTCTTCCAATAGATTTAATTAAAAGTATTATCTAGTCTCAATAAATATTCATTCAAACCATCATCCAAGATTGTGCTTAATGTCTCATCACACAAATATCTTTTATTATTATAATAATTATGCATAAAAATATAATTTCCTTCTATGTCATGCCCAGCCATCGCAGCAAGTTCTAAACTATCATTTTCACTTGAAATATATTCATTAGAATATCTTTTTTTCGATGCATATAAATTAACATTTGTTATGTAAACGTTGCTGTATTGATAATATAACATGTCAATTAAAATTCTTTGTATCATATTTGCGTTTCCAAATGGAATAATGTGTCCGTGTCCATGCATGATACGTTTTTTATCCAAGTTTTCAAAATTAGATTTTCCACACATATAATCAATCTCGTTTTCATCGAAATTATTTGTCATAAATTTAGGATTGGTTGAAGAACTATAATACGATATGTTTGTTTTGATTTTGGAATTAATTTTAGGGATGGAATCATAGCCGAAATAATTGACGCGCGTTATCACCGTTTTACTTAAATCAATATTATTTATCTCTTTTTCATTTGGACCAGGACCAATAACAATCATATCTTTTAATTTTATGTATGAATAGAAAGAATCGTTGCATAGTATTTTGTTATTAAGCGCATCGATATATTCGTTTATTTCTTTTAATTTATTTTTGTGTAAGAAAATTTTGCAATAAAATGAATTAATAATCTTTTTGCTTTCATACAATTTATTATCTTCTATTAAACAAAGAAGTTTTGGAATAATATTATGAAAAAACATAGACGATAGTGCTTTTTCTTTGGCTTTCTGTCTAAAAATATGTGAAATGGAAAACATCCCATTACATATCGATATAATTCTTAAATCATCCCATTGTTTTAAACCTAAACATTTTGCATCAATTTTTAAGAATTCATTTGTATATTTTGTATTAATTTCTTCTATATTCAATTTGTTTTTGTCATATATACATTGAGAAAATAAATCAACTATTTTCTTTTTCTTGGTTATATTTTTACAAATCAATGTTTGAATTTCTATTATTTCTTTTTTTGTAATATTGTTGAACTTTTGAATTAATTGTTTCCTATCAAAATCATTTCTATATCCATAAAGAAATGTTTCTTTTGTACGCTCTACCATGCCACAAACCATACAACCATTATTTCATATTTTTGTATATATTACACTAATATTTTATAATAACACTGTGAATAAAGTTAACATAACTCAAAAAAGTGTTACGAATAATGTTATATGGAAATTTGCGGAAAAAGCAAGCATTCAATTCGTTTCAGCAATTGTGTCAACAATTGTCGCTAGATTTGTAAGCCCAGCTGCTTATGGTGTGATAGCATTAGCTAATACATTTATATCTTTATTAGAGATCTTTGTTGATGGTGGACTATCAAATTTCCTTATTCAAAAAAAAGATCCTGATGACTTAGATTTTTCAACTGTTTTTTTTACAAATATGATTATTTGCTCGCTTTGCTATATCTTACTTTTTGTTGCTTCTCCTTTTTTGAGCGAATATTATAAAAATTCTGATTTAACACCAATAATTAGAATCCTTGGTCTATCATTAATTATTTATGGGCTAAAGGATGTCCAGCACGCATATATTTCAAAACAAATGCAATTTAAAAAATTCTTCTTTGCATCATTATTAGGGACCATCATTGCTGGAATAATTGGAATAGTAATGGCAGTTAACAATTATGGTGTTTGGGCTCTTGTCGCAACAAGTTTGATTGATCTATTTGTCGATACACTAGTAATATGGTTCGTTACTGATTGGAGACCAAAAAAAATTTTCTCTTTTGTTAGACTGAAAGAAGCACTATCATATAGCTCAAAATTATTCATTAATAGTATACTTGGTACAATATACACAAAAGCGTATCAAATAGAAATAGCAAATTATTATACAATGTCAGATCTTGCCTATTACGATAAGGGTGAGGGAATACCAACAAAACTTGTAGGAAATCTAACAAATTCAATCAACACCGTTATAAAGCCAGTGCTTTCAAATTATAAAGACGAAATTGATAGCACAAAAAAAATAACAAGACAAACAATAAAGATAAGTACATATATAATGCTTCCAATGCTTGTAGGTATTTCTATTATTATTGAACCACTAGTTAAAATTGTTTTTACTGAAAAATGGCTTCCAATTGTTCCGTATGTAAGAATAATGTGTGTATATGAATTTTTATGTAATTTAATTAATATCAATGCGAATATAATGAGAACTTCAGGTCGAAGCGATTTATTATTAAAAAACAATACAATCATTGAAGTTGTTGGATTAATAATTCTTTTCGCTATTGTTAGATGCGGGGTAATGATGTTGGCAGTCGTAAAAATAATTACAACAATAATACAATATATCTTATTTGCGAGCACTACAAAAAAACTTATTAATTATTCATTAAAAGAGCAAATATTTGATGTTTTTCCAAATATTTTCATTTCTTTTATAATGGCTGCACTTGTGTTTTTAGTTGGATTAATTCAAAACAGTTTATTAGTTAAATTAATACTTCAAATATTAGTTGGTATTGTTGCGTATATCGCTCTATCTTTACTTTTTAAGAATAGTTCCTTTTACACATTACTAAATATTATTAAAACTAAATCCAATAAATAATCATTATTTGAAATCGTCATATTTGCAATGGCTAGTCAACAAAAGACTAAATTAAATTATTTGCTTGAATATATTCTGCAATATAAAAATCAAATTTATCGTCTATATCTATTGAATGCATTTTATCCATTAAATATCCATAACATTTATCTTTATATATATTTCCACATTTTAAAAAATGTTCTACTTTTGATAAATAAATAGATCCATTGAATCGATAGTACTTATCCTCATCTTGTCTTCTTGCTGTATTGTTTGTGTTTTTTAATATATTACTTAAATATAAATCTTGTTTTAATTTAAATAGTTTATTTAGGGAGCAATCATTTTCACATATAGAAACTATTGAATTAGCTTTTTTTTCTTTTAATATTTTATAAGCATTTTTAATATCATTTGCACTTCTTAATGGTGATGTTGGTTGAAGCAACATAAACGTATCAAATTCTTTACCATTTTCTTGATATATATCTAAAACTTCTTTTACAACTTCCCATGAAGATGCTTTATCATTTGAATTCTTGATGCTTCTTAAAAATGGTACTTCAGCTCCATACTTTTTAGCTATATTCGCATATTTTTTTGAATCTGTTGAAACCATTACTACATCAAAACACTTTGATTTTAATGCTGCTTCTATTGAATAGGCTAAAAGAGGCTTACCATTAAGTAATCTAATGTTTTTATCTTTTAATCCTTTAGATCCAGATCTAGCTGGAATAATAGCAATATTTTTCATATTAAAATTTTATATCGTAAAATTCTTTTTTTAAATCTATCTTCTTGTTTAATTCTTTTTCTATGATACTTATCATTTTCTTTGATGCATCTCCATTTCCGAATGGACATACTAAATTTTTTATAGATTTATTAAATTTGCTGCTAATTGCTAAAGCATACCCTTTTTCTATTTCATTTACTTCTGTTCCACAATTAACAATATTCATACACATAAGTCTACCTTTTTGTCTATCACCAATATTCAGTACTGCTTTTTTTAAAATTGGTGCTTCTATGATTCCACTAGATGAGTTGCCAATTACCATTTTACATCTGCTCATTAATGACAAATATTTTTTAGATCCTAACGAATAAACAACTTTCCAATTATTATGTTTTTTTGATTCTTTTTCCCAAATATCATTTATTGCTTTTCCACCAGCATCAGCATTGGATTTTGTAATAACAAAATTCATTTCTGGATGATTTTTCATAACTTTAATTAGGTTCTTTAATTGTTTTATCTCACAATTTTTTTCTCTTGTGACCGGATGAAAAGTTACTAATGAAAAATCTTTATTTAGATTAAATTCTAATTCTTTAGATAATTTTTCTAAAGATACATTTTCAATATTTTTGATATTTTCAACACATAACGCACCAGTGTTGAATACTCTTTTTGGATTTTCTCCCAATTGTATTACTCTTTTCGCATACTCTTTACATTCTGCAAAATGTAAATATGACATTTTTGTAATAGAATGTCTAATAAATTCATCAACTGCACCTTGTGTTGTTTCTCCACCAGCAATATGAGCAATAGGAACATTCAACATTGATGCTGCTATACATACACCAAATATTTCATATCTATCACCTAGTACAACTAATAAATCAACTTTATTATTTTTAAAATAAACAGAAAACTCATTTATTGCAACACTTGTTGCTTTAGCCATTCCTGTTCCATCAAAAAAATCTAATGGCAATTTAATTTGTTTATCGATTTTTAATTTGTTTTCTTTTATTTCTGTTATAGTATTACCAAAATTCTTGTCTAAATGACTACCTGTTACAACCAATTTAAGCCTTAATTTTTTTGATTTATTAATTCTATTTATCAAAGGTAATAATAAACCAAAATCAGCTCTTGTACTTGTTACAACACATATGTTTTTCATAATTCAATTAATTCATCCTCTTTAAAATCTCTTATTGCTTTTGTTCCTATAACATCAAACCATTTCATTGGAGATACTCCGTTCCCTGGTCTTTTTGTAGTTATATTTTCTTCTGATAGAGTTTCACCTTTTTTTATATTTTTGCTAGCTACTATACTCTTTCTAGCAATATTAATATTTTTTCTTTCAGATTCAGTTACTATTTTATTTCCATCGCCTATAGCTTTTTCAATATTACGTATTGAATCTACCATTTGTTTTAATTCTTGTGGTTCTAAACTAGCTTTATGATCTGGCCCTTCCATATTTCTATCTAAAGTAAAATGCTTCTCTATAATTGTTGCACCTAAAGCAACAGCAGCAACTGATACTTCTATTCCTTTTGTATGGTCAGAATAACCTACATTAACTCCAAATTTATCTTTTAAAGTTAACATTGCTTTTAAATTAACATCTTCAAATGGTGCTGGGTATTCAGTTGTGCAATGAAGCAATGTAATATCGTTTGTTCCATTATCTTTTAATGCTTTTATAGCATCTTTTATTTCTTTTATATTGCACATACCAGTAGACATAATTACCGGTTCATGATAATTTGCTATTTTGATTAAATAAGGTAAATTGGTAATTTCACCTGATGGAATTTTCCACATTCTCATATTTATTGAATGTAAAAAATCAACGCTATCATTATCAAAAGCTGTTGATAAAAATTTTATTTTAATAGAATCACTATATTCTTTTAATTTTTTAAAATCATTATAAGAAAGTGACAATTTGCTTAACATCTCTAATTGATTCTCAGTAGAACTAGTTCTACTCTTCTGATAATCGGCTTTTTCAGCGTTTTTTGATACTATTTTTTGTGGAATAAAAGTTTGAAATTTTACAATATCAGCTCCAGCTTTTTTTGCTTCATCGATTAATTTTTTTGCAAGCTCAAAATTGCCATTATGGTTAACACCTGCTTCTGCAATGATTAAAGTTTTCATTTTAGTTTTTCACCATACATGGATTGCCATAAGCAATAACATTGCTCTCTATATTTTTTGTAACTATACTTCCTATACCAATTAATGTATTGCTCCCTATTGTTAAGTCTTGTTTGACAACACTTCCAGCACCAATGTGGCTACCATTTCCAACACATACATCTCCACATAAAGTACTATTTGGAGATATATGTACAAATTCACCAATTTTACAATCATGTTCAACTACAGCGTTTGTATTTATGATTGAACAATTTCCAACTATTGATGAAGCGTTAATAATTGCGCCTTTGCCAACAAATATTCCTTCGCCCAATGTTGCTGTTTCACTCACGATTGCTGATTTGTCTATAATATTTGGAACAACAAATCCAATTCTTTTTAAAGTAGAATATATTCTTTTCCTTGTATTTACATCTCCAACACTTCCAACCGTGATAAAAGCATAATTCCATCCTTCATTAAAAAGTCTTTCCAAATCATTGTCACAGCCAACTACTTTCAATTCATTATTTTCGCTTTTAATTTTTGATACTATTCCAATTTCGCAATAAAAACTTGATGCTTTAAGAGAATCCAACACAGATTTGGAATGTCCACCATCACCCACAAGAAGTATTTTATTTGCCATATAATTTTTCTCTCATTCTATCAAGCTCTGGTAATTGCCCCATATCAAGCCACGCTGATTCATCTACTGAATAAACAAATACTTTTCTGCCTTTTTTTATTTCATTTTCAATTAAATCTGGCATATCTATTTTTTTATTATTAGGAATGTCTTTTAAAACCTTTTCATTGACAATATAAAAACCAACATTTGTTAGATAGTTGAAACTAGGCTTTTCCTTTATTGAAATAAATTCATTTTTCTTGTTTGTTTTAACAACGCCAAAAGGTATTTCAACTTTTTTGTTTGCGCAAACGACTGTAATTACTGCTTTATTCTTAATGTGTTCTTTATATATTTCACTATAATTTGACATTAACAATGTATCACAATTGACAAAGAAGAAGTCTTTTTTTACTTTTCCTTTTAATAGGCTTAATCCACCTACTGTACCAAGTGGTGTATTTTCATCAATACAAGTTATATTATACTTAACATCAGACTCTTTAAAATATGCTTTAATTAATTGTTTTTTATAATTAACAATAGCAAAAAATTTATCACAGCCAAATAATTCAAACCTTTTCATTATGTGCTCAATTATTGGGAATTCACCTACAGGGATTAAAGGTTTAGGCAATACTTTTGTATATGGTTCTAATCTTGTTCCTTTGCCACCTGCATTTATAATAACAGGAACCTTAATTTTATCTAATAAATCATCGGTGTTTTGTCCAAAATAAATATCAATTATTTTTTTATTCTTAATAATTGGAATGGAATAAAAATCCTTGCTGTAAATCTTTTTTGCTTCTTTTATTGATTTGCCGACTTTCGGATTTTTATTGCACGCTAGTTCAACGGCATCATTAATACTTCCGCCTTTTAATAAATATCTTCTTATATCACCATCGGTTAATGACCCAACTAAATAATCACCATCCACAACAAAAAGAACTTTTAATTCAACACATTCAAGTTGCTTCAAAGCTTTTTTAATTATTGTTTTTTTATTTATTAATATATTTTTATATTTCATATAATCAATTATACAAAATTAATCATTTTCTTCCCATACTGGATGAATTAGTTTCCATTTGCCATTTTCATCTTTGGCAAATAAATCTTTATTATATAGCCCATCAATAATACTCCAAAATTCTTTTTCACTATATCCACAAAATTCACAAAAATCTTTTACGCACAAAGGATCTAAATAAGCGTCATGTTCTTTTACTAATTTGATTGCTTCTTCACGTGTACAAATACCATATCTTACAAATCTTGAAGCATAATCAGTAGCTGTTGCATGACCAAACTTTGGATATTTTAACCAAGGGTGTACCCAATATGCTCTACTATCTATTTGATCATAGTTCTCAACACATTGGGTCCTATTCCACTCACCTGATAAATCTTTAAATCCGTGTTCTTTTGCTAACTCATAATTATTAACACTATTCCAAGGAATAAAATACGAGACATACATCGGATCTAATTTATCCAATTCTTCTTTACTTGGAGCTCGCGTTAAAATTAAGTCATTATATTCAATTCCACAATTATCTACTAATTCTTTTTCATCAATGTTAGAAGCTACACCATTTGCTATTATTTCTCTAGCAGAATATGTTTCTTTAGGGTCTAATCCACCATATTCATAAGATACATTTTCACCATATACTAATAAAGGAATTTCCAATTTTGAGCACATAATTAAAGGATAAGTATATATTAATCTATCAATAAACCACGTTGGCTTGCCATATTTTTCAAACATATATCTCGTGATTTTCTTTTGCGTCTTAATATCTGGCTTCAACGAAATAATATTGCAACCAAATTCTTCAGAAATATTTTTAATATTATGCTTTCCTGCATTTGTCATTGGAAAATTGTCTTCTACGCTAATCAGTAAAGGGTTCATATGCATAATATTTTTCATTAAATGAACTTGATAATGAGAATCTTTTCCACCAGAAACAGCAATAGCACAATCATATCCGCTATTGCCTTTTCCTCTATATTTATCGCAAAGAGTTTCTAATTCCTTATATCGTTTTTCCCAATTGATTTTTTTTCTTCTTTCATACGTTTGGCATGCTGAACATATTCCCTCACTATTAAAAGAAATTCCAGGTCTTGTATCAGGCATTACGCATTTTTTACAATATCTCATTTTTCACCTTATATATTATAAATATCAATTTTATATCTATCTAAATTATTTTTAAAAAAATCAATTGTTTCTTTTATTCCATTTTCAAATGAATATTGTGGTTTCCAATTAGTTAATTTCATTATTTTTTCGTTCGATCCAAGTAATCTATTTACCTCAGATTTTTCAGGTCTTACTCTTTGTTCATCACAAATTATTTTTGCTTTAGGGTTTATTTGTTTAATTAATTCATTTGCTACATCACCAATTGATATTTCTTTTTGTGTTGCAATATTTATCTCTTCGCCAATTGTTTCTTTCGACTTATATATTTCCAAGAAACCCTTAGCTGTATCTTTCACATAATTAAAATCCCTTGTAGGAGTTAAGGAACCAAGTTTTATCTCTTCTTTTCCACTTAACAATTGCGTAATAATCGTAGGAATAACCGCTCTAGCCGATTGCCTTGGACCGTATGTATTAAATGGTCTAACTATCGTTACTGGAAGATTGAACGATCTATAAAAAGATTCCGCTAATCTATCCGCACCGATTTTTGTTGCTGAATATGGTGATTGACCTTGAAATGGATGTCTCTCATCAATTGGAACATATTTCGCAGTTCCATATACTTCACTTGTTGATGTAACAAGAATTCTTTTTGTTCTCAATTCTCTTGCTGCCTGTAGAATGTTTAATGTTCCTTTTATATTTGTATCAACATACATATCAGGAGAATAATAACTATAAGGTATTGCAATTAATGCAGCTAAATGGAATACTGCATCACATCCTTCCATTGCTTTTTTTACTCCATTTGGGTCTCTAACATCTCCTAAATAAATATCTAATTTTGATTTAATACTATCATCAAAAGTATCTATCCAACCCCAGTTGTTAAATGAATTATATTGAACCATAGCACGAACATCATAACCTTCATTAACTAACAGTTCTGTTAGATGACTTCCAATAAAACCTTCTGCACCTGTTATCAATATTCTTTCCATACTAAAAATTATACTACATTCACAGTGTTGAATATACTCAACGTTATATTAAATCCCAAGTTAAAACAGTATCTTCGCTTAAATCTTCTTTAACTTTTCTTCCAATTACAATATCAATATATTCTGGCGAGATTCCAGTGCCGGGTCTTTTTGGCATCAAATCTGACTCTTTTATTATTTCTCCAGCTTTCATGTCTCTTGTTAAAACCAAAGATCTTCTTGCTTCTCTTCTTGGTACTTTTTCACAGTCAAGAACTGTTATTTCTGGGTTTCCCAATATTCTATCAATTAGACTTAAATTGTTCACAATCTTTTTAAAATCATTTGGATCGCCCGAATGGTAGTGATCATTACCTTTTAATGTTTTATCTAATGTAAAGTGTTTTTCAATAACATCTGCACCTAATAAATATGCTGTTGAAATAACTGTCATATTTTCATCTGGTGCAACATGGTCTGAATAGCCAATTAAACAACTAGGAAATGTTTGTTTAAGTGTTGCGATAACGCTTAAATTCGCATCTTCTGCTTTGCAAGGATAAGACAATACACAATGAAGTAAACATAAGTCAGTACATCCTTCATCATAAATTGCACGTACTGCTGTCTCAATTTCTGACAAATATGAAGCACCTGTTGATAAGAAAATTGGTTTATGTTTTTTTGCTATATGTCTAATAAATGGAATATTTGATAAATCACTACTAGATATTTTATATATATCTACTAATGGTTCTAAATAATCAGCACTTGCATAATCAAATGGCGTTGACATAAAATCAATACCAACTTTTTTGCAATAATTGCATAGTTCAACATAATCGTTTTTGTTAAAACCATCATGTTTTTGAAACAAAGCATATTGTGTTTTAGTAGGTTCTTTTGAAAGATCCCAATATGCTGGTGAGTTTTTTGAAACAATGGTATCTGCTTTATATGATTGAAATTTTACTGCATCAACTCCAGATTCTTTTGCTTTCTCAATATATAATTTTGCTGCATCCAAAGGTGAAATGTTCAAAACTTTAGCAGTATCATAAAAATTAACACCAACTTCCGCAATAACATAAGGATATTTCATATTAAAAAGTCCTCCTATAATGAATTAATTAAATTAATAACTCTTTGTCTTCCATTTTTAAGATCATGAGCTAATAACTGTTTATGAATTAAAAGTCTATCTTCTTTAGACATATTTATATATTTATCTAGTGTGTTCTTTATTATGCTGTCTTTTGGATTAACACCTAAGTATTTGAAGCCATTATTGTCATCTACAAATCCATGTTTATCTTCTCTTTTGTTTTGAGCCATAACAATTAAAGGAATTCCTAAAATTGCCAATTCATATGACGTACGCCCTCTTGATGTAATTGCTATATCACATTTTGACATTAATTCAGGCATATTTGAAACATCATAGACAACTTCAATATTTTTATTATTATTGTATTTCATTAATTCTTCAATATTGTGTTTAGCTCTACCCAAAGCACATATAAAATTATAATTTTTGTATTCATTAGATGAAATAATGTTTAATACTCTATCTGTATATTCTTGAGGATCAGCACCACCAAACGATATAAAAACATTCTTAACTTTGTTTTTAACAGTAATAGGCTTATAAAACATAAATAATTTATTCGCAATAAAATATTCTTCGCCACCCACAATATTGCTGCTATTTTTAGTAGGATATAAAGCATTAATAACTAAATCTGCCTTTGTGTTACCCTCTCCATCATCTTCAAAATTGATAATTTTAGAATTCGGTAATACATTTCTTAAACCAATCATATAATCTATAGAAGTAGTAAGTATATCATTAATAAATATATCGTATTGTTTTTTCTTTAATACTTTAAATAATTCATCTATTCCATTTATTCCAATAATATTATGAGTTGTTTTTCCAAACATTTTTGGATCTGTTTGATTAATATCATAATATATATCTGGTTTATCATAAAACTCATCAGCTAATTCAAGAGCTCTGTAAGCGTGACCGACACCACGCTTATTGTTCGCATTAACATAAATTGCAACTGTTTTTTTATTCATAATTGAAGCAACAAAGAATAAATCCTTATAATTGTCTATATCGATGGCTTCGTCTTCTGATATTTCATATACATCAACTTTATTACCTATTCTAGTCTTTTCTGTAATAATAGATGCCTTTGAAATAACAAACGCACCAGTTTCTTTATAGTATGGAGGAAGATATTGTCTATTAAGTCTTTTTTTATAATTAGGTTTTTTTACACCTTTTTCATCTTTCCAAGATAAAGATGGTTCATTAACAACACTAATTAAGGTATCAACTTTTTTCTTAATAGCATATTCGATTGCTTTGTCTAGTGTTCGATAATCAAGTGTTGGAGAAGTTGGTTGCATCGTAATAACATAATCATATTTTTCATCATTTGGAATAGCATCATATATTACAGCATCCAAAGTTATATCATCTTTACAAAGTTTTTTATCTCTATTTTTTACACCAACACCCATTTGTGTAGCTATTGTAGCAACTTCTTGAGAATCAGTAGAAACAATTATATTTGAAACATATTTTGATTTAATAGCATTATTAATAGAATACCAAATCAATGGCTTGCCATTTACCAATCTAATATTTTTGTTTGGAATACCCTTTGAACCAGCTCTAGCTGGAATAACAGCTAATATTTTCATCCCTTCTATTATATTATTATTACTTGATTTTTAGCCATAAATAAACGTTTGATATATTCAAATATAAATCTTCATACATGTTAAAATTGACATATGAAAACAATAGTTGAAATTAATGGTGGTAATTATGCAAGTACAGGAAATATTGCCATCAATATTACCCAAGAAGCTATAAAAAATGGATATAATGCACATCTACTTTGTAGTATAAGTAGAGAATCAAAAAAACATTATGCAGATAATCAAGTTTTATTTGGCAATTGGATAGATAGAGTAATTAGCGAAAAACTATCATATATTACTGGTTTAAGAGATCATTTTAATATATTTCAAACACATGATTTAATAAAAAAAATAGATGAGTTACAACCTGATTTAATTCATCTGCATGTTTTACATGATAATTTTATTAACTTTAGAATGTTATTTAATCATTTAGAAAAAATAAACATTCCGGTAATTTGGACATTTCATGATTGCTCATCTTTTACAGGACAATGCCCATATTTTGATATGGTAGAGTGTGAGAAATGGAAAAACGGTTGTTACAAATGTGAACAATTACATATAGAACCAAAATCTTTGTTTTTTGATACTTCGCGCTCTATGTGGAAATATAAAAAGAAATATTTTACAAAAATTAATAATCTTACTATTGTTACACCATCTATATGGCTTTCTCAATTAGTTAAAAATTCTTTTTTCAAAAATAAAACTATTAAAGTAATCAATAACGGGATTGACTTAAATGTATATAAACCAATAGAAAGTGATTTTAAAAAAGAACACAATATTGAAAATAAATATATAGTATTGGGAGTTGCTAATTATTGGGGAAAAAGAAAAGGATTAGATGTTTTTATAAAACTGGCTGCAGTCTTACCAAATAACTATCAAATTATATTAGTTGGAACAAATGATGAAATAGATAAACAACTACCAAAAAATATTATTTCTATACATAGAACTTATAACAAAGAAGAATTAGTAAAAATTTATTCTTGTGCAAATGTTTTCGCAAATCCAACTAGAGAAGATAATTTCCCAACAGTTAATATAGAAGCTTTAGCTTGTGGGATTCCTGTTGTGACATTTAAAACTGGAGGAAGCCCTGAAATATTGGATGAATCTTGTGGAAGCATAGTAGAAAAAAATGACTTTTATAGTTTTAAAAATGAAATAATGAGGATTTGTGAAAAAACACCATATAAAAAAGAAGCATGCATTTCCAGATCGAAAAATTATGATAAGCAAAATGCCTTTAAGAAATATATTGATTTGTTTAACGAAATACTTCACAATAGTATTTCTATTAAGAAAAAGTAATAATGTTTGTTTCTTAGTTTATAAACTAATAATCTAAAATAGTTTGTTTTAGAAAAGACCATTTCTTTTTTTATATTGATTGCTTGCAACAATATTATTTAAACAAATCAAATAAACTACTACCCATATAATTATATACATATGCAAAGAAATATCCTAAAGGAATAATTGAACCAAATCCTAAAATATAAGACATATTTTTTAAACATTTTTCACTTAAATATTTGCTGTTTATTACAAATATCATTATGCAACTTGCAATAATAGAAAAATCAAAATATATGAAAGTTCTTTGTTGAGATGCAAATACATTTGGAGTTAAACACAACGCCAATCTAGAACCACAGCCAGCAATTAACAACATAATAACGCATACAAAGTTATATAAATTATCTGTTAATAAATAGACTTCAATAATAAAGATTAAGAAAATCGCACACATTGCAAAAAATAAAACGTATGTCGAGACTTTATCAATACTCAAAAGATTAAATAATCCATAATTTGAAGTTCCTAAATCCTTAGGCCCTATTTCGAATGCATTAATCGACATATTGGATAAATACATTTTCCTAAAAGATATACACATTATTTCTGGAATGATACTAATAATTCTTAATAGTGTGTTTTTATATCTTACGAAAATCAAAAAAGTAAACACTAAGAATGTAAAAACCATAAAAGGATTGGTGCCGAAAAATAACCAACCAAAAGTCGAAGATAATCCAATATCTATTTTATTAATTATGTTATACATGCCGATGAATGGCATTCTTTTTGCAGTTTCTATAACAATTCTACTTGTGTTCCAATCACTTGTTACTGTTAAAAAAGCACAAACAATAGAAATAGCAAAACAAAATGTACAATATTTATTTATTTTTTTGTTCAATAAATCAAAAAAGAAAGATATACAATAGCAAACTAATAATAAAGCCATCCCTTGTGGCTGGTTTCCAACTAATATAACTGAAAAAGTGCATAAAAAATATTCCCACATTTTATATGACTCATTATTGATTTTTTTCTTTATTGGCAATATGGCAAAAAACATAAACGATGCAGGAACCAAATAGCAACAAGTAGTTACTATCCAACCAGCACTTTGCATATCAACAAAAGAATACGTTAAAATTGCAAAAGTTATAAAAACATTAAGGTATTTTTCATTATCTTTTCCTTTTGTAAATAATTGTCTTATGCCTTCAAGAGCTATAAAAAGAATAATCATCATAAAAATAACAAAAAAACATCTTGGTAAATTATTGAAAAGAACAGTTATTATGCCAGTTATAGATGATGCAAAACTACCTTTTGTTGTTTTCGTTACTCTAGCAATTATTGATGTAATATTTAATTCATCAACCATAGCTATTGTTACATCATCTCCATGAGGGACTTCAAAAACAAAGCATAGTCCAAACAAGATGCTAGCAATAATAAATACATACCTATTATTATCGATGTAATTTTTTTTAAAATATTCTAACATTTTAATCTTTTATTTCCTTATTCATATTTATTAATTTTGTATCTTCATTAATATTCAATAATAAATAAATTTTACAATTATTAAAATTTTTAACTTCTGATTTAAAACCAGACCAACCCAGTTCGTTATTGTTATGTACAACGCCATTTAAATCTTCTCTATATATAACATATGTTGGAATTTGATAAAAACAACCATTTTCATCTTCGAGTACAATATGTATAGAAGAAGTTTTTATGCTTGTATTTATATCACAAATATATCCCTCAATTATGTGTTTATTATTTTCCTTATTGATTTTTAAATCATACATATAATTATCATCAATAGATACTTTTTTATAATTTGAAACATCGACTTTTCTTGTTAGTTTAATGTTTAAAACGAAAACACAACACAATATAATTGATAACAACATAAACATCAATAAAAAGATTTTTATTGTTTTTATTTTTTTTTCTTCAGTTATCACAACAATTACCCTTTATCATAATAAATACTGCAATGTAACACAACTATTTTATCATCCTTTTATTTATTATGTATATTTAGATATATTTTAAGTTTAGGCTCTGTTCCACTTGGTCTAACAACCATCGATCCATCTTCAAAATAGTATTTTATAACATCTGACTTGGGCAAATTATCTATACCTTGTAAATAATCTAGTTGCTTAATTATTTTATGTCCAGCAATTTCTTGCAATGGTTTCTCTCTTAATGATTTCATTATTGATTTCATTTTTTCAAATCCATCTATTCCAGGAAAATCATATGATTTAAGTTCTGTTTCATAATGACCAAATTCTTTATATATTTTTTCTAATTTATCTTGAAGAGTTATGCTTCTTGTTTTGTAATATGCATACATCTCACATACAAGACATGCTCCATTAACACCATCTTTATCTCTTACGTATGATCCAGATAGATATCCATCTGATTCTTCAAATGAGAATACAAAATCATTTAATCTATTACTCTTTTCTAATAAACCAATTTGTTCACCTATAAACTTATAACCTGTTAACACATTAATGGTTTGAATGTTGTACTTATCTGCTATCCTATCAGCTAAATCAGTAGTTACTATTGTTTTAATTAATACTGGACTATTTGGCATCTTATTGTGTTTAACTTTTTGTTCACAAATATAATTGAATAATAATACACCTACATCATTACCAGATAGGATAGTGAAATCATCATTATCTTTTATAGCTACACCAACTCTATCTGAATCAGGATCTGTAGCTATCAATATATCTGCGTTATTTTCTTTAGCACATTTAATACCTAAAGTTAATGCTTCTTTAATTTCAGGATTAGGATAAGGACATGTTGGGAAATTACCATCTGGAAGTTCCTGTTCCTTAACAGTGATGATGTTGTTATAACCTAGTTCTTTTAAAACTCTTGTTACAGGTTTAAAACCTGTACCATTTAATGGTGTGTATACAACATTAATATCTTTATTTATCTCATCTCCATATAAGAATGATTGATTTTTAACTTCTTCAATAAATGAATCTAATATAGATGAATCTATGAATTTAATTAATTCATTATTTTCGAATGGTTTTCTTTTTACAGAAAATTCATCTATTTTATTTATTTCATCCAATATTTCTTTAGCTGCTTCTGTTGTTATCTGACAACCATCATCTCCATATACTTTATAGCCATTGTATTTTGATGGATTATGAGATGCTGTAATCATAACACCTGCACTACAATTTAACTTCCTTGTTGCATATGAAAGAGTTGGAACTGGTAAAGGTTCGGAATAGATATATACTTTAATACCATTTTGAGAGAATACTTCTGCTGCAACTTTACTAAATACATCAGACTTAATTCTTGTGTCATATCCTATAGCTATTGATGGATTAGTGTAATGCTTGTTTATGTAGTTTGCTAAGCCTTGTGAAGCTTTAGCTACTACATAAATATTCATTCTATTTGTACCTATGCCTATTATCCCTCTAAGGCCTCCTGTTCCAAATGCTAAGTCTCTATAAAAAGCATCTTCAATAGATGCTTCATCCATACTGTTTAATTCATCTAATAATTCTTGATCAGTTACTTTTTGTTTCCAAATATTATATTTATCTAGATAATTCATTTAACAACAACCTTCCTAATTCTATACAACCAACTATTCCTGCATCATCGCCTAGTTTTGGTAAAACAATATAATTATCTATATCATTAATTATTTCTTCTTTTTTTATATAGCCATTTAGATATAATAATGTTTTTTCTTTTATTAATCTTAATAATTCTTTATTGTGCATAACTCCACCACCTAATATTATTTTTTTAGGCGAATAGCACATAACACAATTTGCCAATGCTTGAGAAAGATAATATGACTCCAATTCCCAAACATTATCATTGCCATATAATTCTTCTGCTTTTTTACCCCATCTTTTTTCTATTGATGGGCCTGAAGCCAATGTTTCTAAACAATTGTTGTGATATGGACATGGTCCAGAATAATATTTGTCTATTTCGTGTTTTTGAAGCAACATATGTCCAACTTCGGTATGCATTAATCCGTGAATTAATTTTCCATCAATATATACACCAAATCCTATTCCAGTGCCTATTGTTCCATATATGACACTATCTAAACCAAAACCAGTTCCATGATAAACTTCGCCAATACAAGCAGCATTAACATCTGTATCAAAAGAAATAGGTATATTAAGATATTTAAAAAACCCAACTATATCGGTATTTTTCCACCCATTTTTTGGAGTTGATGTTATAAATCCATATGTTTTTGATTTTTTATTCAAATCTATTGGGCCAAATGATCCAATTCCTAATGACTCAATTTTTTTATCATTAAAAAAAGATCTTACTTTAATAAGTGTGTCTTGTGGATTTGTAGTAGGAATAACTAAACGTTCTATTATTCTATTTGTTTCATCTGCAACGGCGCAAACCATCTTTGTGCCGCCCATTTCTAAACCACCGTACAACATAGTTAATCAAATCTTTCTATATCTTCTTCAATCAAAGAATCACCAATTTGTGTTTCAATAATATGTAAATCAGTTAATGCTGTTATTTTGTGCTTGCATTCTTTTTTTATGTTAATGATGTCACCACATTTAACATTTTGTTTTTTATCGTTCAACACAAGTTCGCCGTTTCCAGATATAATCGTCCATATTTCATCTCTATGATGATGAAGTTGCATGCTTATTGATTTTCCTTCTTTTATAATCAAATGTTTTGTTAATGTTTTTATACCATCAAAACAATTTTCTTCAAGCACTTTATATTCACCCCAACGTTTTTCTTCAAACAAAGGTCTACCTTCATTTAAATTTTCAACATATGGTTTTAAATAAGAGCTCTTTTCTTTATTTGAAACAAGTACTCCTTCAGTACTATTAACGACCACAGCATCTTTTAAACCAAGAACAACAACTGGTTTTCCTTCAACATTTATTATTGAAACATTTTCGTTTCCCTCACCTGTTATAACGTTTCCGTGATTATAAGGCATTTCTTCTGTCAATGTATTCCATGTACCCAAATCTTTCCATTGTCCAGCATAAGGAATCATATTTATTGAACTTGCTTTTTCAACAACTTCATAATCAAAACTGTTCTTTTTTAATTGTGAAAAATTTCTATATAATTCTTCATAGGAATTAATAGATATATTTTCATTTAAGATCTTCATAATATATTTCAATTTAAACCCAAATACACCAGCATTCCAAAATGCTCCATCTTTTAATAATTGCTTAGCTTTTTCTAATGTCGGTTTTTCTTGAAATTTAACAACATTTTTAACTTCATTATTTGAGTTATCACAAATAATATAGCCATATTTTTCACTTGGATATGTTGGTGTTATACCCATTAATGTAATATCTGTTCTAGAACTTTGTATTACCTTATCCATCTTTAACAACGTTTCAAAATATGTATTTTCAGTGTATGGATCAACTGGTAACACCAATACCGTGTCATCATCTGAAACATTTTTTTTATATTTTAAGAAAGCACTAGCTAACAAAATTGCTGGGAAAGTATTTCTTCTTTCTGGTTCGACAACAATATCAACATTATCACCTAGTTGAGATTTAATTGATTCAACCTGTGATTTTCCTGTAGCAATTACAACATTAGCATCTATTCCAGTTTCTTTTATTTGTCTAAATACTCTTTGAACCATTGATTCTTTTTCACCAAAATCATTTCTTAATAGTCTAAGAAACTGTTTAGACATTGTCTCATTAGATAAAGGCCACAATCTTTTTCCTGAACCACCAGATAATAAAATAATATTCATTTATCTCTCCGTTCTAATTGGATTATTTAAAAAATCTTCATAAGCCAATTTAATACCATCTTCTAATTCTATTTTATATGTCCATCCTAAAGATTTTGCCTTTGAAACATCTAATAATTTTCTTGGAGTTCCATTTGGTCTAGTAACATCCCATCTTATTTCACCATCATATCCAACAACTTTTGCGACTAATGATGTTAAATCTTTAATTGATATTTCTTTTCCAGTTCCAGCATTTACTGTTTCATTTCCAGAATAATTATTCATCAAAAAAACGCACAAATTAGCTAAGTCATCAACATATAAAAATTCTCTAAGAGGGGAACCATCACCCCAACACGTAACAAATGGAAGATTATTTAATTTTGCTTCATGAAACCTTCTAATTAATGCAGGCAAAACATGAGAATGTTCTGGATGATAATTGTCATTAGGCCCATAAAGATTTGTTGGCATAACAGAAATATAATCTGTGCCATATTGTTTATTTAAAAATTCACAATACTTTAAACCACTTATTTTAGCTAACGCATAAGCCTCATTCGTTTTTTCTAACTCGCCAGTAAGCAAATACTCCTCTTTAATTGGTTGAGGACACATTCTCGGATAAATACAACTCGATCCTAAAAACTCAAATTTTTTGCATCCATTCTTCCATGCAGAGTTGATAACATTCATTTCAAGAATCATATTTTCATACATAAAATCAGCTAAAGCATTTTGATTAGCAACAATGCCACCAACCTTTGCTGCAGCTAAAAAAACATATTCTGGTTTTTCATCTTTAAAAAATTTTTCAACTGCACTTTGATTACACAAATCTAATTCGCTATGTGTCCTAGTTATTATATTTGTATATCCTTGTTTATTTAATTCTCTTACTATTGCAAATCCAACCATTCCCCTATGACCAGCAACATATATTTTACTTTCTTTATTCATCGTTATTATTTTCCCATTTTCTTTTCTAGAATTGCCTTTTCTCTATCGTGTTTCGCCATTTTTTTAATCAATTCTTCATAACTAGTTTTTTGAGGATTCCATTTTAATTTAGTTTTTGCCTTTGTTGGATCTCCCCATAGATTATCAACATCAGTCGGTCTAAACCACTTGGGATTTATTGAAACTAACATCTTATTTGTTTTTGCATCATATCCCTTTTCATCAACGCCATTACCAGACCACACAATATCAATTCCATTTGCTTTAAATGCTTTTTCTGTAAAGTCTCTAACAGTATGTTGTTCTCCTGTTGCAATAACATAATCTTCTGGTTCATCAGCTTGCAACATTAGCCACATACACTCGACATAATCTTTTGCATAGCCCCAATCTCTCAAAGAATCAAGATTACCTAATTCAAGATGATCTTGAAGCCCTTCAGCAATTCTACCTGCTGCTAAAGTTATTTTTCTTGTAACAAAGTTTTCTCCTCTTCTTTCAGATTCGTGGTTAAATAAGATACCATTTACCGCAAACATTCCATATGCTTCTCTATATTCTTTAATCATCCAATATGCATATTGTTTAGCAATAGCATATGGGGAATACGGATGAAATGGCGTAGTTTCTCTTTGAGGTATTTCTTCAACCTTTCCAAAAAGTTCAGACGTTGATGCTTGATATATTCTAACTGTTTTATCTATGCCAACAATTCTACATGCTTCAAGTATTCTTAATACACCTAGTGCATCTACATCGCCACTATATTCAGGAACATCAAAAGAAACTTGAACATGAGATTGAGCAGCTAGATTATAAATCTCATCTGGTTTAACATCATTAATAATTCGTATTAATGATGTTGAATCACACAAATCACCATCATATATATGCAATTTATCAATGATATGATCAATTCTTCCAGTATTTGATAATGAACTTCTTCTTACGATTCCATAAACTTCATATCCCTTTTCTAATAATAGTTCACTCAAATACGAACCGTCTTGCCCAGTTATTCCAGTAATTAAAGCTTTTTTCATAATATTGACCTCTCTCATAATCTATAATATCCCTTTATTTACTATATAAAAATAGACAATATTGACATTTTATAGCATAATATTGACATGAACAAAATAGTAAACAGTAAAAGAACGCTATATATTCCGAGCGAATTCGCAAAAGAAAACTTAATATATATACAAGAAGTTGGTGAATCTAAAACTCTAAAAAAACACACAAGCGCAAGAAACAAACTTGATTCATATTTGTTTTTCGTTGTGCTAGAAGGAAGTGGAACAATAAACTATAACAACAAAAATTATAATCTATCAAAAGGATCATGTGTCTTTATTAATTGTAATAACAAGTATTCACACACATCAGAAAATTGGACCATTAAATGGGTGCACTTTAATGGAAAAAATATAAATAACATTTATAACAAATACCTATCTAAAAACGGATTAAACATCTTTAAATCAAAACAATATGACAAATATATTCAATCATTAGATGAAATATATTTATTAGCAAAATCAAACAATTATCAAAATGATATGTATATATTTGAAAAAATAACAACTCTACTAACACTGTTAATGTCAGAAACTGAAAATAAAAATGATTTCAATACAAAACATATTTATGATATTTCTAATATTAAACAATATATAGATGAAAACTATCTAAATAATATATCATTAGATAATATTTCAAAAATATTC
>JAZUIZ010000023.1:0-89078 GCA_045642525.1 Erysipelotrichaceae bacterium
TATTAAATTCAAAACTAATGTTTAATAGTCTATTTCATTTCTATGAATTATCTGAATTAGAAAAGATTGTTGAAAACCCAAGAAACATTCCATCGTTCTCATTAGTATTCGCAAATCACTTAAGCCATGGAATAAATTATGAAAAAGTAGTTAGCACTTTATTAGAACACATTACCGATAAACACAGGCTAATGCTTTTTACTCCAGACAAAAACATATCTAAGGGCTCAGCTCTTTATCAAGTAATACAAAATAACATAATAGAGAAAATAGACCTTCTACCTCGCAATATAGAAAACTCTACATCACCTCAAAGAAAAATGCTTTTATATATTAATTATGGATATGCAGATGACAACGAATTGATTGAAATCAAAAACTATAATTTACTCAAAAACAACTTTAGAGTTCTCTCTGGCAATCCTTTTGTATTAAATGTTAATAGAAAAGATTTCTTTGATTCACCAGAAACAATAAGACGACTTTTCTATCAAATAGATAGAGATTCACAAAAGAAAACGGCAAATAAACGACGCCCAGCAAACCTATTTTTAGCATCAAAAGAAATTGCTATTGAATATACTCTTTCGGGGGAAGGAACCAAAGAAAGTCCTTATAGGGGTTCTGCTTATGCTCTATATCCTCATCACACTAAAAAGAAGACAAGAATAAACAAATGCGATGCCGAATATAAGACACTTAACGAAGATAAGATGTTTACTTGGATAGAAAATGAATTTCTATATTTGCTCAAGAAGAATAGAAATGGTGAAATAGTTGATATAAGAAATATAATTTCCGAAATATATAGTAAGGAATATGAAGGAAAGATAATAAGTTTTAAAACATTTGTTTATATTCATCCTGAATTAGATAACGAATTTCCAGACTATTACAAAAATCTTATAAAAGAAATTAATAATACATATTTGTCAGAGATTCCACTAAATCAGATTTCATACGATTTACTTTTGACTTTTGTAGAAATCGACTTCAAAAAATACTCATGTACTGAAAGACAATTAATTAATATTTTGGTCACTATCTTTAATGCCGGTATTGAACACAGAAATTGTATCAAAAATCCTGCATCGCAAATACTACATGATTTAAGAAAAGAGTCTGATGGATTAGATGATATTCGAAGTGCTTTAACACAAAAGTTTTTCTATTTAGAACAAATTGACAAAATACTAGATTACGCTTTAAAACTTATTAATAAAAATATTGACATAGGACTAGGCATCGCAATCATTTTAAGACTATTTCTAGGAGATGAAGGAAATATTATTTTGGGATTGAAATGGAAAGACATATGTTTAGATGATAATCTTCCTTATGTTTTTTACCAAAGACAAATTAGCAATGACGGAACTAAATACATGCCTTTTTCCAATGCCCATCTTGCAAGAAAGAAACCCCTAGTTAATTTTGTATGCAAGATATTAGAAAAAGAAAAGGATAGACAATTGATTGAAATAGCAAATGGTAACACTAAATACCTGGAAGAGTGTTCTGTGGTATGCGGAAACCATTACGTTATTGCTGGAATCACTAGGATTTACTCACCAATGAAATTAAATGGTTCTATTAGAAAGTTGATAAAAAAAGTTGGTTTAGATGAAGATTTAATTTATGTTCCATCTAATAGCGGAGGAACTGTTGAAACTAATTTAGCATATTACACAGGAGATATTTTTAAATCTAACTATTGGCATTATTTAGTAAAGAATAATCCAGATATCAAATCAGGAGAACTATTTTATCTTCTAGGTATAAAAGATCAGTTTGATACAGATTCAAATCATTATATAGATTATCTAAAACACGAATCTCAATTAAAGCTAATGAAGCTACAACCAATTTTTAGGAGAAACGATAATGATATATAAAACATTTGATGCAAGTTTTCATAGATATACACAATCTGGAAAACCAAATCTTATTTGGGGAATTGAGAGATATTTTAATCAAATATCCAAAGACCTAAATTTTAAAGATTCAACAATAGAACAAGAATATAGAAGACTTATAAACAACGTAATTCCTGTCATTAATATAAATATTGCTCTTGAAGATTATGATAGTGAAGAAATAAAAAAGCTTCTAGACAACATATTAGCTTTCAGTGAAGATAACATTTCTCAAAATACTTTTGAGCATTCGTATAGAGGTATGGTTTCTAGAATTCCTATTTACTACAATAACGAATTTAAAAAAGATGAAAATGTATTTTGGGGTAGCTTCTATAACTTCGACACAGAAGAATTAAATAATAGTTATTTACCGTTGCTTACAAAATCATTTACAAATGACGAAGAAAGAAAGCTTGTGGAGATACTTTTAAAAAATCCTCTTACTTGTATTGGTGAAGAAGTTGGTTTATCTACAAGCATTGTAACAGGCGTAAGAGAAAACGAATGTTGTGGTCTTAATTATGGTGATATTTTAGAATTTGCACATTATAAGAATGTTTATAAACTAAGAATATTTGAATCAACAAGTTTACATAGCAACATATTGAAAGCAGGAACTAAAACAGACAATGGTCCTCGATATATAGTGCTTATCTCTGCTTATGTTGATTATATTTTTAAGAGAATGGAATATTTAAAATCTATATTAACCTTCCCCATCACAGATGAAGAAGGAAAAGTATATAAAAGTGTTCTCGATTTGCCCATTGCTTGTAAGGGAACTAATTATACTCAAAGATGCAAATCAGAAGATATAGCAAAAGTTGGCAAAAAAATATTTAAAGACGATTTGCACATGAATGAGATAAGGGTTGCAAAAATTGATGAAGATAGGTTAGATGCGATGGATGCCGGTATATATTATAAAGATGTAACCTTATATGCTATGAGAAGAAACTTTGTTACGCATTGCTACAATTTGGGTTTTAGTGAAACACAGATACAGTATATTATGGGTCACGAAATAAAAGATAAAAGATTTAGAAGATGTGATCTTATTGATGAAGATTACTTGATTGAGATGTATAATCTACTTGAGCAAATGCCAATAAACAAATACTATTATGGTGATTTGACGATAGCGCAGTAGTATTTTAATCAATAAACATATGTATTTATCGTCAAAATTTACTCAGATTTTACTCAAAGTTATATAAAACCATCAAAAAGGCCTTTATTTAAAGGCTTTTTTCAATTCTTGTCTTATTCCCACTCAATAGTTGAAACCGGTTTATTACTCATATCCCATAGAACACGATTTATTCCAGGTACTTCGTTAATTATGCGATCTCTTATTTTATATAAAGTTTTATATGGCAATTCGTATGATTTTGCAGTAACAGCATCATTTGTATCTACTGCCCTAATGATTGCTGCATAACCCATATATCTTTTTCCATTTTTTACTCCTGTTGATTTTAAATCAGGAATAACACAAAAATATTGCCATGGTTTTGTTTTTAATTTTTCTATTTCTTCTCTTACGATTGCATCAGCTTCTTTTAGTGCATTTAATCTATCTAAAGTAATTGCACCCACACACCTTACACCAAGACCAGGTCCAGGAAATGGTTGTCTATATACCATGTTCTTTGGAAGGCCTAGTGTCTCTCCAACTATTCTTACTTCATCTTTATATAAGTATTTAATTGGTTCAACTAATTTAAATTTTAGATCTTTTGGTAATCCTCCAACATTATGGTGTGCTTTGATTCCTTTAGATTCTAAGATATCTGGATAAATAGTTCCTTGAGCTAAATATTTTACACCATTTAATTTTTTTGCTTCTGTAGCAAAAACATCAATAAAAGTTTTTCCAATTATTAGTCTTTTTTGTTCGGGATCAGAAACATCTTTTAATTTTTTTAAAAATAATTTTGATTCATCCTTATATATAAGATTAGCACCCATATTCTTTTTAAATATTTCAACAACTTGTTCTGATTCACCTTTTCTAAGTAATCCGTGATTTACATGAACACATATCAACTTGTTTCCGATTGCTTTTATCAAAAGAGCCGCAACAACAGATGAATCAACTCCTCCAGATAACGCCAACAACACTTTATCATCTTTTACTTCTTCTTTTATTTTTTTTATTTGTTCATTAATAAATGTCTGTGCTTGTTTTTTTGTTTTTATTCTTTTTAAATTTGTTGGTCTTTTATCCATGCTATTCTCCTGTTTATTTAACTTGTGATACTGTGTTTGTTTTTAATAAAACATCATGTGCTCCACCTTCGACAATTGATGTTGAAGACACAAGCGTTAATTTTGCTTTCTTTTGTAATTCTTTTATTGTCAATGATCCACAATTACACATTGTCGATTTGATTTTCAATAATGTAATATCAACGTTTTCTTTTAAACTTCCTGCATATGGAACATATGAATCAACACCTTCTTCAAAAGACAGTTTCTTTTTATTTCCACCTAAATCATATCTTTGCCAATTACGAGCGCGAGAAGATCCTTCCCCCCAGTATTCTTTGTAATATGTACCGTTAATAGAAACTACATTTGTAGGTGATTCATCAAATCTTGCAAAATATCTTCCCAACATAACAAAATCTGCGCCCATAGCTAAAGCTAGTGTTATTTGATGATCATATACTATACCACCGTCTGAACAAATAGGTACATAAACACCTTTTTCTTTATAATATTTATCTCTTTCTTTACATACTTCGATTAAAGCTGTGGCTTGACCTCTTCCTATACCTTTTGTTTCTCTAGTAATACAAATAGAACCTCCACCAATTCCAACTTTTACAAAGTCTGCACCTGCATCAGCTAAGAATCTAAATCCATCTCCATCTACAACATTGCCTGCGCCAACTTTTACATTCTTGTAATTCTTCTTAATCCATAATAATGTATCCTTTTGGAAATCAGAATATCCTTCTGAAGAATCAATACACAAAACATCAGCTCCTGCCTTTACTAACGCTGGAACTCTATCTTTATAATCTCTTGAATTAATTCCAGCACCCACAATTAATTTTTTATCTTTATCTAATAACTCGTTTGGATTTGTGTGATGTGAATCATAATCTTTTCTAAATACAAAATAGCAGAGATTGCCTTTTGAATTCACAATTGGCAATGTATTTAATTTGTTTTCCCAAATAATATCATTAGCTTTTGATAATGTAATATTGTCTCTTGCGGTAATTAAATTTTTTATTGGTGTCATAAACTTGGAAACTTTTGTATCCATTTCCATTCTTGAAAGTCTATAATCTCTACTTGTTACCAATCCAAGCAATTTTCCGCTTCCAGTTCCATCATCCGTAACAGCCATTGTTGAATGTCCTGTCTTATCTAATAAATTTAATACGTCTTCAAGAGTGTCTGTTGGTTTTAAATTTGAATCTGAAATAACAAAACCTGCTTTGTGCGCCTTTACTCTTGCAACCATTTCTGCTTCAGATTCAATTGATTGTGCGCCATATATAAATGAAACTCCACCTTGTTTGGCCAAAGCAATTGCCATCTTTTCTCCCGACACAGATTGCATTATTGCACTAACCATTGGGATATTTAATTCAATCTCTGGTTTTTTTCCTTTTTTGTATTTCACCAAAGGAGTTTTTAATGAAACCTTATCCGGAATACAGTTTCTTGATGAGTGCCCAGGAATTAATAAATATTCATTAAATGTATGTGATGGTTCATTAATAAATTTTGCCATGATTTTCTCCTTTATTGTTAACAAAATAATAATACTTTAGTTATAAAAACTAAAGTATATTTGTTTTGTCATTGTTCTTTTTTTCACCTATAGACATAATTGCATTTAGAATTATTCCAAAAACTGCTGAAGCTGCAATACATGGAATTTCTATTCCAAAAAATGGTATATTACCACCAAACGCAAATTGTCCTCCGATTCCAACAATACACACAAGCGCAATTACAGCAATATTTTTTGAATCAAACATTGAAACTTTTTTATCAATTAGTATTGCTATTCCTTGTGCAGCGATTGCGCCAAAACAATACACTTCAATTCCACCAATTACTGCAAGAGGAATACCATATATACATTTAATCAAAGGTGTAAAACACGATACAATCATTGCAATTATTGATGCGACAATCAGTACTGGAACGGAGAATACTCTAGTGATTGCCATAGTTGAAATGTTTTCACCATAATTTGTTCCTGCAGGACCACCAACAACGCCCGACACCATGTCACATAGTCCGTCTCCAATCAAATTATTTCCAAGCAAAGAAACCATATCATATCTTCCTTTGCCTTTTTCTTTTGCAACATCATTAATATATATTTCTAATTGATACATATGTGCTGTCGATTCAGGAATCGTTGCTATTGCGATTGGCATTATTCCTAACAAAGCATTCAAATTTGGTTTTGGAAATGTAAATGCAGGCAGTGCAAATATTGAACCATTTCCTATTTTCCAAGAAGAAGCTGATAAAGCTTCGGCTGGCATCGATCTAAATAGATTTACTCCGCCAACAAAGCAGATTAATGCTGCCGTAGCGCAACCTGTGGCAACGCCAAGAAGCAAAGGCAGTTGTGACAATAATCCTTTTAAATATCTCGCATATACACAAGTTGATATTAAAGTGACAAGCGCAACAATCAACCATAAAGCAGCGTTTTTATTTCCTGCTTCAACAACTCCAGTGTTTAATGTTTGTATTTGACTTCCATTTAATCCAAGAAAATCAGTCATAGCATTTCCAGCTAGTGTTAAACCTATCACCATTGAAACCGAACCAGTAATAGATGCTGGCAAGAATTTTTCTATTTTTTCTGCTCCAAATTTTTTAACAATTAGTCCGGCCGCAATTGAAATAAAGCCAGACATAATTATTCCAAATTGTGCTTTTGAAATTAATTCAGGAGGCAATATTTTTGTTGTCTCCCACAATTGTATTTGCTCTACGCTTCCTTCTGTATATGCCATTGCCGAAATTGCAGATAAATATGCAAACGAGGAACCATAATATAGCGGTATTTTTTTACCGGTAATTAAAATAAAACACAGGGTAGCAAGTCCAGAAGCGAAAATTGTAGTAGAGACTTGAAATCCTGTGATTAGTGCAACGGTAATAGTAGCTGGGAACATTACAACAACTTGTTGTAGTGCGTAAAGTAACAATTTCCCCAGTGATGGTTTTTCATCTGGTAAGTAACCGATTTTTTGATTTTTCACTGTCATTTTTTCCTCTTTCTTGGGTTATTAAAATTTAGAAAAAAATCCCCCTATACCGGAGGATTTGTCCATTTTTCATAGAGTAGATACCTTCCGGTATTTAACCCATTGGAATTAAATTATCATATCGCCAAAATAAAATCAACTTTTTTATAAATTATTTTTAGGTGTTCTATATTTTTTATTTATTAAAAAATACAATAGATAAATAATTGAAGTAATTACCCAGGAAATTGGATAACACAATATTACTTGAGTAGCATTAGTGAAATCAAACAACAAAACATACACGAATCTTACAACACAAATTCCAATAAACGAAATAATCATAGAGGCCACAGAATCTCCACAACCTTTTATTGTTCCAGATATCATTTCAACCAATATAAAGAACACATAACATAATGCTGTGACTTTAATCATAGATGTTGATTTATCCAACACATCTACATTGGATGTTAAAAAACTAGATATATCTCTTCCAAAGAAAAACAGCGTTGTACTAATAGCTATCGTAACAAACAATTGTATAATTACACCATATTTTAATGATTCTTTTACGCGTTTCATATTATGATTTCCATAATTTTGTCCAACAATCGTTATTATTGCAGCACCAAGTCCGTTGTTAAAACACCAATAAAAGTTATCAATAGTGTTATAGATAGAAAATGCTGCAATTGAATTCGTTCCTTGTTCGTTGATTTTTACAGATACGAGCGCATTGGTTAATGCAAAAATAGCGCTTTGAATCGCAATGGGAACTCCTATTTTAAAAATAGATTTTAAAGATTCTAAATCAAAGCCAAAGTCTTTAATTTCAAAATGATAGGAATCTATTGATCTATTAAAAATTACGAGAACAATAATTCCACATACTAAATAAGAAACAAATGTTGCAATCGAAACACCAAACACGCCCATTTTAAATAATCCAACCAAAATAAAATCTAGTGATATTTTTGTTATTGCAATTACAATTGTAAAAAACAACGATCTTCTAGAGTTGCCTGATGCTTGTAAAACTCTGTCTCCAATTTGAAAAATAGTATATGGTATTAATCCAACGAAATTCCACGACATATAGATTTGTGAATACAGCAAAGTGTCGCTTGGACATTTCATCAACAACAGAATAGGCTTTGCCAGGGAAATACTTAGCACCGTAATAAAACCGCCAAATACAAAAGCAATAAATATTCCAGTTCTTACAGCATTTTTCACCTTATCTGAATTACCAACACCATAATTTTGAGCAACGACTATCATTACTCCTGTAGCTATGCCGGATGCAATATTTAAAATTATGTTGTTTACCATAGATGCGGATCCGCCTACAGCAGCAAGGGCTTCTACGCCAGCATATCTTCCTAATACTATAGAATCTACAAATTGATATAGTTGTTGCAAAAGGTAAGACCCAATAATAGGAATTGAAATTATCAATATTTGTTGGGCTATATTTCCGTTTAATATGTCTTTTCTACTCTTTATTAATCTCATTTTGTATTCTTAATTAGTTTCTTTAATGTCTTTTCTTCTTTTTTTAGTTCTAATAATTCTTTTTCGTACAGTTGTCTTTTTTTTAATTTTTCAATTGTTTTATTAAGATCTGCTTTCCCGACGGGGCCAAGATAATCATTGTGAATCTTTTTGCCTTCTCTATATGTAAGGTAATAATACCCCTTTTCTTTTCTATACAATATGTTAATATGCCCCTTAGGCAAAAATTCTATTTCTCTTTCGAGATTTTTTTGTCCTTCTAAATTGTTATTTAATCTAATTTTAAGTTCAAATTCAATATCATTCATCGATGATATTATATATAATTGCTATACAATTTTCAAATATTTTATTCTTCCGTATAGCAAAATCTATAGATTGCCAACTTTTTAGTATTTATATTTTTATTTTTCTATTTTTCTTCTATTATCTAATGCTTTAATAAGCGTTAAATCATCTGCATAATCTAAACTAGACCCCATTGGTAGCCCGTGTGCTAGTCTTGTAACTAGTATTTTCTTTTCTTTTAACACTTTATCTAAATATAATGCTGTCATTTCACCATCAAGCGTTGGTGATGTGGCAATAATTATTTCTTTTGTATAATTGTTAATCCTTTTAAGCAAGCTATCTATATTTAAATCTTCTGGATATATACCTTTGGTTGAAGAAATGACTCCATTTAATACATGATATAAGCCTTTATAGGATTCAGTTTTTTCTATCGCCACAACATCTTGAGGAAACGCAACAACCATAATTGTGGATTTATCTCTAGATTTATCTTTGCAAAGGACGCATTCGTCTTCATCAGATAAAAATCCACATGTTTTGCATTTTTTTATTTTGCGAATACTTTTTAGATTATTTATGATTTCATTTATTTCTTCTTCTGTTTTATTCAGCAAATCGAAAGCATACCTTTGTGCCGTCTTGTTTCCTACTCCAGGTAATTTTTCAAAACTTGAGATCATATTTTCAAAATTTTTTGGATACATTAATATTTTAATCCTTGTGTTAATGAACCTAATTTTTCATTTTTATTTTTATCAATTTTTTCGACCGCTTCATTTACTGCAATCATAAATAAATCTTGAATCATGTCTTTGTCTTCTTTGTTGATTATGAATTCATTTATATCTACAGTTTTTATTTTATAGTCGCCAGTTAAAACTACTTTTATTAATCCGTTTGATGCACTTCCTTCAAATTCCGTATTATTGATTTGATTATTTGCTTCTTCTATTTGCTTTTGCATCTGTTGTGCTTGTTTCATTAATTTATTTAGATCCATTAATCTTCCACCTTTACTTTATCTCCAAACAACAACGACAATGTTTCTTCAGGGTCTTGTGTTGCTTTTGAATTGATTTTGTATTTTTCAATATATACTGGTTTGTTTCTGTTTTCTATAGGCTCGTTTTTATATTTGTTGATCAATTCTTTTTTGTCACTTTCATTAATAGCATAAATCATTTTATCAATTCCAAATTCTAAATTAATAAATTTATATAAATCTTCATTGATTTTTTTAGAATTAATATTGTTAATTTGAGACTGATTTCCCACAATTATTATTGCGTCTTTATTGCTGGCAAATAGTTCTGTACCAAAAAGCAATTGATAATATTTTCTTTTTTCAGATTCATATTGAAACAAATCTAACTTGTTATAAATTATTTGATCATTAATCTTATGATCCTTGCTTGCATCCAATAATATTTTTAACATTAAGTCTAAATCGATGTTATTTTCTTCATTTGCCACTTCGATTTCGTTTGTTTCTTGAGTTGATATTTCTTTGTCTTTGACATTCGAATCTGGCTTTTTTAAGGGTTTTTCTGTAGTTTTTACACTATTGTTTGCATTGGCCATTTTTATCATCGCAAGTTCCAAATATGTTAAGTAGCTTTGCGATTGTCTTTCCTTGCTTGTTGTTTCTTCTAGTATTTTTGCATCATTTAATAATTCATTTATAGAAATATCTGATAATATTTTTTGTGCTTCAATGGTTGTTAATCTTGTTAATAAAGACGTATCGGCTTTATCAGAATATATTAATGCGTCTTTAACAATTTCTAACAAATCAATTGAAAGATGTTTTGTATCTACACCGTGTTGATACATATTTCTTAAAACATTTACAACTTCGCTTGTTTTGTTTTTGTGCGTATTGATTAATAATTCAACTTCTTCAGCAACTGATGATAGACCAAATATGTTTTGAATGTCTTCGAGTTTAACTTCATTTGGATTGTATGCTAAACATTGTTCTAAAATCGAAAGAGCGTCTCTCATTCCTCCTTCGGCCATTCTTGCAATTTCATCTATTGCTTTTTCTTCATAAACAATATTTTCTTGATTTAAAATATCGCTTGTTCTTTTTTTAATTTCATACAGACTTATTTTAGAAAAATTATATCTTTGGCATCTAGATAAAATTGTTGGTAAAACTTTTTGTGGTTCAGTTGTTGCAAAAATAAATATTACATGCGCAGGTGGTTCTTCTAATGTTTTTAATAAAGCATTAAAAGCAGATGATGAAAGCATATGAACTTCATCGATAATATATACTTTGTATTTTCCAGTTAATGGAGCGTAGGGGACTTGTTCGATTATTTCTCTAATTTCATCAACGCCATTATTACTAGCAGCATCCATCTCAATAATATCTGGATGATTACCATTTAAATATGCTTTACAATTATCACACTCATCACACGCTTCTTCATTAAAGCTATCACAATTTACTGCTTTGGCAAACAACTTTGCAACGGTTGTTTTTCCTGTTCCGCGAGGACCTGCAAACAAATACGCATGTGCTATTTTTTTGTTTTTTATTGCATTTAAAAGAGTCTTTACAATATATTCTTGTCCGACCACTTCGTTGAATTTTGATGGTCTATATGTTCTATATAATACTTGATACGCCATACACCAATTATACATTATTGTGTATCTCTATTTTTATTAATATTTGTATAATGGGTATGATGAGAAAAAATCTTAGAGAGCTTTTACAAATAATTATTTATATTTTTATATATTGTTTGTTTTTAAAAATATTTAACATCACTTGCCCAATTAAATTTCTCACAGGAATTTCATGTGCTGGGTGTGGAATGAGTAGAGCATGGATGTCTTTATTAACTGGTAATGTTGGTTTGGCATTTTATTATCATCCTCTTTTTTGGACAATTCCAATTTATGCTGTGCTATTTTTGTTTAAAGATAAAATGTCAAAAAAGATAATAACTTGTATAATAATAGTATCGATATTGTTGTTTCTTGGGTGTTATATATATAGAATGGCTGATCCAACTAATGCCATAGTTACATGTAATATTAAAGAATCAATTATATATAAATTATTGAAAGGGGATTAATATGTTTTGTACAAAGTGTGGAAACAAATTGCCAGATAATGCGGCGTTTTGTCCTAAATGTGGAAACAAAGTCAACTCAGACACTGAATCTAAAGCTAAAGAAGTAGTTGATAAAGTTGTTGAAGAAATTGATAGTGCAGTTGATAGCGTATCCAAAGAAGCTGACGAAATTAAAGAAAATGTTACTCAAGGTTTTAAAGAGTCATCTCAAAAAGCCGAAGAAAAAATCAATGAGGCAAATGAAAAAGTTAAAAACTTTAATTTTAAAGATTTAAAAGAAAAAAAATATGTAGACCTAGGTTCAGTTATTGTTTCGTTTGTACCTTTTGTGTTGATTTTGTTTAATTTTATAACATTTGGTATTTTCGAAAAAATTGTGTTCTCTGTTCTTGAGGATGCTGTGTTCTCTATTGGTTTAAATTATAGTTTCTTTAATGTGTTTGGCGTTATATTTAATATATTGTTCTTTATTTTTAATGCGATTAAATGGATTTCTCTAATACTTGCTGTAGCAGAAATTGTGTTATTGATTTATCGCGCTATCAAAAATAACGAAGCAGATAATGTTAATATTTTCCAAATCATTTCGTGTAGTATTTCTTTTGTTGCGATTATCGGATTTATTTCATACAAAGTTTATTGGCTAAGATGGTTTGGTTTACTATCGTTATTATTAGGTATTGATTTTTTCGTTACAGCTTTGATGAAAAAGGAAGAAATCAGAGGTGGTTTAGATATTGTTGGTGATTTTAATTACATTAAAACAAAATCTGCTGAAGCAAAGGCCAACAAAGCCACAAACACTTCATCAAATTCAAATAATTCTAGCACACCTACCGAAGTAGTTACTGCAAACGGGGAAGAGTCTTACTTCGATGGAACTGGTGGCGAATTATTCCTTAAATATTTGTTACTAGTTTTGATAACTGTTTTTACATGCGGTATCGCTACACCGTTTATGCTTGTAAAAGTTACTGATTGGAAAACATCTCACACCGTTATCAACGGCAAGAGATTAACATTTAACGGCACAGGCGGACAATTGTGGGGGCTATGGATTAAGTGGTGGTTATTATCACTTGTTACTTGTGGTATTTACTCTTATTTTGCAAAAGTTGATTATTACAAATGGGAAACAAAGCACACAGCTTATGAAGGAAGCGAAATCGTTGACGGTATATATCCATATTCAATTTTCGAAGGTAATTCATTCGAACATCTTGGATACTCTATATTAACAAGCATTATTACAACTGTAACTTGTGGTATCGCATTCCCTTGGATGGACTGCATTATGAATAAATGGAGATATAAGAACACCATTATAAATAAACAAAAACTTTCTTTTGATTTAACTGGTGGTAAGATGTTTGGAACATGGTTATTGAATGGTATATTAACAGTTATTACTTGTGGAATCTATTCTTGTTGGGCAGAATGCAAGATGAATAGATTAGTAATATCTCATATACATGTTGATCAAAGTTATACTTACGTTGAGAAAACTAATTAGTTAAATGCCTCGTTATTAAACGAGGCATTTTTTTAAATTATGAACTTTGGTGTGGAATA
Organism: Erysipelotrichaceae bacterium; assembly: GCA_045642525.1. GTDB lineage: Bacteria > Bacillota_I > Bacilli_A > Erysipelotrichales > Erysipelotrichaceae > Colivicinus. The sequence goes on from JAZUIZ010000023.1 coordinate 13,630, forward strand.
AGATTGGTTATTCCACATTTTTTTTAATATTCTTTTTGGAACCATGTTCCATCGTCAGCAACCCATTGATTGATTCCAATCTCATACCATGTATATCCTTCGTTTTCAACGGCGTTTATTACACTGTATGTTTCTCCGTTTTTTACAACACCTATATTATTTTTTGTGCTAGTGGTGTAATATGAACGAATTTTTACAGGGCCATCAATTACTGTGATTGTTTTTGGCATTATTCCGTATGGGTCTTTAACATTTTCTAATTTAATGTATCCATAACAGGTATTAAATTCACCATCAATTAAACAATATCCTTCGGAATCAAATAATGAATAATCAACATTGTATTCACAAAACACCATTCCATCAGCGTTGTACGCATTGTCTTTTTCAACTATAATCTTTTTTAAGTTAAATGTTTTGTTTGTTTCATCAATGTCAGTAAAACAATATAAAGTTGCTTGTTTTCCATCGTCATATTCTTCGTATGATGTTTTTCCAAATTTAAAATTATCATCTGATCTTCCAGTAGAAACCTCGTATACATTGTTAATATCAAAACCAGATTTTTGTATAACTTCTTTTTTGTCTTTGTATAGATTAGAGTTGACATCTAATTTGTTTAATTTAATTTTGTAGTTGTCTGTCCATGGATCACTTTGTATAGATTTTTGATTATAAATAACAAAGTCTAATGTCTTTCCACTAAAGTCTGGTAGTTTGTTAGATGATAATGGGTTTATAGAACTTATTACGCTTTCTATTTCGGTTGTTGAATCTTTTTTTGTTTCTTCAATAGTTTTTTCTTCTGGAAGATTAGCATATTTTAAATTTTCTAAATTATAAATATAAGATATGTTTTCAAGATTTGTATTAACATCACTTTCGTAATCAATACCGGAGATAAAAAAATACGAAGATATATACTCTGATGAATTATATATTTCTTTAATATCCACTTTTATGTCACATGCAATGGTCTTGTTTTTTGAATTACATTTTCCTTCTATTCCTTTTTGTCCTTCTAAATTTTCGTTTATATATTCAAAATAATCATTGGCATAATCACTGCCGTCTTCTTCTAATTCACTAAGATTAATTGAAAAATTCATTTCATATTTTTCTGTTGTTTTTGAATCATTAGAATATAATTTTAATTCTAATGAGTTGTTGTCTTCTTTAAATGATCCCGAAGCAACATATTTATATCCTAAAGATCCACCACCAATTACTCCTGTTGCGAAAAGAACAACAACGGTAACAACAGCAACAACCGCAGCAACAACACCAACAATTAATCCTGTTTTGTTTTTCTTTTCTTTTATAACTGGTGCGTTGTTGTTTGTGGTTTCATTATTGACTGGTTCTGTTTTTGCCTCTTCTATCACGTTTTCTTCTTTTGATGGCTCGTTATCAACAATTTCTTCTGTTGTTATTTCTTCTTTAACGCTTTCATCTAAAGACTCTTCTATAAGCTTTGTCCCACAAGTAGCACAAAATAGGGAACCGTCTTCATTTTCTGATCCACAATTTGGACAAACGTTTCTTTTTTCTTCTTTTTCCTCGATTACTTGTTCTTCATATTTTTGTCCACAACTTGGACAAAAAACATCACCATCTTCCATATCTGCACCGCAGTTCACACATTTCTTTGCCATGATTATTACTCCTTCTTTTAAATATATTATAAGAAAAAAACACCTTTATTAAAACCAACAAATATTTCCTGGGCTATTTTATTCTCTTTTGTTTAAAGAACTTTTTTAACAATTCGCTGCATTCTTTATTCATTGTTCCACGTGAAACATTTGGATAGTGATTTATATTTTTGATGTTGTGAAGCTTAATGTTTGAAACTAATCCTCCACCTTTTGGATCTTCACACGCATAATATACATTTGCAATTCTTGAATTAACAATTGCACCTGTACACATAATGCATGGTTCTAGGGTTACATACATATCACAGTCTTTAAGATTCCAATTATTTAATTTTTTTGTTGCTTTTATAATGCATTCTATCTCTGCATGAAAAACTGCACAATTCTTTTTTTCTTTTTTGTTATGCGCTCTTGCAATAATTTTGTTATTTTTAACGATTACACATCCGACAGGCACTTCGTCTTTTTCATAAGCGAGTAGGGCTTGTTTATATGCAGCCATCATATAATCTTTTTTCATATAAATAAAATGGTACACACAATCAGAGGCTCGTATGGCTGCTTGCTTCCGCACCTGACCAAGTTAGAAACATGAATGTTGTACCATCTATAATATAAGTTATTTTTATCTATTATTCAATTGTTTCACGTGAAACATTATTGTATTCTGTTTTGTGCTCTTACAATTACATTTAGTAATCCTGGGGATATTATTACATTTATTGTTAATTCTAATAAAAAGTTAATGCTAACAAACGCAGAGATGAGCACTGTAAAGTTTGTGTCAAAGAACAACAACAACGATAAATACAAAATAAATGTATTCGTAATAGGGGTTATTATGGCACTTATTATTATTCCTATTTTTTTGTTTTTTGTTTTCTTATATATTAACGATCCAATTAATCCAGCAAGCATTCCTTTTACAAGACACGTCATTACCGTGATGATGGGATGTTTTGCAAACATAATAGCTCCACTTGGGTCTGCCCCAACAACAACCATTAAAGAAACAATGATTCCAAATACTAAGCCAAGAAAAGATCCAATCCATGGCCCAAATGTAGCTCCTCCAACAATAATTGGTATTAATGTCAATGTGATTGGAAAACTACCAAAATTAATATATGTTGATAATAGTTGTAGAACTATTATTATGCCAGCGAATATGCTGATTACTGCAATTTTTCTTGTCTTCACATCTTTATTATATACAAAAAGGATGTTTCACGTGAAACATCCTAAGTATTAATTCTTTGTTATTTTCTTTTGACCACCCATATATGGTTGTAATGCATCTGGTATATCTATTGAACCATCTTCATTGTAGTTGTTTTCAAGGAAAGCAATTATCATTCTTGGTGGTGCAACTACGGTGTTATTTAGTGTGTGAGGTAAATAATTGCCATTTTCACCCTTGACTCTTATTTTTAACCTTCTAGATTGAGCATCACCAAGGTTTGAGCAAGAACATACTTCGAAATATTTGTTTTGTCTTGGAGACCACGCTTCAACATCGCATGATTTAACTTTCAAATCAGCTAAGTCACCAGAACAGCACTCTAATGTTCTTACAGGAATATTTAATGATAGGAACAATTCAACCGAATAATTCCACATTTTGCTATACCATTCCATAGATTCCTCAGGTTTACACATAACTATCATTTCTTGTTTTTCAAACTGATGAATTCTATATACTCCTCGTTCTTCTATGCCATGAGCACCAACTTCTTTTCTAAAACAAGGGGAATAAGACGTTAATGTTAGAGGTAATTTAGATTCATCAACAATAGAATCAATAAATCTTCCAATCATAGAGTGTTCTGATGTTCCAATTAGATATAGATCTTCTCCCTCAATCTTATACATCATATTTTCCATTTCTTTAAAAGACATGACACCAGTAACAACATCAGATCTAATCATAAAAGGTGGGATACAATAAGTAAATCCTTTATTTATCATAAAATCTCTTGCATAAGACAAAATAGAAGAGTGCAATCTAGCGATATCTCCGGTTAAATAATAAAATCCATTTCCAGATGTTTTTCTTGCAGAATCAATATCTATTCCATTTAGTGCTTCCATGATATCTGTGTGGTAAGGAATTTCATAATTAAATGTTCTTTTTGTGCCGAATTGCTCAATTTCAACATTTTCTGAATCATCTTTTCCAATAGGAACAGAAGAATCAATAATATTTGGAATTATCAACATTCTTTGTCTAATTTCTTGTTCAAGCTCTACTTCTCTGACTTCACCAGCTTCTATTTCGTCTCCGATGCTTTTAACTTTAGTTTTTACTTCTTCAGCTTCTTCTTTTTTTCCTTGGCCCATCAACGATCCAATTTGTTTAGACAAAACGTTTCTTTGGTTTCTTAAATCATCGGCTTTCGATTTTAGTGCACGATATTCTTCATCAAGTTTCTTGACCTCATCAACTAGTGGAAGTTTATCTTCTTGAAATTTCTTTTTAATGTTTTCTTTTACTAATTCTGGATTTTCTCTAATAAGTTTAATGTCAATCACTATTAATTCCTCCTTAAAATAAAAAAGGTGACACACAAAGGTCGCTTACGCGAGGTACCACCTTAATTTTTACTTTACACATAACGCGTGTTTCACGTGGAACATTAATCCAAGCTAGAAGGTAGATTCATTAGAAATTGGTTGATAAGTTTTCACCATCTCTTATCTCTCTAAAAACTTTTTTCTAACTACTAATCCTTATTCGCAAGATAATAATATCACAATAAAAAATAAATAGGAATTGTTTCACGTGAAACATAGGTTTCCTGGGAAATATATTATGATAAACAAATACACCGATTTTTCGGTGTATTTGTGTTGTCACATTTATTGTGCCTTTTCAAAAACGCAAGTTGATGTTTGAGGATTGTTGGAACCGCTCCAAATTAATTTATTATCTTTATATAAGATATATCCGTTTGAAGTATCGGTTAATGTTTCAGATAATTGATTACCATCTTCATCAAAACTTCTTTTTACATGATAATCGGTATCATATTTTATCTTTCCATCATCTTCAATATTTCCAACGATAGTCCATGTATCGTTTTCGTTAGCTGAATTAGACCAAGAAATATATATTTCGCATTTGTTTGCATCAGTTAAAATTACTTCAGCTGTAGCTCTTTGGGATGTAGAATCAACATACATTCCTTCAATGTTTCTAAATTGTTCATTTGTTGATTCTTTGATGATCATATCTCTTATCTCATAATATTCGGATTCAAATTCATCATATGATAACTCACCATTATCATTAACAGCAAATATATATTGTCCGTTGTTAATCATAAAACTAAATAATTTATATAATTCATCTTGTGCAAAGCATTTTTCGTTTTGTTTTACTTCTTCAATATCAAAGGCAGGTGTTCCTTCAATATATATTCCTGATGCATCGCAATCAACATCATAAGTAGCTTTAATAAAATATGAATATCCATTGATTACAAATGTACACATTGCGATTTTGTTTTCGATGACACAATATTTAACATCTTCAATTCCCATAACCGCAGGAACAACAATATGCATTCCTGTTATTTCGTTTATCTCTTCAAGTGAATTATATTCAACAACGCCATTTTTTATTTCTTCACTTTTAGTACAAGCAACAAGGGAAAAGCAAATCAAAATCGTAAGTAGAGTAGTTATTATTTTTTTCATTTTAATTTCCCTCGTTTTCTTCATTTTTTTCTGTCTCGTCTATGTGTTCCATAATACTTACCGCGGAAACAAATGTACCCTCTTGAGGTTTCATCAGTCTTACTCCTTGGGTTGCACGACCCATTGTAGTGACTTTTGCAAGATGAATTCTAATCACAATACCATCGCTTGTCATAATTAAACAATCTTCATTTCCTTTAACTGCTTTTAGTGCAACAAGTTTTCCGTTCTTTTCATTAATGTTAATCGTTTTAACTCCTTTAGCGCCTCTTGATGTTTCTCTATACTCGTTTATTGGTGTTTGTTTTCCATATCCATTTTCAGAAACAACAAATATCATTTCTCCTTCTTGGTCAGTACACATTCCGATTACATCCGAATCATCAACAGCCATTCCTTTTACTCCTGATGCATTTCTACCCATCTCCCTAACTCCTCTTTCATCAAATCTTACAGCTTTACCATTTGCAGCCGCTATAATTATTTGGCTTTCTCCAAGTGTAGGTCTTACTGCCACTAATTCATCATTTTCTTTTAATGAGATAGCAATTTTTCCGTTTTGTCTGATTGATTCAAATTCTTGAGCAGGAACTCTTTTACACAATCCTTTTTTAGTGACAAAGAACAAATATCCCTTTAGCTCCCACTCTCTATCAATAGGAACCATTGCTTTTACTTTTTCATCTTTGTCAATATTAATGATATTTATTACAGGAATTCCTTTTGCGTTTCTTGATGCTTCAGGTACATTAAATCCTTTAATCCTATATACCTTTCCTTTGTTTGTAAACATTAATAAATGGTCGTGTGTTGATAATGTTATGCTTTGATCAATAATATCGTCTTCATTCAAAGTCATTCCTTTAACGCCTCTTCCGCCACGATTTTGTAATTTATATGTGTCTACAGGAAGTCTCTTGATATAACCAGATGTTGATAAAGAAATGATAACGTTGCTCACAGGTATTAAATCTTCATCTGCAACATCAGCTTCCGCATCAATAATAACTGTTCTTCTTTGATCTGAATATTTGTCTTTGATTGCGGTTAATTCGTCCTTAACAATATTAACTACTCGAGAATGATTGGCAAGAATATCTTTTAAATCTTTTATCTCTTCATATAATTGTTTTAATTCATCAATAATTTTTTCTCTTGATAAACCAGTTAATCTTCTAAGTTGCATACTTAAAATGGCTTCACCTTGTTCATCGTCTAAACCAAATTCTTGTGCAAATTTAGATTTTGCTTCTTCATCGTTTTTAGATTTCTTAATAATTTCAACAATTCTGTCTATATTGTCAATTGCGATTTTTAGTCCTTCTAAAATATGAGCGCGTTTTTCATCTTCTGCTAGATCGAATTTAGTTCTACGTATTACCACATCATATTGATGATTAACATAACATTTTATTATTTCTTTGAGCGATAACAACATTGGCTTGTTGTCAACTAAAACATTATTATTAATTCCAAAAGATGACTCTAGTGGAGATAATTTATATAGTTGGTTCAATACCACTTCTGGTTGTGCTTCTTTTTTTAATTCAATTTCAATTCTTATACCATTTCTATCGTTTGATAGATCTCTCATATCTACGATACCTTGAACTATTTTTTCATTAACTAGTTCTGCAATTTTTGTACGTAGTGCAAGTTTGTTAACTAGATATGGTATTTCTCTAACAATAAGTAAATGTTTTCCATTCTTCATTTCTTCAATATCAACTTTTGACCTTACTGTTATTGAACCTCTTCCTGTTTCATATGCTTGTCTTATTCCAGATCTGCCGACAATAAATCCTCCTGTTGGAAAATCTGGACCTGGGATTTTTTGCATTAAATCATTTGTTGATATTTCTGGATCGTCCATTACAGCAATAATTCCATCAACGCATTCTCCTAAATTGTGCGTTGGCATATTTGTAGCCATACCAACCGCGATACCCATTGATCCATTTACTAATAAATTAGGAAACCTACTAGGTAAAACAACTGGCTCTTTGTGTCTTGCATCATAATTATCTTTAAAATCTATTGTGTCTTTTTTAATATCTTGCAATAGTTCTAAAGATATTTTTGACATTCTTGCTTCGGTATAACGCATAGCTGCGGCACCATCACCATCGACATTACCAAAGTTTCCGTGTCCATCAACAAGAGGATATCTATAAGAAAACTTTTGTGCCATACGAACCATTGTTTCATAGATTGCTGTGTCACCATGTGGATGATATTTACCCATAACTTCACCAACAATATTTGCTGACTTAACATGTGGCTTTTCTGGAGTAAATCCAGCATCATACATAGCCCACAAAACCCTTCTATGAACAGGCTTCATTCCGTCTTTTACATCAGGCAACGCTCTATCAATAATTACAGACATTGAATAACTTAAGAAGTCATCTCTCATTTCAGAAGAGATATTTACTTCTTTCATATTTCCGTGATTGAAAAATCTATTATCTAATTCTTCCATGATTGACCTCCCTAAATATCTAAGTTCTTCACAAAGTGTGCGTTCTCAATGATGAAATTTTTTCTTGGTTCAACATCATCTCCCATCAACATTGAGAACACTTTATCAGCATCAATTGCATCTTCAATAGTTACACGTTTTAATGTTCTTCTTTCTGGGTCAAGGGTTGTTTCCCATAATTGATCAGGATCCATTTCTCCCAAACCTTTATATCTTTGAACATCATATTCAATATCGCCAAAGTCTCTTTTTGCAATTTCGAGTTCTTCATCTGAATAACAATATCTAACCTTTTTTCCTTTAAATATTTTGTATAGAGGTGGCATAGCTAGGTAAACATATCCACCTTCAATCAAAGGTTTAAAGAATCTATACAAGAACGTAAGCATTAGTGTTGAAATGTGTTGACCATCAACATCGGCATCGGTCATAATTACAATTTTGTGATATCTAAGTTTTGAAATATCAACACCACTTCCATATCCACATCCAAACGCATTAATCATCATTCTTATTTCTGCGTTATCGAATATTCTGTGTTCTCTAGCTTTTTCGACATTTAATATTTTTCCTCTTAGAGGAAGTATTGCTTGGAATTCCGAATTTCTTCCATCTTTTGCGCTTCCGCCTGCAGAATTACCTTCGACTATATATATTTCGCAAATTGATGCATCTCTACTAGAACAATCAACAAGTTTTGTAGGGAGATTTAATCCATCCAATCCGTTTTTTCTTCTAGTTGCATCTCTTGCTTTTTGAGCTGCAAGTCTTGCCTCAGATGCTGCTTTTGCTTTTTCAACTATTGTTTTTGCAATATCAGGATTTTCTAATAAATAACGTTTTAAATAATCTCCAAATATTTTATTCACTACTGGTTTTACTTCAGCATTCCCTAATTTTCCTTTTGTTTGTCCTTCGTATTGAGGATCTGGGTGCTTAACCGAAACGATTGCTGTTAAGCCTTCTTTTAAGTCGTCAATCGTTAATTTTTCATCATCGGTTTTAAATAATTTTTTATCTTTACCATAAGCATTTATTATTCTATTTAATGTTTGTCTAAAACCATCTAAATGCATACCGCCATCTGGTGTGAAAATATTATTACAAAACGAATATGTTTTTTCAGAATAGTTTGTGTTGTATTGTAATGCAATTTCAACCGCGATATTTGTTTCTTTATCAACGCCGTCACAGTAAAGCACATCATCAAATAATTTTGTTTCTCCTTCATCAAGGAATTTAACATATTCTTTAATACCGCCTTCATACAAGAAGGTTGTTGTGCCTTTGTGCTCATCGTTTTTATTCCAAGTAAAACTTAATTTTATTCCTTTATTTAAGAAGGCCATTTGTCTTATACGATTGTATAAAGTGTCATAATCGTATATTGTTCCTTCTTTAAATATTTCATCGTCAGCTTTAAATCTAACTTTTGAACCTGTTTCGTTTGGATTACATTTTCCAACTTCAGATAAAGGTTTATCAACCTTACCACCATCTTTAAATCTAATAAAATATTCTTTTCCATCTTTGTAGATTGTGACTTCCAACCACTTTGATAGTGCGTTTACTACAGAAGCACCAACACCATGCAATCCTCCTGATACTTTGTAAGCACCACCACCAAATTTTCCTCCAGCATGTAATACTGTAAAAATAGTTTCAACTGTTGATACGCCTGTCTTTTTGTGAATTTCAACAGGCATTCCACGTCCGTTATCTTTTACTGTAACAATATCGTCTTCATCAACTTCTATTTCAATGTGTGATGCATAACCAGCTAAAGCTTCATCAACTGAATTGTCAATAATTTCCCAAACAAGATGGTGTAAACCAGCAGATGATGTTGTACCAATATACATACCTGGTCTTTTTCTTACTGCTTCAAGGCCTTCTAAGACTTGAATGTCGTCTGATGTGTAATTGTCATGATTAATACTTGTATTAGACATGTTCTTCCTCCTTTAAATCAATCAACTTATAATCTTTTTTTATTTTTAAATTATCGATGTTTGTGTTTGTTATTATTACTTGCATATCATTAGGAATATTTTTTAATAATCTTTCTTGATTGTCTTTATCTAATTCTGACAAAATATCATCTAGTAATAATATTGGTGTTATGTTTGCGTTTTTTTGTATATATTTAATAAGCGCAAACTTAAACGCAATAAGTATCATTCTTCTTTGTCCTTGTGAGGCAACAGAATTAATATCATAACCATCAACTAGAAATAAATAATCTTCTTTGTGTGGTCCAAATGTTGCGTAATGATAATAATAATCTTTATCTTTTGCAGAAATAATGTTTTCTTTAATATTTTCTATGTTTGAACATTTTTTATATATAACTTGAATGTTGTTGTTTGTATCTGATATTTTTTTATAATAATCATTAATGTATTCATTAATTGTGTTAATAAATTTTTCTCTTTCTTCAATTATTGTTTTTATATTTGGAACCATTGCTTCCTCTATTAAAGATAATAATGTTTTATCAATGTTAAGCTCTTTTAATAATTTGTTTTTATCTTTTAATAAAGAATTGTATTGCAGAAGACTTCTTAAATATTTGTTGTTGATTTTTCCAATTTCGATATCTAATATCTTTCTTCTTTCACTTGGCGATTCATTAAATATTTCTAAATCAGATGGTTTAAATAAAATCGCATTTAATTTTCCAATAAAGTCGGAAGTTCTTTTTACTAAATTTTCATTAATATATAAAGACTTGTTGTTTTTATTAATAATCACTTTATATTTATTGTCATCTGACTCAATTTCAATTTTTAAATACTCTTTGTCTTTTTTTATTAAATCAACATCGTGCTGAGTGCGAAATGATTTGGTGTTTGAAACAACTATAATACTTTCAAGAATATTTGTTTTTCCAATACCGTTTTTTCCAACAATGATATTAAGTTTTGGACTAAAATCTATTTTGTAATTTGTATAGTTGCGATAATCATTTAATTTAAGATTTTTAATTAACATATTTTATATTGATTACCTTTGATAATGACGTTATCGCCCTTATATAGTTTTCTTCCTCTTCTGTTATCAATTTCCTTATTAATTGTCGCTTTATTGTTGTTTAAAAAGTCTTTTGCCTCCCCTCCAGAAGACACCAAATTCACAACTTTTATAAATTGACCTAAAGTAATAAAATCCCCATCAATTTCAACTTCTTTAATAGCCGTCATATACACTAATTATAGCATTTTTGGTGTTTTTTTGCCTTTTTAGGGGTTTTAAAAAAACCGTGATATCTACTATATAAAATTATAAAATCAATAAAAAAATACGCTTAAAATGGCTTATATTAAAAAACCCTATTTTTATAGGGTTTTAATGATATGTTCTAATTGGAGATATTAATTGAACTAATCCTGGATTTTCTATGTCTTGAATAATCATTGGTTTCAGTTCACCGGAAAATTTAATAGTTGTATTTTCCTTATCTATTGCCTTAATAGCATCCTGTAAATATTTTCCAGAACATGATATTTCAAGAGGATCTCCTTGATAATTAATAACGTTTATTTCTTCAAATGATGATCCAATCTGATTAGAAGAAGTAATTTCAATTTTATTTGAATTAATATTCATTTTTATAGTATTTTTTCCATCTGATTTAATAAATGATGTTCTATCAATTGCATTAATCATATCTTTAGAATTAACAGTTAAAATTTGTGTGAAATCATTTGGAATCAATTTGGATGTATCTGGGAAAATATCATCTAGTAATCTAGTTGTAATAATTGTGTTATTAAATAAAAACATTATTTTTTGTTGATCAATAGAAATTGTTATTTCTTTTTCATTAGCTATTGCTCTTGCAACTTCAATTAAATATTTATTAGGAATTGTAATGTTAAAATTTAAATTAGATTCAATATCAATAATTTTTGATGCTAATCTAAATGAATCTGTTGCATTTATATATAACTTGTTATTTTCAGCTTTTAAATTAACACCAGTTAAAATAGGTCTCGTTTCTTTATCAGAACAAGCGAAAGAAATTTCATTTATTATTTGTGTAAATATTTCAGTTTTCAATTTGAATGGATTATTATTTTTAATATCAAAGTTAATATCAGGATATTCATTTGCAAGCATTCCATTTATTTTATATTCTGATTTATTTCCAGATATTTTTACTAATGTTCCATCTATAATTTCAAAATTAACTAAATCTCCATCTATTTTTCTTATTATTTCTAATAAATATTTTGCATCTATTACTATCTCTCCTTCATCAGTAATTGTTAAAGTATTATTATCGTTATTTAAAATAGAAGATTTAATAGAAATATTAGAATCTGATGATATTAATGTTAAAGAGTTTTGTGAAACTATAATTTTAATTCCTGATAATGAAGGTAGTGGTGTAGTAGAAGATATTGCTCTACTTGTTAAGTTTAATGAATCTAGAAATTCTTTTTTTGCAATTTTGAAATTCATGATGTTGCTCCTTTATATTAATTTATTCAAATTTATTATTATTAAGGTGTGGAAAGATGTGTACAACTCTTAAAAACCTTTATTTATAGACTTATTTTATCATTTTTTAATCTTGATAATTATGTTAATAATAGTTAATTATTTTATTAATCTTTGTTCAATTTCATTAACAGCTTTCATATATAATTGATCAGATTTAATTAATTTTTCAACTTTTTCATAACTAGCCATTACTGTTGTATGATCTCTTTTTCCAAATTCATCACCTATTTCTTTATATGGTGCATCTAATAATTTTCTACACAGATAAATTGCTATGTGTCTCGCGTTAGCTATATTTTTAGTTCTTGTAGAGGAAATAATTTGTTGTTTTGTTAGATTATAATAATCACATACAACTTTACGTATTGCAGGAATTGATAATTCGTTTTTGTTTTCTAATATTTGATCTTTAAAAGCAATGGTTGCGAGTTTTAAAGTTATATGGTCGAGTTCATCATCAATTGGAAAATTTATTGAGTAGAACAATAATCTTGCAACAGAACCTTTTAAACTCCTAACGTCGTGTGAGAAATTAGTAGCTAAAAAATTATATACCTCTTCGTCAACATCATATTTAACACCAGGAGAACTATTTTGTATTTCCATTTTTAAAATATTAACAGACGTTTCGTACTCTGGAGTATCTATACCGATTGTTAGTCCTTGATTAAATCTAGAAATAATTCTTTCTTCTAAACCTCTAATATCAGAGGGCAACCTATCTGATGTGATACATATTTGTTTTTTGTTGTTTATTAAATTATTGAATACTGTAAAAAATATTTCGTGTGTTTTATCTTTTCCAGCAATAAATTGAATGTCATCGACAAGTAATAAATCTAAATCATAAAAAGATTCTTTAAATTTATCTAGTCTTCCTTCTTTTGATGCTTTTGCAACACCTTCAACAAATTCAAGTCCATTAACAAAACCAATCTTTTTTTCTGGGTGTATAGAAAGAAGTTGATTTCCAATAGCATTAAGTAAATGAGTTTTACCTAATCCAGAGTTTCCATATATAAAAAGCGGATTATAAGCCAAACCTAAATTACCAGCACAAGTTAAAGCAGCAACATGCGCTTGTGAATTAGATCGACCAACCACGAAATTTGCAAAAGTTTGGTTAGGATCTATCTCTCTTGAGATAAAGCCATTATTGAAGGTGCCTCCGCCAACTTGAGGCGAAACAATGTCGTCTTGATTTAAAACCCTAACCTTTACTTTCTTATTAATAACCTCTTCAAGGCATAACTCAACTAATGCAAGATTCTCGTTTATTATAGAAAAATTAGCGAATTCAGTAACAACTACTTTGGCTTCATCGTCAGTTAATTCAATTAATTTAGAATTGAAATAAGGCATTTCTTCTTGAGTTTTGCCTGATTCTTTGATTTTTTCTAATGTTTTGTTCCAAACATCGTTGTAATAAAATTCGAAAGTTGTCATATATTTATCGCCGTGAAGTAATGTAATAATAACATGATTTTTCCACATTTTTATAAAAATTTTTGATGAGTTTTCCACATTCCACAACACAAAACAACAAAACAGCCTTATTTAGTCAATCATTTTTTAGTTTTCCACATTTTTCCACATCTTTATTTTGTTTAAAAAAAGTGGATAACTTTTCCACAAAACAATAAAAAGTTGAATGTTGTTATGTTAAACAAGTTTTCCACATAAATTGTTAATTTTAAAACAATAAAAAACTCAACAAAATAAAGGATATTTTAATTTTTCCACATTTCTACAATAAGTGGAAAAACAAAAATTATCTATGTGGAAAACATATAAATTATCAAAAACAATAAATATATTATCAACATTTTTCCAATAACAATATTTATAATATTAATATGCGAAAAATAGAAAAATGTATAATAACCAACATGTGTTTGGTATATAAAGATAACAAAATATTAGTATTAGACAGAAAAAAGAAAGATTGGCCAGGTTTAACACTACCAGGCGGGCATGTTGAAAATAACGAAAATTTCAACGATTCTGTGATAAGAGAAGTAAAAGAAGAAACTGGATTAACTATAAAAAAGCCTATTTTATGTGGTGTTGAAGAGTTTAAAACCAAACAAGAAGATAGATATATTATGTTATTTTATAAGACAAATAAATATACTGGAAAAATAAAATCATCAAAAGAAGGAAAAGTGTTTTGGGTTGATATAAATGATCTAAATAAATACAAGCTTTCTTTAGATTTAAAAAGAATAATAAAAGTAATGACATCGAATGATTTAAGTGAAATTATATATTATGAGAAAAACAATAAATGGCTGTCTAAAATTGTATAATTGTTTTGAGGTATTAAAATGTATAAAACAAACGAATTATTAGATTTAAATCACACAATTGCAAAAGAATATTTAGCAAAACACGAGTATGCATGGACTGTGCTACCAGAAATAAAAGATATTGTTGCTGATCTTTTTAAAGAAATAAATAAAGACGATTTTTATGAATTAAAAAAAGATGTGTGGATTCATAAAACTGTAAAAATTTATGATAATGCTTATTTTGAAGGGCCATGCATTATTGGAGCAAACACAGAAATAAGGCCTGGAGCTTTTATTAGAGGAAGTGTGCTTGTTGGAGAAAACTGCGTTGTAGGAAACTCGTGCGAATTAAAAAACGCCATATTGTTTGATAATGTACAAGTACCACACTTTAATTATGTTGGTGATTCAATTCTTGGATACAAGGCTCATATGGGGGCAGGTGCAATAACTTCGAACTTTAGAGCTGATAAACAAAACATTGTAATTCATTGTGAAAAGGAAATTGAAACAGGATTAAGAAAAATGGGTGCAATATTGGGTGACAACGCTGAAATTGGTTGCAATGCTGTCTTAAATCCAGGCGTTATTATAGGTAGAAATTCAATTGTATATCCAACATCTTGCATAAGGGGCGTTGTTAAAGAAAACACTATAATTACAAACACAAATATTAAATTACCTAGGAAATAAATAATATAAAAAATAGGATGATTTTATTTCCTTGGGAATATAATTAGTATAAAACCAATAAATATAGTAAAATAATCATGTCGCGAGGAAGAGACGAGTAAATTATTTGTAGTTTGTAGAGAGTTTCTGTTTGGTGAAAAGGAATAACAAGAATAATTGAATAAAAACTTGGAGCGAATCGCTAGTCAGCGTTAAAGATATATTAAGAAAAAAATAAGGTGGTACCGCGTAAGAAAAACGCCCTTTGCTACCTTTTTTATTTTTTATGGAGGAAAACATGGAAAGAGAATTAAACGATCAACAATT
Organism: Erysipelotrichaceae bacterium; assembly: GCA_045642525.1. Taxonomy (GTDB): domain Bacteria; phylum Bacillota_I; class Bacilli_A; order Erysipelotrichales; family Erysipelotrichaceae; genus Colivicinus. The sequence continues at coordinate 29,268 of JAZUIZ010000023.1, forward strand.
GGTGCGTCGCCAAAAACTTCAAGAATTAGAACAAAAAGGAATTTACCCATTTGGAAATGCTTTTGAAAGAAATGCAAATTCAAAATCAATTAAAGACAATTATTCTGATAAATCAAAAGAAGAATTAGAATCTAATCCAATCGAAGTTAAAATCGCTGGGAGAATAATGTCAAAAAGAAGAATGGGCAAAATGTGCTTTATGCACATACAAGACAAAGATGGTTTGATTCAACTTGTTTTTAATAAAGCAGACGTAGGAGAAGAACAATACGAGTTAGTTAAATCTAGTGACATTGGAGATATCATCGGTATAGATGGAAAATTATATAGAACTAATCCAAGCGAAAACAATCCTCTTGGAGAGTTATCTGTATATGTTTCAAAATACACTCATTTAACAAAAGCACTAACTCCTCTTCCAGAAAAATTCCACGGATTAACAGATAAGGAAGAAAGATATAGAAGAAGATATGTTGACTTAATAATGAATGAAGATTCAAAAAAGACAGCATTTGCTAGACCAAAAATATTAAAAACAATAAGAGAATACATGGACTCTAAAGATTTTGTAGAAGTAGAAACACCTGTATTAACAACGTTATTAACAGGTGCAAGTGCAAGACCATTTATAACTCACCACAACGCTCAAGATTTAGATATGTATATGAGAATAGCTCTAGAACTAAATCTAAAAAGATTACTAGTTGGTGGAATGGAAGCTGTGTATGAAATAGGAAGAACATTCCGTAATGAAGGAATGGATGCAATGCATAATCCAGAATTTACAATGATGGAAGCATATTTAGCATACTCAAATCTAGAAGGAATGATGGATTTAACAGAAGGAATGTATGTAAAAATTGCTGAAACATTAGGAAAAGATACATTTAATTTTTTAGGAAACGAAATACAAATCAAAGCTCCTTTTAAAAGAGTGTCAATGGTTGAAGCAATAAAAGAAAAAACAGGAATAGATTTTACTAAACAAATGACGTTTGATGAAGCAAAAGAACTTGCAAAGGAACATCAAATAGAAGTAGAAGAACACTTCATGGTTGGCCACATTATTAACGCGTTCTTTGAAAAATATGTCGAGGAAACACTTGTTCAACCAACGTTCTTATATGGACATCCTGTTGAAATTTCACCTTTAACAAGAGCAAACCAAAATGATCCAAGATTTGTAGATAGATTCGAATTGTTTATAGGTGGAAAAGAATTCGCGAACGCTTATACAGAATTAAATGATCCGATTGATCAATTGAATAGATTCGAAGAACAATTACGTCAAAGAAATTTAGGTAACGATGAAGCAAATGATATTGATATGGATTTTGTCGAAGCACTAGAATACGGAATGCCTCCTGCAGGTGGAATAGGGTATGGAATCGATAGATTGATGATGTTGTTTACAGAGTCAGAATCAATTAGGGATGTAATTTTATATCCTACAATGAAGCCTCTTGAAGGTGAAAAGAAAAAGATTGTTCAACCAACAATCGCAAAAAAAGAAATTGATTTCTCAAACGTTGAAATAGAACCTTTATTTAAAGATGATGTAGATTTTGATACTTTCTCTAAATCTGATTTTAGAGTTGTTAAAATATTAAATTGTGAAACAGTAGAAGGATCAAAAAAATTATTAAAATTTACGCTAAACGATGGAACCAATATATCAAGAACCATCCTTTCAGGAATAAGGATGTATTACCAACCTGAAGAACTAATTGGTAAAACTGCAATCGCAATCGTTAATCTTCCACCAAAGAAGATGTGTGGAATAGATTCATGCGGTATGTTGATATCTGCAGTACATCAACAAAATGGTGAAGAAGGATTGAATTTGTTGATGGTAGATGACAGCATTCCTGCAGGCGCAAAATTATATTAATTAATATCAAAAAACAAATAAACATTATTATTGAAATACAAAAAAGAAACTAATTGAATTGACTATTTTAGTAACATCAAAAAATCAGTTTCTTTTTATTTTATATTTTTCATCAACATTCATCATATCAAGACAAATGTCTGGTTTGTTGTCTCCATGGAAGTCGCTACCTCCAGTAACAAGTTTATTGTGACTTTCAACAAACGCAACTAAACCTTTTGATTGATCTGATGTTGCGCTTGGATGAAAACATTCGACCCCATCAACTTTTTCTATTACTTCGTTTAAAAAATCATAAATTGGTTGAAGTTTATCGTATTCATATGGATGAGCGATAATTGCCAGACCACCATCTTTGTGGATTGCATCAACTGCTTCAAACAACGAAGTCTTTTCTCTATCAACAAATGCTGGGCAATGATTACCTACATATTTTTCAAATCCTTCGTTAACAGAATTAACATATCCATGTTTCATTAATGCCTTACAAATATGAACTCTATTTATAATTCCTTTAGTATATTCTGAAAGTTCATTGACATTAATATCTATGCCCATGGCATTTAGTCTTTCTATTGTTTCTAATATTGCGATTTTTTTGTTAGCTTCTCCAGCTTTAATAATAAAGTTAACGTTTTTATAATCTGACCCATTAGGAAAATAGGCAAGCAAGTGTACCTCGCAATCTTTATAATCAACTGATAGTTCTGCCCCAATTACAAATTCAACATCACTAATTTTACTTGCAACAATAGAGCCATCAAGTGTGTTGTGATCTGTAATGGCAATTTGTTTTAAGCCAAGAGATTTTGCCTCTTTAATTATTTCTTCTATTGAACATGTTCCGTCGCTATAATTTGAATGAATATGTAAATCAATCATAAACATATTCTATTATATAACCACTATTATATTTGTGAAATATTACACAAATTAAGATATAATTTAGGTATATTTTAGGGAAGGGAAATACCATGAACAAAAAGTATGACGTAATTGTTGTTGGTGCAGGCAATGGTGGCCTATCGGCTGCAGCTTACCTTGCAAAAAACGGAAAAAAGGTCCTAGTGCTTGAAAAACATAATCTTCCAGGAGGATGTGCAACAAGTTTTGTACGTGGAAGATTTGAATTCGAAGCAACGCTACACGAAATGTGTCAAATGGGAGAAGGGGATAACTCCGGTGCAGTTAGAAAACTGTTAGATGATTATGGTTTAGATGTTGACTGGGTTGCAGTTGATGAAGCTTTCCGTACAATATGTACAGATCCAGCAGGGAAATATGATGCAACATTTCCAGCGGAAGTAAATGGATTTATTGAACAAATGGAAAAAGAAGTGCCTGGTTCAAAAAAATCAATGACTGATTTTATGGAATTAGGAAGAATGATTTGTGATGGAGTTCAATGGTTAGCTGACCACGAAAACGAACCTGAAGGTTTAGCTAAACTAGAAATGATGATTAAATACCATGATTTAATGAAATTGGTTCCTGTTCCAACAGATACTATGTTAAGAAAAATGGGAATGCCAGATAAAGCTAGAGAAATGTTGGAATCATATTGGGATTATGTTTGTGTTGATTCAACACTAATGTCTTTTGCGGTATATGCATTTATGACATATACATATCTAACTAGAAAACCATATATTTGTAAAAACAGATCTCACGAAATATCAATGGCTTTTGATCACGCAATAAGAATGATGGGATCAGATATTTGGTATAACTGTGAAGCTGAAAAGATTGATATTAAAAACAATGAAGTAAAAGGCGTCAAATTAACTGACGGAACATATATTGAATGTGATAGGGTTATTTCAAATTTAATGCCACATGTTGTATTTGATAAAATGGTTGATCCAAAAGAAGTCCCAGAAAGAGATAAAAGAAGTATGAATGCAAGAGCATTAGCTTCTTCTTGTATTACTGTCTACCTTGCGCTAGACATTCCATATGAAGAATTAGATTTTAAAGCGTATGATGCATTCTTAAGATCAACAGGAGACAATAAATACCAGTATGATTCTAGTGTTGACTTGAAAACACATAAACAAAATTGCGTAACAATAATCAATGAAGTAATCCCTGATTGCACTCCGGAGGGAACTTGCTTTATTCAGTTTGCAAGATTCTATAAAGAAGATGCATGGAATGAAAAGGTTGTAAATGAAGAAAATTATTTTGAAATGAAAGATAAAATTGCAGATGAAACAATAAAACAATTTGAAGATTACATCGGCAAACCAATTAGAGATCACATTGAAGAAATTGTTGTTGCAACTCCAATGACTTGGGCAAGATATTTAGGCACACCATTTGGAGATGTATATGGATATAGACCTCAAACGTGGGATGGAATGTTCCCAAGAGTTCAATCTGGACATAAGTTAGATTACACCATTAAAGGATTAAGGTTTGTTGGTGGTCACGGAACACAGATGGATGGTTACTCACAAGCGTATATGTCTGGCATGGAACAAGCTAGATACATGTTAAAAGATATGAAGGAGGGAAAGTAAGATGTCAAAGTACAATTACGATAAATCCATATTAAAAGGATTAGGAGTAGGTGATTTCTTAAACGAAGTAAAAGTTAGAGAAGCACATATTGCAAAAGGTGAAAACACAATCCCTACATCAACTTATAATCCAAATATTGTTGCAAAAAAACTTCACCCTGCATGTCAATTTGTTGTCGTAAAAAGAATAGTTGAACACAAAGATGCAAAAACATATGTGTTAGAACCAAACAAAAAATTAGGAACCGAATCATTAGCTTATTTTAGAGCAGGACAATACATATCTGTTATTGCGGAATTTGATGGAATGTTTATGTGTAGACCTTACTCATTAAATTCAAATCCAATTGATGCATTAAGAAAAAACACATACGAAATTACAATCAAAAAAATAAGAGATGGTTTTGTAAGTGATTATATTTTAAACAATTGGAAAGTTGGTACAGAAGCAACAATTTCTGGTCCACTAGGACAATTCTATTATGAAAGATTAAGAGATAGAAAAAATGTTGTTGCTTTGGCAGGTGGTTCTGGCATTACGCCATTCTTGTCAATGGCTAGATCAATTGCTGAAGGAACAGAGGATTTCAATTTAACAATTTTGTATGGTTCTAGAACATCTGATGACATATTGTTAAAAGACGAATTAGAAGAGTGCGTTTCTAAAGCAAAAGACAAAATAAAAATAATTCATGTTTTGTCTGAAGAAAACAAAGATGGTTTTGAGTGTGGATTTATAAATGCTGAATTAATAAAGAAATATGCACCAGAAGATTATTCAATATTTGTGTGTGGTCCAAAAGCAATGTATAAGTTCGTAACAGAAGAAATCGCAAAACTAAATTTGCCAAGAAGAAAAGTAAGATTTGAGTTAGCAGGAGAATATGGAGATCCAACAAACGATGAAAAGTATCCATCTGATTCTGCAAACAAAGAATATAAAGTAAGAGTGTGGTATAGAGGAGAACACAAAGACATTACATGCAAATCTGAACAAACATTATTACGTGCTATAGAATCAGCTGGAATTAAAGTTACATCTGACTGTCGTTCAGGGCAATGTGGTTGGTGTCACTCAAGATTAATTAATGGAAATGTTTATATTCCTGAATCAGCAGACGGAAGAAGAATTGCAGATAAAAAATTTGGGTGGATTCATCCGTGTGCTACTTATCCATTATCAGATGTCGAATTAGAAGTGTTCCCAATTCAAATGTAAATAATTGTAAAATCTAATTTCAAAAACCAAAAGGGATTCGTTAGACTATGAATCCCTTTTTAATAAGTAACATCAAAATATTTAGTAATATATCCTTAAATAAAAACCCCTAATGTTGTTCGTTCAACAACACTAGGAGTTGACTTGCATATAGCAAATATTTGTTAAAATTAGTTGATTAATTAATAATTATTTCAACTTTTTTTTCTTCAATCGCTGGACCTTCATTTGATCCTTCAGATTTAGATGTATCATCTGTTTTTGGCTGTTCTTCTTCATGTTTGATTTCCCCAGATATAACTCCTGGATCGTCATTTATTACCTTTTGTTCGGGTTTTTGTTCCTCGCCTTGTTGGCCTTTGTCGTCTTCTAAAGTAGAATCTGTATCAACTTTTTTGTTAAAAGCATCCAAAGGCACGCCTGTTTCAATGTTTACTGATATTCTAGGAAGACCGTTATCATCGTATGATATCGTTTTTGTTGTTTTCCAAGTGACGTTATAACTTGTTCCGTCTGCTCTTGTATATTCGCTTGTTGTTTCATAACTTTCAACAACAGGCTCTCTGTTTACATTTGAAGAACCATCAGATTTTTTAAACTCGCTTAAATCAAATAATATTTCTTTTGGTAATATTATTTCTTGGCCGCTTTCTGCAACTTCTGTTAAGTTATCTATAGTTTTTTCTGATAATTTATTATAAGCAATTTCAAGGACTTTACTTCCTTCGCCTTCTTCTTTTGTTACAAACATATTAGTGTCATCGCTAGCCCAGAAATCAGCATCTATTTGATCGCTTGTGACATAATTTGCGTTGTTGCCATTAGCGTCTTCTTTAATAAGCGCACATTGGCCTGGTTCAAGAATTAGTTCATCATTTTTTTCTTGAATGTTTGACCAAACTTTGCCATCATATACTTCAACCATTTCATAATTGTTTGTATCACTTGATTCAATTAAAGATACTCTAAATACAGTTCCTCTTACACACATTGTTGAAGAAGCAGTAACGATATCAAATGATTCATCTTCTTTTAATTTTTCTTTTATTTGACATAACACAGATCCGTCATCTAAAAGGATTTGTGTGTTGTTTGATTCCTCTGTTCCTGTTGCTGACAAAGTAAATGATGTGTTTTCTTCAGCGTATAGAACTTTATCAGAGTCAACTTTTAATGTTAATGTAGAATTCTCACTAACTTTAACAGCATCACCGTTTTTTAATGACATACCTTCGTATGCAGATAAAGCTTCGCCGTTTGCGTGTTTAACACTTACTTTGCCTTCGAAACTATCAATAATAATGTTTCTATAAAATTCTTCTTCTACATTTGCTTCTTTTGCTGTGTTGTCTTCAACTTTTTTATCGCCACAACCAACCACGGAAAAAGCAAGCAACAATACGATAAATACCTTTAATAATTTTTTCATGTCAAATCCCTCTTGCTAATACATATATTATAGTACAATTATAAGGCTCTTTTTATTAAAAAGCACGATAAAAAGCCTATAATATTAATATATGGATAGACATACAAGGGATAAATCTCATATAAATAAGGTTCTAACGAATTTTTTTATATTTTTAGTACTACCACTAGTGCTTTTGACTGGATGTTCAAGCGATAAAAAAGAAGTAAAAATTACTAGCGTAGACGATTTAGATGGCAAAAAAGTCGGCGTATTTTCTGGAACTTTTCACGATCAACTAATTAATAAATATCTACCAAATACTGATGTTTTATATTTTAATACATCAAGCGAATTAATAACCGCTTTATTCGATAATAAGATTGACTGTTATTCAACAGATGTTGCAAAGGCAACAATAGATAAAGCAGAAAATGATGGAATAGATTTTTTTGAAGTCCCCGATACAGAAGTTGAATCTGGATTTATTTTTTCTGATAGTAGTTCAAGTATTTTATCTGATTTTAATGAGTTCATTTCTTCTTCAAAAAAATCTGGCTTTTTAGATGAAATGGAAAAGAAGTGGATATTACAATATTCAATAAATGAAAAAATAGAAAACAAAGAATACAACAAATCAAAAGGCAATATAAAAATAATTTGCGAAAACAATTCGAACCCCTATAGTTTTTTATCAAACGGAGAATTGGAAGGATATAGTATTGAAATAATAAAAGAATTCGCCTATCAATATGGGTACGGACTAAATATTGATTATGGGAATTTTGATGCAATTTTATCTGGCGTAACATCGGGAAAATATGATATTGGCGTTGGTGAGATAAGCATTACTGAGGAAAGAAAAAAGAGCATGATTTTTTCTGATCCAATTCATGTAAGCAAAATAGTAATAATGCACAAAACAGATAATGTTGGAAAATTAGAATATCATGCGAAAGAAGAGTTAAATGGTAAAACTTTTGGTTGTATGAATGGTTCGATATATGACAGAACAATTGAATCTGAATTTAAAGACGCAGAGATAGTATATTTTAATTCTCGTGCAGAACTTTTGCTTGGTTTAAAACAAGGAAAAATAGAGGCATATTTAGCTGATGAACCCGTTGCAATAATACAAGCAGTTGAAAATAATGACATCGGATATTTTGATGTGAAATCTGACAACACAGAATATGGTGTATGTTTTTCTAGTGACTCAAAAAATATCAAAAATGAATTTAACAAATTTTTAAAAGAAGCATCAAATGATGGAACATTAGATTTATTACAAAAGAAATGGTTTAGTGAAGACGGAATAAACCAACATGTCCAAGAAGTTAAATTAACTGGTGAAAAAGGAACCATCAGAGCATGCACCACTCCAGATGCTGTACCTTTTTCGTTTTATAAAAATAACAAGTATGAAGGATATGAAGTTGATTTAGTAACTGAATTCGCAAAAAGGTACGGATATGAATTACAAATAGAAGGAACCTCTTTTGATGCGTTATTATCATCAATCACATCAAATAAATTTGATCTAGCATTTAATGGAATTTATATTACAGATGAAAGAAAAAATAGCGTTGATTTTTCTGATCCAGTTTATGCTTCGCATCCTGTTGTCGTTGTTAGAAAAGGCGTCGAAAAAAATACAAATATAATTAATAAGATTAAAGAAAAAATCTACAAAACATTTATTGAAGAAGAAAGATATAAATTAATACTTGATGGTATAGGTGTAACTCTATTAATTACAGGATTATCATTAATTTTTGGAACATTACTCGGATTTGTGATTTATTTATTATCACTAAAACTAGGAACAGTATTTAAAAAAATAGCTGATGTAACAGCATATATTATTTCGGGATTGCCTGTTGTTGTCTTGTTGATGATTTTGTTTTATATTATCTTTTCAAAATCATCTTTGTCTGGAACAGCAATATCAATAGTTGGATTTACATTAATTGAAGGATTCTCGGTATATGGTATGTTAAAAACTGGTGTAGGTGCTATAGACATAGGACAATTTGAAGGCGCCTATGCTTTAGGATATACGGAAAACCAAACATTGTTTAAGTTTATTTTTCCACAAGCATTCAGAATTATTATGCCTTCATATAGAGGCGAAATTGTATCTTTAATCAAATCTTCTTCAGTAGTTGGCTATGTTACAGTACAAGATTTAACAAGAGTGTCTGATATTATTAGAAGCAGAACTTATGATGCGTTCTTTCCTTTGATTGTGACGGCAATTATATATTTTGTACTTGCGTGGATTCTAACAAAAGTTGCTGATATATTACAAAAGAAATTTTTATCTAACAAAAAAACAAAAGAAGAAATTCTAAAAAGCGTTGGTCAAAAACCAATAATCAAATAAATTATTTTGATTCAAATGTTAAACAATTTGTATATTGTTTTTCTTCTATTTTTGAGTAATTAATATTTGTAATTATATTGCCAATTAATTTAGAAGAAACCGAATCTTTTTCTAATACATTAATTTCAGCACCACTATATTTACAATTAATAAAGAAATTATTTTTCTTTGTATCATAAGAAATCAATAATCTAATATCGTTGCAACAATTTTCATTTATTAATAATTCATAAAACAATTCATCATATATCATTCTTATTTTGTTTGCTTCAATATAATTAATTCCTAATTCACTAATATAATTATTTAAATCGTTTCCATATTTTACTGGATCAAAATTATTATGAACAGATAACTTTAAAACATTAAGATTTTCAATGAATGCCTTTGTTCGTGTTCTTTTTGGATTATGAAAAATGATTTCTGGTTTATCGTCTTCATATATTCCACCTTGATCCATATACAACACTCTATTAGCAACATCTTCGGCTAATTTCATATCGTGAGTAACAATTATCATTGTTTGTCCTTGTTTTGCTAAATCCTTCATAATTGTTTTAACTTCGTCAACCATAATTGGATCAAGTGCACTCGTTGGTTCATCAAATAAAATTACTTCTGGTTCCATAACTAATGCTCTAGCAATAGCCACTCTTTGTTTTTGACCACCAGAAAGCGATGAAGGATAATTCAAATATTGTCTCTTCATTCCAACTCTTTCAAGTATATCCATGCTTTTCTCAAAAGCTTCGTTTTTATCTTTCTTTAATAAATCTACTTGTGGAACAACTAAATTTTCAATAACAGACAAATGATTGAACAAATTAAAACTTTGAAAAACCATACTCATTCTTCTTCTAGCCCTTTCTGGTTTATAATCTTTTGCGGTTATTTCTTCTTCATCAATAAAAATTTTCCCAGATGTAGGTTTTTCTAGAAGATTAATCATTCTTAAAAAAGTTGATTTTCCTGTGCCTGATGGACCAATAATACAAACAACATCACCTTTATTGATGATTGTTGATACATCTTTTATTGGGCAAGAACTACCATATTCTTTTCTTAAATGTTCAATTCTTATCATATTTTTATTTTACATTACATCATACATTAAAATAAGTATATTATATATAGGGGGAAAAATATGAATTATCCTTTAGCTTTAGCGTTTTTATTTTATTGGGGAGCAATTGAAGGATGGTTGCTAGAGTTTTTATTTAGAAATTTGATAAGCCACAAAGGACCAAGAGGAAAGTATTTTATTAATCCGGGTTTTTGTAAAGGTCCATGGCTTCCAATATATGGAATCGGTTTATCTTTTATGTTTGTGATAAGTTGGGAAGTTTCTAAGCGAATAAACATAAATGGTATTTTAGGTGATTTATTTATAATTTTACTTATTGCAATATCAATGACTATCATTGAATTTATTGGTGGATTATTTTTGTTGAAAGTATTAAATCTAAGATTGTGGGATTATCGTGATAGACCAGGTAATGTAATGGGAATCATTTGTCCTCTTTTTTCTTTAATATGGGGTGTTATAGGTGCTGTATATTATTTATTTATTCATAAAACAGTAATTGTAGAATTAACATGGCTATCTCAAAATTTAAGTTTTTCATTTGTGATTGGATTATTTTTTGGTTTGTTTGTTGTTGATCTTATTTCTTCAACAAAAGATGCTACTGCAATTAAAAAATATGGAGACATAAATAATGTAATTGTAAAATATGAAGAACTAAAAGCTTTGTTGTTAGAAAAAGAAAAAAAATTAAATGGCAAACAAAAAAGCTTTATTGTTCAAGTTAGAAGGAAAGCCGAAACTATAGAAGAAACATTAAACAAGGCAAAAGATGTGCTTGAAGATAAAACTACAGCATTAATAAATAAAGGAAAGAAAAAATAAAATTTTAATTATAAACCACACACATCAAGAATGTGTAAAACCCAAAATGATAAAATTGTAATAGATATGAACAATTTTATTGAATATGAAATTGCAAAAAGAGTAAAAGAAAAAGGTGGAAGAACTTTTTATGTTGGCGGATGTGTTAGAGATCAACTATTAGGTATTGATAATAAAGATATTGATATAGAAATACATGGGGTAGATCCAGAGACCATTTATAATTTATTAAAAGAAATTGGTGAGCCGTTATCATATGGAAAAAATTTTGGTATATATTCTTTAAAAGGAACAAACATAGACATAGCTTTACCAAGAATAGAAAAAAATACCGGTAGAGGTCATAGAGATTTTGAAGTATATGTTGATCCGTATTTAGGTGTAACAAAAGCAATTCAAAGGAGAGATTTTACAATCAATGGTATATATAAAGATATATTATCTGGAGAAATAATTGATCCATTTAATGGAGTAAAAGATATAAACAATAAAACAATAAGGCACATAAACGATAACAGTTTTATTGAAGATCCTTTAAGAGTATTGAGAGCAGCTCAATTTGCATCTAGATTTGAATTTAATATAGCAAACGAGACGAAAGAATTGTGTAAGACAATTAATATTACTACTTTATCAAAAGAAAGAGTTGAACAAGAAACGATAAAAGCTCTAACAAAAGGAAAAAAACCATCAATATTTTTTGAAACATTAAAAGAATTAAATCAATTAGATTATTTTTATTATGAATTAAAACAGTTAATTAATTTAAAACAAAATCCTATTTATCATCCAGAAGGAGATGTGTGGAATCATATAATGTGTTGCTTAGATGAAGCGACAAAATATAGAAACATGACAAGCGATTCATATAAATTTATGCTTTTGGTTTTATTTCATGATTTAGGAAAAATAGTTTCTACAACCATTGACGATAAACAAATACATAGTTATAATCACGAAACAAAAGGCGAACCAATAATAAGACATGCATTACATAGATTTACTGATAATAAAGATGTAATAAGTTATGTGATAAATATGTCTTTATTACATATGAAACCAAACGCAGTTTATTATGATAACTCTCCTATTAAGACATCAAACAAAATGTTTTATGAAGCAAGTGAAGCAAAAGACTTAATATATTTTGCATTAGTTGATGATTTCAAAAAAGACGTAGAAGAAAGAGAAAAGTATCTTTTTGATAGATATAAGAAATATCAAGAAATGATAATAAAACCATATGTTACAGGTGATGATTTAATAAACGCGGGATTTAAACCAAGCGAGAATTTTTATGATGCGCTCGAATATGCAACTAAATTAAGATTAGCAGGAATAGAGAAAGAAGAAGCGTTAAAATGTACTATTAGTTATTTAAAAAAACATGAATAATAAAACTTGATTCATATAGAATATGGAAGTTTCTTGATTTTATGTAGGAAAATTTAAAGAATTGCATTTGAATATAATTAAGTTTTTTGTTTAAGATTTAATTTTAATTTAAGTATGTGAATTCTTATATTAGTCCTAAAAAGTTTTTGATTATAAATAGCAATTATGATATATTATAAGTGGGATATCCCACTTTTATTATAGGAGGCAGATATGACTGAACTTATCAGAGAATATGATGCAAAGATTGATAGTAAAAAAAGAGTAACACTTAGAGAATCACTTTATGAATATTTTCATATTAAACAATATAAAGATGGAACGCTATTACTGGAGCCTAGAGTTTTGGTTGAACCAAGCGCCATTTCGAAAAAGACTTTAAAAATGATGGATGGTTCGATTTCTAACTACAAAAAAGGAAAAGTTTCTAAAGCAATTGATTTATCAGATTTTGGAGATTAATTTATGTTTGATATTAAACTTGGTATCCCTGGGGTCGAACAATACTGGTGCAATTTAAAAAACAAAATCGATAATAAGCAAGCTAATAAAACTGACAAAATTAAATATAAGAAAATAGGGAATACGTTTAAGAAACTATCTGATGATCCAAAATACCCTGGTCTTTGTTCACATGAAATTAAGTCGCTAACAAAAAGATATGGTATGAAAGTCTTTGAATCATATATAGAAAACAACAAACCAAGAGCAGGAAGAATTTTTTGGGTTTATGGTCCTAATAAAAAAGATATAACAATAATAGGTATTGAACCTCATCCAGATGATAAAGCTAAATCGTGCGAAAAAATAGAACTGTCAAATATCGAATAATTATTTCTAAGTTTTAAATTATAAATCCAGCGAATTGCAATGTTTTAATATACAATTTGATTTTGAGAATCACATCCGAGTCTTTTTCATAAATAGCATAATTTTAAACATATTAAAGACTTTGCAATGCTTTAGTAAATTGAATCTTTTGTTCATTCATTATAATAATTCATTTTTTTATACATAAACTGTGAAGACCCAAACACGGAACGACATTGACTAAAATTCCAAAAAGAACTAAAGTTAAATTATAGAAATGTATATGTAGAGGCAGCGATGCAAATGAGTAATTAATTGAGCGGGCACGCTATGATGTTAATGAAAGGTAATCATCGCCGAATGAACTTATAGGCATATAAGTCATCATGGGGTTACGGGAAAAACTCGCAACACTCCTTCGTTAAGAAGAGGCGCTATTGCATCCGATAAGTTATCGTACATGTAATAGTAACATGTACGATTTTATTTTATAGGGGAGCATAAATATGAAAGACCAAAAAAAATCATTTCTAATTTCAATTATTACAATAGCTGCTTTGATGATTTTTACTTATGTCTTAACACTAATTATGGAATGTGGTGGTATACCATTTTATAAATGGTTATTGTCACCAATTTTAGTATTAGGTAGTGACTCTGGTGCAACCACAATTGCCGTATTAATTTTCCTATTAATAATAGGTGGTGTAACAAACGGTTTAAATAAATGTGGTTTCATGGAATATATGCTTAATAAAATTGTATATAAATATGGAAAACACAGATATAAATTAATGTTTATTATGGTTTTGTTTTTTATGTTGATGGGATCAGTCGTTGGGTCATTTGAAGAAGTTGTTCCAGTAACCCCCATTATTGTGTCACTTGCAATTGATTTAGGATTTGATGCATTCACAGGAATTGGAATGTCCTTATTAGCTGTTGGATGTGGGTTTGCAGCAGGTGTATTCAATCCTTTTACAATCGGAGTTGCACAGGAATTAGCTGGATTGCCACTATTTTCCGGTGTAAGTTTAAGAATATTATCTTTCGTATTAATATATATTATTCTTATGACTTTTTTATACACTCACGCAAAGAAAGTTGAAAAAGATATTAATATCAACACATCAAATACATTTATTGAAAATAAAAATATGGAAAATGCATTAAAGGCATTTGTTATTATTTTTTCTATTGCAATCGTACTTGTGTTATTATCACCAATTATTAAAGCACTTCAAGACTACACATTAATAATTGTTGCATTAATGTTCTTAATTGCAGGAATTGTATCAATAAAATTAACTAAAACTTCAACAAAACAATTATTGTCATATATGAAAGAAGGAACAATAGATATACTTCCATCAGCAATATTAATTTTAATGGCTTCTTCAATTAAATTCACAATGGAAGAATCTGGATTGTTAATCAATATACTAAATATTGTAACTGGTTATGCAAGCAGCATGAATAAATTTGAATTAGTGTTATTTATATATTTGATTTGTTTGATATTAGAAGTATTTGTTCCATCAGGAAGCGCAAAAGCATTTTTACTAATACCATTACTTGTGCCTTTGGCTAGTAAATTTGGTTTATCAGCACAAATATGTGTCTTAGCATTTGCATATGGAGATGGTTTTTCAAACGTTTTTTATCCAACAAATCCTGCTTTGATAATAAGCCTTAGTTTAACAAAGATTGATTATAAAGATTGGTTTAAATATTCGTGGAAATTTCAACTTATAAATTTATTTTTAACATCAGGAATATTGCTATTTGGTGTATATTTAAATTATTGAGGTAATAATAAATGTTGTATTTTTTAATCTTATTATTTATATTCATATTAATCATTCTTGTAAGAACATTTCTATTTAAACCTTCAGTTAAAGAAGAAAGAAAAATAGGAGAAATAAATTTTAATAGTGAAGAAGTAATAAGTAACTTACAACAGCTAATTAAATGTAAAACAATTTCCTATAACGACAGTAAATTAGAGAATGATGAAGAATTTGATAAATTAATTAATCTACTTCCAACTTTATATCCAAATGTATATAAAAATACAGAATTAAAAACGTTCGATGGAAGAGCGTTGCTTTTTCGTTGGAAAGGAAGAATGTCAAATGATCCAGCTGTATTTATGGCTCATTATGATGTTGTGCCTGTGGATGAAGAGAATTGGACAAAACCCGCGTTTGAAGGATTGATTGAAGATGATGTGATGTGGGGAAGAGGAACGCTAGATACAAAAGTAACATTTAATGGAATATTATCAGCTGGCGAATATCTTATTAAAAATAATTTTATTCCAGAAAACGATATATATTTTGCGTTCTCTGGTGGTGAAGAAATAAGTGGTCCAGGTGCAATTAATATTGTTAATTATTTTAAAGAAAACAACATTACACCTTCGTTTGTTTTGGATGAAGGTGGTGCAGTTGTATCTGATGTGTTCCCTGGTTTAAACACACCTTGTGCTTTGGTTGGTGTTGCTGAAAAGGGTTTTTACAATATGACTTTAACTATTAATTCTAATGGTGGGCATGCAAGTGCTCCAAGTAAACATACACCAATTGGTGAGTTATCAAAAGCGTGTAGAAAAATTGAAAACAATCCATTCCCAATGCACATTACAAAACCAGTTCAAGAAATGTTTAATGAATTAGGTAGAAGGTCGACATTTATATATAGGGTGTTATTTGCAAACCTTTGGTGTTTTAGTTGGATATTAAATATTTATTGTAAAAAAGTTGGTGGCCAAATAAATGCCTTAGTAAGAACAACATGTGCTTTTACACAAATGTCGGGATCGGATGCTCCAAATGTCATTCCACCAACAGCAAGTATGACTGCAAACATTCGTGTAAATCCTAATGACAATGTTGAAAGCACAGTAAATAGATTCAAATCATTAATTAATAATGACAAAATATCAATTAGCATTAGTGATGTAGATGAACCTAGCAGAATATCTACAACTGCGTGTGATGGATATATGTGGATAAAGAGTGCGATAGAGGATACATGGAGAGGCTGTGTTGCAGCACCTTATTTGATGGTTCAATGTTCTGATTCAAGACATTATGGAATTATATCCGATAAAGTTTATAGATTTTCTGCGACAGATTTAACTGATGAAGAAATCGAATCAATACATGGAAACGATGAACATATTAGATTGGAAACAATAAACAAATCAGTAGAATTTTTTATTAGATTAATGAAAAAATGCTAATATAAAAAGCAAAAAGTCTTGTTAAATATCGTTTGCTATAATTAAATTGCCACATGAAATTTAAGTTTAAACTGTATTTTAAGACTTTTTTATATCCAACGATGAGAATGGTTTTTTATTTGGTTGCCATTCTTTCGATGTTGTTATTATTTGCTATTGGAGGCGCAACAAATATTATCTTTGAAAGCAAAACACTGATGAAGCTATTTGTAGTTCTTGGAATAATAGCATTCATAATACTTGTTGGATTTTGGAAAAAACAATATAAATCGGGGCAGATATGCGTCTTTACTGAATCGTATCTTAAAAACGAAATTCCAAAGAGTCCAATTAAATTTGGATTAAATTGGGTTAATACTAGATTTCCTACAAACACCATATTTCAATTAATAATAAAAACAATAAAATTAATAAAAAGCAAAATAAAGAAAGATGATAGTGATTTAAAACTATTTCAAGAAATAAAAAGTATTTTTCTTTTTACTATAGTTGGGTTTGTTCCGTATTTAGGAACATGCATTATTAGTTGGACATATATGCATCCAGATGATGATTTATTAAAATGTGTTGTTGAAGGAACAGAAGCATTTATGAAAAACATTTCTAAACTTATATTGACCATAATTAAAAACTTTTTGCTTACTATTTTTTTATTATCAATAAATCTAGTTATTGTTATGGGTTTGGTAATTTTATTTTTTACACTTTCAAAATTTGGAATAACAGTATTTGAAATATTAGAAATAATAACTCGTGCAAGTTATGTCCAACTTGTAATAACAATTACTGTATTATTGGTTGGTTATGTAATATTTGAATATATTGCACCTTTTGGTTCAATTGATATGGTAAGAAAATTTGTTATGGTAATAAATAATAATGATGAAGATTATAGTAAGTTATATATTAAATATGCAAATGCTAGAAAAAAAGTAATTGCAAAATTTAAATCAAATAAAAATAAAGACACAAATTAATGTGTCTTATTCACTTCTAAGAGCTATAACTGGATCTTGCTTCGCAGCTTTCTTTGAAGGTATTACTCCAGCCATGATTGTTAATATTACAGATATTAAAATTAAAATAATTGCATATTTTGTAGGTAAGATAGCATTTATATCATTGTTATTTGTTAACACATGAATAATTGTGTTGATTGGAACAATCAATAAGTAAGTAATTCCTATTCCAAGAGATCCAGATAACAAACCAATAATAAATGTTTCAGCATTAAATATTGAAGAGACATTACGCTTTGAGGCACCCATTGCTCTCAATATGCCTATTTCTTTTGTACGTTCCATAACTGAAATTAAAGTAATAACTGCAATCATAATAGATGAAACAATTAGTGATATTGAAACAAAGGCAACAAGAACATAGGTTACACTATCAACTATAGTCTTAACGCTAGACATCAATATTCCTGTAATATCTGTATATTTTAATTTTGCATCTTCGTCTTTACCTTCGTTATATTTATCAACGAATTTTAAAAAGTTTTCTTTTGATTCAAAATCTTTAAAATAGAAAGAAATATTTGTTGGATCATCGACATCTTGATAACCCAAACTAATTAAATTATTTGTGTAAGTTTTTTCTTGAGCACTAGACATCATAGTAGACATAATTCTAGATAGCTCATCTTGGTTCATATTAAATTTGAACGCTTCAGAGAATTTTTTAGTATCAACGCTCATCATATCTTCGCCAAATAGTGAACCCATTCCTTTGGCAACTGTAGCAGCAGCGTTTGCAGCTGAGGTTGCAGATGCTCCAGCGACCATAGAAATTACAGTAGATCCTTTAATATTAACAACTGAGATAGTGTTTGTCATCGCCATTGGATTTGCAATCATAGGAACTAAAGTTAGACTAGATATTTGTTTTGCGGTGCTTGTGTTTCCATAAATAGTGAATTTGTTACTTGGGTCAGGATTTAAAAATACTTTTAAATCACCACCTTCTTTATAATCATCATTATCAACAAATGCATAATAATCTAAAAACATAGATTTAATATCTGCTGCTAATAATTCATAATCAGCATCAGTTAATGTATTTGTTACCGCAATTATTTCAGGCGAGAGGATTGAAGACAATTGGTTTTGTACAACATCTTTATAATGATATCCGTCAATAAAATTATCGTGAACGGCACTTAATTGTGATAAATCTAATGTTCCAGTAATTCCGTATGTATCATCATAATATTTTACATAATAATTCAAACACATAGTATTTAATATAAATAGATTTTGTGCCTCACTAGCTACAGCCATACTAGAATTTGTAACTACATCAGTTACTATTTTTTCGATATCATCTTGACTTACAACATCTTTAAAATCATCTTCAGAGATATTGATTTTAAAAGCATCTTTAATCATATCTTCATCAACAGATATCATATCTTGGAAATCTAATTTTGATTTTTCTTTATCATCTTCGTTAACATCATCAAAGCTCTTTCCTGAAAAAACATCAACATCTTTATTTTTTATTTGAGATTTTACAATAGGTGTGTTTTCTGCGCTATCAATAACATATTGTGTTAAATCTTTTATATACGAAACACCCGCAGATAATGCAGTAGATGAACCTCCTTCTGCTTGACACACAATTCCAACAACTTTTAGTCTTAATGAATTATCATACACTTTTCTCATGTATTCATCGTCTTCAGACATATCTTCGTAAATTTTGTATTTTTCATTATATTTATATGTGTCTGTCGCTTTTACTAATTTTAATTCTACATTTAACAAATCATCATATGTTAATTTCAAAGGAGTGTTTTCAACTTCGACTTCTTCTCCTGTCATAACATCAGTAATAATGGTTTTTAATTCTGCTGTATCTCTTAGGCCAAGCGAATATACAAGCAAATCTGAAATTGAATTTGGTTCAGATAATACAATAATTATTTCATCATAATTAGTTGGCCATTTACCTTTCAATAATGTATATTGTTCTTTTAAAGAATCAACATCATCTCCCATTTCAGAAAAGATTCCACCTGATCCAGCAGACAAAGAAGACATTAATGATAGAGAGCTACTTGAATACATGGATGATAAGATTGAACTAGGGTTTAATTTTGCGAGATTGTTTGCAGCGTCAATTGTGTATATTTGAGGAACGATAGAATATGAATATCTTATTTCGTCTGTATACTTATTAACTTCATCTTGATTTTCTTCAATATATTTCTTAAATGATTTTAAATCATTTGTTCCAATAGAAGAAAACATTTTTGTTAAATATTGTCTTTCAATTATATTCTCTCCATCGACTTTATTATTTTGATTATCAGAAACCATTGAAAGAATTGCGGAAGTAGCATCTGCAGTTTCTGATGTAATTGTCAAAGGATAACTTGATAAAGTATCTTCTTGTATTTTATCTATATAATTTTGGAATCCTTGCGATAACGATAAAATTAAAGCGATTCCAATAATGCCAATAGATCCCGCGAATGCTGTAAGGATTGTTCTACCTTTCTTTGTTAACAAATTATTAAAAGACAAAGATAAAGCAGTCAAAATAGACATGTGTGCTTTTTTTGATTTAGTTGGTTTAGTATCTTGTGTGTTATTGTCTACAACATATGGGTTTGAATCAGAAATAATTACTCCATCTTGTAATCGAATAATTCTATTTGAATATTGTTCAGCTAACTCAGGGTTGTGTGTGACCATTACAACAAGTCTATCTTTAGCAACTTGTTTTAATAAATCCATAACTTGCATAGATGTTTTGGTATCTAGTGCACCGGTTGGTTCATCAGCTAACACAATGTCAGGATTATTTACAAGAGCTCTAGCAATCGCAACTCTTTGCATTTGTCCACCAGACATTTGATTTGGTTTTTTATGTGCTTGTTCTTTTAAACCAACTTGTTCTAAAGCATCTAATGCTTTTTGTCTTCTTTGTTTTTTAGAAATTCCACTTATTGTTAAAGCTAATTCAACATTTGATAATACGGTTTGGTGTGGAATTAGATTATATGATTGGAACACAAAACCAATTGTGTGATTTCTGTATGTATCCCAATCTCTATCTTTATAATTTTTAGTAGAGACATTGTTGATTATTAAATCACCAGAGTCATACCTATCAAGTCCACCGATGATATTTAATAATGTTGTTTTTCCAGATCCAGAAGGTCCTAAAATAGAAACAAATTCATTGTCTCTTAAATTTAGAGAAACATCATTTAATGCTGTTTGTATTAAGCCTCCAGTTTTATATTGTTTAGAAATATTTTTAATTTGTAACATGATTAAATTTTATCATTATTGTTATCAAAATATTTATTTTGGCATCAAGTTGGCAGCATAAAATGTTTGACATCACATACTTTATAAAAATACAATAAAAAAAGATTTAATTATGGAACATTGCATAGATATTTTAGCTAGACGTTACCCACAAATATTAATCCCTATTGAAAAAGGTATTAAAGATAGTGACGAATATAAAAGCGTCTGTTTAAGAGGTGAGAAAAGTAATAGATCAATTACATTTTCTAGAAATCCAAAAGATAATCTCGAAACATATAAAACAAAATGGGGTGATGTTGAAATATTGACCCTTATTAATAGAGAAGATTTTGTCCATGCTTGTAGATGCCTAGGACATAAATGTGAGCCAGTAGTTATTCCTGATTCGACCGGGGCTATGGCAATATTTGGTTTAAACAATTGGGACAAGGTGAGAGCGGGTATGGATGATTATAAGGATAGTTTTATTATTCTTAGTTTTGGAAATTATTCCAACGTTACAAGCGAATGTATAAGTAAAGAAACAAATAATGAAATAAAAGTAAATGAAGAAGAATGGCTTGAGAAATCTACTATTATTAGGAAATATCATGAATTAACTCATTTTGTAATGAGAAAAGCATATCCAAATGATATCGATTATATTAGAGATGAATTGATTGCCGATTGCATTGGTTTAATGTGTGCATTTTCAAAATTTGACACAAGACTTATAAAGCTATTCTTGGGAATAGAAAACAATACATACCGCGAAGGTGGAAGATTACAGAATTATGAGGGAGGTTCTATCGATAAAATTCCTCAAGTACTAAAGATGATAGATAATCTAAAAAATGTTGTAAATAAATATGAAAGTGAAAAAGTTGAAGTTATTTGGGAAAATATCCAAGAATTAATGAAAATAACTATATAATAAGAATGGATTGAGAGGTAAAACCATGATTATTCAAAGTAAAAGAGTATATATCGCTTCAACATTTGTGCCAGCTCAAATCGAAATTAAAGATGAAAAAATAATTTCCATTTATCCTTATGGTAAAAAGAAAGTTAATAAGGATTATGGAGAAAAAAGAATAGTGCCTGGTTTTTATGATGTACATACACATGGATACCATGGCTATGACACTTCCGCAGGTGGTGAAAAAGGATTAAAAACTTGGGCTAAGTATATGCCGTCTGAAGGCATTTGTGGATTTTGCCCAACAACTTTAACTCAATCTCATACAGTTTTAAAAAAGGCAGTAGCAGAAGTTGCAAAAGTAAAAAAACAAAATCCTTCAGGTGCCGAGATATTGGGTATTCATTTTGAAGGACCATATTTGGATGTTAAATATAGAGGCGCACAACCGGAAAAATATATTGTAAAAGGTAGCGTTGAAGAATTCAAAGAATATCAAAAAGCTGCAAAAGGATTAATAAAAATTATTACTTTAGCTCCTGAACACGATGATAATTTCGAATTAATAAAATATTGTGCAAAAACAGGAGTAAATGTGTCAATTGGACACAGTGATGCATCGTATGAAACTGCTATTATGGCAATTGCCAATGGGGCAAGAGGCTTCACTCATACATATAATGGTATGACAGCATTTAATCATAGAGAAAACGGAATCGTTGGTGCTTCCTTAAGATGCCATGATGTATATTCTGAAGTAATTTGTGATGGCAATCACTCAACATTAACAGCGTTAAATATTTTCTTTAAAGAAAAAGGAAATCATGGAATGATGGTTTCTGATTCTTTAATGTGTAAGGGATATAAAGCTGGAACTGTATTAGATTTTGGAGGACAAGACGTTGTTATTTATCCTGATGGATCAGCTCATGTAACAGAAGGTAAAAAACAATTAGCTGGATCAACATTAAAATTCAATGATGGGTTAAAAATATTAGTTGAAAAAGCATTGGTTCCATTTGAAGTTGCAATTGATGCTGTATCATGTAATCCTTGTAAGTATTTAGGAATTGATGATTATAAAGGTTACATTAGAACAGGATATGATGCCGATATAGTAGTGCTTAATGATGATTATTCAATTGAACAAACATATTGTAAAGGAAAATCACAATTATAAAAGAAATAAAAACTCAGAATTGAGTTTTTATTATAGGGAGAGAAAATGAATTTTAAGGATATTATTATCTATTCTGATATGGATGGAACATTATTAAAAAGTTGGGGGCCAGGCGTAGTTCCTGTAGCACCCGAATGTAATATTAAATCAATAAAAAGATTTATAGATGAAGGTGGACATTTTTCTATCGCAAGTGGTAGAGATCACAAAACAATAATGTGTTTTTTCAATTACAACTTAAATATGCCAATTGTTCAAAGCAATGGAACAGTTGTATACGATTATGCAAACAAAAAAATAATTGCATCAGAATATTTATCTATAGAAGAAAAAAAAGAAATAATTGATTTGTGTCACAAAAACAAAAAGTATTATTTGTGTTGTGGAACAATTGATGGAATATATCAAGTTGATTTTAATGATGAAAGAGATAGTACTTTAAAAGATTATGACAGGAAGCACGTCTCATTAGATTTTTGTATGAACAACAATTTATGTAAATTGTGCTATGTTGTTGATCCTGAAAAAATGAACAACTTAAAAGAAGATGTTGATAAATTTGTATGTCGAAAAAATATAAATGCTTTACAAAGTGGCCCAAATTACTTAGAGCTATTTAGTGCCAATGCAGATAAAGGAAAAGGCATATTAAAAGCAATTGAAAAGACTGGCACAAAAGATAAAAAACTTGTATGTATTGGTGATTATTATAATGATGAAGCTATGCTAAAGATAGCTGATATTAAAGTGTGCCCTGATAACGCACCTGACGAAATAAAAGCAATGTGTGACTTTGTTGTGGCAAATAATAATGTTGGAGCAATTGATGATTTAATAAATAAGTTAGAAAAACTATAATAAAATATTATTATGAAGAAGAATGTATCAAAATATTTATTAATCGAAAACGATATTTTAGAAAAGATAAAAAAAGGTAAATTAAAACCAGGTGATAAAGTTGATAGTGAATCAACTTTAAAGAAAAAATATAATGTTTCAACAATAACTGTTAGAAAAGCTTTTAATGATTTAATAAATGATGGTTATTTGTATGGCGTTCAAGGTTTAGGAACATTTGTGACAAAAAAACAGATGATAAGAGGACTAACTTCACTTAGTTTTTCAGAAGAATTATTGCAACAAGGATTCGCAACTGCAACAAAGATAATTAGTATAGAAGAAGTATATGATAATAAAATATGTGAGATATTAGGACTTAAAAACGAACCTTGTATTTGTTTTAAAAGAATAAGATTAGCAAACGGAATGCCTATGGCTTTTCACACGTCATATATTAAAAAAATAAATAATTCTATTGAAGAAGATTTAAAAAAATCAAATTCATTTTACAAAGCATTAAATAAAAATGGTGTGGTTGTTTCTTGGGTACACGAAACATATTCTATTAGAAGTGTTGAAGATAAAATGGTGTATATGAACATGGGAATTAAGAAGGGTGAAAGTTCCTTCTTTACAAAAAGAATCGGATATGATGATTACGATAATCCGATAGAATATTCAGAAACTTATTTTAATAAAGACAATTATTCAGTAACCGTTACAATAAACAATAAGGCGTAATTGATAAATGGTGCACTAGACGAGACTTGAACTCGTACGGGTTGCCCCACACGCCCCTCAAACGTGCGCGTATACCAATTCCGCCACTAGTGCATAATTGAATTATATAATATCCACATAATAGTAAATTAATAGTGTTAATAACAGAAAATAATCTGTATTTTTTGATGTAAAACATATTTATATGTAGTAAAATATAGTTATATGCAAGGTTAATATATTAACCTATAGAGAGGTCAATAATTATGGGCAAATTGTATGTGAGAATTGACGATAGACTAATACATGGTCAAATCGTTACAGCTTGGGCACAAACTCTTAACATTCAAAGAATAATTGCTATTGATGATTCGCTTGCAACTAATCAAATGTTAAAGGGAATTATGATGATGGGAATTCCAAAAGATTTGAATGGACAAATTGTTACTTCTGATGAAGCAAAGGCAATGCTAACTGATGGATCAGATACAACAACAATGTTGATTACAAGACAATGTAAAAATTTATCAAAATTGGTTGATGATATTAAAGGTGCTGAACATTTAAATTTAGGAAATTGTTCTAAACAAGAAAATGCTGTTGCAACAATTCCATCTGGCGCCGGTTGTACATTATCATTAACTCAAGAAGATATGGATGTATTAAATAAATTACATGATTTAGGTGTTGAAATATTTTCTCAAAGAGTTCCAACCGAAAAATATCATAGTTGGGACGAAATGATGTCTTCGGTCAAATAGGTTTTTACCGAATCAATTCGGTTTAAATAAAAAAAAAGAAAGGGGAGACTAAATGACAGTCTTACAAGCAATTATTATTTCGTTATTTACTTACTTAGCTGCTATTGGCTCTGTAGTAGGTAACACACTAGGTTGGTATGACTTAGGCCGTCCACTAGTTGCATCATTGGTAGTTGGTATCGTTATGGGTAATGTTCCTGTAGCTATTGAACTTGGTTTAATGCTTCAATTAGCTAACTTAGGTTCAGTTACACCTGGTGGTGCAGTTGGCTGGGACTTATCATACGCAACTTATATCGGTGTCGCAGGTGCACTAGCATTCTATGATGGCGATATGGCAACAACAACAGCTCTTATGTGGGCATTCTCTACTGTAGGTGGAGCTATCGGTGTAGGTATGTGGAACATCACATATGCACTAGACTTATTAGTAAACCGTGTTTCAGCAGCTGGTGCTGCAGAAGGCAATTCAAAGAAAGTTGCTATGGCTAATGGTGTACTTGGTAACTTAATTGGTTTTGCTTGCCGTTTCATTCCTGCAATGGTAATCTTAATGACTACTGCGGTTATTGGTTCTCAAAGTGGTGTCAACGTTGCTGAATTAATTCCTGGTTGGTTATTAAACACAATCTCTATCTTCGGCGGCATTATGGCTGCTCTAGGTATGGGTATCTTGTTAAGTTTCTTAATGAAGAAAGCTTGGCATTTCTGTGTATTCCTAGTTGGTTACTGTCTAGTAGCATATCTAGGATTATCTTCTATGGCAGTATCAGTATTAGGTATCTGCGCTGCAGTTATCTTGTATGAAGTACTATCAAGAAAGGAGGCTAAATAATCATGGCTAAAAAGATAAGTCAAAAAGCTTTAAATTCTGCGTGGACTAAATGGTTCTTCTGGAACGGTTCTTCACAACAAGCTGAATCAATGTTGGGTAATGCAGTTGGTCATGCTATGACTCCTGTTATTGATGAACTATATGAAAATGGTTCTGAAGAAAAGAAAGCAGCTTTAAAGAGATCTATCGCACTATTCAACACTGAAGCACAAGTTGGTTCAGAATGTGTTGGTGTATTCTGTGGTCTTGAAGAAGCAATGGCAAACGGTGAATGTAACGAAGAAACAATCACTGCTGTAAAAGTAGCATTAATCGGTCCAACATCTGCTATCGGTGATAGCTTATGGGTTGGAACAATCATTCCTCTATTATTAACAGTTGCAATGACTATTACTAATATGGGTGGTGCTATGTTATATGTTGGTCCATTAGCATACGCTATTGGTTATCCAGTTTTAACTGCAATTATTTCTAAGAAATTATGGGACTTAGGTTATAAAGCAGGTCTTGATGGTGTACATCAATTCATGTCATCTGGTAAATTAGATAAATTAACAGAAGCTATGACAGTATTAGGATTAATCGTTGTTGGTGCATTAACTGCATCTAACGTGTCTGTATATGTTCCTGTATTAATTACTCCTCCAGGTGGAGAAGCTGCTGCTATCGACCTAGATACATTAATCAATAATATTTTCCCTGGATTACTTGGATTGTTAATGACATTGTTAGTTTATAAACTATATGCAAAGAAGAAAGTATCTCCTCTAGCAATTATGGGAATCATCTTTGTAATTTCATTAGCACTATGTGGTTTAGGATACTTAACAGGTGTATACGCTTAATTAAAGAATTAGAAGGATTTAAAATAAAAAATGTCAAACTTAAAGTATATTGAAGGTATTTTACCTATTATTAACAAAATTGATGATACACAAGCAGACAATATTAAAGCTGCTGCTGAATTATGTTCAGACATAATCAAGAGTGGTAAGATGGTTCATTTATTTGGATCAGGTCACTCAGTATTACCAATTCAAGATATGTTTCCAAGATATGGTGGTGTAGTTGGTTGGCACCCATTGATGGATACACATCTAATGTGGTCTAACGTTATTGAAACTGGTGGCGCTAGAGAATTATTATGGATTGAAAGACAAAAGGGTTATATCAAACAATTCTTACAATCTTACAATCTACAAGCTGGGGAAGCTATCATTGTTTATTCTCATGGTGGTGCTAATGCTGCTCCTATCGAGTGTGCTATTTATGCAAAAGAACATGGTTTAAAAGTTATCGCTGTAACATCAGTTGATAATTATAAGAACGGTTCTAAACCAACTTATGAATACAATGGCAAATTAGTTAAACTAGCAGACTTAGCAGATATCGTTATTGATAATTGCTGTCCACTAGAAGATGCATTAGTTGAAATTCCAGGATATCCTCAACATGTTGGTGCTTCATCAACAATTGGTGCTATCACTGTAACTCAATCTTTAGCAGCTGAAACAGCATTATTGTTAGAAAAGAAAGGTCACAAGTTATATACATTCGTTTCTCCAAATGTTGAAGCTTGTCCAAAAGACTGGACTGATCAAGTTTACGCTGAATACACAAGAGTATTACACGAAAACTGCAATAAGAAATAATTTATAATCTAATCATTAATAAGGAGGATTATGTAAATAATCCTCCTTCTTCTCGTTATGGATAAAACAATTCTAATCGTTATATTAGTAATCATATTTCTATCAATAAATTTTGGTAGGAAAATATTGATAAAAACAACTAGTTCAAAATTAAGCAATTATTTATATAATGGCGATTTTGATAATTTTGAAAAGTTAATAAATAAATGGTACGTAAAATATATTATTTATCCATTTAATATTGATTTTTTAAAATTAAATAAAGCTCTATTGACATCAAATGATGTTGAAATAAATCAATGTTTTAATGGATTTAATAAAGTTAAAATGACAGACAAGCAAGCGGAGGCAGTCTATCAAAAAGCATTTTACTATTATCTTCAAACTGATTCTAAAAATAAACTTAAAGAATATTATGAATTAATATCTAAATTAGAAGATAAACATTTATTAAATAGTATTGAAGATATCTATAAAGTTTATGTTTTAAAAGATAACACATTGTTAGAAAAATATTTAGAAAAATATAATAATAACAACAACGATACAAATGCTTTATTTATAATCTATAATATATATAAGAATATGAACGATAGTGAAAACTATCATAAATATCTTGATATATTTAATAAATTGTTAGAAGAAGGAACATATATAAAAGATGCAAAGTAACAATAACCAAAAATCAGTTATTAATGGATTATTTATTTATCATGATCCAAAAAAAGGCTGTGTATATTACGATTTTATTTCTAAAAACGGATATATCTTAACAAAAAGCGATTATAGTACTTATTCAAAATTCTCAATGCTTAAATTGCTTAGTTTAACTTCAATATATTTGTTGATTGAACTATTGAATTTTAAATTATGGCAAGCGTTAATTACAGGAATAAGTTTATTTATTATTATAGAAATAATTTTTAGAAAAACTTTTATTTATAAATTGCCTATAATTCATAATTATCAAAGATGTAAGAAAGAAAATATATATGTTGGTTTATCAAGAAATATGTCATATCCAATGTTGATATTATCACTGTTAGCATCTCTGTCATTAGCGATACTGATGGTTCTATATGCGTATACAGAAAAATATACAGGTATAAATTTAGTGTGTTCTTATATATTGTCGTTTGCGATGTGCGTGACGTTTGTAATTGGAGTAATTGCACTAATATATAAAATTAAGAAAAAAACTGATGCAAGATAATCTTGCATCAGTTTACATATTGGCTTTAATTGTTTCTTTTAAATCGGTTATGCCTTGATTACCGGCATCAATCAATTCTTTTACACTACAATCTGAATTTTCTCTAACTGCCAAGATTTGAAGAATCATTGCTAGGTTAACCCCTGTAATAACATCTAATTTTGGGTTGTCTAAATCTTCAGCTAAAATTTTTGTCATACAGTTGCATGGAGAACCAAACAACATGTCACAGAAAACAATAACACCATCCCCTGTATCTACTTCTTTAATTCCTTCTTTCAATACATCAACAAATTCTTCTGGATTATCATTGGCTTGTAAACAAAGTGCTTTCATTTGAGCTTGTTCACCAAAGAATAATTTTGATGTATCCAATATACCTTGAGCCATATTGCCGTGGCTTGCAATAATTATACCTTTCATAACATCCTCCGAATTTAGTATATCATAGCCATGCCATTAGATAATATGTTAACCTATAAATAACATGATAAGAAAAGCAAATATTGATGATTTAGATACAATAATGGTCTTGATAGAAAATGGTCGAAATCATATTAAACAATATAACATTGAGCAATGGACAAATGGTTATCCCTCAAGAGAGTTAATATTAGAAGATATAAACAATGATAGAGCTTATATCTTTATGGATAATGATGAAATATCGGGATATTTTGTAATTATAAATTATGATCCTTGTTATGATATGATCGATGGAAAATGGATAAGTGATAGGCCATATGTAGCAGTGCATAGAACAGTTACAAAAACATATAATTCTGGATTAGGAACTAAAATGTTAAATGAAATAAAAAAGAAATATAACCATATAAGAGTAGATACTCACGAAGGCAATATTTCAATGAATAAATGTTTATTAAAAAACAATTTTATATATTGTGGCGTAATACATTTAAAAGATGGAAACCCAAGAAACGCATATGAATTTATAGAAGAGGAAAAATAAACAATCCAAGCAGTCCACAACCAACAATTATTAACAATGGATTTGTTTTTGTTTTTCTTAAAACAATAAAGCCAGTCGTTGCAAGAATAATAGAAACAAAATCTATAGATTGAATACTAATTGATGATTTGTTGAAAAAAGTATTAAACATTATTAATAATGTAGTGGATAATATCATTGCAACAACCATAGATTTTAATCCGTTTATTGCACCGTTTACTGTTTTTAAAGATTTATATTTAAAATATATTTTTCCCAATACATATGCGATTATACACGAAGGTAAAATAGTTCCAAGTGTTGCAGCAATTGCTCCAGGGAGTCCAGCTATTTTGTTTCCTACAAACGTTGCTGCATTTATTGCGATTGGTCCAGGAGTTAATTCATCGATTGCAAGTATATTTGCAAATTCTGAATATGTCATCCATTGTTTAATCTCAACAACTTGTTTTTCAACTAGCGGTATTGCTGCATACCCTCCACCAAAACTCAATATTCCAATTTGCGCAAAAGTAAGAACTAATTCAAGAAGTTGTGACATATTATTTCTTACCTTCCAAAGTAAATACTTTGATAATTCCAACAATAGCACAACCTATAGCAATAAAAAATACATTGATATTTGTGAATTGGATTAAGACAAATGCGACTATAAACAATAAGTAACTGATAATAGAATTTTGCTTTGTAAGATTAGTAAATAAATCAACAGTAACACTTACAAGAAGAGCTACAACACCAGCTTGCATACCGCGCATGAGATATTTAATTATCATATTATCTTTAAATTGTTCATAACATGTAGAAACAATCATCATAATAATAAGAGGAGGAAGAGTAGTTCCAAGCATAGTAAGAAGTGCACCAAATATTCCAGCAACTCTATATCCAACAAGAATAGAGGCATTTATTGCAATGGGGCCGGGTGCTGATTGAGCAATGGCAAGTAAATCACTCATTTCATCTTCTGACAACCAATTATTTTTATTAACAAATTTATCTTTCATCATTCCGATGATTGCATAACCACCTGAAGTTGATGCAGAAATTAGAAACGTTGTAGAAAATAATTCAAATAATTTTTTATATTTTGAATCCATATTTTAATTATACAAAATCATAAAAAATTCATAAAAAAATTATTGAATTTGAATTTAAAAGAATTAAAATAATATTTGAAGGGGGTGTTATCATGGCAAAAAAGATAACAACAAAAAAAATTAAAAATTTAAAAAAAGAAGTAAAAAAAGCAACTAAGAATGCTAAAGCTGAAGTAAAGAAAGTTGAAAAGAAAGTTAATAAAGCAAAAGCAACTGCTACAAAGAAAATTAACAAGGCAAAAGTAACAGCAAAAAAAGTTGGTGCTAATGCTAAGGTTGCTGCAGTAGCAGCTAAGGTAACAGCAAAAAAAGAAGTTAAAAAAATTAAAGCTGCTGCAAAGAAAGCAAACACAAAAGCTAAGAAAACAGTAGCAAAGACTGCAATCAAAGCAAAGAAAGCAACAGCAAAGGCAAAAGTAAAGGCTAAGAAAATTGAAACTAAGGCAAAAGTTGGTGCTAAGAAAATGAAAACAAAAGCTAAGATTGCTAAGCGTGTTGCAAAAAACAAAGCAGTTAATGAAAAGCCTTTAATAGAAGTAGAAATTACTGATGAAATTGTGAAAAAGGATGAAAAACCTGCAACAGAAGCAGAAGAAACTGCTGAAAAAGTTGCTGAATAGTTTGTATTAGTTATTTGTATTTAATAAAAAAGGATGTATAACTATAAGAATCGCTCTTCATAGTTAAGACATCCTTTTATTTGTTTTGGAAAACTTAAAGTTTTTGTTTAATAATTTTTATAAGATTCCAAAATACGAAGTAACTAAACCAAAAACTACAAGGAATATTAATATAGTTGTTGGTTTAACTTTCTTTCCTAATAACCAATACATTAGGCCAAATGCAAGCAACGGTAAGAATGCTGGCATTATATCATTGAAGAAACCTTGAATTGGTGTTTCCATTCCTTCAACAATTATTTGAATTGGTGTCTCTATATACACTTGTGCAGGAATCATTGAGCCTACAACAAGCAAACCTAGAATAGAAATAGCTTTAGTTATTTTATCAATTAGTCCGTTTTCATTTATAGAAGAAAAGAATTTTGTTCCATAATTATATCCGATTTTTAAACCATAATATCTACATAAGAAACCAGGAATATTAATAGTTAAGAAAAATAGAATTGGTCCTAATATACTTCCAGATGCGCCGAAGGATGTTCCTATACCAACAGCAATTGTTAATAGTGAACCCCAGAATATACTATCGCCAACACCTGCGATTGGACCCATCAATGATGTTTTTACTGAGCTAATTGTTTTTTCATCGAAATCTTTATTATTAGCATTTTCTTCTTCCATGGCTGCTGTAATACCACCCAAGAAAGTGACAAGATGTGGTGTACAAGCCATAAATTCTAGGTGTCTTTTTAATGCAGCTGACATTTTTTCTTTGTCATCACCATATAATTTTTTCAAGACTGGAATCATCATATAACAATAGTTGATATGTTGTTGTCTTTCGTAATTCCATCCTGAGTCAAGAGTCATTGATCTTGTGAATACTTGTTTAAACTCTTTATTAGTTAGTGTAAGTTTATCATTAGAATTCGTTGTCATTAGAATTTACCTCTTTCTTATTTTTTAAATCTTTAAAAAATACAATGCTTGCGATGCAAACACCTATAAGTGCAACACCTAATGTTGGAACATTTAAATAAGCACTGATTAAGAAACCAAGACCAAGATAACCCCAATTGTCTTTTGACATAATCATTCTTGCTAACATAGCAATACCTATTGCTGGTAATATTCCAGCTACGACATCCATTGCGTGTGATATCCATTCAGGTACCCAGTTAACAAATGCCTCAATGGCGCTTGATCCAAAATAGAATCCAAGGGCAACTATTAGTGATAATGCAACTTTGTTTCCAATACTTGCAATCCTAACAATAGTTTCAATTTTTTTATAATCTCCTTCTTCTGCAGCCTTATCACACATGTGTCCTGCTTCAGTTAGCAAGAACATCATTTGGAAATTATCAAATAAAGCAACGAGTGCTGCAACCGGTATAGCAATTGTAACTGCCATACCACTATCAGCTCCAGTAAGAATAGTGAATGCTGTTGCAATCACTGCACCAGAAGTCATATCTGGTGGATTGCTTGCTCCAATAGGTACAGCGCCCAAGAATGCTAATTCTAGTGCGCTACCAATAATAATGCCTGTTTTGATGTCTCCTAAAACCAATCCAACTAATGTGCCCATAATTAATGGACGATTATGCATTGTTGAACCCCAGTATGAATGCATATAGCCAATAAACGCTACTATAAACAACAACACTGTTTTTAATAATAGATTCTCTGTCATATTTTTCTCCTTTACAATAGTGACATAATATCTTCTGGCTTATCTTCAGGAACCATTTGAATTTCCTGTTTTATGCCGTTTTCATTTAATTCTTTGATTTTAATAATGTCTTCTTCAGAAACGAACATAGCTTTTGAAATTTGTTTTCTTCCATCTGCTAATTTTGTTCCACCCATGTTGATGTGTCTAATGGTTTTAACTTCTTTAGCAAGTTTATAAGCATCTTCTATACTTTCAAGTATGATGAGTAATTTATACTTATCCGTAACTCCGCTATTTAAAGCTTGTATAGAATCATCAACGCTTTTTATGACTAATTTACAAGTGTCTGGTTTAGCCATGCGTAATGCTGACATTCTTAATTCATCTTTAGCCACAGAATCATTTGCTATTAGAATGCAGTCAATTCCTAAGACTTTTGACCATTTAAATACAACTTGTCCATGTAAT
Organism: Erysipelotrichaceae bacterium; assembly: GCA_045642525.1. GTDB lineage: Bacteria > Bacillota_I > Bacilli_A > Erysipelotrichales > Erysipelotrichaceae > Colivicinus. Next base: position 63,279 of record JAZUIZ010000023.1, read on the forward strand.
AATCGATGATCAACTCGAACTAACTTAATCATATTTTTTTGTTGCGGATTTCATTCACGATGTTTACAATTTCTTTTACGTGTTCTTCACAAACATCGCCTTCATCTTTAAAATTGTCTTTAAAATAACTTCCTATTATTGCGCCATCAACAATCTCAAAAGAATCTTTGATGTTGTTGGCTGTAACGCCTGCTGCAACAATCAATGGGAAATCACCAAGAATATTTCTAAATTCTTTAATCTTATCTAACGATGTTTCTTGACCAGTTCTATCTTGAGTTACACAAACACCGTCACATCTTGTTTTAGAAATATCCAAATCTTCTTTTAAAGACTTAGTAGATAATAGTGGCTGATATTTAAAACGAACACCACCTAGAACATAGCCATCATAATCTGATCTTTCTAAATCAAAAAAAGCTTGAAGTGTTGCCTCGTCACGCGGTTTGACATGGCCAACAACTGAGTCAATTTGAACGAATGCAGCTTTATATTTTTTTGCAAGATAGAATCCCATGTGATCGATGTTTAAACAGTTAACGCCATAAACAATATCCAATTTTGAGTTATACAAATATTCTAGTGCTTGTACTAAATTTTGATATTGTCCATAATATGTTTCAACTATTACAGCATCAACGCCAGAACGAATATAAATGTCTAATTCTTTTTTGAATCTTTCAAAAATATCATCATCATTTTCACCTTTAAGATGTAACATGGCTAGTATTGGCTTATCGTTTTTAAAAAGACTTAAAAAACCTTCGTGTTTCATCCTTACCCCCTTTCTTTAAAATTCATTTTCATCAAAACTAATGTTATTTGTTAAACATTTCACCCCGCATTGTGAATTGTTAACTATTTGTTTAATATCTTCCTCTGATAGTTTGTTTTTATACTCAACTAAAATAGACAAAACCAGATTAAGGTTCATGCCACAAAACATCTTTACATTTTTATATTTGGTTAATTGATATAAGGATGTTGTTACACTAGCACCATAAAGATCAGTTACTATGATGTATTCAGTATCTTCATTATTTACAATTTCATTTTCTATTGAATTTTTAAATTCATCTGGATGATGTCCTGGAAGAAGGCAAAATGTTTCTACTGGATAATCAAAGACACCAATTATCATTTTTGCTGAATCAACCATGCCTTTTGCTAATTCGCCATGAGAAGCTAATAATATTTTTCTTTCCATAGATTTAATCTCCTAAAATATAAAGATAATAATCATAATTGTATTATATTGTATTACTATAATACATTATATAACATAATAAAATCATAATAAATGAATTATTAAATATAAAAGATGATGTTTTGTAATTAATTAGGCGTTATTATCGAGGAATAAGTGATAATAAAGTATATAATTAGGATATGATAAAAAGAATAGCTCCTATCACCATTCAGCAACAACTATATGAAGAGATATCTAAAGATATTAATTCTGGCAAATATAAACCAGGTGATAAAATTCCAACAGAATATGAATTAAGCAATTATTATAATGTATCAAGAGTAACCGTTAGAGCAGCAATCCAGCAGTTGGTTAATGAAAATAAATTGATTAAAAAAATAGGCAAAGGGACTTTTGTAAAACACCATGTTCATATTGAAACAATTGTAAAGAGCGGCAGTTTTACAGAAAATTGTCGACAAAGAGGAGCTAAACCATCTACAAAAATCGTAGAGTGTAAGTTATCAGTCGGTTCAGATGATATTGTAAATATATTGTCAACAAAGAATAAAAATATTATTCAAATAACTAGAATAAGATATGTTGACGATGTTCCTTGTATTGTTGAGGTTGATTATTTTCCAGATAAATATGATTTTTTATTAACATATTCTAAAAACGATGAATCACTAATTGATTTCTTTACAAAAAAAGCCAAAATTACCCCAACTATATTTGTTGATCAATTTTCAATCGAATATGCAAACAAAGAATATGCTAAATATTTAAATTGTCAAATTCGCACGCCACTTTTACAAGTATGCCAAACAGTAAAAGAAAAAAACGGAAAAGTTGTTTATTATAATAAGCAATATATCCTTACATCTAAATATACATATGTAAAACAATAAAAATAAGAAGGAATGCTATAATTTTATAAAATTTAGGAGGTATTATGTCACGTCCAAATTTCCCAAAAAGAGCAATAATAACAGGCGGAATGCCATATGGAAATAAATCATTACACTTCGGTCATATCGGTGGAATGTTTGTTCATGCTGATGTTTTTGCACGTTTTCTAAGAGACAGAATAGGAAAAGAAAATGTCGTGTTTGTTTCAGGAACGGATTGTTACGGTTCACCAATTGCAGAAGGTTATCGTAAGAAAGTCGAGCAAGAAGGATATAAGGGAACAATAGAAGATTATGTAATGGAAAATCATAATACTCAATACAAAACATTAAATGATTATGAAATTAGTTTAGATATATTTGGTGCTTCTGGTCTTGAAGATACAAAGGATGTTCATCAAGAAGAAACAAATGAATTTATTCAAACATTATATAAAAATGGATGGCTAGAAAAATTAGTTACAAAACAATTTTATGATACAAAATGTGATTGTTTTTTAAATGGAAGACAAGTTGTTGGTAAGTGTCCAATTGAAAATTGTCAATCAGAAAAAGGATATGCAGATGAATGTGATTTAGGTCATCAATATATGCCTGAAGAATTGATTAATCCAAAATCAACGTTATCAGGCGAAACACCTGAAATGAGGGATGTTACAAATTGGTATTTTAAGTTAACTGATTTTAATGATTTATTGGAAAAATATGTTGCAGATATTAAAACGAAAGATAATGTTAGAAAAATTGTTTCAAAGACAATGAAAGAATCTTTGGGACAACCGGTAATATATATTCAAGAAAAATTTTTAGAACAATATAAAGCAGTTGAATCACAATTACCAGAACACACCAATTCAGATTTAAATAATATCAAAGGAAGTTTTACAGTATTTTTTAAAAAATTAACTGATAGAGAAAAAGCATGCCCTATACTTACTAAATCTGATATTCATTATCGTACTGGTAAAACACTTGTTCCTTTAAGACTTACAGGAAACATAGAGTGGGGTGTAAAAGCACCAAGTCTAGAAGGTGAAAAAGACCTAACTGTTTGGGTTTGGCCAGAAAGTTTATGGGCTCCTATTTCTTTTACTAAAGCATACTTCAAAAGAAAAGGCGAATCAGAAGATAGATGGAAGGATTTTTGGTGTGACCCAGAAGCTCAAGTATTTCAATTTATAGGACAAGATAACATTTATTTTTATGGTGTTGCGCAAATGCCTTTGTGGATGGCGCAACAAGGAAAAGAGAATTTAACAATCCATCCAAAGAAAGGTGATTTACAATTATCAACATTAGTTGCGAATTATCATATATTATTTTTGGACAAGAAGGCTAGTTCTTCTAGTGAAATAAAACCACCAATGGCAGCTGATTTATTAGAATACTATACTGCCGAACAATTAAGAGCACACTTCATTTCTTTAGCATTGGGTAATAAATCAGTTAGTTTTATGCCTGCACCATTAAATCCTGATGCAAAAGAAAACGAACCAGATCCAGTGCTTGCACAAGGTAATTTATTTACAAATGTTTTGAATAGATTAGTAAGAGGATGTTTCTATACATGTCAAAAATATTTTGATGGAGTATTACCTTATGGTGATGTAAGTGAAGATGTAAAAGCACAAGCAGAAAAAACAATATTAAATTATGAAAATCATATGTATAAATTTGAACTTCATCAAATTATTAATGATTTAGATTCTTATATAAGAAACGCATCTAAATATTGGTCAAAAAATTCTAGTAACGAAGATACAATCAAACAAACTTTAATTGATTCATTTTATATGGTTAGAGTTGCAACTGTCTTGTCGCATCCCGTTGTTCCAAGTGGATGTGAAAAAACATGTGATTATTTAAATATTGAACAAGACAAATTCTTTACTTGGGATAATATATTTAAAGGTATATATGAACTTGTGGATGATCCAAGCAACCATAAATTAAAAACTCTTAAAGAAAAAGAAGATTTTTATACAAAGCATCCTTCTCAATTTAAAAACAATTAACATGAAAATTTTAAAAAAGGTATTTACATATGAAAACCTTGTAGTAACTTTTGCAGCAACAGTTGGGTATGGATTAGGTTTTTTAATTCCATCGTACAAAGGTTGTAGTTTTTGGATTAGTTTAATTATTTCTCTTGTTGTTGGAACTTTACTTGATAGTTTTATGCGAGTGATAGTCAACAGTGAAAAAGTGAAAAATAATAAGAACATGCGTTTTGTGATTGCTGCCTTGTCATATATTTCATATTTTTTAGCTTGGATTTATGGATATATTCTTACTGAGCACGATCTGGATTATGATTTATTTTCTGGCATTATATATGTTTTTTTGATTCATATTATAGAAATTGTTATTTCTTCAATAAAAAAGAAGTTAAAGAATCAAAAAAAGTGCAAAAATGGTGATTTTTTGAATAAAAATTGAAATAATAATCCAATAATGATAGTATATAGGTGTTGTCCACGTAGCTCAGTTGGATAGAGCATCCGCCTTCTAAGCGGACGGTCGAAGGTTCGAATCCCTCCGTGGACGCCATTGATTTATAAATAAAGCCTAGAAATAGGCTTTTTATTTTTGTGAAAAAATACTATTATAGACATTATTTGGTAATTATTATTCAAAAAAATACACTTTTTTAAGGCTTTGATGTCCAATTTGTAAGCGCTTTAATTGATATTATTATATTAAGGATAGATATGTTATATCTTAAAAAAAGGAGGAAAAAAATGAAAGGTATTCATGTTACTAGTGAAATTAAACCACTAAAAAAAGTGTTACTTCACAGACCTGGAAAGGAATTGTTAAACTTAACTCCAGATACATTGGAAGAATTGTTGTTTGATGATATTCCATTCTTAAAAATCGCTCAAGAAGAACACGATGCTTTTGCAAAGATTTTACAAGACAATGGTGTTGAGGTTGTTTATCTTGAAAAATTAATGGCAGAAGTGTTAGATGCAAATCCAGATTTGCGTCAAAAATTTATTGTTCAATTTTTGAATGAAGCAAACATTACAACTGATTATTACATTAATTTAATTAGTGATTACTTAAATGCAAATTACAAGAATAACTATGATCTTGTATTAAAGTGCATTGAAGGTATGAGAATTGTTGAACTTCCAAAAGAGAAGACTACAACATTAATTGACTTGGTTAATAATGATGAGGACGAGATGTTATTACCACCTCTTCCAAATCTATATTTCCAAAGAGACCCATTTGCTTCAGTAGGAAATGGTATTACATTACATAGAATGTATTCTAAGACAAGAAATAGAGAAACTATTTTTGCTGAATATATCTTTAATTATCATCCAGATTTTGTTGGAACAAAACAATATTTCAGTAGATATGATGTTGACCACGTTGAAGGTGGAGATGTTCTTAACTTAACAGAGAAAGCACTTGCAATTGGTATTTCTCAAAGAACTAACCCTGATGCAGTTGAAAAAGTTGCTAAGGCTTGTTTCGCAGATCCTGATTGTAAGATTGAAGAAGTATATGGTTTCGTTATTCCTAAATCAAGAGCTTTCATGCATTTGGATACAGTATTTACTCAAATCGATGTTGATAAATTTACTATCCATCCAGCAATCTTAGGTCCACTTCAAGTATTTAAGATTACTGATGCTGGTAATGGAAACGTTAAGATTGTTGAAATTAATGATACATTAGAAAACATCTTAGAATCTATCTTAGGCGTTGATGTAGAGTTGTTGCCATGTGGTGGTGGAGATAATATTGCTGCTGCAAGAGAACAATGGAATGATGGTTCAAATACATTGTGTATTGCTCCAGGTGTAATCGTTGTTTATGAAAGAAACGACGTAACCAACGAATTCTTAAGAAGCAAGGGCTTAAAAGTTATTGAAATGCCATCATGTGAATTATCAAGAGGCAGAGGCGGTCCAAGATGTATGTCTATGCCATTAATTAGAGAAGACTAATATTAGGAAAGGAAGATGAATATAATATGCCAATTAGTTTAAGTGGACGTAATTTCTTAAAGTTGTTAGATTACACTCCAGAAGAAATTCGTTATTTATTAGATTTAGCTGCTGAGTTTAAAAGATTAAAGAGAAATGGTGTTCCTCATAAATATTTAGAAGGAAAGAACATCGTTCTATTATTCGAAAAAACTTCAACAAGAACTCGTTGTTCGTTTGAAGTTGCTGGTCGTGATTTAGGTATGGGTGTTACATATCTTGATCCAGGATCATCTCAGATGGGTAAAAAAGAATCTCTAGAAGATACTGCAAGAGTATTAGGAAGAATGTATGATGGTATCGAATATAGAGGATTCGCTCAATCAATCGTTGAAGAATTAGGTGCTAAGGCTGGTGTTCCAGTATGGAACGGTTTGACAACTGATTTCCATCCTACACAAATGTTAGCTGATATCATGACTGCTGAAGAAAACTTTGGTAGCATGAAGGGCAAGACATTAGTTTTCATGGGTGATGCACAAAATAACGTTGCAAACTCATTAATGGTTATTTGTTCAAAATTAGGAATCAACTTTGTTGCATGTGGACCTAAAGAGCAAATGCCAAAAGATGAATTAGTACAAACATGCAAAAAGATTGCTGCAGAAAATGGTTCAACTGTTACATTAACAGAAGATGTTAAGGCAGGTACAAAGGGTGCACATGTTATCTATACAGATATTTGGGTATCTATGGGTGAACCAGATGAAATTTGGGAAAAGAGAATTAAATTATTACAACCATATCGTGTTACAAAAGAAGTTATGGCTAATGCTGATCCTAATGCAATCTTCATGCATTGCTTACCTTCATTCCATGATACAAACACAACTATTGGTGCTGATATCGCTAAGAGATTTGGTGTTAACGAAATGGAAGTTGCTGATGAAGTATTTGAATCAAAACAATCAAAAGTCTTCGACGAAGCAGAAAATAGAATGCATACAATTAAAGCAGTTATGTATGCAACATTGAAATAATTATGGGAAAAAAATTAGTAATAGCATTAGGTGGAAATGCTTTAGGAAAAACACCAGAAGAACAATTAGAATTAGTTAAGAAAACTGCATCTACTATCGTAGACTTAGTCGAAGAAGGATACGATGTAATTGTTGGACATGGAAATGGTCCACAAGTAGGTATGGTTAATCTAGCATTCGAATATGCACATAACAATGGTGGTTCAACACCTGCAATGCCATTCCCAGAATGTGGTGCTATGACTCAAGGTTATATTGGATACCATTTACAACAATCTATTCAAAAAGAATTAGCAAATAGAGGTATCAATAGACCATGTGCTTGTGTAGTAACACAAGTTGAAGTTGATAAAAATGATTCAGCATTCCAAAAACCAACTAAGCCTATTGGCTCATTCTATACAAAAGAACAAGCTGATAAGATTGTTGCTGAAACTGGATATACATTTGTTGAAGATGCAGGAAGAGGATACAGAAGAGTTGTTCCTTCTCCAAAACCAGTTTCAATTGTTGAATTACCAGTTGTAGAAAATCTTGTTAATAACAACACTATTGTTATCACGGTTGGTGGTGGCGGTATACCAGTTGTAAAAGATGGTAATGGTTACTCTGGCGTTGCAGCTGTTATTGATAAGGATAGAGCTAGTTCAAAATTAGCATTAGATATTCATGCAGATATGCTTGTTATTCTAACTGCTGTTGATCGCGTTTGCATTAACTTTAACAAACCTGATCAAAAAGAATTAGCAGAAATGTCAATTGATGAGGCTAATAAATACATTGAAGAAGGACATTTTGCTCCAGGAAGTATGCTTCCAAAAGTACAATCATGTATTGATTATGTTTCAGCAACTGGCGGACAAGCTTTGATTACATCTTTAGAAAAAGCTAAAGATGCTTTACAAGGCAAGACAGGAACTATTGTACATAGATAATTTATGTATAATATATATAACAAAGGGGGTTTAATATGAAACAAAAGAAAAAGCTTTCTAGTTACAGTATTCTAGCAATCATTATTCTAGTTTTAGCTGCTATTTCATGGATAGTTGCTAAAGTTAGTCCTGATTCTGGAGTAATAGGAGCTACATTAGGAGACATCACAATGTCTATCTACAACGGTTTCCAAGACGCTGCAGATGTATGTGTATTCGTCTTCATTCTAGGTGGATTCCTTGCCATCGTTGCAAAGACTGGTGCATTAGACACTGGTATTGCTGCACTTGTTAAAAAATTAAATGGCAAAGAAGAAATCTTAATTGCAGTTTTAATGTTTATATTCTCAATCGGTGGTACTACTTATGGTATGTGGGAAGAGACAGTTCCATTCTACCTATTATTAGCTACAACAATGTATGTTGCTGGCTTTGATACTTTAGTAGGTGCTGCTACAGTATGTTTAGGTGCTGGTGTTGGTGTTTTGGGCTCAACAATTAACCCATTCGCAACTGGTATCGCTATGTCAACAGCTGTTGACAGTGGAGTTGAAATCAACTCTGGTCTAGTAATGGTTCTTGGTGCCATTCTATGGTTAACATCTTATGCAATCGCATTATTCTTTGTATTGAAATATGCAAAGAAAGTTAAAGCAGAAAAAGGTTCTACAATTCTTTCTCTTCAAGAACAAGAAAATATGAAAGAATTAGGTAAGAACATTTCTACTGATAATTCTCAATTAACTGGTAAACAAAAGGGTGTATTAATTGCATTTGCAGTTACATTCGTTGTAATGATCTGTGGATTTATTCCTTGGCCAGATTTAGGTATTTCTATCTTTGATGGTTGGTCAGGATTCTTAACAGGTTGTGATTTAGGTTTATGGTGGTTCGGTGAAGCATCTACTTGGTTCTTAGTAATGAGCATCGTTATCGCAATCATTGGTGGTCTATCAGAAAGTGAATTTGTTGATAATTTCGTAGCTGGTGCTGGTGATATGATGGGCGTTGTTCTAGTAGTTGCTGTTGCTCGTGGTGCTTCTGTAATCATGGGAACTACTGGATTAACAGATTGGATCTTGAATGCTTGTGCAAACATCTTAAGTGGTGTTTCAGGTGCATTATTCACTCCAATTGCATATATCCTATACTTACCATTATCATTCTTTATCCCATCATCTTCTGGTTTAGCTACAGTTTCAATGCCAATCATGGCTCCACTAACACAAATGCTAGGATTCGCTCCAGAAGTAATGATCTTAATCTTCTCAGCTGCTAATGGATTAATCAACTTAATTACTCCTACAGCTGGTGCATTAATGGGTGGTCTATCAATTTCAAAAGTTGAATGGACAACTTGGGCTAAATTCGTAGCTAAGGTTGTAGTAATTATTGGATTAGCAAATATTGTAATCTTAACTGCTGCAACATTCATTCTATAAAAGAATAAAACAATATTATCAAGGAAAGAGCCCTAAAAAATAGGGCTCTTTATAATAAAAATTATTTTTTATTGAATGAGAATAGAAATTTATATACATCAATAAATATAGAAATGTAACGTATTTAACACGTTACATTTTTGTTTGCAAAGACGCTACAAAGTGTAGATTGTGAACAAAACTAAAGTAATAAATGTATCTTTTTTGTGTTATATAGGGCAGCGCAATTAGGAACAACATATGAAAAAGAAGCATGTGCAAAAAAGTGCAACATATGATAGAATTAATCTTGTAAAAAGGTGCAATATATGAAAAGAAAATATTTGAACGATTTAATAGCTTGGAATAACGATGAGGAAAGAAAGCCCTTATTAGTATTGGGTGCTAGACAGGTGGGGAAAACTTATTTAATAGAAGAACTATTTGCTAAAGAATACTATAAAGGTTCTTATCTTAGAATTGATTGTTCTGATGATAATGAATTTGTTGATTACGTATTTAAAAACAAAAATCTAAAAAGCGTTTTGGAGTATATACAAATCAAATATGATTTCATTGCTGACCATAACCATCTTTTGATTATTGATGAGGCTCAAGAATGCCTTCCAATAATTGAAATGATGAAACATTTTTGTGAAAAGCGTAGGGAAATTCCTCTAATAGTATCTGGTTCTCTAGTAAGAATCAGAATAAATCGTTTCGTACATAAAAAAGGAGGATATGCAAATAGAGGTTTTCTATTTCCCGTAGGGAAAATAAATCAATTAATGATTTTCCCAATGACATTTGATGAATTTTTAATTAACTACAAAAAGAAAACATATGATTTTCTAGAAAGCAGTTTTGAGAAAAAACAAAGTATAAATGAAGTCATTCATAATGAATTAATTGAAATATTCAATGATTATCTTTATGTGGGAGGAATGCCTGAGGTTGTAAAAACATTTATTCAGCATAAAGACAATAAAGTAGTAGCTTATGAAAAGGTATCATCAAAATTAAAAGAAATTTATTCAGATTATTTAAGTGATATGGAATTATATCAAGCATCATCCGAATCTATAATTAAAAGTAGATTAATATATAGAAATATATATAGCCAGTTAAACAAAGATAACAAAAACTTTAAATGTTCACAAATTAATAAAAACTATAAAACAAGGGACGTTATTACACCAATAGAGTGGTTAGTAACTGCAAATGTTGTAAATAAAGCATATTTATTAAAAGAAAAAATAACTTCTCCATTAATTGAAAGCGAAGATTCGTTGTATCGTTTATATTTATCTGATATGGGACTATTTACATATCAAAGTGGATTAAATGCAAAATCGTTTGTGTTAGATAAAAGTAATTCACTTGCTGGCATTTATTATGAAAACTATCTTTCAATAGAACTGGTTGCAAGAGGGCGTGGCTTATTTTATTGGAAAGGTAAGCGCGATAGTGAACTAGAGTTTGTTTTAGATTTGAACGGAAAGATAATCCCAATTGATTCAAAAAAGAATAGAGGTTCATTAAATTCTATTAATGAATTTAGAACTCATAATAAAAAGGATATAGTTGTAAAAGTATCTATGAATCATTATGGTTTTGATGAAACAAACAAAATATTAACATTGCCATTCTATTATTTTGCTTTTTATTTAAATTCATTAAAATAAATTAGACTAGAAATTTACATATAAGAAAAACAAATATACTTCAAAACGAGACAGAAATTTATTAAATTTTAATGGATTACTTAAATAGAGAAGCATTAGATAAAAAATTTATATATAAATTTATTTATTTAATTATTGTGCCTCTCGATTTCTTAGCAAAAGAATTATTACGAGAAAAAGCAAGATTGAGTTTACATTAATAAAAAACCACACAGTACTTAAAACAAACTTTACCACAAAGTTGTTTAAATTCCTAAAGAAAACAAATGCTATTTATTAGCATCTGTTTTTAATTTTTCAACTTTAATTGATTCGCTATATTGTTGAAACAATATATTTTTTCTAAATGAACTAGGAGTCATATTTTTAAGTTTCATAAAGTTTCGATTAAATGTTTTTACTGTATTAAACCCAACCTGAATTGCGATGTCAATAATATCATAATTTGTAGTTAGCAATAGTTCACATCCTTTAGTTATTCTCAAATATATTAAGAAATCATCGAAGTTTTTCTCAACCTGAAATAACAATATTCTATTAACTTCTATTACTGAGATATTAAATTTTGAAGCAACATCTTGAACGGTAATATCGTTTGCGTAATTATCATATATGTAAGTGATGACTTTAAAATTTAAGCTTCTATCTTTCTCATCAAAAATATTAGTAATTGAGTTATACATACTACGATAAGTTTTTGGCGAAATACCAGTTTTGTTTGTAAACACTCTTATAACGTGTGATGCATCAGAAAATCCTACAAGTTCAGCAATATCGTTTAACGTCATATTCGTATATGTAAGTAGATCCATAGTTTTAACAATTCTCATTTCATTTAATAAATCTGTAAATGTATATCCGGTTACATCAAGAATATATTTTGAGATTGATGATTCTGACATATACATAATTCCTGATAGAATTGTTAGAGTTTGCTTCTCGCTTAGATGTGAATACATATATTTAAAAATATTATTACGTTTATCTAATTCAACTGGTGCTCCATCGTGATGCGTTACGTCTTTTTTGGTTATGTATCTTTTGTATAAAATTAATAACTCACAAAGTTTATTTGTAACATAAACATTTGTTAGTTCTTTTTCTTCTTCAACGTCATATATTGATTCAATTCCAACTTCATTTTTGATTTCTTCAAAAATAGATAGAATTTTATTTTTCTCCTCGTCAGTACAATGTAGAACTGGAACGTTACCAATAGGGGTTAAAATACCAAATAATTCATTTGATGTGTTGTAATTTGTTTTCATTGACTGTGTTACAAAATCAGAATTATATATACATTTAATTAATTGGAATGGTTTTGTAACTTCATTTATTTCTGAAATATCCCATGGCAAAAGAGCCATAAACGTATTTGGTTCAATATGATATGGTTTACTGTTTATTGTTATTGTGCCCTCGCCCTTTTCAAAAAAGACAAAACGACTAGTTTGATGAATTAGTGGTTTTGTAGGTCCGTCAATGTATTCAACGTCATAACTGCATAGTTTTCTTTTGTTGTATTGAGAACAAAATTGGTTTTGAATCTCTGTAAAGTGGCTATTCATCGCCTTTATTATATCAAAGGGACATTTTTAGTAAAAAAATATACAAAATATTCAATAATTATTCCATAAAATGTCCTTTTTGAAAGCGCTTCACTTTATAGAATTAAGATAGTAAATGAAGACCGCTAATATTGGGTCAAGTTTATATCATACTAAGGAGGAGTCATGAATTTTAAAGGAAGAGATTTTCTAAAATTACTTGATTTTACTAGTGACGAAATCAAGTACATGCTAGATGTTGCTGCTGCTTTTAAAAGATTAAAACACAACGATATCGAACATGAGTACCTAAAGAGAAAAAATGTTGTTCTTTTATTTGAAAAGGATTCAACAAGAACTCGTTGCTCGTTTGAAACAGCTAGTTACGATTTAGGTATGCACTGCACTTACTTGGGTCCTACAGGAAGCCAAGTTGGTAAGAAGGAATCTATCGCAGATACTGCTAGAGTTCTTTCAAGAATGTATCAAGGTATTGAATATCGTGGTTTTGATCAAGCAATTGTTCAAGAACTAGCAGACTATGCAACAGTACCAGTTTGGAATGGTTTAACAAATGAATTCCACCCAACTCAAATGTTAGCTGATTTCTTAACTATCAAAGAACATTTTGGTTCATTTGATGGATTACAATTAACTTTCATTGGTGATGCAAGAAATAATGCCGGTAATTCATTAATGGTTGCTTCTGCAAAATTAGGTGTTAACTTTGTTGCATGTGGTCCAAAAGAATTATGGCCAGATGAGAATTTAGTTGAAACTTGTAAGAAAATCGCTGCAGAAAATGGTTGCACAATTAAAGTAACTGACAATGTTGATGAAGGTGTTAAGAATAGTAATATCTTATACGCTGATGTATGGGTTTCAATGGGTGAACCAATGGAACTATGGGATAAGAGAATTAAATTGTTAAAACCTTATCAATTGACAATGGATGTTATGAAGAAGGCTGCACCTAACGCTGTATTCATGCACGCTCTACCATCATTCCATGACACAAATACTAAAATTGCTAAAGATATCGAACAACAATTTGGTTTGAAAGAAATGGAAGTTACAAACGAAGTATTTGAAAGCGAAAGATCAATTGTATTTGATGAAGCAGAAAACAGAATGCATACTATTAAAACAGTTATGTATTTGACATTATCTGACGGAGAGGAAATTAAAAATGAAATCAATAAATAATTATAGTGAAATCGCCCCTTTGAAGACAATATTACTTCATAAACCAGGTGAGGAATTCTTAAATTTAACACCTAATACTTTACAAAGATTATTATTCGATGATATTCCTGATCTACCTTTAGCAGAAAAGGAACACGATGCATTCGCTGATGCATTTAGAAGTCAAGGTGTTGAAGTTGTTTACTTAGTAGATTTAGTTGCTGAAGCTATTGATAGCAAGAAAGGTTTAAGAGAACAATTCATTAAACAATTTATTGCTGAAGGTGGAGTTGCTTCAGACAAATTAGCTGATCAATTGTTTAAATTCTTAAATAAGATTAAAGATACAAAGAAACTAGTTTCTAAATGTATTGCTGGTGTAGATGATTCTGAATTAGGTATTAAGACTAGTGATTTCTACACTACAAAAGAAAGAGGAAGAATGTTATTAGATCCTCTTCCTAACCTATACGCTCCTAGAGACCCATGGGCAACAATCGGTAACGGTGTATCTCTACACAAGATGACTTCTGTAACTAGATGTCGTGAAACTATTTTTGGTGAATACATTTTCAAACATCATCCAAAATATAAAAATACTAAATTATATTACAACCGCGATGCTCATGATCATATCGAAGGTGGTGATATCCAAGTATTAAATAACAAGGTTGTTGCTATCGGTATTTCTGAAAGAACTGAACCAGATGCAATTGCAAATTTAGCAAGAAACATCTTCAAAGATAAGAGCACAAAATTTGATACAGTTCTAGCAGTTGATATTCCAAGTTCACGTAGCTTCATGCACTTAGATACAGTTATGACTAGAGTAGATGTTGATAAATTCGTTGTACATTATGATGTAATGTCAGTTTCAACATTCTATGAAATCAAGAAGTCTAAAGATGATGTCTCAATTAAAAAGATTGATATGCCATTAGACAAAGCTTTAGCTAAATACTTAGGCTTAAAATCAGTAAAACTAATCAAGTGTGGTAATGGTAATAGAATTGCTGCTGAAAGAGAACAATGGTCTGATGGTGCAAATACAATCTGTGTAAGACCAGGTGTTGTTATTTGCTATGACAGAAACCATGTTACAAATGCTGCATTAAGAAAAGCAGGTGTTAAGGTTATCGAAATCCCTAGCTGTGAATTGTCTAGAGGAAGAGGAGGCCCACACTGCTTAAGTATGGCTCTTGTTAGAGAAAATATGTAATTTATTGTATAATTAGTTTACCAAAAAAGAAGGCTGTCGTATCGATAGCCTTCTTAGGTTTTAGAGAAATAAATGAAGAATACTGTAAAAGAAATTCAAGAACAATTGATCTCAACATATGATGGTAGTAAATTATGTTCTTTTGATGTTGAGATAATTAAAGCACCTACGATGCCTTTGATTCATCAAACCGCAAGATTTTGGTTATTTAAAAAGGGCGAAGGAAAAATATTAATTAATAATAAAACATACAATATCCACGACAACGCTCTTGTCACCATAATGCCATGGGATACTACAAAAATTGAGAGTGTTGAAAAGCCTCTTCATTTAACTAAAATTATTTTTAATACAAATTACATAAAAACATACGAATTAGGAAATAGTTTTATTGATTATTCATTTTTTAATTTAAATGTTTCTCCAGTATTACAATTAAACAACGAACAAACAAAAGAGATAGGACACATTATTAAAAATATTAAAGATGAAATAGGTGTTGATTCTTTGTATAAAAACAATGAAAATAAATTATTAAGTGATACATATGTTTCATTAAAGATAAATGAATTATATATTTTATTTTTAAGATATAAAAATGTTACAAACACAAAATTAGTATCTAATGAAGAAAATAATAAAAAGGAAGATATTTTAAAATATATCTATTCTCATATTTCCGATATAAGTTTATCTCAATTGGCTGACGTTTTCTTTATGTCAGAGTCTGCGATATCAAAGTATATAAGCACACAAACTAATAAATCGTCTTCTGAAATTGTAAAACAAATAAAAATTACAAAAGTAATTGAATTGTTGATTCATACAGATTTATCTTTGAGCGAAATAAGCGATATTGTTGGTTTCTCAGACGCTCAACATTTAATAAGTGTTTTTGTGAAAGAAAAAGGTGTTTCACCAAAGAAATATAGACAATTATATCAATCAGATGTATCCGTCTTACAAACAAAAAAGAAAAATCTTGGATATCAAGTAATAGAATTTGTAAATAAACATTATGCTGAAGATGTTAATGAGATGAATATTTCACAAAGATTTAATACAAATATGGCCAATATAAATAGTGCTTTACTTGCACTTACTGAATTAAATTTTGAGGGATTTTTAAATTATATTCGCATAAATAAAGCTTGCGTGATGCTTCTAGAAACAAAGCTTCCAATTATTGATATAGGAGAAGCCGTTGGGTATAACAACACTAAAACATTTACTAGAAATTTCAGTAAATTTAAAAAAATGATGCCATTAGAGTTTAGAAAAAAAGTACATTTACAGAAAGGATCAGAATCTATACCGGAACATGAATAAACATTATGATAATTGGCTAGACACTAGTCTAGATACAAAAGTAAAAGAATGTATAAAGAAGGATGATAAATATTTTGTAACATTGGATGATACAGTGTTTTATTTTGAGTCTGGTGGTCAATCAAGAGATAAGGGTACTATAAACGGCAAGGAAGTTATTGATTTAATTAAAGAAAATGGAAATTATTATCATGTTTTATATGAACCAGTAGAGGGTAATGTTCATCTTGAAGTAGATATTGAAGATAGGAAAATACGTGCAGAGATTCACTCAGCGCAACATTTATTTTGTTGTATATGCAATAAAAAATCTAATGCACCAACAATTGCGTTTTTTAATGATGAATATGAAATTGGTGCTGAAATGGATTTTGAAAAATTAGATGATAGTGTGTTAAAAGAAATTGAAGATATATGTAATGACTACATTTTAAAAGATTCAAAAGTAGAAATATTTTATCCTACTAGACAAGAAGCATCAGAACATGTCAAGTTAGAAAAAATGGAACACGATGAATTACGTGGCGTTAAAATTGCAGATATAGATTATGATATGTGTGGATGCATTCATGTTCCATCGCTAAAGTATTTACAGTTATTAAAGATAGTTAGATATGAAAAAACTTCAAGAGGATATAAAATATTCTTCTTAGTTGGTGATTTATTAAAGAACACATATAGTCATCAATTCAAGATTATGAACAACATATCTACAAAATTATCTAGTCCTATAATGGAAATAGACAAAAAATTAGATAATTATATTGCGGATACAAATAAGATTCGCGTAGAACTTGAAACATATAAAAATATTTATATTGAACATCTTGCAAACAATTATATTAATAGTGATAAAGATATAATTGTAGATAGTTTTGATAATTTAGATAATAAATCAGTACAAAAAATTGCAATATTAACTACAAATGCAAAGAAGAAATTATTATTTTTTGTGATATTTGATAATGAAAAGATGCATTTAATAGTTAGTAAAAATAAGGACTATGATTTTAACTGTGCTGAAGCTTTCAAAAATATCGCATCTAAATTTAATTTAAAGGGTGGTGGAAATCCTAATGTTGCTCAAGGTGGAGGAATCATAGATAAATCAATTGTGGATTATATAAAGGAGACTTATGGAAAAAATAATTAGTGATTTATTTGATGAGTTGCATAGCAATCCTGAGAAATCAGAAAAAGAAATTAAAACAAAAGAAATAATTAAAAATTATATAAAAAACAATACAGACTTTGAAATATTTAATTTGGATGGTGGTTTTTATTGTACTTATATAAACAAGAATAATAAAAAAAATATATTAGTAAGAGCAGATTATGATGCAGTAAGTAATGGCGAAACACCAAGGCATTTATGTGGACACGATGGCCATACTGCAACATTGTGTGCTTTATTATACAAAGTTTATAAAAATGGATGTGATAATAATGTTTATTTTCTTTTTCAAGGTGCAGAAGAAAATGGGCGTGGTGCTAAAAAATGTATGGATGTTTTCAAAAATAATATTGACGAAGCATATGGTGTTCATAACTTGCCTGGTTTCGAATTCGGAAAAATCTATACTAGCTTAGACACATTTGCGCTTGCTTCGTGCGGACTTGGCCTAGTATTTGAAGGAAAACCTTCTCATGCAGCATATCCTGAAAATGGTATATCACCTTGCAACGCTTTGTTTAAAATAGTTGAATATTTAAATTGTCACAATGTTGATGGAAATATGTCTACAATCTGTGGTGGAAATTTTGGTCCAAGGAATTTTGGTACTAGTGCTCACAATGGAGAAATATATATGACATTAAGAAGCACTAGTTATGAAAAACTTGAGAAATTCAAAAACGATATCATTTCTCTTGCGACTAAATTGGCTCAAAATGATGGATTGGAATTAAGATGCGAAAGTGACGACGTTTTCCCTGATACAACAAACAATAGTGATTGTGCAAAAAAAATTTTGGATTTGATGGATGGAGTACTGTTAGAAAGTCCAATGCGTTGGTCTGAAGACTTCGGTTGGTATCTTAAAGAAAACAAAGGTGCTTTTATGGGTGTCGGTGCAGGCAATATCCCAGCATTACATACTAAAGATTATTGTTACCCAAAAGAATTGATTGAAATTACTGCTAATAAATTATTTTGTCTAGTTAGTAACAAAATAGAATAAAAATGATATAAAATAAATCTATGAATGTGCCTATAGCTCAACTGGATAGAGTGTTTGGCTACGAACCAAAAGGTTGCGGGTTCAAGTCCTGCTAGGCACGCCATTTTTAATAAAGGAGGAAAAAATTATGGCAAGTATTGATCAAAAATTAGTTTCTAGCATTTCGGAAATTGTTCGAGACAGATACGCTTTGACTCCTGATGATGGAATAATAATGGTTGAAATTCCAAAGGACAGTTCAAACGGCGATTATTCAACAAATGTCGCTATGCGTATTTGTAAGTCTCTTGGACGAAGACCTCAAGATATAGCTAATGAGCTTAAAGAAGAATTATTAAAAAAGGTAAGTGAAATTGATTCAATTGAAGTAGCGGGTCCTGGTTTTATTAATTTTTGGGTTAAGAAAACTGCTTTAGCAGATACTATTAACACTGTAATTAAAATGGGTGATGATTATGGTTCTTCGGATGCTGGTAATGGAACAAAACTATTAGAAGAATATGTTTCTGCCAACCCAACCGGTCCTTTACACTGTGGACATGCGCGTGGTGCTGTTTGGGGTGATAGTTGCGTTAGAATCATGAACAAAGCAGGATGGCAAACATTGCGTGAATACTACATTAATGATGCCGGTGCACAAATGATGAACTTAGGTAAGTCATTATTAGGAAGATATAGAGAACTATTTGGTTTAGATTTTACCCTTCCTGAAGATGGTTATCATGGATCAGATATTATTGAAATTGCAAAAGAAATAAAAGAAGCTGATGGAGACAAGTGGCTACATGTTTCAGAAGAAGAAGCAGTATTAGCATTCAAAGAATTAGGAAGAAAAAAAGAATTAGAGAGAATTAAAAACGATCTTGAATATTATGGTTGTTTCTTTGATTCGTGGATTTCTGAACAATGGATTGTTGATCAAGGATTGGTTGATAAATCTATTGAAATAATGAAGCAAAAAAACCTTCTTTATGAAAAAGATGGTGCTATTTGGTTTGAAGCAACTAAATATGGAGATGACAAAGATAGAGTATTAAAGAAATCAGATGGTTACTATACATATATGACACCAGATATCGCAAATCATATATATAAGTATGATAGAGGATATGAAATCTTGGTTAATATTTGGGGCGCTGATCACCATGGCTATATTCCTCGTATGAAGGCTGCAATGGAAGCTTTAGGATATCCAAGAGACAATTTACAAATTGATATTTGTCAAATGGTAAGAATGGTTGAAAATGGTGTTGAAGTCAAAATGTCAAAACGTACAGGTAATGCCATTACATTAAGAGAGTTAATTGATGATATTGGTGTTGACTGTACACGTTATACATTCTTATCTAAGGCATTAGATACACACATGGATTTTGATTTAGGATTAGCAAGAAACAAATCTATGGACAATCCTGTTTATTATGTTCAATATGCGTATGCAAGAATTTGTTCAGTATTAAAAGGACAAGATGTTAAGATGTTAGATTCTTATAACTTGCTTACAAATCCAAAAGAAGTTGAGCTATTAAAAACAATAGCATCATTTACAGAAGTTATTGCTGATGCTGCAGAAACAAGAAGCCCAAATAAAATTTGTAACTATGTTCAAAGACTAGCTTCTAATTTCCATTCGTTCTATGGAAAATGCAAAATTGTAGATAAAGAAAATGTGGAGTTGACCGCACAAAGACTCGCATTAGCCAAGGCTACACAAATAACACTTAAGAACGCTTTAGATTTATTGGGTGTTAGTGCTCCAGAACATATGGAAAAAGCAGATGCTGAAAAACATGAGCAAAAAGAAGAAGTTAAATTATCTGCTGATGAATCATTCGACGATGGTAAGAAGAGATTTGTAATTAAGAATGATTTCTTTGAATTGTTCCCAGATGCTAAAATCGGTATCGCTGTATGTAAGGGAATAAATAATAAAGTTGAAGACCCTGATAAATATCGTGGTTTAATAGATAAGGCTCAAGAGGATTGTTTACAATATTTACCAAATCCAGAACTATCTTCAAATACAGTTATCTCAGTATGGAGAGATGCGTTCACAAAGTTTAAGACAAAGAAGGGTGCAAGAAGTTCTATTGAAGCATTGTTAAAGCGTGCATACAAGAAAACTGGAATTGGAACTATCAACCCACTTGTTGATATCTATAACTCAGTTTCTCTTAAATATGCTTTACCATGTGGCGGTGAAGATATTGATAAGTTCGATGGAGATTTAAGACTATCTAAAGCAAAAGGTGGAGAGGCATTCGTTACTTACGGTAGTGATGAATCAGAACCAGCATTAGAGGGTGAAATCTGTTATATGGATAATTCTGGTGCAGTATGTAGATGTTGGAACTGGAGAGAGGCTGTTAGAACTTGTCTAACTGAGGATACAAAGAATGCATTTATGATTATTGAATGTGTTGATCCAAATAGAACGGAAGATATGAACAAAGCCATCAATGAATTGTCTGATATGATTAAGTCTAATTTAGGTGGAACAGCTGAAGTTTACATCTTAGATAGAAATAACAAGTCAGTAATAATTGATTAATATGGATATTAGACTTGCAACAAATTCTGAAATCAAATTAGTTAAACAATTTTATGATGATATTATTGATGGACAAGCATTTGATGAATATTCACCAAGATGGACAAAAGATGTATATCCTTCAATAAATGATATAACTAGTCATATTGAAAACAACGAAATGTATATCGGTTTAATTAATAACGAGATTGCATCAGCTGGTGTAATTACGTTTAATGAAGATCCAATATATGTTGGTGGAAATTGGACTATTGCAAACGAAAATGATGTTTCGGTTATCCATTTATTTGCGACAAGTAAAAAATATCGTGGGACAGGAATATCGGGCGAAATGTTAGACAATTTGATTAACATAATAAAGAATCATAACAAAAAAACAATTCATTTAGATGTTGTGTTAAATAATGTACCTGCAGAAAAAATTTATTTAAAGCATGGATTTAAATACATTGGAAATAAAGAAGTATATTATGAAGACACTGGCAACATGGAAGTAGAATTATTTGAATATTTAGTGTAACATATGCATATTTGCGTGAATAATAAATGATATATGTTTGTATTTTTTTTCGTGTGCATAAATGCCAATATCAAAATTGAATATATTGAATATTTTGTGTTTCTAAAAGAAACGTTATTCATTAAACTACAATATATGTTTTTATAAAAAATAGATATTATTGTATAATGCAACGAATTAATAGCTATATAAACATTGACGATAGACGAGACGTTACTTTGACGTTGGTATGTGGTTGGTATAGTATAGATGTTGCTAAAATGTGTCTATTAAAAAATTTATGAAAAGTAGAATATATTGTGGTTTAATGGGAAGAAATGAAAGAAAAAACCTATATAAATAAAATTTCATTGTTAATTATTTTTATGATTGTTCCAATTGTTGTTTTGTTATTTGGTATTGCATCAAATACTCCAACAATAGACGTTACGGACAAATTAGTCAATATGGAAAAGAAACCTACA
Organism: Erysipelotrichaceae bacterium; assembly: GCA_045642525.1. Classification (GTDB taxonomy): domain Bacteria; phylum Bacillota_I; class Bacilli_A; order Erysipelotrichales; family Erysipelotrichaceae; genus Colivicinus. The sequence goes on from JAZUIZ010000023.1 coordinate 85,399, forward strand.
ACTTATATGGTTTATTTAGATAAACCACAAAACGATGGGTTTTATAGTCTAATTTTTGAAGCACATGGTAATACTGTTAAGGTTTTTAACGAAACGAATGTTTTCTATGAATATGGAAACAAATTTTCAAGAGAAAATAAGATGGTTGGCGATGTGTATGTTAGTCTTCCGATAAGTGAGTATATGTATGAAAAGCCAATCTATATTGAAATGATACCAATTGATAATAATGCTGTCACAACGATTGACAAATTATCACTTTGTTTAACTTCAGACACAATTCGTTATTATATAACTAATAACAATTTGACGTTTCCCCTGTCTATATTTTTGTTGAGCATTTCTTCATTATGTATAGTTATTTTTGTATTGCTCTCTAGTAAATTGCCTATTATGAAAAGAGGCATATTTTTTTTTGGAACAGTATGTGGTTTTGGATTAAATCTACTTTCTAGTGGTGGACATTATTTAGTGTTTATTACTAATCAATATTTTTGGACGTATATAAAATATTGTGTTCAATATATAATTTCAATATTTTTCTTATTATATTTTAGAGAATACGAAACCACCAAAAGACGACGTTGTATTGTAATGGGTGGTGTGATATTAAATATTGCCTATTTTATTATTTGTTTATTTTTGAGTGCAACAAACATAAAACATATTTGTGATTTTAAAACATCAAACATTATATTGTTTATAATAAATCTTTTTTTAGGGATTTATAGTTCGAGCAATATTTTAAAAAATAAAAAAATAGATAAGGAAGAAACTTTGTTTTTGCTATTTGCATTGTTGTGGATTATGACAATTGTTATTTGCAAAATATCAAAAATCAAAAAAATTGGTTTTGTATCTCGCGCTTTTGATTCATATACAATTGAATCAATATTTATCTTTTATGCAATTAGTTATTTATTAATTGATATGGTATATGGTTTATATGACAGTTTTATAAATATCAACAAAGAAATGAATGAATTAGATGAGAGTTTACAAATTAGTAAAATCAAAAATCTAACAGGGCAAATGCAGCCACATTTTCTTTATAATGCGCTAGCTTCAATAAGAGAAATTATTTTAGAAGAGCCACGGGAAGCTTATGACTTATTATATGATTTTACTATATATTTAAGGGCACGTATAAAGTTAATGTCTAATGAAAATTTAATTGATTTTTCCCAAGAATTAGAAAGCATTCGTGCTTATGTAAATATTGAAAAAATGCGACTCGGCGATAGTTTAAACGTAATATACGACTTAAAGTATATCAATTTTAAAATACCACCACTTTGTATACAGCCGTTGGTTGAGAACTCTATTAAACATGGTTTTAGTATACTTAAAGGAAAGGAAAATATAAAAATAAAAACAGAAAAAGAAAACGAAATTATTAAGATAATTATTTCTGATGATGGTGTTGGATTTGATTATAATAAAACTATAAAAGAAATAAAAGAAGGCAAGAAAAATTCTACAGGTCTAATTAACACTATACTTCGTTTAGAAAAAATGATCAACGCAAAAGTAATAATCGATAGTAAAACCGGAATTGGAACTAATATATATATTGATATTCCTCTAATAGAAAAAGGAGAATTTTATTATGAAGGCAATAATAGTTGATGATGAAACAATAATGATAAAGAGCTTTTTGAGAGTTAGTTCCAAAATCAAAAATTTGGAAGTACTAGCTAGTTTTGAAAATGGCCATAGCGCTATCGAATATGTATCTAAACATAAGGTTGAAATAGCCTTTCTGGATATTGAAATGAAGGAAATAGATGGATTTAAAACAGCGAAACTTTTAAGAACAATTAGTCCAAGTATTCTTATTGTTTTTATTACAGCTTACGATGGGTATATTCGAGAATCAAATGACATTGGAGCAGATTACTATATTTTAAAACCATATAAAGAAAAAACATTGTCTATGATGATGCAAAAAATGGAATTGTTAATAAAAAGACAAGACAAGCACATATATATTCAAATGTTTGGAAGGTTTGTAGTTTACAAAGACAAATATCCGATAAGACTGGTTGGAAAGGCAAAAGAAATACTGGCACTAATTGTAACAAAATGTGGGAAAGAAATAAGTAATGAAGAATTATATAGTACTATATGGGAAGGCAGAACATATGATAATGAACATATGAAGGTATACTATAATGCTTTAAAAAGACTAAAACTCACATTACAAAAATATGAAATTGAAGATTTGTTAATATCTACAATTAGAGGTCAAATCATAAATACAGAAATGGTTGAATGTGACTATTATGAGTTGAAAAAAAATAATGCAAACAATACACATAATTTTGAAGGAGAATTTTTATCTGAATTCTCTTGGGGAGAGTACTATTTAGAAGAATTATCAAATAAAAAAAGAGGATGGGAATAATAAAAGTTTGTAATGATTATTTTCAAAGCAAGCATTTCATATTTTGAAATGTTTAGCATTGATACATAGATAATAGATGATGCATTAAGTACTTTGAATAAAATATGATTTCTAAGTGATATTTTTTAGATACTATTATTTTTGCTTGAACACGTAACAAACATGACAATTACAAGAAAAAACGTGAACAGTTATAAACTTTTTATTACTTTTCTCTGCTTTTAAACAAGCGAGTTAGCGGATGCCAAAAAGTATTAATTAATTGATGAACGACGGTATTCTATATATTGCCGCTAACTCCTCTATATTATCAAATATTCATAGTAACGTTTTAGTAACGCTTAGCATTTTTTTTGTTAAATATTTGTTGGTAATACGTTACTTTCAAAATGATAAAAAGGAGAAGAAGATAAAAAAAGGGGTGCGCTATGATGTTTCAAGAATTATTTATATACTTAGAAGGGATATGTTTTGTATTGTTATTAATATTGACAATTGTATTACTAAATAAAGTTTCAAAAGTGATGAAACAACAAGTTATATTGGAAAATGCAATTGATAATAATAGTGATGCAATAAAAAAAATACATGATTTTGAGTGCGATAATATTTTAAAAACAATGAGAGATAATTCCCAGGAATTATCTTTGATTAAAGATGGTCTTGTAAGAAATATTGGAATACAAAATGATACAAGAAAGTCTTTAGCATATATATGTGAACCAAGAATAATAGTTTCTGATGCAGTTATAGGTATAAACTCATTATTTTTAACAATTGAAAATAGTGGTAATGGTATTGCTTATGATGTGTCTGTAAACCAGGGAGATGAATTGTTATTTGATGATGATTCTGTCTCTGTCAAATTTTTAAGTAGTGTCACAGACAGAACTATTTATCAAAAAGAAAGATTAATGATTAAATTATCAATTGTTGAGAAAAAGCAAGGAATACTTGAAGTAAAAGAATTATCTTTTTGTATTACATGGAAAGATTTCTTAAATAATGAATACACAAGTCAATATAATGGATATTTAGATATAAATAAAAAGGAATGTTTATTTAGTAAGAAAGATTATTTTATATACAACAAAAATAAAAACACTAGATGTGGCAATGACTGATAGTAAACAAGGAGAACAAAGATGGATTTCGGTGAAATAATAAAATCAATAAGAAGTGATAATGGTTTGACTCAAGAACAAATGGCAGAAAAATTACTTGTTACTAGGCAGTCTGTATCTAATTGGGAAAATAATAAGAATTTACCTGA